>DAXT01000016.1:0-44591 GCA_002506535.1 Methanothrix harundinacea
CCACGACAACCGGACCGGGGATCACAACATAGGGGTCCTGAACGTCAGCGAATGCAAATCGGTCAGCCCGATGTACACCGTCACAGAGCAGGACATCTGCAACGGGACTGTTAACAACAGCGCCGACGCCACCGGCGAAGATATCTGCGGCAAGGCCCTGACTGCAGGGCCGGTCTACGCTAGCGTCTCGACGGAGTACAACTCGTCGCTGAACATCACCAAGAGGGCAGATACTTCGGGACCGGTCTCGGTTGGCGACGTGATACATTACAATATCACAGTCTGCAACACCGGCAACCTGACGGTCTACAACGTGACGGTCCACGACAGCCTCACCGGCGACCACGTCATCGGCGAGCTGAAGCCGAGTGAATGCGAATTGGTCCAACCGACCCACACCGTCACAGAGCAGGATATCTGTAACGGGTCTGTTAACAACAGCGCCGACGCCACCGGCGAAGATATCTGCGGCAAAGCCCTGACTGCAGGGCCGGTCTACGCTAACGTCTCGACGGAGTACAACTCGTCGCTGAACATCACCAAGAGGGCAGATACTTCGGGACCGGTCTCGGTTGGCGACGTGATACATTACAACATCACAGTCTGCAACACCGGCAACCTGACGGTCTACAACGTGACGGTCCACGACAGCCTCACCGGCGACCACGTCATCGGCGAGCTGAAGCCGAGGGAATGCGAATTGGTCCAACCGACCCACACCGTCACAGAGCAGGATATCTGCAACGAGTCGATCGTCAACGTAGCCGACGTCACAGGAAACGACTCCTGCGGCGCCGCCAAGACGGCGGGCCCTGTATCCTGGCCCATATCCATTGATTACAACTCGTCGCTGAACATCACCAAGAGGGCAGATACTTCGGGACCTGTCTCGGTTGGCGACGTGATACATTACAATATCACAGTCTGCAACACCGGCAACCTGACGGTCTACAACGTGACGGTCCACGACAGCCTCACCGGCGACCACGTCATCGGCGAGCTGAAGCCGAGGGAATGCGAATTGGTCCAACCGACCTACACTGTCACAGAGCAGGATATCTGCAACGGCTCGGTGGTCAACGTAGCCGACGTCACAGGAAACGACACCTGCGGCGCCGCCAAGACGGCGGGCCCTGTATCCTGGCCCATATCCATCGATTACAACTCGTCGCTGAACATCACCAAGAGGGCAGATACTTCGGAAAGTGTCTCGGTTGGCGACGTGATACATTACAATATCACAGTCTGCAACACCGGCAACCTGACGGTCTACAACGTGACGGTCCACGACAGCCTCACCGGCGACCACGTCATCGGCGAGCTGAAGCCGAGGGAATGCGAATTGGTCCAACCGACCTACACTGTGACCGAACAGGACGTCTGCAACGGCTCGGTGTTCAACGTAGCCAACGTCACAGGAAACGACACCTGCGGCAACAACCTTGCGGCAGGTCCCGCATCCTGGAGGGTCGGTACCGGGTACCAATCGGGGTTCAGAATCACCAAGACTGCTAACACCACGGGTCTTGTCTCGCCGGGCGACGTGATACATTACAACATCACAGTCTGCAACATGGGTAACCTTACGTTCACCGACGTTGAGATCCAGGACAACCGAACTGGGACTCACGTTATTGGCGTCCTCAACGTGAGCGAATGCAAGTCGGTCCGTCCGACCTACACTGTGACCGAACAGGACGTCTGCAACGGCTCGGTGGTCAACATCGCCAACGCCACGGGTACCGATTACTGCGGCAACAAAATGGTGGCAGGCCCGGCCTACTTCGTGGTTGGTACAGACTACAACACGTCGATCAGCATCAGCAAGGTGGCTAACACCTCAGGTCCGGTCGGTTTGGGAGATGTCATAAGTTACAATATCACAGTCTGCAACCCAGGAAACGTCAACATCTACAACTTGACGATCTTCGACAACCGCACCGGCGACCACTTAGTCGGAACCCTGAACGTCAGCGAATGCAAGTCGGTCCATCCAACCTACACCGTCACCCAGGATGACGTCTGCAACGGCTCGGTGGTCAACAGCGCTTACGCCAGCTTAACGGACATTTGTGGCAGAGCACTAACAACAGGTCCAGTATCCTATGCCGTGACGACAGAGTACAATTCGTCGATCGAGATCACCAAGACGGCGAACACGACCGGACCCTTCGTATTGGATGAGGTGATCGAGTACACCATAAACGTCACGAACACCGGCAACGTCAACCTGACGAACGTGACCTTCGCAGACGATCTTACAGGCGAATCCTGGGATATTCCGGATCCCTTTGAGCCCGGCGAATGGCAGATGAACACGACCCTGTACACCGTCACGCCGGGAGATGTGGCAAACGGGACCATCATCAACAACGTCACCGTCACCGGCAAAGACCTCTGTGAGAAGGATGTGGAGGACAGCGCCACCGTCATCATCAGGAGCGAATTCCCCTCCAACCTCACCATAACGAAGGTGGCGGATAAATACGAGGTAAAGCGGGGCGAAGAGGTGACCTACACCATCACCGTCTGCAACCACGGCAATGAAACGGAGACGAACGTCACCGTCTGGGACGTCTTCAACAACGCGAGGTTCGACATAATCTCCGTCTCTCCCGCCCCCGACCCCGACGGCAAATGGCGCCTCGGCACGTTGCAGCCTCGCGATTGCAGGGATATCATCATCAAGATCAAAGTCCCCGAGCGGCAGGACTTCGAGTTCGGGATGGAGCAGGGGGTGTCAGGCGAAGGGTTCGTAAACGTCGCCAACGACTACAGCACCACCTTCCAGCAGTACCTCATTAAGAACTGCGCCTATGCCACCTCTGACAAACTGATAAAGGAGAATAAGGCGCCCATCTCCGCATGCGTCACCGTCACCGTTGGCAAAGAGCTGGGAACGGAGCTACAGACGAGACAGTACGGCAGCGGCCGCTTCGACGTCGAAGAGCGGGTGACGATCTTCACCGAGAACAAGTCGATCGAGTGGGAGGAGGACCTCTCGGCAGCCTACAGGCCTACGACCCTGACCCTCTACAACAACAGGACGGTGGCCTTCGACTCCGCCTGGGTCAAGAAGTCCCGGGCGAGAAACCTCATCACCGGCGCCACCATGACGGAGACCTACCACGACGCCGTTAGGCTCGACCGCGAGTCGAGGATCTTCCTCGACGAGAACCAGTCGGTGATGGAGGTGAACAGCGACTTCGACGGCCGGGGCCACATAGGGTTCCTCAAGATGCCGTCGGGCGCCTCGTCGCCCCGTTCGACACCCATCTTCGAGGCGAGGGAAGACTACGTCGGCAGCTTCAAAGTCCTGGAGCGGGTAGACGAGTACGGGAAGTCCGTCTCTTCGGAGAAGGCAGCTTCCGGAAAGGGTCTTGTCGTCGTCGATAAGAGGGTCGGCTCGGCCCAGAGGACCTACGAGTCGGGTACAGGGACATACGACTCCGAGGAGCTAATCAAGACTCATTCCAACTACATAGCCAAAGATATCTCCCTCGTATACGCCCCCATCAGCCAGAGGCTCACGGAATCCACGTCCATCAACGCCTCGATGAAGTGGAAGGAGGGTATGTACTCGAAGGTCCCGAAGACGAGCTTCATCGGCGAGGAGTACACCTCGATCACCGAGCTCGATAAAGAGACGGTGGCTCGGGGCTTAAACGAGATGGAGACGGAGGCGGAGTTCTCAGGTCAGGCGAGGTTCAGGGCGATCCTCGATAGGAGCCAGAACAGGAGTAGGTCTGAGGTGGACTTCGACGAGCAGTACACCGGCGACTACTCGATCCAGAGGCGGATCCTCTTCACCGGGGTCTCGAAGTACAACAGGCCCCACCTCAACGTCACCAAGACCCTCGACGACGTCTACGAGGAGATCCTCCCGTGGGGTTACGGTGAACCCCATCTCGAAGGAGCGGTGAAGAAGAGGACGGTGGCGACGTACACCATCACTATCGAGAACGACGGCGACCGAACCCTCCAGCCGGTTCTCGTAAAGGACCTCTTCCCGCCGGGGGCCAAGTTCATCGAGCCGTCGTCGGTCCGGCCCGATGTCCTGACGGAGACGAGCGCCAACTGGACGATCCTCGCTCTGACCGTCGGCGGGGTCTCGCAGATAGTCCTGAAGCTGGACGTCACCAAATACTATCCGAGCGAGCTCGTCAACAGAGTCGAGGTCTGCGGCGGCTACAACGGTGAGGCCGACTGGGTCTGCGCCGCGAACTACTCGGCCCTCGAGAAGAACTGGCTCACCTGCTGCATCGACGAGCCGGTATCGGTGGCCAAGACCGCCGAGATCGATCCTGCGAACCCCAGGGTCGTAAAGTACAGTATCGATGTGTCCAACCACGACGGAGCCACCAGGGCGGCGACGGTGACAGATCATCTGCCCGCAGGGATGGACCTCCTCGAAACGTCCATACCCTTCGCCTCTTATGATGGGGATGTCATAGTCTGGAACATCCTCGCGATCGGGCCCTTCGAGACGGCTACTATCGAGTTCTCTGCCCTCGCCCCCGGCGACGGCAGGTTCACCAACTCCGTCGAGGTCGATCCGAGGTCCGTCGACGGGCCTGTCGTCCAGCCTGTATATGCCACCTGCGTCATCGACGTCGGGGCCGTCGAGGACGAATGCGGTCCCACCGGCTGCGGGCCGTGGCAGCCGCCGAACTGGCAGTTCCAGCACGCTGGGTACGAACCGGACACATCGACCTGCGAGCAGCTGACCTGCGCCAGCTGTGAGGGGACCGGCACCTGCCTTGTGCCCTGAGGGGCGCTCGGCGGCGCCCCCCTCATTAAACCCTTTTTTTGGATCCCTCTATTCGATTTAAGAGGAAAGCCATATAGCGGCGGAGGCAGAATTGTCGGCCATGATCAGAGGCGAGGCATGGATCTTCGGCGACGACGTGGACACCGACGTCATCATCCCCGGCCCCTACCTCAGGACCAGAGACGTGAGGGAGCTCGCCTGCCACGCCATGGAGGGGATAGACCCCGATTTTGCGAGGAAGGTGAGGCCCGGGGACGTCATCGTCGCTGGGAAGAACTTCGGCTGCGGCTCCTCTCGGGAGCAGGCTCCTTTGGCCCTCAGGGAGGCGGGGGTCGGCTGCGTCGTCGCCCGGTCCTTCGCCCGGATATTTTACAGGAACGCCATCAACGTCGGCCTGCCGGTGGTGGAGGCGGATGTATCCTGCCGCCAGGGGGACGAGGTGGCGGTGGACTTCTCGGCGGGGACGGTCACCGTCGGAACAGTGACCTTCAGGGGAACGAGGCTTCCGGAGTTCCTCCTCGACATACTCCGGGACGGGGGGCTCGTCGCCCATAGAAGAAAGGAGAAGATGGAGAAGGAAGGTCTGCTTTGATATTTCCAACAGATTACAGATATGTGGGGGTCGCCGACGAATCTAGGCCCGGCGACCCCATATACTTCTCGACCCGGTACCTGATCTACTTCGGCGATGAGGTCGTCATCTACGAGGTGGAGCCGCAGCCGGGAGAAGGGTTCATGAGGATGGTGAGGTCGATGAGGCCCATCGCGGGAGGGAGCGAGATCCTGGTCTATCCCGAGAAGGTCTATACCAGAGACCGGACGAGGTTGATCGAGCTAGCTACCGCTCTATGCCGGGGCACGGTGAATACCGTGATCTATCAGGGATCCGACGAGCACCTCACCTTCGTCCACCAGCCGGACCCGTCGGCCATCACCGAGATCGAGGTTCTGGACGTGGTTCCACCCAGGCCGTCGTGGCTCGTATCCGTCATCGAGGACCTGGATGGCGCCGGCCTCTTCGGAGATCTGACCCTGAAGTTCAAGAGTAGAATCTTGGACCTCAGCCGGTTCGAGGGGGAGGGCGTCTACTTCCCCTGCACCGCCTCGGGCCTCGGCAGGTCCCTCGACAGGGACAGGGTCGACGTCGATGACCCCCTCATCGTAGGCTGCGATGTATCAAAGGAGGTCTTCATGGACGTTTATCCTGGAAAATCCTTCAGGTTCATCAACACCTGCCCCCTATCCAACGACCTTCTGGAGCCGGCGGGCCCCTTCATCACCAGGTGTTGCAGGTCGGAGCGGACCGGGATCAGAAGGTCGGGGGGCCATCTCGGGGTGGTGGTTCACTGGGGCGACGGAGCCCCGAAGATAGCAGAGGCGATAAGATGTCTTGGAGAGGAGCTGAAAAGAGGGTAGCCCTGGTGAAGGGGGACGGCGTGGGGCCGGAGGTCATCGACGCCGCCCTGGCCGTCCTGGAGGCGGCCGGCGCTGACCTGGAGTACGTCCCAGTGGAGATCGGATACGGCCGGTGGAAGAGGACGGGTGTGGCTATGGCCCAAGAGGACCTGGATTTGATAAAAAGCTGCCACTGCGTCCTCTTCGGTGCCATCACCACACCCCCCGACCCCGACTACAGGAGCGTCCTCCTCGCCCTCAGAACCGGCCTCGACCTCTACGCCAACATCAGGCCTTTCTCGGCCGGAGGGATCGACTTTGTCATCGTCAGGGAGAATACCGAGGGGATGTACTCGGGGGTCGAGAAGCTGGACGAGGAGGAGGCTACGACCCTGCGGGTCATCACCCGCCGGGGGTCTCTGCGGATCGCGGAGAAGGCATGTCAGATCGCCTCAGAGAGGGGGAAGCTGACCATAGTCCACAAGTCCAACGTCCTCAAGAGCGACACCCTCTTCCTGCGGATATGCCAGGAGACGGCCCGCCGGTGGGACGTCCCCTTCGAGGATATGCTCGTCGACGCCGCCGGCTACAACCTGGTGATAAACCCGAGGAGGTTTGACGTCATCGTGACGACGAACCTCTTCGGAGACATCTTGAGCGACGTGGCGGCGGGGGTCATCGGCGGCCTCGGCCTCTGCCCCAGCGCAAACCTCGGCGAGAGGTACGCCCTCTTCGAGCCGATCCACGGCTCGGCCCCCGACATCGCCGGAAAGGGGATCGCAAACCCCGTCGGCGCCATCAGGTCAGCGGCGATGATGCTGGATTGGTTCGGGAATGCAGAGAAGGCGCGGCTGATCGAAGAGGCGGTCGAGGGGACACTATCCGGGGGGGTCGTGACCCCGGATCTGGGCGGAAGCTCCTCCACCAGGGCCGTCAGCGAGGCGGTGGCGGAGAGGCTTCTCCTTTAGCCTTCGGCGCCATCTCTATCCGGCAGGCCGATGAGATCGGGGATCTTCGACGCCGATACCGGGGCGCTCATGGTGATGGAGGTCTTCCGCAGCTCCCGGATCATGGCGCCGATCCTCTCAACGGAGAAGAGGACCTCTGAGAACATGCCGTCGGCGGGGCTCCCCTTCCCCGAGACCTTCCGGACGTGGGTCTTATAGTACCAGTTCAGAAGCTGGCGGAGCTTCTCGTCGTTGTACCTCATCTTATCGTCGACTTCGTCGGGGATAACGGGGAAAGCTGCCACCAGATGGTCGAGGTTCTCCAGGCAGGGGGCGGCGATCTCCTGGATGTCGGCATAGGATTCGGCAGATAAGGGCATCTTCTTCTCCTTCATGTATTGAAACTTCTTCGCCATCCCGACGGTCTGCCCGGCCATGGAGGCCGCAAGGTCGGATACCCGGGCGAGGATCGAGATCCGGGCCGCGTCCTCCACGGATATTTCCCGGTCCGAAAGAGCGACCACGGCATCGATTATCTGGGAGTTGAGATACTCCACATAATCCCGGAGGTGCTTGATCCGGCTGCACGCCTCCGTCTTGCCGGCCCCGACCTCGAGGCTCTTCTCGAATATCTCTTCCGATACCTCCAGCATGTGGACGATCTCCCCCTCGATCTGGGAGGTGGCGGCGGAGACGTCCTCGGGGAGGGGGGTTCTCAGGTGGCGGGTGACGAAGACGATCTCTGGGTCCCTCTCGGGGACGATCTTCATGACGAGTTTCCCGAAGGGCCTGATGGCGGCGAGGAAGACGAGGGCGGCCGAGAGGTTGAAGATGAGATGGGCGTTGGCGACCTGCTGGGCAGAGGTGCCTCCTATCGTCTCGATGAGGGCCGAGAAGGGGGTGAGGAACGGCAGGATCAGGACGACCCCCAGGAGGTTGAATAGGAACTGGGCTACAGCCGTCCTCTTGGCGGCGGCGTTCATCCGGAGGGATACCACCAGGACCGTCGTCGTCGTCCCGATGTTCGCCCCCAGGATGATGGGGATCGCCTCCGTCGGGGTCAACAGGCCGCTCGATGCCATGACGACGACGAGCCCCGCGGTCACCGAGCTCGACTGGAATATGTTGGAGATGAGAAAGCCTATAGCGATCCCGACGAGGACGTTCTCGGCCATGGAGAGGAGGGCGATGATCTCCGGGTCCCCCTGGAGGGGGGCGATCTCCGCTGAGATGAGGTTGAGGCAGAAGAAGACGAGGCCGAAGTAGAAGATCGGCTTTCCGAAGACCCTGTACGGTCCCCGGATCAGGCTCAGTAGAAACCCGCCGACGACGAAGACGGGGGCGAAGGCCGTCAGCTTGAAGGCGACGAGCTGGGCTGTGATGGTAGTCCCAATATTCGCCCCGATGACGAGGCCGATCGACCCGAGAAAGGAGATGGCACCGGCGTTTACAAGCCCTACGGCGATGACGGTGGTGGCGGTGCTCGACTGGGTTATGGCCGAGACCCCCGCCCCCGCCAGGGCGCCCCGGAGGGGGGTTCTCGTGGCGGACTGGAGGAGGGTCCAGAAACGCTCGCCGGCAGCGTGGCGGACCTCTTCGGAGAACCTCTCGATCCCGTAGAGGAAGAGTATGACCACGGGCACGATGACAAAAAGCAGGCTCCAGTCCATGATAGATCACCGAACCGATATTCCTATACCCAAAACTCCCCATTTGAGCTGGTGGCGTCGGTTAATAACCTTTCCGGCGAGGGGCTTCCCGGACCAAAGGGGTTACGATCTCCTTAAAACCCGTCCCATCTCCTCTATCTTCCCGGCGGGTGCGCCGACCTGCCGGAGGCGGATCGAAATCTTTTTCACCATGAAGCCCCCTTCGCCACCTGAATGTCAGAAGAGAAGGGTCAGACCCGGAAGAACAACGCCAACGGCCACAAGGGCGATCTGGCCGAGAAGCTCGGCGATATTAACGTGAAGATAGGAGCCCCGAAGTTCAACTACAAGGACTACATCAGGGTCCTGAAGCTGGCGAGGAAGCCCAACCGGGAGGAGTTCATGACCATCTCCAAGATCTCCATCCTGGGGATATCCCTCATCGGGATACTCGGGTTCATAATATACGTCTTCCTGACCGAGCTTCCCAAGGTCTTCTGAAAGATGGAGATGGGGAAGAAGCCCCATCCTGCCGTTCCCTCTTCTTATCTCACCTCGTTGAGCCCTCTCAAGGTGGCGCCGAACTCCGACTCGACGATGGACTTGACCCCCATCGTCTTGGGGTGGAGGTCGATCTCCACCACCACGTGGTGGTGGCCCAGCTCCCGGAGGGGCCGGACCTGCCGGGGCCCGTTGGTGATGGAGAATATCTCCATCCCGGCGAGGGCTTCGATGGGTATGGCGTGGGGAACCCCCGAGATGACGGCGTAGTCGAAACCCCCCTCTTCGGCGATGTATTCTGCCACTCTTGCGCCGGCGACGGGGTACTCGTCGAGGCCGCCGGTGATCCGGTCGATAAAGATCCCCCTCTCTTTCAGTCCTGAGAGGATGTTCTCGGCATCCCTTCTCACCTTGGGTAGACCCTTATTCACGTCGAGGTTTGCCAGGGTCGAGATCTCGGCCCCCCGGGCTCGTGCCACCTCCGCCACCGAGGCGTTGATATCGGCGAAGATGTAGGCGGTCTCCTTCTTGGCGTTGAGGATGTTTATCCCCCTCTTGCCCTCGGCCAGAAGGGAGAGGAGCCTCTCAGCTGCCCTGTACTTGATATCTCCCCTCTCGGGGGCGAGGTACTCGCTGCTCGCCGCCCCGTGGAGCCTCTCAACCTGCGTCGCCTTTTCCAGGAGGAACTTCTGCCGGTCGAACTCCTCTTTGGAGATTATCCCCTTATCCAGGGCCGCCTCCAGGGTGATGATCACCCCCCTGGTGTTGTCTCTGTATCCCGCATGGACCTCCACCTCCAGGACGGGTACGTCGAGATCGGCGTCGACGACCGCCTGGTGGAGGTCTTCGCCGATGATCATGCTGCTGCACGTCCCCACCACCCCCACCAGTTTCGGGTCGAAGAGCTCGGTCGCCTTCTGGAGGAGCCTTGTCAGCTGCTCCTGGCCTCCGAAGACGAACCCCGCCTCGTCGAGGGCGGTGGTGAGGGTCCGCACGCCGTCCTCCTCCAGGAGGCGGGCGTGCTTGAAGCAGCAGCCGCTGGGTCCGTGCAATATCACGACGTCCGCCCCCAGGTCCCTGAGGGTGTAGAGGGCCGCAACTATCGAGGACGGCCTCGGATGGAGTATCTGAACTTCCTTTGCCATCATGAAAATCACCTGAAACATTTAACGCATGATATTATTCGGCCGCCCTCCTCCAGGGATGCCTTCGCCTCAGCGAGGCCGGAGTCGAGGTCCGGGGCGAAACGGGCCGAAAGCTCCGGGACGTAGGGCTTCAGCCTCTCCCCCACCAGGATCAAGAGGTCGATCTCCTCTCTATGGCGGGAGAGAATCTCTATGAGGTCTGGTATATCCATCCCCTCGCAGACCGTCTGCGCCTCCTCGCCGACGACGAGGGCGAGCTTCCCGCCTTTTTTTACCAGTTCGAGGGCGGCCTCCACCCCCGAGGCCCGAAGGCCCGAGTTGGAGTTGTCGAGTAGGTGGATGCCGTCCAACCGGGTCTCCTTCATCCTCCCGCCGAGCCCTTCGAACCCCTCCAGGGCGGAGGCGATCTCAGCAAGGTCGAAGCCTGCCGCCAGGGCCGCTCCGGCGGCCCCGGAGATGGCGGAGGCGTAGCTCTCCCGGTCGAGCCCCTCGCCGATGGATAGGGGGGCTTCATCGCCGAAGGCCCTGATCATCCGGTCCGTGGAGGAGACCTGGCTTCGGGGACCGGTGCCGAAGGTGACGTCGGCGGAGATCTTCACGTCCTCGCCGGCGATGAGCTTCGATCCCGGTTTAGAGAGGGATACCATCTGCAGCTTTGCGGTGCTGGCCCAGATGGACCCTCCCGCCACTTTATAGTCTCTTGCAAAGCTCGTCAGAACGGCGAAGTCGGCGAGGCCGGTCCCTCCCAGGGATATCTCCGATACGAGATAGTCGGCGGACCTCTCCGTCGCGGCGTCGGAAGCGAGGATGACGTTGGCGGGGGCGATGCTGAGGCCGGACCGCAGGAGCTGGCTCTTTGCGTCCTTCCAGACCTCGATACCCCGGGTGGTATGGGATACGGCCACTCCCCCGAAGGAGAGGATCCGGGATAGGATGAGGGATGTGGTCGTCTTGCCCACCGTCCCCGTCACCTCGAAGGTCCGATAGTCCCGTTCGCCGGCCAGGAGCTCCCCTACGGCCCGATGGTGGGTTATCACCCTCTTTCCCAGGCGCCTCGCCTCTTCCATCGCCGGGTTCTTGGGAGAGAGGTGGACGGGGGCGACGACGAGGTCGAAGGGCGCGACCTGCGGGGCGTTGTGGTAGACCTCCAGGGCGGAGGCGTCGACCCCCTCTTCCCTCATCCTCTCGGCGATCGTCCCAGCGGCGTGGATGGTGTCGAGGACCGCCACCTTCCCGTCTAATCGAGGGCTTCCGTCGCTCTCCTGTAGGCGAGGGCGGCGATGGACTCGTCGACCCCCAGGGGCTCCGCGCACCGGATCTCCACCTCGGTTCCGTTCAGCTTGCAGCTTCCCCTCCGGAGGGCCGGGTCGACGGATAGCTCGGTGGGGATGTCCTCCAGGGTGTGGACGCCGTGGGCGAGGAAGATCGGGAGGGCGACGATCTTCTTGACCCCCGTCCCCGCGAAGCTATTCAGCCCCGCGGCGATATTCGGCTCGTCCATGTTCAGAAAGGCGATCCTTACGGGCCCGTCGTGGGTCTTTCCTATCAGCTCTGCGCACTTTTCCACCATCTCTTTGTTGTACGGCTTGGAGCTGCCGTGTCCGAGAACCAGAATCCCTACATCGTCTGCCATAAATCTCACCAATGTTACGTTTTCTGATATTTGTATTAACCTGATGGGATTAATAACTAATAAATCCTTTCCCGGGGTAAAATGGTCCGGGGGTTTGCCCCCCTCTCACGTCCTCTTGAGAACGGCCCGACATATAGAAGAGCGAAGAAACAATTGGGATAAGTCGATATGAGCCGCATAGCGTATCTCCTGGCCCTAGTCCTCATAGTTATCCAGACAGCTGGCGGAGCCGAGGTCTTCATGTCGACGCGAGAGAGGATCACCTTCGAAGAGAACCTGACCCTGGTGGTGATGGATGTGGAGTCGGAGGCGGGGGTCGTCTGGCTGGAGCTGCGGGAGGATGGGGTTGCTATCGAGTCGTCGGTCTTGAGGACCGGGGAGAGGTTCGTCTTCGATGAGAGGGGCGAGGGGCTGGAGGTCCTGGTGTTGAGGATCTACGCCGGGGGAGCGATGGACCTGGTGGACCTGGAGATCGTCTCCGGAAAGGTCGTCGAGAGGTCGGCCCCGGACCTCTCCGGGGGACCGGTCCCAGACGGGGATCATCGCCCGTCCGCCGATTCGTCTCTCCTCAACTGGGGGCTTGCGGCCCTCATGGTCCTCCTCCTGGCGGCCTGGGGCCTCCTCCTGGCGAGGTCGAGGCGGAGGTGAGGGTGGGTTCGGTGAGGGCTGTCAATAGAAAGAGGGCCGTTAGGTCCTTTCAGGAGAGCTTGCTCTTCACCTTCTCGTAAAAGCCGTCCTCCCTCGCCTTGACGAACCGCGCCGGCTTCTCCGCCCTGCTGATGGTGATGTGATCCCTCTTGGAGATGGTGGCGACGTTCTGGCCGTCGATGACGACGAGGGCCTCCTTCTCGGGGAGGCCGAGATCGATCTTAATGACCGACTCTGCCGGGAGGACCCAGGGGCGGGCGGAGAGCTTGAAGGGGGCGAGGGGGACGAGGACTATGGCGTCGACCCTCGGATCGACGATGGGGCCACCGGCGGACATGGCGTAGGCGGTGGAGCCGGTGGAGGTGGCGAAGAGGAGGCCGTCGGCCCGGAGGTCCTCGAGGAGGGAGTCGTCGACGGTGATCTGGAACTCCAGCATCTTGGCGGGGCTCGCCGAGAGGAGGGCGATCTCGTTGGTCGCCGGCGGTAGGGGGACGCCGTTGAGGTGGGTCGCCAGGCGGCTTCTCTCCATCACCTCGAAGCCGAAGAGGACCCGTTCCAGGGTCCTGACGGCGTCCTTCGGCTCGACGTCCACCAGGAAGCCGAGGGTCCCCATGTTGATCCCCAGGACGGGCTTTGGGTCTTCCATCCTCCGGATCGTCCTCAGGATCGTCCCGTCCCCCCCGACGGAGACTATGAAGTCGACGTCCATATCCTCGATCTTCGTCTCGGCGAGCCCCAGCTTCTTTGCCACCTCCGGCTCCAGGAAGATCTCGGCCCTGGACCGGAACCGCTCGACGAGGTCTCTGACCATCTTCACCGCCTCGGGGTCGCCCCGGGAGACGAATCCCATCCTAAAGGTCGCCACCCCCCAGGAGGTCCAGGATCTCCCGGTGGAAGACCCCGTTGGTGGCGACGAACTCGGCCTTCTGCCACATCTCGTCGTTGAAAGATACCCGGCAGCCCAGTCCGTCGGTGACGACCCCCCCCGCCTCCTCGACGATGAGGCTTCCCGCGGCGACGTCGACGAGCCTCAGCCCTCCCCGCAGGTCGACGAAACCGTCGAGCTTTCCTGCGGCGACGAGGCAGAGCTCCAGAGACGTGGACCCCAGGGACCTGATCCGCCGGACGGCGTCTCCGAGGGGGACGATCCTTCCCGTATGAGGGCGGAGGGTGTAGGCGGAGACGGAGTAGGCCGAGAGGTTTGGGGTGGCGGAGACCGCGAGCCTTCGCCTCTTCCCCTCCGTCTCCCTCCAGGCGCCCCGCCCCTTCTCGGCGTAGAAGTTGACGGCGTGGGCGAGGTCGCAGACGTAGCCAAAGCCGCAGGTGGGGCTGCTGATGTAGATTGATACCGAGTAGAAGGGGATCCCGGCGATGGCGTTGAAGGTCCCGTCGAGGGGGTCGAGGTGGAGGTGGTAGACGGGGTCATCGCCGATCTCTTTTCTGCCCAGCTCCTCGGAGAGGAGGGCGAAGCCCAGACCCGACCGTTCGAGGACGCAGACTACCGCCTCCTCGGCGAGCTCGTCGATCTTCTTGGTGGGGGTGCCGTCGGCTCCCATGTGCATGACAAGGCCGCTGGCGGGGTCGCCTACAAGACCCCTGATCGATTGAAGGGCCGCCTCGGCGGCCGAATCGCAGATCTCTTTGAGCCTCTCCCCTTCGACGGAGAGGACCATATCCGCCTCTTGGTTCATCCGGGGATACCACGACGAGATCTCTTATAAAAGCCGCCCTCAAAGGCGACGGTCCTGAGATCTCGCCGACGTTAAATTTAAACATGATATAATGCATCACGCTATCATGCCGCAGATGAAACGCGTTATCATATCACGCGCCCATTTCAGAATCACGGCACACATGTACAATATTGATCATTAACGAATAACATTTGGTGGAGGAAGAATACGTGTTCGGATTGCCCTTTGAAACCCTGTTCCTGGTCACCGCCGCGCCGGCGCTGATCATCCTGGTGCTCCTCTACTGGGCGCTGAGGTGGTGAAGGATTTGAATTTGAACTTCGAGATGGTGGCGATCGTCGCCGCCTACTTTTTGGGGCTGATCATCATCGGGGCCTGGGCTTCGAGGAAGGTCAAGACCTCCGAGGACTTCATCCTGGCGGGACGGTCCCTCGGTTTCTGGGTCTTCACGATACTGATCGTCGCCTCCATCTGCAGCGGGATGACGATCCTCGGGACGAGCGGCCTGGGGTACGTCACCGGCTGGCCGACGATATGGGAGCAGGTCTTCGTCCCCCTCAGCGCCGCCGTCTGCATCCTCATCTTCGGGGCGAAGCTCCACGCCATAGGGTCGCAGCGGGGGTACCTGACGGTCCAGGACTACTTCTCGGACCGGTTCTACAGCCAGAACGGGATCCGGGGGCTCTCGGCGGTGACGGGGATCCTCGTCTCCCTGATATACATGGTGGGGCAGTTTGTGGCCATCAGCATGGTCTTGAGCTGGCTCTTCGGGATCTCCTACCATTCGGCGCTCCTGATATCGGCTCTCATCGTAACCGCCTACGTCATCATGGGGGGGCTTTACGCCGTCGCCTGGTCGAACCTGATCCAGGGGTTGATGTTGATCCTCGGCGTCGTCATCGTCGCTCCCATGGTGATCAGCTCTGCGGGGGGGCTCTCGCATATAAACGCGGTCCTCGCCGGGATCGATCCCAACTTCGTCCAGCCGTGGTTTCCCTCCTGGTACCCCGGAGAGGCGGGACCCTACGCCGGGTACGCCTTCGCAACGCCTCTATTCCTGGTATCCTTCTTCTTCCTCCTCTCCTTCGGCCTCGCCAGCGCACCCCACGTCATCAACAACGTATTTGCGGCCCGGGACGCCCGGTACTTCAAGTGGGCTCCCCTGGCGGCCTTCGGGATATACGTCGTCGTGATGTACCTGATCAAGATCACGGGGTTTGCGGGAAGGGTGCTGGTGGCGGAAGGTGAGATCTCCCTTCCTACAGGGGTATCTAACCCCTCGGATTACGTCTTCATCATGGGGGCGGAGTACGCCTTCCCCAGCATCATAAGCGTCTTCATAGGGGTGATCGTCCTCGCGGCGGTGATGTCCACCACCGACCGGCTGATGCTCACCATCGGGACGTACTTTGGCTGGGACATATACAGGAGGTTCATCCGCCCCGACGCCCCCGACTCGATGATCACCTTCGTCAGCAGGATCACGGTGGCGATCGCCGGGGCTCTGACCCTGATACTAGCCTGGAGCAAGCCTCCGGAGCTTCTCGCCTGGTTGATATGGATGGGGATCGGCCTTATGCTCGCCTGCTACGTGGCGCCGCTCCTGGCGGGGCTCTACTGGAGGCGGGCGACGAGGGAGGGGGCGATCTCTGCCATGGTCCTGGGGCTCATCGCCGCCGGGTTTGCGGGCTACTGGCACCAGTTCGTCCAGCCGCTGCCGGTCCACTTCAGCCTCTTCGGCTTCGTCCTCTCCATCGGAGCCATCGTCATCGTCAGCCTGGCGACGTCGAAGCCCTCCGAGAAGGTCCTCGACGAGACGATGACCGGCCTTTACATCCGCAAGAGGGAGGGTAGATAGAACCGGACGGCTCATCGCGAGAGGCCGCCAGAGCCGCCTAGGGCGGCCTTGAGCGATAGCATGATCGATAGTCTGAGATTCGAGGCTAGCGACGGGTTGAGCGATAGGGTCTAATATTACCAGGGATAACGGAAAGGCCGGTGGGCCCGTGGTCTAGGTGGTTATGACATCGCCCTTACACGGCGGGGATCACGCGTTCGAATCGCGTCGGGCCCATCGCCCCTCGTTCATTCTCATCTCAATTTTGACGGCGGAAGCCGTCGTTCATCCGACCTTCGGCGGCTTATCGCCGGGTCGCAACCCTCCTGGAGCCGCCTTCAAAGAGGTCGGATCTTCGAGAGGGGGGCGGGGCCCGTAACTTCACCGCCTGCCCTGCGGGACGATCCGAAAGTTATTTTTATATTAACGGCCGAAAGAGAATGTCATGAGCTGGACAGATAAGCGGATCAGAGAGTACCGGGAGGGCGAGGAGCCGACGGCTCTGGAGAAGCTGGCCCTGGAGCACGGCCACCCGGTCAACTTCGCCGCATCGATCCTGGCCCTGGCGTCCATGGCCTACGGCCTCTGGACGCATCAGTGGATCTGGATCGGCCTGGGGGTCGTCCTGGGGGTCGTCGGCCACATCTACTGCTGGAGAGAGAAGTAGCAAGATAGGCCAGAGAGGCCAGAGAGGCCAGAGAGGCCAGAGAGGCCGGAGGGGAGGCGGCCGGGGGGGGTCAGGATAGAGGGGTCGCCGCCGCCAGGGGGCCCAGGGCCGGGTCCGGTGGCCGGCCAGCCGGGGGCAGTTGGCCCGCAAGCCTGGGGTCTCTCTCGACAGATTTATCGGTCATGGGGGCCTCAGGAGATTCTGATCCCGATGGCGAAGCGACCCTTCAATAACAGAAACCTCTTCTCAAACCACTATCTGGATAACCAGATCAGGTCCGCCCCCGAATGGGCGAGGGAAGACCACCTCGCCGCCTTCGTGGATTTGAAGCGGATCTACGAGGGGGAGGCTCCCTTCGTCGGGGGGATGAGCGAGGCGCAGCTGGAAGAGCGGCTCCTGCGGCGGGTCTTCGCCGTCATCCTCCCAAACTACGAGGTCCAGGGGGCGACGAAGTCCCGGGAATTTCCCGACTACGCCTTCTTCCCCGACCGGGAGGCCCGGGACCGGGCCCAGGCGAATAAGGACACCGACTCCTTCTTCAAGGGCGCTTTTGCCATCGGCGAGGTGAAGAGGTGGGATGCGGAGCTGGACAGGTTCGGAAGAGACCGCCAGGACAAGAGGCGTAACCCCTCCTTTCAGATCTGGCTGTACCTGCAGGAGACGGAGCCTGGCTGGGGGGTCCTCACCAACGGCGAGAGGTGGCGGCTCTACCGGCAGGAGAGGCCCCTGGACGTCTACTACGAGGTGGACCTCCCGGCCCTTTTGGCCGGAGGCGACGTCGACGCCTTCCGGTACTTCTACTACTTCTTCAGAAAAGAGGCCTTCCTCCCAAACGAGAGGGGGGAGGTATTCCTCGAGGAGGTCCTGCGGGGGTCGGCCAATTATGCTCGGGAGATCGGGGAGAACCTGAAGGAGAACGTCTACCGGGCGATGAAGGTCCTCGCCGACGGTTTCATCCGCTGGCCGGAGAACCGCCTCGATCCGGCAGACCCGCAGACGAGGGTCCGGGTCCAGAGGAGCACCATGATCCTCCTCTACCGCTTTTTATTCCTGTTATACGCCGAGGGAAAGGAGCTTCTCGACCTAAAAGACGAGAGGTACGCCAGCTCTTACAGCTTCGACAGGATCAAGAAGGAGGTGGCCCTCCGGCAGGACGGACCCGCCGCCCAGGGCTACCTCCCGATAAAGAGGTCGCTCTGGTCGGACCTCTCCGACCTCTTCAGGCTGATCGACCGGGGTAGCGAGGACCTGGGGATCGGCGGGCTGATCGACGTTCCCGCCTACAACGGGGGGCTATTCGACCCTGCGAGGCACCCCGACCTGGCGGATTGGACGGTCGGCGACTCTTACCTGGCCGAGGCGATCGACCTTCTCTCCCGGTCGGAGGCGGGGGCGGCCGGCGGAAGAGGAGGCGGGGGCAGAAAGAAGGACGAGGACGGAGACGCCGGCGGCGACGGGGGCGGCGACGGCAGCCGCGGGAAAGGGTTTGTCGACTACTCGACCCTGGAGATAAGACACCTCGGCTCGATCTACGAGGGGCTCCTGGAGTACAGCCTGGCGGTGGCCGGGGAGGACCTGGTCGTCTCCGGCGGGAGGGACCGGCGCTGGCTCAGCCTCGCCGAATACAACCAGGGCAAGAAGAAAGAGAAATCTTTCCAGGAGTTTTCGCAGTTTGACCGGGCGAGGGCCGGCGAGCTCTACCTGACGACCGACCGGGGGGAGAGGAAGGCGACGGGCTCGTACTACACCCCCGACTACATCGTCGACTACATCGTCGAGAAGACGGTGGGGCCAGTGGTAAAGGAGAGGTGGGAGGAGGCGCTCTCCAAAAATGAGAGCCTCATCGACGCCACCCTCTCGGTGAAGGTCCTCGACCCGGCGATGGGCTCGGGCCACTTCCTGGTGGGGGCCGTCGAATACCTGGCCGGAAAGCTCCTCCAGGCCGCAGAGCGGGATATCGAGTGGGGGTGGGTCGAGGACAAAGGCCAGTTCACATCCGAGTGGGCGAAGAGGGAGGCGGTCTCCCACTCTATCTACGGCGTCGACTTAAACGAGCTGGCCGTCGAGCTCGCCAAGGTCTCGCTGTGGCTGATAACGATCGCAAAAGATAAGCCCCTTTCCTTCCTCGACCACCGGCTCAAGCAGGGCAACAGCCTCGTCGGCGCCCGCCTCTCGGACCTGATCCACTACCCGGGCTCGGCGAAGGCCGAGAAGGACCAGACGACGCTGCCCTCCTTCGTATCGCCCCGGTTCCTCACCCACCTGATCGGCAAGATCAGGGAACTGGAGGAGATCGGGGACGACTCCCTCTCCGATATCAAGAGGAAGGAGGAGGTCTTCGAGGAGTTTCGAAATCTTCCCGAGTACACGAAGGCGAAAGCTATCGCCAACGTTCATACCGCCGTCTACTTCGGCGGCGGGGTCGAGGCGAGGGCGACGCCGCAGGGGACGAAGGACGCCGACCAGGTCTACCACGACCTCTTCTGGGCCGTCGGCGGCGACGATGCCGAGTGGCGGCGCAAGACCTCCCCCCGGTGGTTTAGTGAGGCTCAGCGGATCGCCGGGGATAAGAGCTTCTTTCACTGGGAGCTGGAGTTTCCCGAGGTCTTCTTTGCGGGCGGCGCCGTCAAGGAGAGCCCCGGCTGGGACGCGGTGGTGGGAAATCCACCGTGGGTGGATGTCCAAGAAATAAATGATTCTGAGAAAGAGTTTCAGAGGCTAAAATACGAATCAGCACGAGGAAAATATGATCAATATGCTGTGTTCATAGAACTTGGTCTCGGCATTCTTTCATCCCGTGGATACCTCGGAGAAATCATACAAAGCAAGTTTCTTGTAACCGGCTATGGCGAAGGCTTGAGATCGGTTTTATCAGATAGGGCCAACGTAATCAGAATAGTAGATATGAATGATGCACCAATCTTTGGAGATGTTACGACGTATCCTTTAATGATATTTCTAAAACAACGTATCGAAGAGTCCAGTTCGCAAGATACTGAAGTGATTAAATTTCCAAGCTCGAAATATATCAAATATGTAAAAGATATTAATCAAAAGTATTCGCAGCTGGTCAACTCCTTAATTTCGAAGGAAATACCTGAAGAAATAGATTCTTTTATTATGCCAGAGTCCAATTATCGAACGTCAAATCCATGGAGGCTTGAAAGCAAACAAGAAATGGCAATTTGGAGCAAAGTATTCAATTGCAGCACTCTCTTTCTCGATCAAACCCAAGCAATAAATCGATCTTTAACAATTGGCCTAAATGATGCATATGTTGGGAAGAGAGATGAGCTGCTCAAGTTAGGCGTCGAACCAGATCTTATTAAGCTATTGACCATGGCAAGAGATTTAAAAAGATACGCAGTTGAAAATAGTGAAAATTATATAATTTTTCCGTATATATCAAATGAGAAAGGCGAACCGATACTTATAAACCTTGAAGATTATCCTGGAGCAAAGAATTATTTTGAGAGCATTCGTAGCAAACTTGAATCCAGAAGGTGGTACGGCAAAACGATTGTCCAAGCTGGAATGGACTGGTATGGGTTTTTATATGTGAGTAAGTATTTGTTTAAACAGAAATTATTATTTCCAAAAATCGCCTCAACTACACTTTTTGCATCCGATAATAAAGGAGATATAATATTGCTTGAACCTGCTTATATAGCAGCGTTAGATAGCGATTATTCCGAATTCTATTTATTGTCTATCTTAAATAGCAAGCTCTTAACATGTCGTATTCGCCGTGAAACTACGACATTATCGGGCGGATTTATGGAACTCCAAGTTCAATATGTGGAACGTCTTCCCATCCGCCGCATCTCCTTCTCCACCCCCGAGGCCGACCGCCGCCGCCTGGTGGAGGAGCTTTCGGCTTCTATCGCCGCCGGCCGGTTCGGCGAGGTCCTGAAGGCGGTCGACGGTTGGCTGCCGCAGGATGCCGAGGGCGAGGCAATCGCCTGGGGCGAGAGGTCCGACGTCGTCCACGACCTGCTCGCCCATTTAGCCGAGGAGATGATCCGGATGAACCGGGAGAAGCAGGAGGAGATCCGGGGCTTCCTCGCGTGGCTTGAGGATTTCACCGGCGCGAAGGTCGACGACCTCTCGAACAAGACGAAAGTTCAGGCCTACTACGAGATCGAGTTCTCGGAGCTTCTCAGCGTCCTCAAGAAAAACAAGAAGAAGCTCGCCTGTGATCCCGGCCGCCGGGCCTTCGGCGAGGACCTGCGGCGGGAATACTCGGCGTCGGTGGAGAAGCTCGCGCCGCTCTTGCTGCGGATCGGGGAGGTCGACCGGCTCATCGATGCGATCGTCTACCGGCTCTACGGCCTATCGGAGGAGGAGGTCGAGATCGTCGAGGGGAGCCTCGGGTGATCTATTTTCTGTCCCGGGGCCGGTGGCGGAGGGGGCGTCCTCTTCCGGGGGCCTGCGGGTGACACGCGCCGCCCGGCGCTGCGGCGCCGGGCGGTCGGACGACGGGATCGAGAGAGGAGGGAGGTGGGCGCCGGGGCGGCTGTTGGGGCCTTTTATAAATCCAGAGATCAACTACGGGGTCTGAGATCCCTTTTATAGTCTGTAAATCTCGGAGAACTTTCTGTTGATCTCCCGCTTTAAATCGTCGCCGATCTCCCCCAGATCGCCGTAGATCAGAGACTTGTCTATCGTCGTGATCTTGTCGAGCTTTATGACCGAAGCGTCATTTAGCCCCGTTTCGTAGAAGGACGGGGTCTGGGCGTTTATAATGACCTCGGTCTCACCGGCAGAATTGGGGACCTTTGATGATATGAACGCCACAGTGGCGTCCCTCTTTCCAACATGAAGAACCAGAGCGGGCCTTATCTTCGTCTCCGTCATGTCAGTGAAGGGAAAAGGAACGAGAACGATCTTACCCTTCTGGACCTGGCCCCTCAAAATCGCGCCCCTTCAGCAGTTCACTTCGATTATTTATATTTGACCTTCAGGTCTTTCAACGTATAGATGTCCGGCTCATCTTCTAGAAACTCAGCCAGCGAAGCCTCTGCCAGCTTCATAATCCCCCTGACCTCCTCCTCGCAGGTGAGATCGTCCACGGATCGAGGTTTCGAGCTTTGGGAGTTTGGGGGCTGTCTTCTCTCCTTCACTCCATCACCGGCCATCATGAAGATGGAAAGGCGCGAAAAGGGTAAATAACTTTTGGAGCAACCAAAAAAACATCGACTTAAGCGCCTCCCTGTTTTTCATCCGCAGCATCTCCTTCTCCACTCCCGAGGCCGACCGCCGCCGCCTGGTGGAGGAGCTGGCGGGCCTCTGCGCCGCCGACCGGTTCGGCGAGGTGCTGGAGGCGGTCGACGGCTGCCTGCCGAAAGACGCCGCAGGAGAGTTCGTCGCCGGGAGCGAGAGGTCCGACGTCGTCCACGACCTGCTCGCCCATTTAGCCGAGGAGATGATCCGGATGAACAGGGAGAAGCAGGAGGAGATCCGGGGCTTCCTCGCGTGGCTTTCGGATTTCACCGGTGCGAAGGTCGACGACCTCTCCAACAAGACGAAAGTTCAGGCTTACTACGAGACCGATTTCGGCGAGCTTCTCGCCGTCCTCAAGAAAAACAAAAAGAAGCTCGCTGTCGACCCCGGCCGCCGGGCCTTCGGCGAGGACCTGCGGCGGGAATATTCGGCGTCAGTGGAGAAGCTTGCGCCGCTGCTGCTGCGGATCGACGAGGTCGACCGGCTGATCGATCTGGTGGTGTACCGGCTCTACGGCCTATCGGAGGCGGAGGTCGAGATCGTCGAGGGGAGCCTCTCGTGATCTATTTTCTCTCCTGGGGCCGGTGGCGGAGGGGGCATCTTCTTCTGGGGGCCTGCGGGTGGCTTGCGCCGCCCGGCGCAGCGGCGCCGGGCGGTCGGACGACGGGATCGAGAAAGGAGGGAAGGGAGGGCGTCAGAGCTGCTTTGCACTGAATTGACGCGGGCTGTGGGCGTGAGGAAGTATAAATATAATCAGATACATAGGACGTTGGCGATGAAGCTTGAGGAGCTTTTGAAGTCTCGCCGTGATGAGATCCTCGCCATTGCCGCAAAATATGGGGTCCAAAACGTCCGGATATTCGGCTCCGTCGCCCGGGGCGAGGCCGATGATAAGAGCGACCTCGACCTCCTGGTGGAGCCTCTGCCGGGCTTCACCCTCATAAAAAGCTCGGCGATGTCCCGCGAGCTGGAGGGGCTCCTCGGCCGCCAGGTCGACGTGGTGAGCGAACGGGGCCTAAGGGAGCGGATTCGTGACCGCGTTTTGAAGGAGGCCGTCCCCCTTTGAGGTCAGACCGGGAGCTTCTCCTCGACATCCTCGAAGCGATCGAAAAGATCGAGAGATACGCATCGAAGGGTAAAGACACCCTATTCGGGGACGAGCTCGTCCAGACCTGGATAGTCTATCACTTCCAGATCATAGGTGAGGCCGCAAACCATATTTCAGATTCACTGCAAAAAGAACATCCCGGTATCCCCTGGCCCGACATCGTAGCTATGCGAAACTTCCTCGTCCACCACTATTTTGGGATCGATCTGGAGCAGGTTTGGGACACGACAAATATCGATCTTCCGGTTCTGAAGGCAAATGTTGAGAAGATCCTCAAAGACCTCGACCCTGGGGAGGATCGACCGGGGTTTGTTAGTTAGGTCCTTAAACATCGAAGATAAACTGCTCTCTTTGAAAACCAGCTCTATTTCGTCCGCCGCATCTCCTTCACCACCCCCGAGGCCGACCGCCACCGCCAGGCGGAGGAGCTTTCGGCTTCTATCGCCGCCCGGCGCTGCTGCGCCGGGCGGTCGGACGACGGGATCGAGAAAGGAGGGAGGAGGGGCGCTTTGGCGGTGGCGCCCGGGGTAGGTCGTCAGAGCTGCTCTGCGCGGATGGGCCATGGTGGGGGCCGCGCCCTTGAAGCCCTAAGCTGTGACATACTCGCGGATCTCGACTTTGGCCCCCGCTTTCGCCGCCGCCTCCGCCGACGTCAGAAGCTCTGAAGCTACCTTTTCGTCGACATAAGCTTCGCCGCAGATCTCGCAGATCTGGGCGGGGACCCCTTTGGTCACCATGATCAGACCGTCCCGCTCCAGGGTTACGGTCGTCGTCCCCGGCTCCGTCGAGCCCTTTTTACAGATGAGGCACCTCATGATCTTCTCCTCGACAAATCCTCGTCCCACTTCTCCTGGTCTGGCTCGTAAACTGTCACTACAATGACGGACCCCACCTCATTAATGGCGACTACCACGTGAATCGGGCGGCGTTCGCACCAGCCGAAGATCAGGCGGCTCGGGAAGGGCGTGTCCTCGGGATAGTCCTCTATGACGACCCCTTCCGAGAGAACCCTCTTTACATCCTCTACGCTGATATCCCGCTCAAACATCCGCTGCACCGCATGGATGCGGAATATCAAATCTCTGCCCTTCTGATCCATGTTTCAAAGGCCTTTTATTTATTAGATTATTTATAAATCATCCTCAGCGGCATTCGCCTATATTAAGCGTCCTGTTTCAACCTTTTTCAACCTTATAGTTCCAAAATTGGAGTATCTCTCCCTCTTACGGAAACTGCCGAATGCTTATAATCGATCTTCAAGTCCTCAAGCGCGTAGATCTCAGGCTCGCTATTGAGAAACTCGGCGAGGGTAGCTTCAGCCAGCTTCATTATACCCCTCGTCTCCTCCTCCCTGGTGAGGTCTTCCAGGTATCCAGTTTTAGAGTTAGGGGGATCTGCGGGCTGCCTTCTCGTCTCTGCCCCATCGCTGGCCGTCATGGAGATATGAAGGCGCAAAAATGGTAAATAACTTTTGGAGCAACCAAAAAAACAGCGACTTAAGCGCCCTCTGTTCCTCATCCGCCGCATCCACTTCTCCACCCCCGAGGCCGACCGCCGCCGCCTGGCGGAGGAGCTGATGGGCCTTTGCGCCGCCGGCCGGTTCGATGAAGTCCTGGAGGCGGTCGACGGTTGCCTGCCGCAGGATGCCGAGGGCGAGTTCATCGCCGGGAGCGAGAGGTCCGACGTCGTCGCCGACCTGCTCGCCCATTTAGCCGAGGAGATGATCCGGATGAACCGGGAGAAGCAGGAGGAGATCCGGGGCTTCCTCGCGTGGCTTGAGGATTTCACCGGCACCAGGGTCGCCGACCTCTCGAACAAGACGAAGGTTCAGGCCTACTACGAGATCGAGTTCTCGGAGCTATTGGCCGTCCTCAAGAAGAACAGGGGCAAGCTCGTCGTCGACCCCGGCCGCCGGGCCTTCGGCGAGGACCTGCGGCGGGAATACTCGGCGTCGGTGGAGAAGCTCGCGCCGCTGCTGCTGCGGATCGGGGAGGTCGACAGGCTCATCGATGCGATCGTGTACCGGCTCTACGGCCTATCGGAGGCGGAGGTCGATATCGTCGAGGGGAGCCTCCCGTGATCTATTTTCTGCCCTGGGGCCGGTGGCGGAGGGGGCGTCCTCTTCCGGGGGCCTGCGGGTGGCTTGCGCCGCCCGGCGCTGCGGCGCCGGGCGGTCGGACGACGGGATCGAGAGATGGAGGGAGGAGGGGCGCTTTGGCGGTGGCGCCCGGGGTAGGTCGTCAGAGCTGCTCTGCGCGGATGGGCCATGGTGGGGGCCGCGCCCTTGAACCCCTAAGCTGTGACGTACTCGCGGATCTCGACTTTGGCCCCCGCTTTCGCCGCCGCCTCCGCCGACGTCAGAAGCTCTGAAGCTACCTTTTCGTCGACGTAAGCCTCGCCGCAGATCTCGCAGATCTGGGCGGGGACCCCTTTGGTCACCATGATCAGACCGTCCCGCTCCAGGGTGACGGTCGTCGTCCCCGGCTCCGTCGAGCCCTTTTTACAGATGAGGCACCTCATGATCTTCTCCTCGACAAATCCAAAGTCCCAACGATACTGGTCTTAAGCCATCGTTCTATCTCATCTATTCTTCTTGCCCTCGGATGGAGGCGCCGCCCGGCTCGGTTCAGCGCCGGGCGGCCGGACGACGGGATCGAGATGGTGGGAGGAGGGGCGCGGGGGCGGGGAGGGCCGAGGGCGCATGAGGGGGGAGGTCGTCAGATCCTTCCAGCTCTCAAGGGATCGTCGAGGAGGTTAGTACCCCCGAAGAGGATAGTATTTTGAGTCAGCCCCTGGGCACAATAGAAAGAACTTCTCCCGTCATCTTTCCAACAACCCCGGCCAAATCTCTTTTGACGCAACCTATTAGTACATCATCCCTTCAACCTTTGAATTGAGGATTGATTCCTCAGGATGCGAATCATGAACCACCTCTTCGGCCCCGTCCCCTCCAGGAGGCTCGGCCTCTCCCTGGGGGTCGACCTCCTCCCCTTCAAAACCTGCACCCTCGACTGCGTCTACTGCCAGCTGGGGCCGACGACCTGCCTCACCCTCGATCGGGAGCGGCGCGTCTCCCCCGCCGACGTCCTGGAGCAGATCAGGTCCAGGGCTGAGGCGGTCGGGGAGGGGCGAGAGGAGGAGTTCGACTACCTCACCCTCGCCGGCTCCGGGGAGCCCCTCCTCCACCGCGGCCTCGACGAGATCATCCGGGGGGCGAAGGAGGCGGTCGATAAACCCATCGCCCTCCTGACGAACGGGACCCTCTTCTTCCGCGACGACGTCCGGCGGGAGGTTCTGGAGGCGGACCTGATCATACCCTCCCTGGACGCCGCCACAACGGCGACCTTCGAGAGGGTCAACCGCCCCCACCCCGACCTTTCCATCGAGGAGGTCATCGGGGGGCTCGTCCGCCTCCGGGAGGAGTATTCCGGCGAGATCTGGCTGGAGGTGATGCTCGTCAAGGGGATAAACGACTCCGAGGCCCCCCTCATCGCCGAGGCGGCCGAGAGGATCGGCGCCGATCGGGTCCAGCTCAACACCGTGGTCAGGCCTCCTGCGGAGCCTGTCCAGCCCCTCTCCCCCGAGGAGATGGAGGCGATGCTGGAGATCTTCTCCGGCGCCGAGGTGATCGCCGACTGGCCCAGAGAGGGCTCGAAGGGGACCGGAGCTCTGATCGTCGACCTCCTGGCCCGGCGGCCCTGCACCCTGGAGGAGCTGGCGGCCCTCACCGCCCTTCATAGAAACGAGATATTGAAGTATCTGGAGGTCCTGGAGACGGCGGGGAAGATATCGAGGCTCCGCCACCGCGGGGTATTGTACTTCCAGGCCCCGGACCGATGAGATCATCCGGCTGCTGCGGCCTGATCTCGGCGCCGGGAGCCGGTCCGGTCGGAGCGGACAGGTCCGGTCGGCCTGTCGCTCTGTCGCCTCGTTGCTCCGTCGCCTGGTCGCTCGGTCGCCAGGACGGTCGGCCGGCATAGAACGATAACCATTATGATCCTCGAATTTAGAAAGATGGTGTTCCCATGGAAGAATGCGATGCCAACTGCGAATCCTGCGCTACAAAAGGAACCTGCACAGACCCGAGAAAGGAGATGGAAGCCCAGCTGCGGGCCGTCTCCACCAGGATGGGAAGGGTGAAGCACAAGATCATGGTCGCCAGCGGCAAAGGCGGCGTCGGGAAGAGCACCGTCGCCGTCAACCTCGCCCGGTCCCTCCAGGCCCGGGGCTACCGGGTGGGAGTCCTGGACGCCGACATAACGGGCCCCAGCACGGCGATGCTACTGGGGGTCGAGGGCGAAAGGCTCTCCGCCGGGCCCGGCGGGATAGAGCCCGTCGACTCCAGGGGTGTGAAGGCGATATCCATGGCCTTCGCCCTCTCGGACTCCAGCTCCGCCGTCGTCTGGCGGGGTCCCATGAAGATGGCGGCGATAAAGCAGTTCCTCTCCGACGTCTCCTGGGGCGACCTCGACTTCCTCATCATCGACCTGCCGCCGGGGACGAGCGACGAGCCCCTCAGCGTCGTCCAGCTCCTGCCGGATCTCACCGGGGCCATCATCGTCACCACCCCCCAGGAGGTAGCCCTCCTCGACTCCAGGAAGGCCGTCAACATGGTCAGGTCGATGAAGGTCCCCGTCCTCGGGATCGTCGAGAATATGAGCGGCCTCGTATGCCCCCACTGCGGCGAGGTGATCGAGATATTCAAGACCGGCGGCGGCAAGAGGGCGGCGCAGGAGCTTGGCGTCCCATTCCTGGGGGCGATACCCCTCGACCCGGAGGTCGCCCCCCTGGGAGACGACGGTGTCGCCTTCGTCGAGAGGAAGACCGCCGCGGCGGAGAGCTTCGAGAAGGCCGTCGACAGGATCCTCGAAGAGGTTGAGAAGACGAGGAAGGCGGATCTTTAGATAACCCGCCGAAAGATGGGATCAGAGACGACCGGAAGATCTGAACGAAAAGAGCTGATGGGGGGGGAGTATGGCCCGGGCCTCCCCTCAGGGCCAGAGCCCGAAGTAGAAGTTCATCGCCAGAATTACAAACCCTATCCCCGCGCTGAAAGCGATGACGGCTTTTGGGTTGAGCTTTATCGCCGTATCGTCAGCATCGAAATACCTCATGAGGCCTGCAGAGGACATCAGCCCGCTGCCCTCAGACTTCTTCTTCGCCATGTAGACCTCCTATTCCATAAACCCCTTCAAGTACGTTTCGGCTGCTACTTCCATCCGTCCCTCTCCCCGAAGGGGTAGTAGTCGGCGGCCGTATACCCTATCAGCCTTGGAGAGGACTGGCACGGGTTTCCTGTGCAGGAATGGTCGGACCAGTAGTTTCCGCCCTTCAAGATCCCCCAGTCCCAGAGGTTCTCGCCGTCGTCCTCCGCCTGGACTCCGTTCTCTATCAGGTTGTTCCTGTAGACGATGGACCCCGACGACTCCACCAGGGCGATGCCGACCCCGTTTCTTTCAATCGAGTTTCCTGTGATCTCGGTCTCGTTGGATGATCGGATCCTGATCCCCGCCGCCCCGTTCTCGTCGGCTCCGTTCATCCTGACCCTGTTCGAATCAGATCCGAGGACGGAGAGGCCGTCCCTCTCGTTTCTGCAGAGGGTGTTTCTTTCGATGAGGTTTCCGTCGGACTCCACCAGGAGGATCCCGCTGTACCTGTTATCGCAGACCCGGTTTCCCGCGATCTCGTTATTGATAGAGGCCTCAAAGCGCATCCCATAGCCGCCTGATACGGTGTTATTTTTGATACTGCACCCCTGGGAGCTGCGGACGAAGAGGGCGTCGTTGGAGACGGTGCTCTCTTTGACGACGCAGCCCTCGCAGAAGGCGAGGGTTATGTGGCCGAACTCCCGCCCCGATACAACTTCACCGGATCGACGGTAGAGGTACAGGATCGGCTTTCCGTCGATCTGGTTTGATTCAGGGATATTGTTATCGAAGCTCTCCTCCGTCGAGCCGTCGACGTAGAGCCCCCACCGGACCCCTGCCATGACGTTGCCGACGATGTCGTTTCCAGAAGATTCGGTGACGACGATCCCGTTCGCCGATTCTTCGATCCTGTTATTGTCGAGGAGGTTATCTATCGACCCCCCCGAGACCATGATCCCGGAATCGATCCCACCGAGCAGGTTCTCGACGATCCTGTTCTCGGAAGAGGAGAAGAGGGCGATCCCGTTCGTCGAGTTGGAGATGGAGTTCTTCTCGACGATGTTCTTGGAAGCGAGGTTGAGGGCTATGGCGGTGGAGGCGTTCTCAAACTCGGACCCCCGGATGACGTTCCCCTGGGCTGCTGCCTCCAGGAGAACCCCGTATCCGCAGTCGATCATGGTGTTTCCTTCAAAGACGTTGTCCTGGCTCCCGGTGATCAGGTATATCCCCCGGGTGCACCCCACAGCCCTGCTCTCAGAGATGGAGTTCTTCGACGAGGAGTTGAGGAGGGCAGCCGCCAGGATCGACCCCTCGGCGACGTTCCCCCGGATGGAGTTCCCGGAAGAAGAGAGCAGGACGATCCCGCCGTAGCCGCCGACCTGCCGGTTATTCTCGAGGACGTTGCCTGAGGAGGCGTTGAGGAATATACCGTGGACGTTATTCTCGAGGACGTTACCTCTTATCTCGTTGCCGTTGGACGCCACATATATCCCGGGGCCGGCGAACTCCGAGATGGTGATCCCCTCTATTCTGCAGCCGTCCGCCAGAACCTCAATCCCGATATCGCTTCCGTCCCCCACGAGTCTTATCTCGCCCGCCTCACCCCGGGGGGGCATCAATATCAGACTCTTCTCCAGGACGATATTCTCCCGATAAGTCCCGGCCTTAACGTATATCGTGTCTCCGTCCTTTGCCGTGGCGACCGCCTCCCCTATGGAGCGGTACTGGGCGTAGCCGTCGTCGTCGACTATGTACATCCTGGCTTCGGCCCCGACGAAGGTCCCCGCCGACATGATGATCAAGATCGCTACCGTCAATCTCAGCATAGGTCCACCTCGGCATAGAGCCCTCCAATCCATAATACATCTTTCCATCAAAATCTGATCCATCCCCCCGTCCAAAAATCTTATCTACGGTCCAGAGCATAAGTCCCGTTGTTGGTGATCGGGTTGACAAAAGCGGCATCTCACAAGCACTGCATCGTCTGCGGGAAGACCATCGAAGAGACGGATAGCTTCTGCGACGAGGTCTGCGAGTCGAAGTACAGATCCGCCCAGAGACGCCAGACGCTATTCTTCCTCGTCTTCATCGGCCTGTTAATCCTGATGCTCATAGTTCCCGTCATATTGAAGGCGCCCCAGGGTTGAAATCCCATGAGATCTTCCAAGGTCATCATCCTATTCCTCTTCGTCCTCGCAGGACCGGCCTTAGCCGACCGGGGGAGAGATTACATTCAGGTCCAGGAGGTGACGATGTCCCTTCAGGACGGCGATGCCGTCTTCGACGTCAAGTTCAGCCTTGACACCTTCGCGAAGATCTACGTCCTGGCCCTGGGGACCAAGTACATCGAGCCGGAGCTGATGGACCTCTTCTCCGACTTCGATAACGTGACGGTGAGAAAGAGCGGGCCCAATATGGCGGTCCTCGTTTCTAAGGGAGCCGGCGATTTCAGGAGCGGATACTACCTCTACGACTCCAGAGATCTCGGATACCAGGTTCCAAAGCTGACCGTAGTCTATCCGGGGCGCCTCTCCAGGACCTTCTACCAGGTATCCGCCACCCCTAGCGTCTTCTCCGAGGCGTGAAGAGCAGGGGCTCTGCGCCTCTTCGCCGACTCCCTCCTCCACCGCGCCGCCATCCCCCCGGCGGAAGGCGAGAGAAAGAGAGATAAGATACCCGAGCCTTCCATCTTCCAGCATGAACGAGGAGCCATTCACCTTCATCCCCATAGGCGTCGTCCATTCCGACTTCGGCGAGCCTGCCGACCCCAAGACGGCAAGATGCTCCCTCTCCACCCTCGAGATATATGAGAAGTACCTCTTGGCCCTTTCGGGGATCGAGAAGTACCGCTTCATCTTCGTCATCTACCATATCCACAGGGCCCTCGGATACGACCTTCTGGTCCACCCCATGGGGGACGAGTCGATCCCGAAGAGGGGGCTCTTTGCCACCAGAACCCCCCGAAGGCCCAACCCCATCGGCCTGACGGTGGTGGAGGTCCTGAACGTCGAAGGAAACAAGATCACCGTAACCGGCCTCGACGCCCTGGACGAAAGCCCCATCCTGGACATAAAGCCTTACGAAGAGCACTTCGACTCCCCAAAAGGGGTGGAGGCGGAGAGGGATCCGGATTACAGGCCAACGGACGGCTGAGGGTGCCCCCCTATCCCCGGAAGGGGCGGGGATGGTAGGGGTGGGAGAGGGGCTGGACGGCCGTCTTCATACCGGAAAGATCTTAATATCGGAGCGGGTTAAATAAAGTCCAGAGGTGAAATATTTGCGACTAGCAACCCTTCTGGCTTTGGCCATGTTAGCCATCGTCTTTTTAGCATCCGCCGCCGAGGATCCGTCGGTCGATGCCGAGAATACCGTCGGCCTTGCCTCCGATGAAACCCTGGGGACCTTCCTCGTCGACGGCGAGGGGATGACCCTCTACCGATTCGAAGATGACGATCCAGGAAGCGAGACCAGCGCCTGCTACGACGCCTGCGCCGAGAGGTGGCCCGTCTTCTTCGCCGACGAGATCAGGGTTCCCGAGGGGCTGGAGGAGACCGATTTCCAGGGCTTCGTGAGAGAGGACGGCGTCATCCAGACGACGTACAAGGGATGGCCGCTCTACCGCTACTTCGAGGACAAACTCCCCGGCGACGTCAAGGGCCAGGGGCTCGGTGACGTCTGGTTTGTAGTAAACCCCTGACGCCTCCGCTCAGGTGGGAGGGGCCTCATCCTTTTTTGCCATTCTTCCAGGCTGTTCCCTCCGCCTCTCGGAATCTTTAAACGTTGTTAGGCGCTAACGGGATTAATGTGATGAGAGTGAAGACCGCGATCTTGCTGGCCCTGGCGGTGGCGTCGGTGGCCTTTGCCACAGTTGGAGGGGCGGCACCGGCCAAGACCATCGACCTCGCCTCCAAAGAGGGGTTCGGAAGGTACCTGGTGGACCAGGATGGTATGGCCCTTTACTACAGAGCCGAAGATATACCCAGGAGCGGGGCGAGCGGCTGCGGCGATACCTGCATCGTCTACTGGCCGCCCTTCCACACCGGCCAGATCGTACTGCCGATGGATCTGAGCTCCTTCGACTTCGGGACGATCTACCGGGAGGACGGCCTCGCCCAGACGACCTATAAGGGGTGGCCCCTTTACTACTACATAAACGACTACAACCCCGGAGACGTCAGAGGGCACGGGATCAACGAGGTCTGGTTTGCGGCGGGTCCAGACCGGATGCCTCTGACCTCCTCCTGAGCCGCCCCTCTACCGGCCCGGCGGGTCGTCGGCTCGGGACGGCGACATGAAATCTCAGAGACGATGGACGGCGGCCCGCATGGCGGAGCCGGAGGGCGGATCTCGTCGATACTGGGAGCTGGACTTCATCCGGGGCCTCGCCGTGGCGATGATGATCGGCTATCACGCCCTTTACGACCTGGCCTTCTTCTCGGGGCCAAGTCCAGTCGACATACGCGCCGGGATCTGGCCGTTATTCGCCGTGGCGACCGCCTCCATCTTCCTCCTCCTCGTCGGCGTCTCCCTCTATATCAGCTCCGCCAGGGCCAGGATCAGGGGAGAGGAGGACCTGCGCCGAAATATCCGCCGTGGCGTCGTCATCTTCTCCTGGGGCGTCGCCATCACCGTCGCGACCTTCCTCCTGCTTAGAGAGGGGTACGTCCTCTTCGGGGTCCTCCATTCAATCGGCGTCTCCATCATCATCTCTCGCCCGTTCGTCAGAAGGCCCCGTTTGGCCCTCCTCGGAGGATCGGCGGCGATATCCACGGGGATCTTCCTGCGCCAACTATCCTTCGACTCTCCCTGGCTCCTCTGGCTCGGTCTTGTCCCCCGTGGGTTTTATTCCGTCGACTACTTTTCCCTCCTCCCCTGGTCAGGGGTAGTCCTGGTGGGGATATCCCTCGGCGGTCTCCTCTACCCCGACGGCGAGAGGAGGTTTCACCTCCCGGATCTCTCCATTCGTACCCCGGCAAGAGAGCTCTCTTTTCTTGGGAGAAACTCTCTTTTGATCTACCTTCTCCACCAGCCGGTCCTCATAATATCGATGGAGATCCTCGGCGTAATCGATCTCGCTGGGAGGATGCCTCTCAACATCCCCTGAGGACGAGGTCGAAGTCAAAAGTTCGTGGATAAGAGAGGAAAGGGGAGGAAGAACGGGGGGAGGAAGGACTGTGAAAAGAGGATTTTGATATAGTTGATTAAAAAAAGGGGCTGTAGAGGCGGAAAGCCGCCTCCAGCCTGCGGTCCCGTCACTACTTGGAGAGCTTAGGGGTCAAAACCGCAAGATATATCGCGGCCAGGGCCACGACGACGTAGACCACCTTCTCCAGGATGGGCATCCATCCCAGGAGGATGCTCACCAGGTTGTAACCGAGGGCGTAGAGCCCCCAGTTGAGTCCTCCTATTATCACCAGCGCTATGGCCAGCATATCTATGGGAGCTAACTTTGCCAATCAGAACACCTCCTGTTCAACAATTCGTCTAAGTATCTAATATACTTTTTGGATTTTTAGCTCATAAGGGGCCGCCCATCATCTCCGCCGCGCCCCCCTCGACCCTCACATCCAGGAACGCCAGGCCGGATAAGGGCCGCCTCAGGGGCGGTGGAGCGTCTCTCATCCGGGCCGTCATCACCGGGTCCCTGAACGTCAGGTCCCACCCTCCATCTCTGGAGGAGGCGGATACGATGACGTCGTAGCTCCTCCACCGGAAGGTCTTCACCTGGGGGAGGGCTTCCGCCATATCGATGGCTTCCGCGAGCCCTTCGGTGAGAGGACCCTCAAGCCTCGAGAAGCTCTCCAGAAGCACCGGATCTCCCGAGGGGCCGGAATAGCTGTAGACGCTGACCCGGCCCCCGTCCTCGACGAGGACCGTCCAGCTGAAGAGCCCCGGGGCCGGAAAGGCGGCGGCGCCGTCGCCGAAGCCCTCCAGGGCCCTATCCCTATCGGAAAGCCTCACTCCTCCCGTCAGGACGAGAAGGAGGAACAGGATGAGGAGCGCCTTTCGAGGATCGACGGCATATCCCCTTTTGACGGATAGGATGAGGATGCCCAGGCTCGCCAGGAGGAGGGGGGCCTCGGAGTAGAAGAAGATCTCACAAGACCACCTGGCAGGATCCAGGGGGTAGAGGAGGGGGACGCCCCGGGTGGTGAGGAGGTCGAGGGTGAGATGTATGATGACCCCGGCGGAGGCGAAGAGGGCCGTCCTCCTCGAAAGCTGCAGGTCGATCCCCGACCGATCTCTTATCCGGGAACTGACCGGCCCGTAAGACGCCAGGCTGAGGACGAGGAGGGCGGTGAAGAGTCCGAAGAAGAGGGAGTGGGTGATCCCCCGGTGGACGAGGAGGAAGAAGCTGGGGGATATCCAGTTCACCGGCATCAGAAGGAAGTCGAGGTCCAGGGCTACACCCCCGAGGACGAGGGCTGCCGTCTCCTCGCTCCTCCGATCGAGGCTTCTTCCCATGAGGTACGGGATGGCTATGTGGGTGAAGAGGTCCATCAGCTCTCCGTTGATATTCGTTCCGAAATACGGTGCCATCTCATGAGATCGATCTATTAAAAAACCCCACGGCGAGGATGAGCCCCGCTCTCAGGGGGGGGATCCCTGAGCCGAAAGAGACGGCGGCGTGGGCGGATGCCTATCACAAATTAAATGGGGGGGGACGGCGGGCCTGCCGCCCCCAATCCCCCGCGGGTTCGGAGCTTAAAAGTCTTCGAACTCCAGGGGTGGAAGTTCAAGGTCCCAATCGAACCTCATCTCCTCGCCGAAGAGGTCGGAGGAGACGGGTGGCGATACGATCTTCTTCGCCTCGCCAGCCCTCTCCACCTCTGGGAGATCCACAACGAGCTGATCAGCACATTCAGCCGTCGTCGCCAGAACGCCTGCGGGGATGATGAAGGGCGTCTCGGGATCCCCCAGGAGGTTGATGCTGTAGTAGGAGTACCTCATGTTACCTCCCCCAACGCCATTGACCTCGCCGACGAACCTCTCCTTTGAGAGCTGGTTTATCAGGCCGATGTTGGTGACAGGCCCGCCGTATTCGATCCACCGGGTGGCGTTGAACATCTCCTCCCAGAAGGCTCTATCGAACTTCTGGGATGGGCTGTTATCGATGTCGTTCGGCTTGATCAGGCCGTACCTGCTGTTCCCGATGAAGGCGAAGGCCCCACCTTTGGCGGTGACAAAGTGCTCCAGGACGCAGTCGTGAGGGAGGTAGATCCCGTTAGGGTCCCTGTTGTCGAAAGCTCCCGCGTAGCCCGCCTGGGAGTACCCGAGGAAGTACTTCTGGTTGGTGAGGGCGTCGGCGTGCTGGTAGCCCATCTTCATGACGTAGGCGACGATCTCACAGAAGTTGGAGGTGCCGACGTGGTTGATGGCATGGATGTAGTTCGCGTTTATCTCGCGGATGAGATGCTCTCTACCCCAGTTGTGCTGGTTGGGACAGCATTCGTCGCCGGGGAAGTCCCGGTCGTAGAGGGTTTGAACGCTGAAATTCGCCGGGAAGAGGGGCTTGATCTTGTCTTTATAGTCCCCGCCCCACTCCGTGGTCAGAGGCTCGTCGTCCAGGGTCAAAACTCCCATCGGCTCCATGTACTCTCCCACCATCCATATCCCTCTGAGGTAGCGGTCGTTGGAGGGGGTGGACTCGTAGGCGATGGTCTTTCGAACGAAGTTGGAGAGCTCGACGTAGTTGTCCACAGGAGCCCGTCCGACGTAGACTTCGGAATACAGATCGACGCCGGGGCCACCATAGACCCCCGTGGCGTTCTTGAAGTCTCCATCAAGACATGCGTAATAGAGGTCGGATGCTATGCCCACCCTCTCTTTTGGTATGGCGCAGCATTCAGGGTCGGGCTCGTAGGCCCAGGCGTAAAGAAGCCTCGTGGGGACGATGGCGTCCCAGGTCTCTCCCCCGATCCTCGCCCCATCGCCGTCGCCGCCGAGGAGGACGTAGGTTATCTGGTTATTCAGATAGGCGTCTTTGATGAAGTCGCGGATCACCTCCTGGTTGTCCTGCCGGACGGACCGCCTGTAGCTGGCGTATATATCCTCCACGGTGACTATCGCTGCGTTCAGCCCTTTCGCCTTCTTCTTCTCGATGAGCGCCTGGAAGTTGTAGGGGCCGGGAGCCTCTTTCATGTACTGGTTTGTTATGATGATGTAGTCGTAGTTCCCGTCCAGAAGAAGCGACTTGCCCGCCGGAGCCAGGTCCGATGGGTATGTGATCGCCTTCTCCGGGTTGTCGACGAGGATCTCCACCTCCCTCCTGTCCTGGGGAAGGCCCCGGAGGAGCTCTAGGCCGAGGGTCTCGGCGGGGGCGGTCGTCACCTCGACGTCGAAGGAGCCGAAGCTGTAGGCGTCGCCCGTCTTCGGTATGTACTTTATCGGATAGAGGTTTATGGAAAGGATGCTGTAGCCGTGCTTCTTCTGAACTCCCAGGACGGAGTATGCCGTCTCTGGATAGGGGTCTTGCGATCCGTAGATCGATTCGTCGAGGAACGTCTGGTCAGGGATCGTCCAGTTCTCCTGAGGCCGGCAGTCGGTGCAGTTCCTGGTGAAACCGAGGGGAACTGAAGCCTGGCCGGGCCTCAAGGAGAGGATGCCCAGATACTTCTCGTCGCCGGCGACCACCTTAATCTCCTGAACCTCCTCGCCGTAGGGGATCAGTATCCTCGCGGTCCTGAAGGGGACCGTCGGCTCTCCGGGTACGATCCTATCGTTCAGCCCCGGGATCGTCAGGGAGTCGTAGACCATATCGGACCCGTCGGGTCCAGCCAGCGTCTCTCCCCCAAGATCGATCGTCGGGTCGTCCAGATGGTACTGTAATGTGATCTTGCTCGTGCTGCCTGGATCGCCCGCGGCCAAGGCCGGCGAGATGACGGCCAGGCCAAAAGATAGGCTTAAGAGACAGACCCACCACAAAGCCATAATTCTTCTCATAATTCTCCCTCATATTTCAGGACCGTCGAGATCCGGTTAATGTGAGATCGGAGTATCTGTCGTCGGATCATCAGAAGCTCTCATCTGTAGCTCGACTCTATCGAAAGCCGATCCACTATTGCGATCAAAGAGTTAGACGGTCCCCTCTTCATTGCTTAAATGCATATTCTTTTTAAAAACTATTTAACAATTTCCCACGACTCAATAGGCGGCTCCCAGGGGAGCTTGCTGGATGACGGTGGGGCGCCGCCTGCCGCCGGCGAAGCCCCAGGAGGCCTGATGGACGGGGTGGGACTGAGAAGAAAACCCCGGACCAGGGAGGATATGAAGGGATTTCCCTTCTGGGGAGGGGATCTAGCCCCGCCGCCTCTTGCGGATGTAGGCTCCTGCCGCCAGGAGGATTATCAGTACCATCGCCCCCGGAAGGAGGTAGGACCTCTTGGCGGCACCCACATCCACAGGGATCTTCATGCTCTCGGATATCACCGTCCCGCCCAAGAGGTCGGTGTACTTGATCTCGCTGTTGATGCTGTAGGGCTTTGAAGTGGCGTCGGAATCGACGTCGACTTTGAACCTGACGGTCCTCTCTTCGCCGGGTCCTAGGGTCCCGATGTAGGCCTGATCGTCGGTGGATGAGAAGGGCTTGAAGACGGAGAGCCTCGCTATGGCGTCTTCGGCCCTCTCCTCGCCGATGTTCCTGTACTTCACCTCGATGATGGCTCCCTTCTCGCCGGCGCGAAGATCGGCATCGACGTCGGATATCTCAAAGTACGCCTCCCGTTTGACCTTTATGGGGATGGCGACGGTCTCGTTCGCCCTCTGGTACCAGTAGGAGGTCCTAAACCCCCGCAGGCCAATGTTCTCTTCGAGGCCGTCGGCGTCCACCTCGACGTTGTACTGGTAGTCGTAGGATAGATCGAGGAATAGCGGATACTCCCCCGCAGGGGCCCTGTTGGAGATCTTGATGGTGAACCTCATCGGCTCCTTCGCCCTCTCGCCGGACCGGAGGGACTCGATCAGCTGGTCGCCGGACTTCACATCAAGAAGGCCGCTCTCCGACCGGAGGGTTCCTGTTATTCCCAGAGCCGTCGTCCTCTCCCGCTCGTAGTCCATCTCCCTATCCGCCAGCATCTGGTCCATCCTGGTATCAGCCTTCTTGTCTGCCTTGAAGCCCATGATCCTGCCGCGGTTGGCGAGGTCGACGTAGAGGGTGACGGTCCCCCCCCGCTCAAACTCCCTCGTCCCAGCGAGGGTCGCGTCGAGCTGAGGCGATCCTGAGACGGTCCAGTAGTTCTCCAGGGGCACCGAAGGTATGTAGTTCTCAGAAGCCCCGGCATGAGCCGAGCTGAAGAGCGCCAGGGCGATGAATATAAACACCGCTCTTTGGCCGAAATTGACGATCTTTCTCAATCCTTCAACCTCCGCAAGGACATAATTAGCAGATCTGAGGCTCTGACTACCGTTGTAGCCTTATGCTTCCTCCAGTACTCGAGCCTTATGAGAAGCACCGGGAATACCGTGAAGGTGGCGAAGAGGGCGAATATCACCGAGAGCACCGTTATCGTTCCGAAGCTGCTGGTCATGGGGAAGGGTGAGGCGATGAGGGCGGAGAAGCCGAATATGGTGGTGAGCCCCGAGGCGACTATGGCGGCCCCGATGCTTCCCGTCGCCGTAAATAGCGCCTCCATAACGTCATCTGTCTTTTCTTTCTCCTCGTAGAACCGTTCCATGGTCAGGATGCCATACTCCGACCCCACCCCCAGGATCAGAGCCCCCAGAGTGGCGGTCATGGGGTTGTACATCATCCCGGTGACGTACATCACCCCGCCCATCCATCCGATTACGATGAACATCGGAAGCACCGGGAGGACCGCCTTCACAAGGTCCCGATATATCAGAAGAAGGATGGAGAATATGAGGACGAGGCCGATGAGGGTCATCCTCATCCTCCCGGTGGTGAGGGCTGCGATGACGGAGTTCATCACCGACATCTCTCCGGTCTGGGTGACGGAGATCCCTGGAGGGTGCTCAAACCAGTGGAGGTCCCTCTCGACCTCTTTTGTCAGCCGCTCGATCCCCACCTGGCCGAGGCTGTCGAAGGCATCGCCTATATCCAGGATGATCTGGGCGGTGTCGTGGCCGTCGATGTACTGGTACTTGAGATGGTCGGGGACCCGGTCGAGGACCGCCACCACTTCTGACCGGTCCTGGGGGATTGTCCCTGCGTTGTAGCTCTTGACGAGGGTGGCGAGGCTCGAAGCCCCATATACCTTCTCCCTCGATCTGACGACATATTCGCCGAACCGATCCATCCAGATCAGGGTCGACGGGTCGACGACGTCCCCCTGGACTATGATGTTAAGCTGGTCTTCGCCGCCGAATATGTCCTGGAGGTGGCGGAACTGGCTGAGGGGGGGCAGGTCCTGGGGTATGAACTCGTTCATGTCCGTCTCTATGGGGACCATGGTGTCCGCATAAAGGCCGACGATGGAGAGGACGAAGGCCGCCACCAGAACGACCCGCCCCCTGCCGAGGATGAAGGCCACAGACCTCATGATCAGAGGGGCGAGGGGGGACTTTTTCCCCCTCCGTTCAAGGCCGCATCTGACGTTTCTTTCGTTTCTCCCCCTCTCCATCTGCTGGATTATGGTAACCCCAACGAAGAGGGAGGAGATGTAGCACATGATGATCCCGATGAGGCAGAGGAGGCCGAAGTCCCTGACCATGGGGACCGACGACGAGAAGAGGGAGAAGAACCCAGCCCCGGTGATGATCAGGGCGATGAGGACGGCCGGAGCGGTGTGGGCCACCGTATTTATAGCCGCCTCGCCGATGGACCCGCCTCGCTGGAACTCCTCCTCGATCCTGTTCTGGAACTGGATGGCGTAATCGATCCCAAGGCCGATGAGGATCGGGAAGGCAGCCATGGAGACCATCGTCAGTGGGACCTTTAGAAACCCCATCATCCCGAAGGTCCAGATTATCCCCAGAAATACTACAGGCAGCGGCAGGAGGGGGAGGTTGACGTGCCTGAAGACGAGGAAGAGGGCCACCACCATCAAAAGGCCGGAGATCACCAGGAGCGTCCCCATGGAGGTGTTCATCTCCCGCTCGATCTCGTCGCCGAGGGCCACCTCGCCGGTGACTATCGTATCCGCCCCGGCGGGGAACTCCGCCATCGCCACCGCGGAGCGGGCCACCGGCAGGACCGCCTTGATCCTCTCCTGGGGGATGTAAGTCGGAAGATCGATGGGTATTATGGTATGCCTCCGGTCGGGGAGGATGGCGTTGAGGACCGCGGGGTTCGTCCTCTCCAGCTCTTCCAGGATCTCGTCGATCCTGGCCTGAGAGTCGGGGACCCTGCGGACCCCCGTAGCCTCGGCCTCCACCTCCATCACCATCTCGGCGATGCTGACCGTTCCCAGGACGTGCTCCACCGCCTCCATCTGGCGGGTAAGCCGTTCCATCGCCTTGAGGGAGGCGGGGCTGGTCACCGCATCCCCCTCCACCAGGACGACGATGGACTGGGTCCCGAACCGATCGTTGTAGAGGTGGGAGAACTCCATATAAAGCCTGGAGTCCGGATCGACGAAGGTCTCCGTCTCCGTCTCCATGGTGATGGTCTGGGCATAATGGATCGAAGCCACCGTCAAGAGCGCTGCCACCGTCAGGATGACGATGGGATTTGCCCCGATCCACCTCCCCAGCTTCTCTCCCCCGCCCGTGATAATCACCTTTTTAAATTCATTATAAGATCCTGGAAGATTCCGAATCTTCGGAGCTTTCGGAGGATACGAAATGTACTTAAAGCTTGTGGCGGAGCCATCATCGATGAATCGGGAAGATGCTCGACCCGACGAGGCGGCGAGAGGCTGCATGGTAGACGCCAGCATAAGGGTTGCGAAGATGCTGGGGTACAGCGACGCTGCTGGGGCCATCAGGGGATATCTGATGATGTCAGACTCCCCCCTCTCCCTGGACGATCTGGCGGAGGTGACGGGTTACAGCAAGTCCACCGTCAGCACCAACATGGCCCAGCTGGAGAGGATGGGGATAGTCCGGCGGGGCCGCAGGCCCGGGGACAAGAGGCACTACTACTCCACCATAATAAGCATAGACGAGGGGTGGAAGGTCCACAACGAGATCTTCAGGGAGATCATGCAGATCCTCGCCGCCGGAGCCGAGGAGGCGATGGAGAAGATGGAGGCGGCCGGAGGGGGGCAAGAGGCGGAGAGGCTCAGAGGGCGGCTCGGATCGATCAGGGACGACTGCATCGGGGGCCAGAGGTTCGCCTATCTCCTCGATCAGTTCTCCATCCAGGAGCTGATGGAGATCCTCGCCCGGGAGGTCGAAGGGCGGAAGAAGGGATGGAAGTGACCCGGGATGAGGGATCGGCTCTGCTGGGGATCGGTACTGCGGGGATCGGCTCTAAGGGGGCTTGGTTTTGCTGGGAATCGGTACTGAGGCTATGGCTTTCTATGGGGCGGATGAGGGGCCTTTTTCTTCAGGATAGGACCTCATGAAGGGAGATAACCGGATCTTTGAGGTCCTCTTCATATCGGTCTTCGCCGCCATGCTCGGCCTCGGGATAATCGGACCTCTCCTGCCCATCTACGCCGAGAACCTGGGGGCCACCGGCCTGTGGATAGGGATCATCTTCTCGGGGTTTGCGGCGGCGAGGGCGGTATTCATGCCCATCGTCGGGAGGATCTCCGACGAATCGGGGAGGAAGAAGTTCATAGTCTTCGGCCTCTTCGCCTACGCCGTCCTATCCCTGGGATACGTCACCGCCGGAAGCGTGTACTCCCTCACCGCCGTCCGGTTCCTCCACGGCATCGCCTCTGCGATGGTGGTGCCGATAGCCATGGCCTACATCGGCGACCTGTCGAAGAGGGGGGAGGAAGGGGAGCACATGGCGAAGTTTCAGGTCTCCTTCTTCCTGGGCCTTGGCTCCGGCCCCCTCCTGGGGGGGGTACTGAACGACGCCTTCGGTTTTGCATCCGCCTTCTACGCCATGGCCGCCCTCTCGGCCCTGGCGTTCCTGGTGGTCGTCGTCTTCCTCCCGGAGGCAGGCGGCATTTCTCCCTCCGGGAGGGAGGAGAGGATCACGCTTCGGGGGATCTATTCCCATCCCGCCATCTTCGGAGTTCTCGCCTTCACAGCCCTCAACGCCGTCGTTCGGGGGATCCTCCTCGTCTTCATGCCCCTCTACGCCCCCAAGATCTCCGTCGTCCCGGGCCAGGTGGGGCTGATCCTCACCGTATCGATTTTTTTGATGGCGATCTTCCAGATACCCATGGGAAGGATGGCGGACAGGGGGAAGGCCACGACGATGATCCTGGTGGGGTCCCTCGTCTCCGCCGCCAGCCTCGCCCTGATACCGGCGGCCGACTCCTTCTGGGATCTATTCATCGCCGCCTCGGCCAACGGCATCGGAAGCGCCTGCATGGTCCCGGCCCTGATGGCCCTGACGGTGAAGCTCGGAAAAGAGATCGGTATGGGTACCTCCATGTCCGCCTACAACACCGCCATGTCCGTCGGGATGGTCACCGCCCCCCTCCTGGGCGGGGTGGTGATGGATGTGTCTTCTATCCGGTCCGTCTTCCTCCTGGGAGGGGCGCTGGGCGTCGGAGCGACGGCCCTCGTTTACCTGTCGACGAGGCGTTCCCTATCGTCGGTGGAGGCGGAGGGGTCATCCTCATGAACGTCTCTCGTTCCATAACCCCGTCTTTGGGGGGGGCGGTCATCTAGGGGCCTCTCTTTGGGGATGGTGAACCTGAAGACCGACCCCTCGCCGGGGGAGGACTCGGCCCAGATCCTGCCTCCGAAGGTCTCTATGATCTTCTTGACGGTGGCAAGGCCGATCCCCGAACCCTCCCCCGACCTGTCGAGGCGGGAGAAGGGGTCGAATATCCTGTCGTGATATATCATATCAAAGCCGATCCCCCGGTCCCGAACGGAGAACTCGTATCCGTCGCCGTGATCGAGGCATCCCACCTCGATATCGACGAAATCTTTTGAATATTTTATGCTGTTCTCCAGGAGGTTTGTGAAGATCTGCTTTGCCCTGCTCCTCTCCAGGGTGATCACCGGAAACTCCCCTTTCAGGGATAGGTCGATGGGCTTATCTTTTGCCAGGGATCTCACCTCCTCGTAAGCCTCGAGGATCAGCTTCTTCATATCGATATCCTCGGGCGGCGAGACTATCCTTCCTATCCGGGAGTGGTCCAGGAGGTCCAGTATCAGCCGATCCATCCCGGCGGCGATCTTTCCGATCCTATCGATGTACCTTCTCCCGGTCTCGTCGAGCTTTGAGCCAAAGTCCTCCTGGAGGGCCAGGGAGAACCCCTGTATCCCCCGGAGCGGGGCCCGCAGGTCGTGGGAGATGGTGTAGGCGAAGCTCTCCAGCTCCCGGTTGAGGTTCTTGAGCTTCTCCTCGTACTCGATCGTCTCAGATATGTCTCTGGCCACCGCTATCGTAGCCATCAGCCCCCCGTCCTTGCTGGTTACGGGGGCGAAGCTGACGGAGGCGGGGAATGTGGACCCGTCCTTTCTGACGCAGGTCATCCTCCTCCTGCTGCCGTTCTTCTCATCATCCGCAGAGGTCTCCTCACCGAAGTCGAGGATGAAGTCCCTGTATAGCCTTCCCCGAACCTCCTCCAGCTTGAAGCCGAACATATCCAGGAGGGCCGGGTTTGCAAAGAGGAGGTGGTCGGCCTTTCCGAAGATGGCTATGCCGTCGTTAGACGACTCGATGGCGTCCATGAAGAGGAGCATCTGCTCTTCCAGCCACCGGTCGTAAGATATGTCGTGGCCGAAGGCGATCACCCTCTCGATCTCGCCGGTCCTGGACCGAACGACGCTCCAGCTCCACTGGACCGCCATCTCGTCACCGGTTCTGGTGATGACGGCGGCCTCCGTCTGGCCTGAGGGCTTCCCCTCAAATAACGACGATACGGAGACCTTGAAGGTCCCTCTATCCGTCCTAGAGACGAAACGGTCGAAGAAGTTTGTCCCCATCACCTCTTTTGAAGGGTGGCCGGTGACGTTCTCGGCGCCCCTGTTGAAGAGGGTGATCCTCCCCTGAGGATCGAGGCCGACGATGAAGAGGTCTGCGCCTTCGATGATCCCTCTTGAGAACTCCCGTTCAGAACGGATCTCCTCCTCCATCCTGGCGTATTCGGTCATGTCCTGGCCGGTGATGACGATTCCGATACCGTTGCCGTCGCTGTCCTCCAGCTTTATCCCGTTCCAGGAGATCACCTTCTCCCCGCCGGAGCTGA
>DAXT01000016.1:44650-52690 GCA_002506535.1 Methanothrix harundinacea
GCCGCCCTGTTCCAGAGGAATATCCTCCTTCTCCTGTCGATGACACAGATCATGGGGCTTCCTATCTCCACCAGCTTCTCGCTTAGGTCCGCCAGCTGTTTGATGTTCTCCTCTACCCTCTTACGATCCGTTATGTCGACGATAGTCCCCCGCAGGCCCACGGGCCTGCCTTCCCGGATGATCGGCCGGGAGTAAACGATGAGGTGGAATGTGGACCCCTCCTTCTTAAGCCCCGTGTACTCGTAGGTGAAGACGCGATCTTCGTGAAGGCTTCTCTGGAAGTTCTCCATCATATTCTCCCGGTCTTCGTAGGCGAATACCTGGAAGATGTTCACCCCCTCATCGAGGTCGTCCCGGTCGTACCCGTAGAGGTCGAAGGCGGTCTGGTTGGCGAAGGTGACCCTCCCCAGAAGGTCGCATTCGAAGATCGGCTGGGGGAGGGTGTCGGCCATCTCCCGAAACCTCCGTTCGCTCTCCGCTAGGGCCATCTCCATATTCTTCCGCCAGGAGACCTCCTGCATCACCCCCGCCATCTTCGCGGGGAGTCCCTCGCCGTCCCTCTCCACCACGTGGCCCCGGTCCTGGATCCAGATCCAATCCCCGCCGGAGTTCGTCCTGTAGTCGATATCGAAGAGGGGTCTTTTACCCTCCAGGGTCTCCCGGATGGCCGCCTCGACGGCGGGGATGTCGTCGGGATGGATCGACCTCTTCCACTGCTCACCGGTGCTCTTTTCAACGGGACCAAGCCCGATCATCTCGGCGTATCGGTGGTTGCCCACAACCTCGTCGGTTATGAGATCCCAGTTCCATATGGCGAGGTCCGCCCCTTCGACGGCGAGCTTCAGCCGCTCTTCGCTATCTTTGAGCGCCTCTTCCACCTTCTTCTGCTCCGTTATGTCCACCAGGATACCGTGAAGTCCTTCGAGCCTACCTTCGTCGATGGGCCTGCCGTAGGTCCTGACAAATCGGACGCCCCCTTCTTTGTCGATGAACCGCAGCTCCGAGCCCGCGGATCTGCCCCCGAGGGCGCTCTTGATCCTCTTCTCCAGAAGGCCGACGTCTTCGGGGTGTATGAACTGCGAGACGTTCTGGCCCAGGATCTCCCCGACCGAGTAGCCGAAGATCCTCTCGACGGCGGGGCTGACGTAGGCGATCCTTCCCTTCGGCTCTACTACGTAGATCACCCCGTCGACGTTCTCCACCAGGGCTCTGTACCTCTCCATAGACCTTCGGAGGGCCTCCTCCGCCGCCAGATGCTCGTCGTCCCTTCTCTTGCGGTCTTCTATAGATCTGCGCAGGCTCGTTAGGGCCGAGGAGATCTCTTCGAGGCCTCCGGCCAGCTCTTCTCTTGAGAGGCGTTCCTCTCCGAGGAGGGCTCTTATCCGCCTCTCCGCTCTATCGATCTCTTCATCCAGAATTACTTGGCTCATATCGTCGACAACTCCTCGGAAGGTTACAACTTTTCTTGGTCGATCCCCATATACGCTTTGAGATCTCGATCCTTCGATCTCAAGGGCTTTCATCGCCGGGGCAAGGCTTCAGGGTCTATCGAACGGTCCGGTTATTTCCGGGATCTCGAGTCAATTTGGAAGAGGATGAATATAACGATTTAGCATCAGATCCTCGCCGTAACGCAAGCCCGGCTCCTCGAATCGCAGATGGAGGGCGGTCTCGTCTTCGGGACATGAGAACGCCTCCGGGTTCGGGGAAACCTTAATGGAGAGGAGGCAGGAGACACTCGGCCATGGAGCCCCTTTCAGAACTGGTCCAGGCCCTCAGAAGCGAAGACTACTTCGAGAGGCAGCGAGCCGCCTGGAAGCTGGTGGAGGCGGGGTCCGAGGCGGTGGACCTCCTCCTGGTGGCCTTGGAGAAAGACGATAATCCCCAGGTCAGGTTCAAGGCCGCCTGGGCCCTGGGAAAGATAACGGATAGTAGCGCCGTAGGACCCCTCTCAAGAGCCCTCTCTCTGGATGAGGACCCCGCCGTCCGGGAGTGGGCGGCCTGGGCGCTGGAGGCGATCGGCGACCCCAGAGCCGTCCCGGCCCTGGCGGCGTCCGTCGGAAACGATCCGTCCCGGGAGGTGAGGCTCCGCTCCTCCCTCGCCCTCGTCGCCTTCGGCGCCGTTGACGCCTTCGAAGAGCTTCTCAGAGAGGGGGACCTGGAGGCGAAGAGGATGGCGGTCGTCGCCCTGGGCCGTCTCCGGTCCGCCGGATCGACGGCATTGGTGGCGCCTTTGATCGAGGCCGAGGACCCGGAGCTTCGCAGGAGGGCGGCCTGGTCTCTGGGGGAGATGGGGGCGGAGGAGGCGGCGATCTGCCTCTCGCGAGCCCTCTCGGACGATGTCCCCGCCGTCAGGATGGAGACGGCCAAATCTCTGGGAAAGATCGGGGGCTTAGAGGCCTGCAGGATGGCTTCGTCCCTCCTCGACGACCCCGACCCCCGGGTGAGGCTCGCCGCCGTCACCGCCCTGGGGGAGATCGGCCTTCCCGAAGGCCTCGACAGGCTCGTCGAGGTCGTCTTCGGCGGCGACGACGAGGAGATCCGGGCCTGGGCCGCCTGGTCTCTTGGGGAGATCGGCGACATCCGGGCGATCGAGCACCTCCAGGAGGCGTGCGTCAAATGCCCGCCGAAGGTCCGGGATAAGGCCCTCGACTCCCTGGTGGAGGTCTTCGGGATGGGCGGTGGGCAGGGAGATGGAGAGGTCTAACCCGATGCCCTCGGGAACCGTCACCTATTTTTCCGCCGGGATCTTCTGATGGGTGATGAACCTTGAGTCTCTCGCGGCCGAGCTTCGCGGGTTTGTTGGGATAACCCGCAAGAAGGCCATCGGCGATCTTGTCGGCCACTTTCCCGTGGACTGCGACCTGATCATAGCATCTTTCGGGGAGGACGCGGCGGTCATCGACGACGGCGACGAGGTGATGCTCCTGGCCGCCGACGGGATCTGGTCGAGGCTTCTGGAGGCCGACGCCGAATGGGCCGGCTACTGCGCCGTCCTCGTCAACGTCCACGACATCGCGGCGATGGGGGGCTGGCCCGTCGCCATGGTGGACGTCTTCTCCGCCGCCTCGGCCGACCTCGCCGAGGAGGTCCTCTCCGGGATGAGGAAGGGGATCGAGAAGTTCAAAGTCCCGATCGTGGGGGGCCACTTCCATCCGGACACTCCCTACAGCGCCCTGGACGTCGCCATCCTCGGGAAGGCGAAGAAGGGATGCGTCATCCTCAGCTCCTCGGCGAGGCCTGGCGACTCTGTCGTCGTCGGGGTCGACCTCGACGGGAGGGTCCACCCGAAGTTCGCCATCAACTGGGACTCCACCAGCTTCAAGGACGGGGGGGTCCTCCTCCGGCAGCTCGGATCGATGAGGGAGCTTGGGGAACGGGGCCTGGTGACGGCGGGAAAAGACATCAGCAACCCCGGGATGCTGGGGACCCTGGGGATGCTCCTGGAGTCGAGCCGGGTGGGGGCGGTCATCGACCTCGACCTCATCCCTCGCCCCGAAGGGATGGATATGCTAGCCTGGCAGAAGATGTACCCGGGGATGGGCTTCGTCGTGACGGCCCCCCTGGAGAAGGCCGGAGAGGTCGCCCGGGTCTTTATTGAACGGGGGCTCTCCTCCGCCGTCGTCGGTAGGGTGACCGAAGGGCGCAAGCTGGTGATATCTTCCGGTTCAGAGAAGGCGGTCCTCTTCGACTTCGAGGCCGAGACGATCACGGGGATCGGGTGATTTTATGGACGGAAGGTTCGTCGACAGGATGGAGCGGGCGGCAAAGAGCCGTCGTGCCAGGATAGGGGTCGGAGCCTACGGCGGCGGCCTCGACCTCTGGGCCGGGATCGAGGAGGCGGAAAAGTTCGCCGAGATCGTCCTGGTGGGGGACCCCGGCTGCGACCTCGGGGAGGATCTGGCCGTCGTCGGGACAGACGATCCCGCGTCCGTTCTGGTGGAGCTTCTGGATAAGGGGGATATCGACGGGGCGGTGAGGGGAAACCTCTCCGCCACCAGGGTGATGAGGAAGATAGCCAGGACCTTCGATGTGAGGGTTCGAAGGATCTCTCTCCTGGCGCTGCCGGACTGGTCCTTCTTCCTCGCCCCCGTGGGGATCGACGAGGGGGAGACCGTATCCGACCGCCTCGATCTGGCGGTGATGGGCGCCGAGTACCTCTGGGGGATGGGGGTCGATCCCCACGTCTCGATCCTCTCCGGGGGGAGGATGGAGGACCTGGGGAGGTCCGAGCGGGTCGATAGGACCCTCGCCGATGGGGAGCTGTTGGCCCGGATCGCCCGGGAGAGGGGCGTTCGGGCGGAGCACCGGGGTATCCTCATCGAGACGTGCCGCGGCGACGACCTCATCGTCGCCCCCGACGGGATCTGCGGAAACCTCATCTTCCGGACCCTGATGCTCGTCTCCGGAGCCAGGGGCTACGGAGCCCCCGTCATCATGGACCCGGTCTTCGTCGACTCCAGCCGGGCGAGGAGGAGCTATCTCGGGCCGGTCACCCTCGCCAGCGCCCTCGTGGCTATGAAGGGGCGGTGAGGTCGTCGGGCCGAAAAATGGTCTTTCTAAAAAAGGAAAAATAATTTTGGGGCGGCATCCCGCCCCGCGATCTCTTTTGTCTCAGCCAGACATGACCCCCAGGACCTTCAGGGGGTGGACCCCTGCTCCCTGGAGGGCGAGGAGCTCATCTTCGTTTTCGAGGCTGAACTCCTTGATGGTGGAGACGAAGGTCTCCGGGGAGTCGGCGGCGTCCATCAGGATGATGTCCTGTTTCAGCCTCGCGGCCCAGCTCGGCCACCCCTCGGAGTTGCTCATCTCCGTCGCCTTGTTGAAGTCGAATCCCAGGACGAGGCCGTCACCGGTCTTTGAGGAGGCGTCCCACCGGATGAAGATCCCGGCGACCCTGGTGCCGAACTTCTCCGTCAGGGCAGACGTCTCGTCGGCGGTGAGTTTTTTGACGAAGAGGCCGCTCTTTCCGGGGGTGCAGTCCCAGGCCATCTGGAAGTAGTCGTCTTTACACCAGTTGGGGCAGGCTATCACCTTGTAGCTCTGGTTTGTCGCATCCTCGATGGGGAGCTTATCCTCTACGTACTTCGCCGAGAGGAAGCCGCTGGAGACCCCGGGGCAGAGGTGGTCGTGGAGCTCCACCGCCTTCATGAATATATAGGGGGTCTTCTCGTGGGCCCAGATGTTGACTACAGGGAGCATGTGGTCGAAGACGCCGGGCTTCCAGCCCTCGACGTCGGCGAGGACCGTCTCGGCGTCGATCTTCTCCATCTCCTGGACGGCGAATCCGGTCCCGTCGTCCTTCACCTTCATGTAGACAGCCTCACCGGTCTTCTTGCTATAGAACCCAAACCAGAGGGGCTTCCAGGGGGGGCTTAGGATGTTGAGGAAATTCCCCTTTCCAGGAGTGCAGCCTGTGATCTCCATCACCGCATCGAGGCAGATCTGCGTCGTCTGACCGTTTATCACAGGATAACCGGCGTTTGTAAGGGCCAGAACGTCGGCATCGCCCTTCTCAAACCCCATCTCTGCCATGGCGTACTCTGCGGCGTCGGCGCCGAGCTGGTACATATCCACCCCTTCGGCCAGGGCCATCCCCGGCACCAGGGCCAGGAGGAGGAGGGTCGTCGCTATAATTCGATCGATCTTCACATCATCACCTAATCTTCAATACCTTTAGCCTGCAATATTCCAATTTATGCTACGCAAGCTGGAAAGAGTTATACTCAATTATTTATAACATTTTTGGTTGAAATTCATAACAATCAATATTTTGGTCAGAATAGCTCATATTAATTGATGACCTGCTCAGGAGAATATGGCAGAAGAAGGGCGCCGTTTCTGGCTTGGCTTTGCCCCAGATACGGCGCCCGTGGTTGGAGAGAGGGCAATGGCCTGTAGAGGGATGCCATCTCAAGGAGGTCGCAGCATGGCGAGAGTATCGCACCCCGATCACAGGTTAATCTTAATTAGTAATAAATCTTTCGGTTAAATTCATACAAATCTTCGTCATCGACTCGTACCAGATCACGGCGTGAGCAATCCTTATGTACTTCAGTATTCATTCAATATCCATAGGATGATGATCTATGAACGTTAATCTTGGGGCTCCGTACGAGGTTGCTATAAAAAGCATCATCGAGAAAGGCTACGCAGGAAATCGGACGGAGGTTATACGCCAGGCCATAATGGCATATAAGCGGATTATTGAGGAAGAAGAGCTGATGCTGGTACATAGAGGAGTCATGACGGAGATGGGCGAGCTGGAAGCCGGAAAGGCCAAGATCCATTCCTTTGATGAAATAAAAAAGATCCTTGAGCCTGATCCCTGACGATCGTATGTTTCAGCAGCATCGGGATCCTCTCGGCGAGCTTCATCATGATCTTCAAGAGGGGCGACCCCATAAACATGCTCTTCATGAGCACGTCAGAACTATTCGGGGGGGTCTACTTCCCCGTCGCCGTCCTGCCGGAGTGGCTCCAGACCGTCTCCCACCTCCTTCCCATCACCTACTCCCTCAACGGAATGAGGCACGCCCTCCTCCAGGGCTACAGCTTGGGAGAGCTGGCCCCGGAGATCGGTGCCCTCGTCCTCTTCTCGGCGGTCCTGGTGCCGGCGAGCCTCCTCGCCTTCCGGTACGCGGTCCGCAAAGCGAAGATGGAGGGGACGCTGGTGCACTATTGATAGAGAAAATGTCAGGTTTGGAATTCGGAAGGCCTCGCCGTTTGGCGGCCTACCTTTTGCTTTTCGCCCGGCCAACCAAGCGGTCCCAGGCGGCGCTCAGGTTCACGCCTTTTTCAAGCGTGATTTCGTGTTCGTATTGGAGAAGATAAGGTATGAGGGGCAACGTGACTTTCAGCTTATCTGCCGCTTTGATCCTTGTGTCATCGACGACCTTCGATAACTGCTCAACGTCGCCGGAGGTTACAAGATCCCGAAGCTCTTGATGCTGAATCGAAGACAATACTTGCTTTACCAGGTCCAGCATATCGTCCATTTGCTGCTGGTTGCTCTGATCGATAATTGTGGAGATGATGAACTTTTCGTTCTCATTTAACCGATTGAGGAGCGTCGTTGACAGCTCTTTCAGATCATATTTTAGTTCATATAATTTAGCAATTATTTGATCTGATTTTTCATCTCGCAACGCCATCTCGATATTGGGCTGAATGTAAGTTAAAGCAAGTTCGATCTTGCTCAATTTATTCCCGATTTCCATTTCGTCATCAATCTCAGCTATGATTTCGCAGGCGTGACTTCTCTCATCTATAGGTAGCAGTTTGCACATCTTTCTCAAAATAGATACAATCCTGGACGCGGATCTATCTGATTTAAGATAATCTTCAGAGAGTTCCCCAGCCAACCGGTTAATTTCCGAGCCCAGCGGTTCGAAAGGCGTGCCAGTGCCTCGGGTTTGTAAGCATATGGCTTTCGCAGTTTTCTGAATCTCATCTATCGTTTCTTTTATCCTATGATCGATTATCGGCAGCCCTCTCTTAATAAGCCTCGTCGCCCCAGGTGCCATCTCTTCGGTTTCGTCGAGAAGTTCTGCGGCGCGGTCGCAGTATCGCCTGTAAGAGTTGAGATCGCATTTTGCGGCTTCTAACCCCCTCTCCCGAAGACTCTGGGTTTCTTTCAGGGCATTTGATAGATTCTCGATCGCTTCCAGCAGGTCTTCTCTGCTCTTCGATCCTTCTGATGCACGTTTTGCCTCTGCCAGAGATCTCTGTACCTCTGATTCAGAGCCCTCCTTCTTGAAGGTAAGAACATAAAACGACCTATAGAAAGGAAGACAGAATTTGGCCGGATCGAATGACGAAGCTTCTGCTGCGGATCTCTCGAAATATTGGAGCGCTTTTTCCAGATATCTTCTGAACTCCTCCTCGTTCTCTGTCTCGGTCGCATCGAATATCGCGGCCCTGCCCAGAGAGTGGTTTGCGGACACTCGCACTTCGCGGTCCTCGTCTCCTGTCAATCGAATCAGATCTTTCCAGGCGTCCTCTTTGTCGGGGACGGCGGCGAAGGCGGCGCCAAGAGCG
>DAXT01000016.1:52781-52942 GCA_002506535.1 Methanothrix harundinacea
GCGGCGCCAAGAGCGCGGGCAGCCCGCCTTCGCACATAGCTATCCTCGTCTCCTGTCAATCGAATCAGATCTTTCCAGGCGGCCTCTTTGTCGGGGACGTCGGCGAAGGCGGCGCCAAGAGCGTTGGCAGCCCACCATCGCACATAGCTATCCTCGTCTCC
>DAXT01000016.1:52997-115214 GCA_002506535.1 Methanothrix harundinacea
AGCGCGGGCAGCCCCAGATCGCACAAATCTGTCCTCGTCGCCTGTCAATCGATGCAGATCTTTCCAGGCGGCCTCTTTGTCGGGGACGTCGGCGAAGGCGGCGCCAAGAGCGCGGGCAGCCCCAGATCGCACATAGCTATCCTCGTCTCCTGTCAATCGAATCAGATCTTTCCAGGCGGCCTCTTTGTCGGGGACGTCGGCGAAGGCGGCGTCAAGAGCGCGGGCAGCCCCTCTTCGCACACCCCAGTTCTTGTCGCCTGTCAATCGAATCAGATCTTTCCAGGCGGCCTCTTTGTCGGGAAGAATGGCAAAGTTATTGCGTAGTTGATCAACTGCCTCTATGCGATCTTCGACGTTATCGCTTAAGGACTTTTGATGAATCTCCGCCTGGTCGACCAAATCCCTACACCACAGACCCTATAGCATCTCGCATTTAAAATTGTTTTTCATATTGAGCCTTTAAGGCCATTTCGGGGAAAGAGCGCCCCTAGCCCTCACCCCATTCAGACGCCGTCCCGTCAGCTTTCGGCCAAGCCATCCTCTTCCGACCCCGTCTCCCACCATATCTTCACCCTGATCGAGGACGCTGGGAGGGCCAGCCCCCGTTCTCCTCTACGAGAACCCGGCCCAGGTGTTCCCGCACGATCGCCTCCTGCTCCGCCGTCAATATGGGGTACTGGTGGCGGAATTGAGCCCTCGCTGAGGTAGTCTCTTCGGGGCGGCCGCCTCACAGCACCAAGGCGAAGGTCGGCGGGACGCGGGGCCGAGGCTTCAGATCGAAGAGCCCGTCGGCCGCCACATAAAATCCGGTTGGCTGGCGGACGGCTCAACCTGAGAACGCGGTGGATATGTAAATCTGAGAAATTGAAAGAATAGCAGCCCTGGCAGATCCATCGACCTGCAGCCTCCGGAAGGCCTCAGGGCTCCGTCTTCTTCTGATCACGATCGAGGGGCTCTAATGACCGTGGCAGCACGTGTGGGCGTGCTTATGGTGCTCGGCATCGTGGACGTGCTCATGCTCGTGCTTCTTTCCCTCGTGTTCGTGGGCATGGACGTGTCCATCTTTTGAGTGGCAACACATTTTCTCTTCACCTCCTTCTTCCTATCTTGTATAACTTATAATGCTCTATTTGCCTATAAAAACCTTTTTGCCCAATATTTCGAAGAAAATAGTCAATTTTATGAAGAAAAATCCCCATCGATTGTAGAATTAACCGGCGATTCGCGCATAAATCTTTTGCCGAATTCCGCCGGACTGAAGAAGAAGTATGACGAGAAATTATATTATTAGGATTTATTAGGGTGACTCATTCAGAGATCTTCAATTTGCGCGGCCTCTTTCCGGATCGAGGGAAGTTGGGGATGGCCTGGCGCCGTCTATCCCGGTTTGCATTTTAGCCGATCAACCCCTCGCGAACCGGCGGGGAGAGGTATACGATCTCGACGATTTGGTACCATTAGCTGCATAAGACGCCCCGTCTCCGATGGAGGAGGAGTTGGCGAGGGGCGAGATGGCGAAGGATCTCATAAACCCCGCCCCGTCGGTAGCAGATATAGCCGGGACTGCGGGGGGAAGCATCGCCTCAGGGCCGCTCCACCTCCCACCAGATCTTCACCCTCGTCGATGACGCCGGCAGGACGAGGACCCCGTTCTCCTTCTTGAGGACCCGGCCGAGGTGATCCCTCACTATAGCCTCCTGCTCCGCCGTCGTCACCCCGTACTGGTGGCGGAAGTGGGCCATCGCCTCCTCGATGTCGGCGAAGCTCTGGCGGTGCTGCAGGCGGAAGGTCCGGACGTGAGGGAATATCCCCATCGAGTAGAGGACGTTGTAGAGGACGTCGCTCTTGGGGCCGGGCTGGTAATCTTTGCCGTGGAGCCTCGGCCAGAGGTCCCGGCAGTCTCTGTCCCAGTGGGTCTCTCCGGCGAAGTGGTAGAGGTAGACGTGGCCGTTGCAGGCCTCCATCATCTTCTCGATCGCCGCCCGGATGTCGGCCATCCCCAGGGAGAAGGAGGCGATGACGACGTCGTATGGGGGTTCGAGGTCCCCGGCGACGGAGACGTCCTCCCACCGCTTCTGGACGATCGATATGTTATCGACGCCCTCCTCGGCCATCTTCTCTCGCAGGACCGTGAGCATCCCCTCGGCGGGCTCGACGGCGGTGACGCTGGCGACCCTTTGAGCGAAGGGGATGGCGAGGGTGCCGGGGCCGGCGCCGATGTCCAGGACCCTTGAGTCGGGGGTGAACTGCGTTCCCGCGATCGTCTCCTCGACGCGGTGGCTGTTCTCTTTTGACATATCCCAGAACCTCTTGGCGCTCTCTTTGCTCTCCCAGATCTTTGCGCAGTCCCGGGCTGGCGTCGTATCCCGGCTCCTCTTCATCAGGTCGGTCCAGACCAGGTTCCAGTCGATCTCTTTAGTCGGGTCCATCGTGATATTCACCTCTTCGTCCCGTGCCTCTAAAGTCCCGTATTTCAAATGACGCCCGGGGCCTCCGTCGGGTGCGGTCGGGCGCGTCGGTGCTGCTGGCCGGCGGCCCAGCGGGTTAGGAACAATGGCAGGAGAGGGGCGGTTATGCCCGCCACCGGCAGAAATCCTCTAATCATGCCGATGATCGGGCGCATGGCTTATGAGGTTTTCTATAATTATTAGCATTTAAAGAGCAAAAATGGAATTTCAGCGAGCTATACATCTTCATTGTTTACATAATTATAATGAATAGATTCATAAGTGATATAAATGAGCAGATTAGCATTCACCATCATAACATGAGATCCGACTATCCATAAAGAGGTGTTTAAAAGTGCTAAAACCCCTGATATTTGGACTGGCCCTCGCCCTCCTGGCGCTGGTGGCCGCCGGCACCGCCGGAGCCGCCGACGGCGAGGTCGCCGAGTACACCATCGCCGATGCCACAGGAGACTGGGGCTTTCCCTCGCCTTACGCCCACTACTCCCGGGGGCCCGGATACGTCCGGATGAGCTTCATATTCGATACCCTAGTCTGGAAGGACGACAGAGGATACCTTCCGGCCCTCGCTGAGGAGTGGGAGTACATCGATGCCGAGAACGCCTACCTATTCTACCTCAGGGAGGGGGTCACCTGGCACGACGGCGAACCCTTCGACGCCTCCGACGTCGTCTTCACCGTAGATTACATCAAAGGCCACCCCTACCAGTGGGTCGACTCCGCCATAATCGAATCTGCCGAGGCCGTCGGCGACCACGCCGTAAAGCTCCGCCTCGCCGACCCTTACGCCCCCTTCATGGACCTCGTCGCCTCCACCCTCCCCATCCTCCCTCGCCACGTCTGGGAGGGGGTCACCGACCCGGCAGGCTATAGGGACGGCGACGCCCTGATAGGGACCGGACCGTTCAGCCTGGCCGACTACAATAAGGCCCAGGGGACCTACCTCTACGAGGCGTACGACGGCTACTATATGGGCATCCCGAAGGTCGGAAGGATCGTCTTCGTCAAGGTCTCTGACCAGACCGCCCCCGCCGCCCTGAGGCAGGGGTCCGTCGACGCCGCCTCCGTCCCGCCGGAGGCGGTCTTCGCCCTCGAGGGCGCCGGCCTTGAGATCATCGAGGGGTCTTATGACTGGAACGCGAAGTTGATGATCAACCACCAGAAGGAGCCCTTCTCCGACCCCGAGTTCCGGCGGGCCCTCGCCTATGCCATCGACCGCGATGGCCTAGTGGAGATCACCCTCCGGGGCGAAGGGCTCGCGGGAAGCCCCGGGATGGTTCCCCCCGACAGCGACTGGTACAACCCCGGAGTCGAGGCGTATGAATACCATCCAGACCTGGCGAGGGATATGATCTGCGATCTAGGTCGCGCCGGCGCAAAGGTGGAGATCCTGGTGGCGGAGAGAGGGACCGTCGGCTGGCCTGGCTCCCGGGCGGCGGAAGTCATTGAGCGGCAGCTGGAAGATGCAGGGCTCGTCGTCACCCTCCGGTCCCTCGACGGCGCCACCCTCGACTCCAAGGTGATGGCCTGGGACTTCGACCTCGCCCTCTCCGGCCACGGGAGCCTCGGCTCCGATCCCGACTACCTCAGGAGGATGACCCTGGAAGATACCCTCAACAGCGCCCGTTACGCCGATAACGACCGGTTGGCCGATCTCCTGGAGGATCAGAGGAGGCAGACCGACGAGGACCGCCGGGCTGATATGATCTCTGAGGCCCAGGAGCTCTACGCCGAGGACCTTCCAGCCCTCACCCTCTACTACCCCCGCTGGTATTGGGCCCACAACGGCGAGGTCGACCTATACTTCACCAGGGGCGGGATCGCCACCGGAGTTCCGATACCTCTGAACAAGATGGCCTTCGTCTAGCCGCGAGGGCCCTTCTTCCTGGGATCTGATGCTCCGGCCTCCGGTCCATATCCTTCCTTTTTGTAGCTCCGCCAGATTTGCCACCCTGAACAGTTTGGAGGTTTGAACCGCCCCGTTATCCCCCTCATCGATGAGCTGACTTTTTCTCCTGCAGGAGATTTCGTGTTATTTGACCACAGATAGATCTCTTGATATGTATACGATTCGGGAAAGTTTCATAAATAATGGACGATTCAGGTAAACCCTTAGGAAATTAAGCGCTATATTCAACGATATTTATTAAGATGACCGGGGCGGATAGTTCGATGGAGGACCTTCATAAAAGCACCCTGGAAAGCCAGGAGGTGGGATGGGACGGCGGAAGGGTGGTGGCGGCGGCGAAGGCCTTCTTCAGACGATCTGCCTTCCTCTCCAACTACCTGATAGCCTTCCTCCTCATCCTCGTCCTCAATTTCACCCTTCCCAGGTTGATGCCCGGAGACCCCTTCCAGGCGATATACGGCGAGGAGGCGCTCCTCGCCATGACCCCCCAGCTGAAGGCCCAGCTCGTCGAGAGGCTCGCCCTCGACCAGTCGATGGGCCAGCAGTTTCTGGCTTACATCCTCGCCCTCGCGGGAGGAGACCTCGGCCACTCCTACTACTACAACCAGCCGGTCCTTTCGGTGATACTGGACTTCCTCCCCTGGACCCTCCTCTTGACGGGGTCGGCCCTCGTTCTATCGACCCTTCTGGGCCTCTTCCTGGGGATCGAGTCTGGCTTCAGGAGGGGAAGGCACCTGGACAAAACCCTCCTCGCGAGCCTCATGTTCCTCAACGGCTTTCCCGACTTCTTCATGGGGATCGTCCTCCTCCTGATCTTCGGGGTGGTATGGGGGCTCATCCCCTTATCCGGGGCCCTCACCCCTTACAGCGGCCTGGTGGGCCTCCCCCTCGCCATCGACATCCTCCACCACCTCATCGCCCCCCTGGCGGCCCTCGTCCTGGTGAGGGTCACATCGGCGTACCTTCTCACCAGAAACACCATGATCACCACCCTCAAGGAGAACTTCATCCTCGCCGCCAGGGCGAAGGGCTGCTCTGAAGGGAAGATTAAGTACAGACACGCGGGGAGAAACTCCCTCCTTCCCGTGGTGACGGCCACGGGCCTCTCCATCCCCCAGATGATCACGGGAGCCCTCTTCGTCGAGATCGTATTCTCATATCCGGGCGTCGGACTGCTCCTATACAACTCCCTGCTCACCAGGGACTACCCCCTCATCCAGGGGATCCTTCTGATGGTGACGGTCGTCGTCCTGGCGGCGAACCTCCTGGTGGACCTTCTCTATTCAAGGCTCGATCCGAGGGTGAGCCATGCACGTTAGCGTCTGGCGCGAGGTCGCCAGGAGCAACGCTGGAAAGGCGGGGCTCCTTCTCATCGGGGCGATGGTCCTCCTCGCCATCTTCGCCCCCCTCCTCACCCCTTACGGACCACGAGAGAATACCACCACCCCCGCCTTCAGTCGCCCCTCGGGGGATCACTGGCTCGGGACGAACGACGCCCGGCAGGACATCTGGACCCAGCTCCTCTACGGCGCCAGGACATCTCTATCCGTCGCCTTCGGGGTCGCCCTCCTCTCCGGGTTCATCAGCGTCCTCATAGGGGGGACGGCGGCGATCTTCGGCGGCCTCTACGACCGGTTCTGGATGAGGGTAGTCGACGCCACCATAGCCATCCCCGACGTCATCGTCATAATCCTGGTGGCGGCGTACCTGCGGCCGAACGTTTTTTTTATGATCCTCCTACTCTCAGCCCTCTCCTGGCCCGGGGGGGCGAGGGTGATCAGGGCCCAGACACTCACCCTGAAAGAGAGGATGCATGTCTCCGCCGCCAGGACATTTGGGGCCGGACCGTCTCACCTCCTCCTCCGCCACATCATCCCCGACCTCGGCCCCATCCTGGTGGCTACGATGATCCAGGACGCCAGGAGGGCGGTCTTCATGGAGGCTGGTCTATCGTTCCTCGGGATATCCGACCCTTCGGTGATGAGCTGGGGGAAGATGATGCAGTACGCCAGGGTCTTCACCTACCTGGAGGTCTGGAAGTGGTGGCTCCTCCCCACGGGGATCGCCCTCTCCATCACCCTCATAGGCCTCAGCTTCATAGGCTTCGCCCTGGAGTCGGCCCTCGACCCGAGGCTCCGGGAGAGGGAGGTAGGTCATGATGGAGGGATCTGAAGATGCTTGAAATCTCTGACCTGAAGGTCTCTTACGGAGGCGACGAGATCCTCGCCGGGATCGACCTCGACCTCTTCCGGGGCGACTCCATCGCCATCATAGGGGAGTCGGGAGCCGGAAAGACCACCCTGGGCCTCGCCCTGATGGGCCTCGTCGATGGGAGGGTCTCGGGGAGGGTCCTTCTCGATGGGGTGGATATCGCGGCCCTGGACGACCGGGAGCGTCGGAAGATCCGGGGGAAGGATATGGCCATGGTCTTCCAGAACGTCGAGGACGCCCTCGACCCCCTCATGACCGTCTCCGACCAGATCGGTGAGGCGATCTTTGTCCACCAGGATCGGGGAGATCCCAGGGGCGTCGGGGACCGGGTCCTTCGCCTCCTGGGATCCGTGGGGCTGGAAGAGGTGAAGGGCAGGTCGTACCCCCACCAGCTGAGCGGGGGAGAGAAGCAGAGGGCCCTAATCGCCATGGCCCTAGCGAACGACCCCCAGGTCCTGATCCTCGACGAGCCGACGGCTTCCCTGGACGCCGTTACGAAGGCTGAGATCACAAAGCTCCTGCTGGAGAGGATGAAGGGGAAGGTCGCCCTGGTCATAACCCACGACCTATCAGCCGCCGCCAGGCTGACGGAGAGGATGGCGGTCCTCTACGCCGGGAGGATCGTCGAGATCGGCGAGACCTGCGACCTTCTGGAGAACCCCCGCCACCCCTACACCCGGGGGCTGATCAGGTCGTCACCGAACATGACCACCACAAAGGACCTCCAGGGGATACCGGGGAGGATGGTCCACGGAGTCTGCGGCTGCCCCTTCAGCGAGAGGTGCACCCAGAGGATCGATATATGCGATAAGGTGGTCCCCCCCCTGGCGGAGGTCGGGGACAGATCTATCGCCTGCCACCGGGGCGGGATCGTCCCCCTCCTGGAGCTATCGAAAATCAGGACGAAATTTGGGAAGTTCGTCGCCGTCGACGGCGTCGACCTCACCCTCTACGAGGGGGAGACGATCGCCCTCGTAGGCGAGAGCGGCTCGGGAAAGACGACCCTCGCCAAGACCGTCATCGGCCTCTTCAGCCATCAGGAGGGGGAGATCCGGCTGGAGGGGGTACCCCTGGCCCGGAGGGACCGGGGTTTCTACAGAAAGGTCCAGATGATATATCAGAACCCCAAGGAGTCGATCAGCCACCGGATGGACGTCTTCGATGCCGTCAGCGAGCCCCTGGCGGTCCAGAAGGCTGGCGGTTCAGCCGAGAGGATCGCCACCGTTAAAAGGGTCCTCGAGGAGGTGGAGCTCTCTTCCGACGACGACTTCCTCGCTAAGTACCCCCACCAGATCAGCGGCGGCGAGGCCCAGAGGGTGGCGATCGCCAGAGCCCTCGTCCTCAACCCGAAGCTCCTCATCGCCGACGAGCCGACCTCGGCCCTGGACGCCTCCGTCCAGGCGAAGATCCTGAGGCTCCTCTTGAACCTCCAGGAGAAGAGGGGGCTTGCCATCCTCTTCATAACCCACGATATAGCCCTCGCGAGGAAGGTGAGCGACAGGATGGCGGTGATGCTCGATGGAAAGATCGTCGAGGAGGGGCTGACGAGCGTTGTTACGACGAGCCCCGTCCACCCCTACACCATGAGGCTTCTGGAGGTCGCCCCCGACCTGGCCCCGGCGAGGGTGGCGAGAGGGGCGAGAGAGACGGGTCCGGCCGGAGGCGGTCCCTGGAACATCTCAGAGCTGCTCCCCCTGCGGGCGAGGGAGCTTTGATCTGAAAACCCCAAAATCCCAAGGACCTAAAAACCTCCAGGAACCCAAAAACTCCAATAACCCAATGAGCCAAAAAAATCCCCAAGAACGCAACGATCCTAAAGAATCCCAAAGATCCCAAACGCCTTAAAACCCAAAAAAAACCCGGACTCACTCTTCGATCTCGTCCATCAGCCTCTCCATGATGAGGGAGGCGGCCCTGCAGAGGAAAGCTTCCGTCCGGCCCACCGCCTCTTCGCCCCCGAGCCTCCCTGTGACCATCTCCTCTACGATCCTGTCGCACTCGTCTCTGATCTCGGCGATATCGGGAGAGGGCGCCAGCTCCCTCAGGCACTCGGAGAGGTCCAGGAGCTGGTCGACCTTCAGGTCCACCGCCCTCTCGACCCACTCCTCAGTGTCGCCTCCATCCGCCCCGCCCCGCAGCCTTCTGATCTCGGCCAGGAAAGGGTCGGCCTCGTAAGCCCCAGAATCGGTCTTGGCATTCGGCATGGCTTCAGCTTCTATGGCGCTCCTCCGATTCATGGAAGGGAGCTTTTCAGGTAAATAGTTGTGCCGAATATGGAAGGGCCGAAGGGTATATGATATACCAGGATCGCGGCGACGGAAGAATAATGTCGTCGATGGAACCGATCCTCCATGGGCGATTTTTGAGGGCATGATCCCCAGAGGATGGATCGATCTCCGCGAGGCTGGAGGGGAGGCGCTTGAAGCGGTCCCCCTGGCGGGGGGCCGAATACGGCGGAGAATGTGGCGGCCCGTCTGGATCGTCCAACGGACCGCCCCGGAGATGATCGCCCCCGGGGAGATCGAGCTTACCAGTACGGGCCGCTGGGGGGAGGATAAGCTACAGGCGGTTCGTGCTGCTGATAGAAGCTGACGACATCGACGGTCACCCTGTTGGATACCTGGCCGTCGACGACGAAGTAGAGCTGGTGGCGTCCCGGTTTGTCGGCATAGAAGCCGAGCTGGGAGCTTCCAGTAAAGAAGCGCAAGCTGTTCGCCGAGACCGTTCCGAAGGGATCTATCTCGTAGAGACACCCTCTGCCGCCTCTGCTGGAGGTGGCGAGGAGGGAGAGGCTCGATCCCAGGGGTACCTGGGCGTATTGGGTCCAGCTCGTCTCCCCGAGGATCCAGAGGGCGTTGGCTCCGTATGTCGGATAGGTCTCATACTGGACGTAGGGGACGGCCTGCATCGAATAGCTGAAGTAGACGGTGGAGGGGGTCTTGCCCCGGACCTCGGGCTTTCTTGGGGGTTCTATATGCCTCATCGAGGAGGATGACCAGCCGGTCCATGAGTAGTACTGGGAGAACCGGATATCGAAGGAGCCGCCATGCGGGGGATCGCCTCCGACCCAGGGTCTTCCTATCCCCATATCAAATAGCCTCTCTGCTTCAGCTTCTCCCGGTCGCATCCCGACGCCGCCAATCCCATCGAAGGCGGCGGCGCATCCCAATAACGATATGATCATGACTGCAGATACCAGAGCTTTCTTCATTTGCAGACCACCTCTCTTCTATCCTATAATTCCCGATCTCGTCCTCGCCCATGCGGTGCTGGTGGTTCGGATCTTCTCTCAGAGACGGTGGGGCTGTCCAGATAAGAATCTATCATTTATGTAGGATCAACGTTAACCTGATGTATAACAAAAGCCCCCTCCTCTAAGCCCCCTCCTCTGGGAGCAGATCGTATATCCGAGATATCCAGGACCGGGCGGGGCCGCCGCGCGGGCCTCCTCTCCATGAAGGTCGATGCCTCCGGCGGACGGCGTCTCGCCGGGGGGCCGACGCCATCGGCGAGTTCAGCCCGCCTGGCCGAAGATATATAGGCTCATCGGATCTGACCGTCGCCCCCGAATCTATCGGAGGCCTTTTTGAATAGGCTCTTGTAGGACTTGTTGACCTCTTCGCGGCTGAGCCGCCCCAGGGCAAAGGGCCTATCTTCGAGCCAGGGGACGCCCCGGATCGAGGCCGATATCGGGCCGGACCTGCGGGTCCTGGTCCGATCCGACCCCTCCGGTCCAGGAGGCAGAGGCCCTTCGGCCTATTCAGAGATCCGGCCTCCTTTCGTCTCTTCCCCGGAGGCGATAAGATATCCGAGGCATTGAGCCTCCCTTGGAGCTGTACTCATCTCATCCATCCGGGCGGAGGCGGGGCGGGATCACCGAAACGCTTTTTGGGGTCAAAGGCAGGATAGTATTCGATCGGTGGAGAAGGTCGGTCACAGGCGGGAGTCCCAACATGCCAATGATAGACGATCATATAAGGGCCTTGAAGGACGAGGCCCCCCGGGTCCGCCAGGTGGCGGCCTCTGCTTTGGGCAACATAGGCGATCCCGGAGGGGTCGATCCCCTCATCGAAGCCCTAAAGGATGGGGACGTCATGGTCCGGCAGGCTGCCGCCTCCGCCCTGGGGAGCATCGGCGATCTCCGGGCGGTGGAGCCTCTTATCGAGGCCCTCAGGGACGTGGACTGGTCCGTCAGATCGGAGGCGGCCCCCGCCCTCGGCAGCATCCACGATGCGAGGGCCGTAGAGGCTCTGACGGAGGCGCTCAAGGATGAGGACTGGATGGTCCGGCGCCAGGCGGCCAAAGCCCTCGGTCGGATCTCCGATTCGAGGACGTCGGAGCCGCTGACCAGCCTCGCTTCCGAGGACGAGTACAGGTGGGTCAGAGAGGCGGCTGTATATGCTCTCGGGAAGATAGGCAGTCCTTCGGCCGTCGGACCTCTCATCAGAGCCCTCGAGGACGAGCATTATGGGGTCAGGTGGAGGGCTGCCGAGGCTCTCGGCAAGATCGGCGATGAGAGGGCCATCGAGCCCCTGAGGCGTCTCGCTCTGGAGGACGAGAAGGAGGCGGTCCGCAAGACGGCGTCCGAGGCCCTGGAGAGGCTGGAGGCTGGGTGATAGCCGTGGCCAGACCCCCCTCATCAGCCTCACAGGCTGACACGATGCCGATCTGGCTTGATCCGCTGGGGGATGTACTCAGATGGAGGCGGTAGACCGGCTCCGGCAGGGAGACGATCTCTACTCCCAGGGGAGGTACGCCGAGGCGGTCCAGGCCTATGAGGAGGCGATCAGGCTCGACCCCCGGTACGCCAGCGGCTGGAGCAAGAGGGCCGCGGCCCTCGCCGGGCTTGGAAGGTACGAGGAGGCGGTCAGATCCTCCGACGAGGCCATCAGGCTCGACCCCGATCTATCCTGGCCCTGGAACAACCGGGGCTTCGCCCTCAGAAACCTCGGACGGATCGATGAGGCGATCCGGGCCTACGACGAGGCCCTCCGGATCGATCCCGAGAGCGTCAAGGTCTGGTACAACAGGGCAAACGCCCTGGCGGCCCTGGGAAGGGCCGAAGAGGCGGAGGCGGCCTACGCCAGGGCCAGGGAGCTGACCCTCAAGAGAGAGACCCCCAGCGGTCCGCCGGGGGAGCGGCGATGAGCGGCTGGGGAGCTTAAGGGCCATCGATATAAAACGACGGTGATCCGATCTTTTTGGCCCGCGAGAGACGCCATCATCCGCCGGGACTGAGAGCCAGGATAGATGAAAGAGGGAGGATAGAAAAGAATGAGCGGGAGGGGTGGCTCAGGAGGCCTTCCCGGCCCTCAAGACCAGAACCGGCCTTGTGCCGTTTTTAGAGACCTCGAAGGCGACGCTCCCGACGATGAGCTGTTTCTTCCAGCCCTTCCCGTGAGAGCTCATGGCCACCAGGGAGACGTTTTCGTCTTCGGCCGCCTTGATGATCTCTTCGGCGGGGCTGCCGACGCCGATCCTGACGGAGGTCTTTATGCCGGCCTTCTCGAACTCCTCCTTGACGGCGTTGAGCTTCCTGGTCGCCTCCTTCGTCTTGGCGTCTACATGCTCCTGGCTCTCGCCGCTGGATACGACGTGGAAGAGGACCGCCTCGCGGACCCCCTTGATGCCCTTGACGAAGCTGATCGCCTCGTCGGAGGGCCCGGAGAAGTCCGTAGGACAGAGGACCTTTGAGGTGATGGGGGAGCGAAACTCCTCGAGATCGTCTCCGCCCTCCAGCATCTTATAGCGCATGAGAAGGAGGTGCTTGTCGCCGTACCTCAATACGTTCTTGGTGACGCTTCCCAGGAATATGTTCTGGACGAAGCCCTTACCTCGAGGTCCCATCACCACCAGGTCGACCCCCTCCTGGTCGGATACCTCCTGGATCTTCCAGAATATATCTCCCAGCATTGGCTCTGCCCTCTGCTTGACCTCGAGCCCCTGGGCCTCTATAAGATTTGCCTGATCCGCCAGCTTTTTCTTCGCCTCTTTAAGCCTTGCTTCGGGGTCCCGGCCCCTGGCCTGAGGGTCCGCAGGACCGATGACGTTCAGGAGGACGACCTTCTTCACCCCCGGCAATCCGCCGACGCATTCGAGGACCTTCTGCGAGTACTTAGAGAAGTCTGTGGGAACCAAAACCGTTTCGAACATCTTTATCATACCTCTTTATTATTTTCTTTATCTTTGCGCACCTATGACTCGACAGCCGCATATGCAACTCCGGGTCCTTATATCCAATCCGTTATATTTCAATCTACCCGCATAAAACGGCGGGGAGACCTCTCGGATATCCTGGGCTATATCTCCCACAACTCTCAGATATGAGCGGCTGGCCTCCTTTTAGGGATGGCAGATTCTTTGTCGGCGGCCAAATCGGATGGTTCGATGGCTATCCCGCGGATCGCCATCTTCACCAGGTCCAAATGGCACCGATCAGCCTGGACAGTGAAGACAAAACCGACATCAGAAAAGGTAAATCAGTGCGGGGGATGGGATTCGAACCCACGAACCTCTGCAGGACAGGGTCCTAAGCCCTGCGCCTTTGACCGCTTGGCAACCCCCGCTTCAGGATATCATCTTCATGTTGTCGTCCCGCTGAGCCGTCAGAGTCGCGACTCCCGGGCCGACCATTTATACCATCAGCCTCTCCAGTACCGCCTTGACCGAATGGAGCCGGTTCTCGCTCTGGTCGAGGATGGCGGACCTCGGTCCGTCCATAACATCGTCGGTGATCTCGCAGCCCCGGTGGGCCGGGAGGCAGTGGAGGACTATGGCGTCGTCGCTGGCGTGCCTCAGGAGATCACCGTTCACCTGATATCGCCGGAAGGCCGCCATCCGCCTTTCCGTTTCCGCCTCATCGCCCATGGAGACCCAGGTGTCCGTCTCGACGACGTCGGCTCCGCAGACTGCCTTGACGGGGTCGGTGACCACGACCGTCCCGCCTCCAAGACGATCAGCCTGATCTAATATTTTACCGTTTGGACCGAATCCCGGCGGAGACGCCACCACCATCTCCATCCCCATCAGGGCCGCCGCCAGGATCGTCGAGTTGCAGACGTTGTTTCCGTCTCCGACCCAGGCGACCTTCAGCCCCTCAAGCCGTCCGAACCTCTCCCTCATCGTCATCAGGTCCGCCAATATCTGGCAGGGGTGCTCGAGGTCCGAGAGGAGGTTGATGACGGGCACCGCGGCGTAATGGCCCAGCTCCTCGACGGTGGCGTGGTGGTAGACCCGCGCCGCGATGGCGTGGACGTACCGCGAGAGGACCCGGGCGGTGTCGGCGATCGTCTCGCCACGGCCGAGCTGGAGGTCGTTTCTGCTGAGATAGAGGGCGTGCCCCCCAAGGTCGGTCATCGCCACCTCCAGGGATACCCTCGTCCTGGTGGAGGGCTTCTCGAAGATGGCGGCGATGCTCTTGGCCGCCAGGATCTCTCCCGAGGAGGGCTCGCTCCTCTTCGCCTTCATCTCGTCGGCCCGGTCCAGAACCTCCAGGATCTCCCCGGGGGATAGGTCGGTTATGGATATGAGGTTCATCTATCGACCCTCCAGAGGTCAGGGCGCCTTTATCCCCGCCTCGATCTCTCCGATGGTGGTGACCTCTCCCTCGCCGGGGGACGCCCGGGCCGCAAACCTCTTCAGCTCCAAAAAGCCGTCTTCTCCGACATCGCCGGATAAGAGCTGGGCAGACCAGGGGCTAGCGGGCATGAAGGCGACCCCCGGATGGTCCTCCTCAGAGAGCTTCGCCGCCACCACCACATCTCCCGAGGCGGTCGCGAGGCGGACCGGCTCTCCGGCCTCGACACCCATCTCCTTCATATCTCGACCGTCCAGGGCGACGACGGCGCTCTGGTCCCGGTACCCGTCGCTGTACATCCCCCGCGCCTCCTCGACCTCCTGGAATATCCCCCTGTAAGTGATCACCGTCAGCTCTCTTCCTCCTGCCATCTAGACCTCCTCCATAATCCTTCGAATAACGTCGGCGTCGGAGAGATGGACCGACCCGACCAGGCGATCGAACTCCACCTTCACCCCGTCGGTCCGCAGGCCCGCGCCTCCTGCCTCGAGCCCCGCCACCGCCGTTGGTACCGATACCCTGGCGAGGCCGGAGGTTATCGTTCGATGAGATCCCACCGCCACCATCGGCACCTTAGCGAGCTTTCTTGCCAGGGCCGCCGGGAGGACCGCTGCGGGGTCAGACCCCACCACCATGACGGCGTCGCAGGAGTCGAGAAACCTGGCGATCCCGAACTTTCGGCCGTAGCTGACGCCGTCCTTGAAGGAGACGGCGTCGACGTGACCCGTCTCGTCGAAGAGGGTCTGGTTGAAACCCCGGGTGTTGTAGTCGCCGAGGCTCGGGATGACGGAGAACCGGGCGAGCTCGTTCAGCTTCCCGACGAGGGCGGTGAATCCGGATAGATCGCCCCTCAGGGAGTGGGCGAGGCCCAGGCCGGTGAATATCGCCCCGAACTTCGCCTTACGGAGCTTCGTTGCCAGGTTCAGCATCCTCTTTTTATCCTCGACCTTGGGGATCTTGCCGGCGAGGGCGGCCGTAAGGGCCTCGATGAAGGCGCCGTCGCCTCCCGGGGAAATCTTGAAGAATCCGTCGGCGGCGATCTGAGCCGTCGGCGACTTACGGACGTCGATGACGATCGCCTCCCGGTCCTCCTCGTACCCCTTCTGCCTCTTCTCGCCCCGGGGAAAGTAGGAGAACCGGGACATATGGCGGGGGTGGCTGCTGGAGGGATCGTCCCCCCAGTAGATGGAGACGTCGGCAAAGTTCCTGACGTCGTCGAAGGTGCAGGTGGGGATCTCTCCCGCCAGGATCTTCTCGGCTATCATCCCCTGAGAGTAGGATGAGGGGCCGTCGATGGCAGAGCCGAGCTTCTTTGCAAGGTCCACCCCCGCCCTCTGGGCCTCCAGGGTCGAACCCTCCCAGCCGAAGAGGAGGGGGTTTTCGGCCCCGGCGAGGAGCTCCCCCGCCGCCCTCGCTGCATCCTCGATCCCCACCTGCGACCCGCCGACGGAGGGGGTCAGCCTCTCCGAGCCGAGGGAATTGTAATGAGCATGCCCCTTTCTGCAGAGGTTCATCGTCTTTCCGATCTTGTCGCCATCAAGCTCCACCACGATATCGTCACAGAGGAGAGAACAGCCTGTACATAGCCCCATACTTATCACCTAGATGAACTCGATCGCCTTGCTCGGACAGGTCGCTATACAGGCGTTGCAGAGGACCTTCTCGGGCCCAAACCGCCTGCACTCATCGACGTGGACGCACTTGACCACACCGTCTTCCACCATCAGGATCGCCTTTCCGCTGACGGGGCCTCTCCCTATCGCCGTCCCCTTGGGATCGTTGGCGACGTTCACGGGGCAGGCTACTACGCAGTTTCCGCATCCGTAACACTTCTCGGGGTGGATCACCATCCCGGTCTCGGTGGCGTCGGCGCTCAATATCGGGGCGAGGAGCTCTCTTAGCCCCGCCAGCTTCTTCTCGTACTTCGCCTCCTCGAGGAGCGGCGTGCAATCCTCGATCTTCTTCTCCCGGCCGAGGAGCCCGACGGCGAAGGCCATGCAGGTGGGAAGGCCGCACCTCTTGCAGTTGGTCTTGGGGAGAAGCTGATAGACTTCCATGGCGCTGATCATTATGGTCGACCTCGATGAGCAGGATCGAAGAGAGTTGAGATCTTCAATCGTATTAAGAATGTTGCCACGATGAGGGGCCTTGGACCGGATCGGGATCCTCCGTAAACCTTTTCTCGGCCTTCTGCGTAAGCTCCCTGATGCCCTTCACCGCCCCCCTGGCGCTCCTGGGACTACTGAGCGCGATCCCCCTGATAATCCTCTACATGATCAGGCCGAGGCCGAAAGATCAGCCCTTTCCTTCGACGGCCTTCATAAAAGAGGGTGACGCGAAGCCGACGGCGGCCCTCAACCGGCTGATCACCGACCCCCTCTTCTGGATCCAGCTTCTGGTGATCATCTTCCTGGTCATCGCCGCCGCAGGACCCTTCACCGAGGCGAGGGGGACTCAAGGAGCCCATCTGGTGGTGGTCTTCGACCTATCCGCCAGCATGGAGGCGAGCCGCGATGCGGCGCTGGAGATCGTCGAACGGTACTCCCAGGGGCTGGACAGGATCAGCATAGTCCTGGCGGAGAATATACCCGTCGTCGCCCTCCGGGAGGGGAACCGCGTCCAGGCGATCTCGACCCTGGATTCTCTCTCCCCGAGGGCGGTCCAGGCGGACCTCTCGGCGGCGATGACGGCGGGAAGAGGGCTCCTGGGGGCGGAGGGGGGCTCGATCCTCGTCGTATCCGACTTCGCCAGCTGGATCGGCGACGACCCGGAGGTGACTAGGGGGCTGATCGAAGGCGGCGGGACCAGGGTCGTCTTCGTCGACTCCGGGGGCGAGGGCGATAACGTGGGGATCGTCGGCGGCTGGATCGTCGACTACGGCGGAAGCCTGAACTACACGTGCCACATAAGAAACTACGGCAGGACGAGGACCGTCCCCATAACCATCCAGGGTCCTGGAGGGACCATCACCACCGCGAGGACGATAGACGCCGGGGGCGACCACTACCTCACCCTCGACGCCTTCCCCGGGGTGACCGTCGTCACCCTGGAGGTGGATGACGCCATATCCGCCGACAACAGGGCGTACGTCTACGCTCCGGAGATCGGGGTCAGGAGGGTTCTATACCTGGGCGACGAGGGGCCCGTCCTCGCCGCCCTCAGATCGATACCCACCGTCGAAGTCAGCTTCTCCGGTGATTACTCCGGTTTCGATATGGTGGTGACGGAGAGGGGGGGCTCCGACGGCCAGCTCAACAGATACATCTACGACGGCGGGAGGGTCGTCTACGTCCCCTCCAACGGATCGGCGAGCCCCGAGTACCTCTCCGTCAGGATAGCGGGGCAGGTCAACGAATCAGCCCCCCTCTGGACGAGAAACCAGGTCTTCGCCGGAGAGGTCAACTTCGACGAGGTGGGGGTCCGCTCTTACCTTCTGGCCACTCCCAGGAAGGGATCGGTGACCGTCGTCGAGGCGAACGGAGTACCCATCATATCCTACTGGAGGCTCGGTAGCGGCACCTCGGTCTACATGGGCCTCCCTCAGGAGGGGTCCGACTTCTATTCGAGGCCCGAGTACCCGATATTCTGGTACGGTATGACAAACTGGCTGACGGACGCCCCCGACGCCTCCGAATCGAACCGGAAGACCGGTGAGATCATAATCCTCGGCGAAATGACGTCGGTGGACTCTCCGGGAGGGAGGGTCACCACAGACCTCCTCCACCTGGACCAGGTGGGGATCTATCGGTTCCAGGGGAGGACGATCGTCGCCAACATGTACGATCCCATCGAGTCGAACCTCTTGAACCCGAAAACCCTCAACCTGGGCACCTTCGCGCCGGGGGAGGCTGCCGAGAAGCTGATCAGAAAGGACCTCTCCCCATGGCTCGTGATCATCGCCGCAGCGCTGATCGCCCTTGAGCTATTGATCCTTCGAAGGAGGCGAGAGAGTTGATGGAAGGGATCTACTTCTCCGAGCCCCGCCTCCTATTTCTCATCCCCCTGATACTGGCGGCGGGGCTCGTCAGCCTGCGGTGGAATAGAAACCGGCTCCTGGTCATCAGCAGGGTGGTGGTATTCTCCCTCCTCGTCGTCGCCCTGGCGAACCCCTACGTCACGGTGACGGAGACGACCCAGACGAAACGCCCCATCATAACCGTCGTCTCGGACCTCACCGCATCGACGGAGATCTTCGATCGGGCCGCTGCCGGGCGGGTCCACGCTCTCCTCCCCGACTCCACCATCAGAACCTTCTCGGGGAGGCAGACGCCCCTGGGCGACAAGATCCTCCAGTACGCCCAGCAGGGTGGGGCTCTCCTCCTGGTGACCGACGGCTACAGCAACCAGGGCAGGGGGGTGGATGAGGCCCTCGCCCTGGCCAGGGCCGCCAACGCCACCGTCTTCGCCCTGGAGATGGAGCCGGTCCGGATGGACCGCAGCGTCGATATCTCCGGGACGAACACCGCCGTCCTCGGAGGAGACTATCCCTTCACCATCGTCGTCCGCAGCTCCGGCGGCGAAGAAAGCGGCCTTCTCACCGTCAGGGCCGACGACGCTGTGATCTACCAGGAGAGGCTCTCGGGAGCGGGGAGGTCCACCTCCATCAGGATCTCTCACCGGTTTCAGTCGACGGGAACCCATCTTCTCGAGGCTACGATAAACTTCCCCCAGGACGCCAACAGGGAGAACGACCGGTATCATAAGGCGGTATACGTCGTCCCGAAGCCGGAGGTCCTCCTCGTCGCCGACGGCGAGTCGCCCCTCTCGAGGGTATTATCAGAGCATTACAGGCTCACCACCGCCGGAAGGTTCCGGGCCGAAGACCTCGGCCCCGGGATGAAGAGGTTCAAGGCGGTGGTCCTGGAGAACCAGAGGCATCATTCAGAGCTCTCCGGCCTTCTCGAGTACGTCCGAGAAGGAGGAGGCCTCGTGGTCGTCGGCGGCGATGAAGCCTACGACTTCGGAGGCTACGGGAACAGCAGCCTCGAAGAGATCCTGCCGGTGAGGTCGGTCCCCAGCATATTCGAGGGGGGGAAGACGACGGTGATCGTCATGGACATCTCCGGAAGCACCAGGGGAGAGATGCGGGGTCCCGGTTCTGCGACCTTCCTCGACTACCAGAAGGCCCTCGCCATCGAGCTCTTGAGGTCGCCCGAGTTCAAGGACGATCGAGTGGCTCTCGTCGTCTTCGGGACGGAGGCCTTCGTCGTCATCTCTCCGACGACGATAGCGGGAAGAGAGATGATGATCCGGGACCGGATATCGAGCCTCTCCCCCGAGGCCGGTGCCCAGGAGGAGACCCAGATGGATACGGGGCTTGCCCTCGCCTGGGATATGATAAACTCCACCAGTGGTGAGGGGGAGATCATCGTCATATCCGATGGCAGGATTGGGGAGTATCCGGAGGTCTTCTCGGAGTCGGAGAGGATGATCCGGGAGATGGAGGCGACGGTCCATCTTGTGGAGGTGAAGTCCTTCGACTCCGCCCCCGGGAGCTTCAGGGACCTCGCCGCCAGAAGCGGAGCCATCTACCATTCCGCTGTCTATCCGGGATCGGTCACCGTCAGGGCTGAGGCGAGGCCCGAAGGCGAGGAGCTGCCGGAAGATGAGGAGATCCCGGCGTCGGGGTACACCCTTATGATACTGAATCCGAACCACTACATAACCGCCGACCTCGCCATCGCCGCCAACGCCACCGGGTTCAACGATGTCACCCCCAAGTCCGGGTCCCAGAGGCTGGTGGCGATCCTAGACGGAAAGCCGATCCTCACCACCTGGAGGTTCGGCCTTGGGAGGGTGGCGGCTTTCACCACCGACTCCGGCGCCGCCTGGGCTCCGGAGGTCTACTCCGCCGGGAATTCGAAGCTCGTATCCAGGACGGTCAACTGGGCCGTCGGTGACCCGCGGCCCGAGTTCGGGAGGATCGACGCCCAGGACGGATGGGAGGGAACCCCCCTCGAGATCACCATAACGAGCGCGAGCCCCCCGGCGGTGGGGCTGGCAGCGGTGGAGAAGGTCGGCGAGAACCGGTACAGAGCGGTCATCACCCCTGAACGGCAGGGGATATACGCCGTCGGAGATTATGGGATCGCCGTCAACTACCCCCTGGAGTTCAGGGACGTCGGCTTCAACCCCGATTTCTCAAGGTCGATAATGGTCGGGGGCGGAAAGGTCTTCACCGAGGCGGAGGTGGCTAGGAGCCTCGTCGAGGAGGCGAGAAAGAGCAGCGAGATATCGGTCCAGCAGAGGGTCAGCAGGCGGATGCCCCTCCTCTTTGCGGCGCTGGCGATCTTCCTCGCCGAGGTGATCGTCAGAAGGCTCAGGGAGGTTAAGAGGTGAACCCTGGTTGATTTTTTTTCTTCGGCGATGCGTATCGTTTTTTTCTTGGTGCCTGCGACCACCAATAGCTATTTAGCTTATTGATATCAAGCCTGCTAGCATATCGGCTCATCTTCGAGGCGGGAGGTTATGGAGAGATGCTCCACCATCAGAAGGTCGCTTCCCTTCCCGAGGGCAGATAGGTCGAAAGACAGATCAGTATCTGCGATCAACCGGCCCCGGTGGCCGGGGCTTCGACGAATGAGTTCATATATTCTGTGGAGGTAACTACCAGAAGATGAGTTCCGAGATGTGCCCAGTATGTGGCCTTCCCAAAGACCTTTGCATATGCCAGGAGGTAGCCAAGGAGCAGCAGAGGATCACGGTGAAGATCAACAGACGACGATACGGAAAAGAGGTTACAGTGATTCAGGGAATAGATCCTCACGAGATAGACCTCAGCGAACTAGCAACATACCTCAAATCGGAGCTTGCCTGCGGGGGGACCGTCAAGGGCTACGGCATCATCGAGCTGCAAGGCAATCATACCGGGCGAATAAAGAAGATCTTGGTCAAGAAGGGCTTCGGAGAAGGTCAGATCCAGATGAGTTCCTGAGTAACCCCCCATCAAACCCGTTCTTCATCTTTTTCGCCCTCATCAAGGCCGGACGCGGCAGGTTTGAGCTTTGCGGGAGGGGATGGCACCGGCGAAGCTCAAAGCCGACGGCCTTAGAGGACTGGAAAAAAAGTGGTTGGGCGAACTTACTGCTCGATTTTGGCGGTGCTCACCTTCTTGATCGGCTGGTCGAGGCACAGATCGGAGTTCTCGGCCAGGACCACGGCGAAGATCCACTCGCTCAGCTCCGGACAATGTTCAGGGACGCACTCGTTTATGCAGCCCGCACAGGGCTCGAAGCCCTCTCCCACCATGAGAGGCCTGAACTGGCCGGAAGATCCCGAAATCCCGGCGTACCGGAGCCTGAACGTTCTTACACCATCGATAGACTCGGGCACCCTCTTTATAAGGTCCTCTTTCAAGAGCTTCGATACGATGCGAGAACATTTTCGAGAATCAATATCCAAACATTTCCACAGGTCGCTCTGCAGAACCCCGTCCTCACACGACTTTATGTACTCCAGCGCTTCCTCATACATCAGGACACCCGGAATATCATTCCACCGGACTTATGAGGATTATATTGTTCCCGCGGAGTATCACTGATCCCAGCGATCGGGCCCTCTCGCCATCCACGATCTCCACAGTCTCCAGGAGATGGAGGTTAAGGTAGTCGTCTACGCTGTTTAGGGTACCCTCCAGAACGTGATGTTCTGACCCCTTCATCTCCACCCTGATCTTGGAGCCCATCAACGTTTGAACTTTCTTGGTTGGAAACACAACTTTTGCCTCTTTCTCGTTTATTGTCGATTTGAAACCGCCGGCGAAGAGCCGCCTTCTCCCTCGATTGAGGAGAACCATATCGTTGCAACGGTCGTAAAATGGAGGCGATCAAAGGCTTTCGCACCTATACCGCCACAACTTCCTTAACGCCTTCTACGTTCTTCTTCAGCTCACGCTCTACGAAATTCTTGAGAGTCATCTGGGAAAAGGGGCATCCAGCGCAGCTTCCCGTCAGCCTCACCGAGACCACACCATCGTCGGCGATCTCCACCAGCTCGATGTCGCCACCGTCCATCCTCAGAGCGTTCCTGATGACCTCCAGCACAGATTCCACCTCGCCTCTCAAATTCGGCATGGATCTTCAATCTCCTCTTACCTTCACAACCGTTACCCTTTGGCCCATAATCGTATACCTTATTCCTTTTAAAGCTTGTTCCAGGCCTCTGATTATCGGCTCACACTCTCCGTCTATCACCGTGTTGACGAGAACCCCGGACTCTGCGTGATGTCTGACCGCCTCAATCGTCATCTCCGGGTCCTCGTTCAGCAGGAAATTTTTCCAGGCCTTGGGAGACATACCCCTGTACTCATAGAGGTAGAATCCCGTTATCCCCAGTTCGGTGAGCGTGTTTATGACGCGGCCCAGGTGCTCGTGATCGACAAATATCTTGACAAGGGTCTTCATAAAATCCCGCTTTAATATCTCGACATCAGACTATAAAATAACTTCGCCCATCTCGATATCTTCAGCCACCAGATATCCTTTTATCCGTTCGGATATCTTAATCCGCCGATCAATATGGGCGCAGGTAAGGAGATCCGAGAGGTGCTCATCGAGGCTGGCATATCCATCGACGAGGTGGTGGATGCAGCCCTGGAGCTCTACGTGCCGCATCCTGGTGTAGAGACGCGAGAGAGGGCGCAAGAGGTCTTCAGAAGAGAGCTGGATATAGCCCTATCCGACCCAAACCTCGCTCTTCTGATCTACGCGGGGCTCCTCCTGGAGGAGGAGGGGAAGAGAGGACGCCTCCCCGACATGAGAAGCTCCGATTACGAAAGGGACTTGACTTACCTCATAGCCGACGAGGTGATAGGGATGACCATCGCCAAGTACATCGGCGGATACAAGGGGATCTTCGATTACGTCCGGTACGACAAGGCCAAGCCCGGGATCCTGGGGGTCCTCGGCCCCTTCATGGACGACGTAATCGCGGGTCTGATCGGTGGGGTCTCGGCGAATATGTACACCAGGGCGGTGTTCGGCTGAGAGACCTCCTCCTCGCCCTGAAGTCGGGGTTCGGCTTCCTCTCCACGATACCCGTCGGGATATCGATGGAGGGGATAGAGGCCCTGATGAGACACGTCTACCTCTTCCCCCTGGTGGGCGCCGCCCTCGGCCTCATCTATGCGGTCGTCGCCCTGGCCCTGATGGCCTTCGTCCCGCCGGAGATCGCGGCGGCCCTGATCATCGCGGTGATCGTCAGGCTCTGCGGGATAAACCACACCGACGGCCTCGCCGACTTCGGGGACGGGGTGTCTGCCCACACCACCGTCGAGAAGAAGATCAGCGCCATGAAGGACGTCTACATAGGGACCGGTGGCGTCGTCTTCGTGGTGGTGACGATCCTCGCGGTCTACGCCTCTTTGACGGCGATCCCCTCCGGATCCCTTCCCGCCGCCCTTATCGTGGCGGAGGTGGCGGCGAAGCAGTCGATGATAGCTTTTGCCGCATTTTCGGTGCCCCTCCATAAGGGGTTCGGCTCCATCGCCATCGAGAACACCGATAGGACCGACTTCATCATGGGCCTCGCCATAGCGGCCCCCATCTGCTGGGCTCTTTCGGGGCTTTCCGGCGTTGCGGTCCTCCTCGCGGCCCAGATCTCGGCCCTCTACATGGTCGCCGTCTCCAAGAGGAACTTCGGCGGAGCCACCGGCGACGGCTTCGGCGCTACCAACGAGGTGGCAAGGGCCGTCGCCCTCCTGGCCGCCGCCCTGTTGATCGCCAACGGACTTTCATGGGAGGGTGCCATCTGGACGCCGTGGTGATGGCAGGGGGCCTAGGGACGAGGCTGCAGATGGGGGAGAAGCCGATGGTCAGCCTCTTCGGCAGGCCCCTCATAGACTGGGTCGTCTCAGCCCTGGAGACGGCCGCGGATAGGATCTTCGTCGCGACGACCGACCATGTACCCGAGACGATGGAATGGGCCGAAAGAATGGGGCTCTATTTGGTGGAGACGCCGGGAGAGGGGTACGTCCCCGACATGATCTCCGCCGTCGAGGAGGCCGGGATCGACGATCCGGTCCTCATCGTGATGGCGGACCTTCCCCTCTTGAGAGGAGATATCGTCGAAGAGATCATCGAGGTATACGAGAGCGTCCCGGAGCCGGCCTTATCGGTCCACGTCCCCCTGGATACCTACCGAAGGATCGCAACTAAGCCTGACTCCCTCTTCAACTACCGGGGGAGGCTCATAGTCCCCTCGGGGGTTAACGTCCTTCTGGGATCGAAGATCAGGTTCGAACAGGAAGATTACCACCTGATCCTCGACAGGATAGAGCTGGCGGTGAACGTGAACTCTCCAGAGGATCTGGCAGTCTGCGAAACGATCCTCCGGGGAGGCCTGAACTCCAAGATTTGATTTTTGAGGTGGATAGATGGATTACGTCGAAATAGACGGCATAAGGTACTCTGCGGATGACCTGGAGACTCTGACGGGAGAGGCTAAACCCGAAGCCTCCAATGGATACGTCCTCCTTCTGGCGAGGGTTTTGAACGATCCCCTCAGCCTTCCCCGAGCTCTGAAGGAGATATGCTCCCTCAAGCTCAACGACGAAGAGAGGCGGGACCTGAGGATGGCCCTGATAAGGGTTCAGATAGATAGCGAGCTACGGATGAACGAGGATATCCAGAGGTACCAGCAGAGACGGTACGTATCCCAGGTGATCGAGATCCTCCTCTATAAAGACCTCCTCCTCGCCTCCGGCGAGCCTGAAGAGATGGAGTGAATCCGCGGGCAGAAAAAAAAGATAGAGCCGATCCGACCGGAGATGCCCGTCGGACCGGATAAGATGAGAGGAGGTCTCTCCGCTCCGGGAGAGATCCTCGCCTTCACTTCTCTCGCTTCACTTCTCTCGCTTCACTTCTCTCGCTTCACTTCTTTGGTGGCCACTGCTTTTCCATCCAGCCGGGGATCCGGCCGGAGTCCTCGGGGCCCACCAGGGCCTTGACCTTGTAGCCGTAGAGGTCGTCGAGCTCGCCGCTGAACTTGGCGGCCATCCCGGGGAGGATGAACGACTTGTGGCTCGTCTTCTCGAAGTCCATCCCCGCCTCCGCGAAGGCGTCCTTGATCTTGGACGGGGTGATCTGGCCGCCAGCTACAGACGCCTGGACTCCGATCCCGTCGGTGTTAACCGCCAGGAGGTACGAGTCGATGTTGTTCGATCCGAGGTCAGACTCCACCGTGTAGTAGGTCAGGGCGAAGTTGGTGGTGAGGAAGACCGGCGAGTCCTCGGTGGGGTTGCCCACCTTGTAGAGGCCGGGCTTGACCTGGACCGGCGTCCTGGGGTCGGTGTAGATGTTGAACCTCAGGTGCATGTCGGGCATGACGCTGTGGGGCTCCAAAGAGTGCCTGATCATGATGTCCGCGCCGCGGATGACGAAGGTGGCGGCGAGGACAGACTCCCAGTAGGCGCCCCGGACCGGGTCCTTGGTGGTCATCCAGGCGTTGATGGGAAGGGCTATGACGGGGTAGTTGAAGTCCTTCTGCCCCTCTTCGACGGCGGCCCTCCGCAGCTTGATGAAGTTCTGGAGGGACTCCTGGAGTTTCTCGCCGTTGGGCGCTGTGCCTGGGTCGAGGACGAGGTCCTTTATTCCCATCTCCGCGAAGGTCTGGGCCATCCCCTTGAGTCCGTCCAGGTCGAAGGGGACGGAGAGGGTGACGGGAACCTTGTAGTCGAAGGCGAGCTGGGCTACTTCCTTCCAGTTATCCTTGGTGGCGGCGTATATGAGGGGCCTCTTCGCGGCGGATACCTCAAGGCCTGCCTTCAGGACCTTGGGGTCGAAGGAGCAGAGGATCAGGGGCTTTTCCGTGTTCTCCATCACCTTCTTGACGCAGGCTGCAAACTTCGCGGCGTCGCCGGTGACGGATCTGACCGCCACCATCTCGACGGTCTCCCAGTTGCCGATGTAGAACTTCTTCCAGGCGTCGATCAGCTTCACCCTCTCGACGAGGTCTGCCTCGTTCATGGCGTCGGTGACGTCGTAGGCGAATGGTGGCTTGTTGAAGAAGGTCATCTGGTGGCGGTACATCACGTCCTCGCCTCCGACCTTCAGCTGCTTGTCTCCGGCCCCGACGTAGACCAGGGCGACCTCGGGGGAGATGACCGTCTTGAGCTGATCGAGCTTCTTGCCGTACTTCTTCTGGTTCTTCTCGTCGAAGAGGGGTTTGCACTCCTCGATCTTCCTGCTCCTCGCGATCAGGCCTGCTGCAAAGGCCATGCAGGTCTGCTCACCGCATTCTCCGCAGTTGGTCTGGGGGAGGAACTTGTAAAGGTTGAGCGGGCTACTTTCCTTCAAGGCTATCACACCTCCATTGAGATCCAGTTGGTGGTGTCAGGTGTCTGCGCCTTGACCAGGCCCATCAGCGACTGGGTGATCTCCTGGAGGTAGGCGACAGCTATCGGGTTCATCATCATGAAGATGTCGACCCCGGCCATGGCCAGGGAGAACCCGGTGAGGATCTCCCAGATGGGGCCCCTCAGCATCCTGTCTCCCCACGGAGAGTCGTTCTTGTTGGGGGAGTTGACCATCCAGGCCTCTCGCACGCCCCAGGCGTTGGTGGTTCCTGATGACATGGGGAAGTTCAGCTCCTCGTCGCCCTTCAGGCCGGCGAGCCTGATCCTCTCCATGTTGGTGTAGGCGAAGTCCATGCCGTAGGCGAGGGCCGCGGTCGTCGGGTCCATGACGATCGAATCTCTCGGGACGCCTGCGACCTTCATCAGCTTTCTGTCCAGCTCCTTCTGGGAGTTGATTTCGAGCTGTGTCCAGGCGAGACAGACGTTGTCGGTGGCGACGCAGGCCTTTCCGATCGCCTCCCAATCCAGGTTCAGGCTGGCGCTGGCGATGAGGGCGCGCTCGCCCTGAGCCACCTCACAGGCCTTGGAGAGGACCTCCACGTCCTTCTCGGGGTTGCCGCTCCCTCCGATGCAGATCGGCACGTCGACGGCCTGGAGGACGTCCTCGACGACCTTGACGGCTTCCTTGGCGGAGGTGTCCTTGATCAGGGGGTCTGTGCTGATCAGGTGGGTCGTGACCAGGTCGGCCTTGAACTCTTTTACCGCCTTCTTAGCCCAGTCGGCGGGGTCGTTCATGACGTCTTCGTAGTGCATCTTGACGGCTTTAGCCATGCCGATGGGCATGTCGAAGACGTCGATGGTGACGACGGGCCTGTTGGGCATCACGGCATCGAAGAAGAAGGGCATCGCCTTCTCGCCGCCGATCTTAATGACGTGGCCTCTTGATCCGCCCTCGGCCTTGGTGGCCCCGAGCTGGACCTCCTGGACTTGAGTCTTCCAGGTCTTGTCGGTGCCGACAGAGAACTTGGCGCTCGCCAGGGTGTCGGGTATCTTGAAGGCCGGAATAGCGGCTGCCGCGGCCAGCTCGGCGGGTGCGGGCGATATGGCCTGAGCCACCGCCACGGGCTGAAGGAGGCTCTCGACAGGATAGCCGAAGGCCTTGGCCATATTGACCAGCTGGACCGCCACTTTTGCCACTTCTTCGCCGAAGTAATAGGCGAATAGAGGTCCTGCGCCGCCAGCTCCGGCGTCGATCTCCAGTTCTATATCTCCCTCGATGGTGACGCCCTCGAGGGACTTCACGTCCATCTCTGCTAACTGCTTATTTAAGTCGGATATGTTAAGTTTCTCTCCCATGTTAATCTCCCCTCATAGACCGATCTCTCTGAGTATATGCTCCTCCACTTCCATCACGGCAGGAGAGTCGTCCGGAAGGCCGACCAGGGGGTCGCCTACCAGATCGAGCCGGGCCACATTCTCGTCGTAGGGAATCAAGCCGATAACCTTCAGGCCGAGGCCGTTCGCGACTTTCAGGATCTGATCTTTTGACAGCTCGTGGACCTTGTTCGCTATGACGTAGAGGTTGCCGTACTTCAGATCCAGCTCGGCGGCGAGCTCTCTGATCGTCTCGGCGGTCTTAAGGCCCCTCCTTGATTCGTCGGTGACCACAATGAGCGAATCCACCTCTGAGATGGTCTTTCTGCTCAGATGTTCGAGCCCCGCCGGAGAGTCTACGATGACCAGGTCGTAGTCGTCTATCGTCTCGTCCATGATGCCCTTCAAAAGAGAGTTGAGATAACAGTAGCACCCGGACCCTTCCGACCTGCCCATCACCAGGAGATCGTATCCGTCCTTCTCCAGAAGCGCCTCGAAGATCTTGGCTGCGAAGAGCTGCTTCTTGTCGTAATCAGGCGGCAACGAGATCCGGGAATCCTGAATCTCCTCCCTGATGTCACCTACGGTCATCTCCACGTCGTCCCCCAGGGCGTCTGCAAGGTTCGCGTCCGGGTCGGCGTCTATGGCCAGGATGGTGGTTTTCTTGTCTCTCTTCAAAAGAGACCTGATGATCATCGCGGTGACCGCGGTCTTGCCGGTGCCGCCCTTTCCGGTTATCGCTACGACTTTCCCCACGGTACTAGCCTTCTACTTGCCCTTTGCGCTCTTCGGCTTGATGACGACTTCCTTGATGGAGATGGTGGCTCCCCTCAGCTCCAGGACCATGCCGCCGGATCCACCTGCGGGCATTGCAAAGGCGGGTCCTGCTCTTGCCGGTGCCCCCGCCGCGGCGGGGGCTGCGGCCTCAGGCTCCTTCTTCTTCAGCTTCAGTGATAACTTTTTGCCAGCCATAATAATCTCTCCCTCTCGATTTTCCCCCTAATCTTTTGAGAACGGGGATAGATCCGCTCCCTTAAAGATATAGGAGGGAAAAGGTGGACGCTCACTTGGCGAGCGTCACCTTCTCGATGGTAACCTTTGCGTCCTTTAGGATCAGCTTGATCCCGCCGGCCCCGCCAGCAGACATGGCAAAGGCGGGTCCTGCTCCGGCAGCCGGTGCCGCTCCTGCGGCGGGGGCTGCTGCTGCTTCAGGTTCCTTCTTCTTCAGCTTAAGTGACAGTTTCTTGGCCATTCCTCTTACCTCCTACACCCTCAAATACAGAGATACTATAAATTCTTACTCCAGTATGCCCTCGTTCTGCAGGTACTCGATCACCTGCATGAACTGGCCCTCGCTCATGTTCAGCTTCGCCTTGATGGCGTCGACGTCGATGTCTCCGCCGGTCTCCTCGATGAAGGCGATGACCTGTTCCTCGTACTCGGAGGGGTCCTCGATCTTCCAGCCTTCGGAGATCTTCTTGCCGTCGACCTTCCTCTCGACACCGTCGACGACGGGGTGGTCGACCTTCAGGAGGAACTTCTTCAAGGCCGTCAGGTCAGGTGCGTTCTCTTCGGTAGCGATCTTCTCAAACATATCGGCGTCGATACCGTCCTTGACCCGCTCCTTCAGCTCCTTTGGCATCCAGACGATCCGTCTCCAGCCGCCGTCAGCCTGGAGGAACTTGGGCGAGAAGTAGTAGAGAAGGCCCATCCCCAGGAAACCGACGACCTGCTTTCCGCCGCCAGCCTGGCCTGCCATGGTGGAGAAGGGAAGACCGTTGGGGGTCGGGTTTCTGAAGTCACGGTCGACGATCCCTATCCCGTCAACCTCGGGCATGTAGAACCCGATAGTCTCGAAACAGCCGCAGGACGTGTGTGGGGCGTCGAAGAAGGTGTAAAGAGCCATCCTCGAATACTCGCCACCGGACCTTGTGGCCGCCATCTCGTTGACGGACTCGTACTCGCCCTTGATCTCGTCGATGACCCCTCCCTTCGGTATGGCGAACTGGGGTCCCTCGGGGTCGACCTTGGCCGCGGCACGGCCGTCGAACCAGGTGATAGCACCGCAGAGAGACGGTCTGTCGGGGGTTACGGCGCAGGCGCTCGTCGGAGCGAAGGCCTGGCAGAGGGTACATCCGTAGAAGACGTCGACCTCCTCGTCGTGGAGGCCCTTGGCCCGCTCGTCCCTGGCGCGGTATGCGGCATGAGCCTGCTCAAGACCCTTGGCGACTGCCGCGGGGTCGGTGATGATGGTTACCTCCATCTTCTCGATGAAGGGCATCTCGGCCTTGTAGAGGTTCATGACGTTCTTGAAGATCTGCTCAAAAGTGGTCACTCCCGCCTTCTTCAGGTCGAGGCCCGCCCTCATCCAGATGGCGTCCCTCTGGTTTAAGTGCATCCAGCCGTGGATGTAAGATAGAAGAGCGTGGTTACGCCTCTCGATGATGGACTCCAGGTCCTTCTCGATGAGCTCGCCGGCGACCTTGAAGATCATACCGAAGGGTATGGTCTTGCCCACTTCCAGCTCAGAGATGTCGGGGCCGACGACGGTGACCTTGCCGTCCTGAACCTCGTCCATCGTTCCTGCGACGGAGAGCTCGAAGGCGTCCGCCTTGGGACCGCCCATCTCAACCCATATCTCGTCTTTCCTGATCCGCTCCCCCTCGTACATGGGGGACATGTCCAGTTCGATTTCTTCTGCCATTTCTACAACTCCGTTTTTCTAAAAAGAAAAAATAAAGTTCACGCCTTCAATTTGGCGATTACCTCGTCGACGGCCTCGTGGTACTGGTCAGGGTTGAAGGCTAGGTTTCCGAAGGTCATGTCGGCGTTGACGTGGTAGTACCGGTCGATGGAGACCCTCTTGATATCCCGGTTGAAGTTCTTCAGCGTCGAGAACATGGCGCTGGCGAACTTGTAGAAGATACCCGTGAAGATCACCACGTCGTACTGACCTTTGCCGTCGAGCCCCTGCCAGTCCTTGAACCGGAGGTAGCTCGTCAGGGGATGTAGCCCGATCATGTGGACGTTCTCGGTGTAACCCCTCTCGATGAACCCCTTTATGGTATGGGCGGTGGCCGCTATCGGCACACCCGTCTTGCCGATCTCGATCGCTTTATCGAACATCACGGGGTCCTCGAAGAGCTCGGCCCCCACTACGAGGAGGGGCCTCTTCGCCTTCTTGAGGATGGCGCCTATTACCGCGGTATTGTAGGCCTTCGCCATCTCCGGCCCAGGGATCTGGGCCATCTCGAAGGGAACAGCGTTCTTGGTGGTGTCTACTGCCATTTTTATCGCCTCCTCACTTCTTCACCCTGATCTTCCTCTCGATGTTTGTCGGGTCGAAGCTGACGTCCATCTTCCTTATGGGGCCGCTGACGATGGCCTTCCTCTTCCAGTCGATCTCCCAGCCGTGCTTGGCCTCCAGCTCCTTCATCATATCCTCCTTCCACTTGAGGGGGAGGTCTGAGGCGTGGCGGACGTAGACGTGCCAGTCTGGGGGCATGCAGCCGAAGTACTTCATGCTGATGTCGCAGTAGTGGGTCAGCTTGATCATCCTCCCCTGGCTGTTGTCGCTGGGCCTGAAGCAGAGCTTCGCCATCATCAACATCGCCTCTTCCTTCGTCTCAGCGATGTAGAGCATGTGCTCTGGGGCGGGCTCGCAGTAGACCTTCGAGCCGTCTCTGGCGTCGATGATCTCCCAGTCCTCCTTCTTGTCGGTCCTGCCTACGTAAGACCTCCTGTACATGACGCTGTGGGGCTGGACGACGACGGGGATGCCCATCCGGTTACATCCGGTGGCGATGGAGGCGGCCTTCTGAGAGTAGGCTCCCCAGGCGACGCCGCAGGCGCCGATCTTGCTGAGGGTGTAGTCTGCCATGTCGTCGAAGTTCGCCCTCTCGTTTCTCCCGGCGAAGATGGTGGCGATCTTGATGGTGGCACCGCTGATGTGAGCGTTGGCGACGCAGCTACCCATGTTGCAGATGTTTCTGCCGTCCACGGCTCCGGGGTACTGCTCCCAGATCGTCTTGCCCTCTTCGTCGGTGTAGAGGGACATGTCCATGGCCATGCAGCCTGACGCCGCGACGATGAAGCCCCTGTCGACGAACTCCTTTGCCATGTCGTAGGCCTCTTTCGTCCCGTTGGGGTAGTTGCCGCACCCGACGAGGGCGATGATCCCGGGGATCGTCCCCAGGACGATGGGAGCGCCGACCCGCCTGATCTCCGTGTCCTTGACGGGACCTCTGCCGGCCCTCATCTTGAACTTCTGGTTTCGGATGTAATCCCTGTTGGCGAAGGCGTAGAGGCTCAGGATCGGTATATCCTGGGGACATGCCTGCTCGCACCTCCGGCAGCCGACGCAGACCTCGTATGTGGTGCTCAGGGGCTCGTAGTTCCCTTCGGCGGCGGCCCGGACGACGTCCCCTATCTTGATGTGGGGGGGACAGACGAACTGGCAGGAGTGGCAGTAGGTACAGGACTCGGCGTACTTCTTGAAATCTTCCTCGGATAGGAAGGGGTCCGCCTCTCTGATCTCAGACCGCCTCGGCTTGACGGCGATGGCGGTTCTAACGCCGACCTCTCCGGCCTTGGCGGGGTCGAGGACGGCTACCCCCGGCATCCTGAAGCTCACCAGGTCGTCGACGATCTCCTCGACGGGATCGTTGGTCCTGTCGGGCAGGCCCAGCATGATCTTCTCGCTTGTTGCAATGATCGGGACCTTGAGCTTGGAGCATTCGGCGAGGGCGTCGGTCCAGACGCACTGCTCATCGACCATGACGCAGTCCATGACGTCACCCCGGACCATCTTCCTCCACCATCCTATGGCTCCGGCCACCTTCGCCTTGGTCCCTATGTCCTTGTACTTCTCGCTGATCTCCTTGGGGTATCCGAGACCTTCACCGATCCTGGTGTTGTCGTGGGCTGTGCAGCATACGCCGCCGATGTCCACCTTGTCCCAGAGGTTGTTGTCCTCGGTGTAGAACATCGCCTCGGAGGAGGCCGCGAGGTTGTGGCCGTAGGTGATGAGGATCGCCTTGCTCTTGTCGAGGGTTCCCATGCCGCACTCCACAATGGGGGCGTTCTCGTCGCCCCGGGGCATGTCGTAGGCGATCATCTGGATGATGTCTGAGACCTCCATCCCCAGGTGGTCGAGCATGCTGGCGTGGAGAGCCTTCGACTCGAAGTCCATGTAGTTGCCTTCCTGGCCGGTGTGGGTGCATGCTAGAAGCTGAGATACCTGCTCCTCGAAGTAGCTGAGGACGGGGCCGAAGTCCTTGAGGGTCTTGGGCTTGATCCCGGCGATCGTCCTCGTGATGGGGGCGTCCACCAGGATCTCGTCGCCCATGTTGATGGGCAGGTCCCCGAACTTCTCAAGACACCAGTGGTAGAGGTGGCGGCCGTGGGCGCAGTGGGCGGTGGCCCCCATCAGGCAGGCGATAAGAACGATCCTACCCTGTTGGGCTGCCTGGTCTATGCCGCAGGCTCCCCTCTTGTCTCCCGTCAGGTCGCAGGGGCCGTAGGTACAGAGGGTACACCGATCGCAGATCGGAGAGTACATGATCTTGTATCTCTGCATTATCTTGAAGTCCCAGTCCCTGAGGGTGGCGATGCTCGGATAGGGGAAGGGGCCCATGGGCTGGTCCCACTCCTCCACCTCCTTCACTATCGCGCCGATGTTGATCTGGACATTCTGCATGTCCTCGACTGCAAAGCTGCCTTCCATCTTTTCCATGCTTGACCTCCTTCTATGCTCTGGTCTGCAGGGTAGTCGCCTGTAGAACATAAAACCCTTTCGCATTAGAAACTAGTATAAAGGGGATATTATTGTTTAGATTATTGATTAGATCGGATATACATTTAAGTTTGTGAAATCGTAACGGCGGTTTAATGCTAAAAATTACAGATTATGTTTTGATGCGAGGACATCCAATTTAATTGATAAAAATCCATCCCGGTTGAGATCAATCCGCCAGGTTGAAATGGAGAAAGGCTGGAGAGGGAGGCGATCATCGATGAAGATCAGAGATAGCTTCGCAGGGGCAGAGGCATGCCACCACGGAGGACGGATAAGGTCGTTGGCAGCTAGCCTCGAAATCCGCCAGGAGGACCTCCTGGACTACAGCGCCAACATAAACCCCCTGGGCCATCCGCCCTTAGACGACCTGATCCTGCGGGAGATGGAGAGGATAGGCCACTATCCTGACAACGATTACCTCGAGTTCAGGACGGCGGCGGCGGTTTTTGCGGGGGTCGAACCGGAGAACGTCGTCCCGGGGAACGGCTCATCGGAGCTGATGAGGCTCTTCGCCGAGGCGCTTTTAGAACCAGGAGATATGGTGGTTATCACTGAGCCGACCTTCGGCGAGTACGCGGCCCAGTCCCGCCTCTTCGGAGCCGAGATCGTCCCCGTCAACAGGGGGATCAACGGGCCGGTAGATCCGAAGAATTTTCTCTCTGACGCCCTCCTGGAAGAGGCGAAGGCGGTCTTCATCTGTAACCCCAACAACCCCACGGGGGTCCTCCTGCCGAGATCGATGATCTTGGACCTTGCGGAGAGGTGCGAGAGCGCCGAGACCTTCCTCTTCGTCGACGAGGCGTTCATAGAGCTGTCGGACCCCGACCAGACCGTCGCTGATATGGCTGCGGAGATGGAGCATCTCTTCGTGGCGAGGTCCCTCACCAAGTCCTTCGGGGTTCCCGGGATAAGGCTTGGCTTCGGCGTCGCAGGAGACCGCCTAGCCGAGGTGATGAACAGGACCCGCCTCCCCTGGAGCATCAGCTCCCTCGCCTCGGCGGCCGGAGCCTACCTCCTATCCCAGGGCGACCATCTCGTCCGAAGCAGGCGGGTGATCGAAGAGGAGCTGGCATGGCTGACAGAAGAGCTCGAAAGGCTCGGCCTAGATCCCGTCAAAAGCTCCGTCAACTTCATCCTGGTGGGCCTGGGCCGAAAGGAGATCCGGTCCTCCGATCTCGTCGAGAGGATGGTGGGGGAGAGGGTTCTCGTCCGGGACTGCCGGTCCTTCGGCCTGGGGGAGGGTTACGTCCGGGTTGCGGTGAGAAATAGGGAGGAGAACGAGCGGTTTATTTCGGCTCTGGAGAGGGTGCTGGGATGGAGAGGCTGAGCTGCGACCGTTACCCGTGCCACCATCCGGCCCAGGATTGCACCTTCTGCTTCTGTCCCTTCTACCCCTGCACCGACGAGAGGACCGGAGGGCAGATGATCGATGGCGAGTGGTCATGCGATCTCTGTATCCTCCTCCACGACCCCGATGTGGCGGCGAGGGTGATGGAGGGGCTGATCAGGGGCGAAGACCTGGAAGAGATCTGGATGGAGCTGGAGAAGATGCTATGACCCGCCGAAACGGCCCCATCGGATCGGAGATGGAGGGGTGGGGCCTGGAGCGGCCATGATCCTGCCGATCCCCGACGGATTTTCGGTCTCCTGGCCGCTTATGGTCCTCATCCTCGCGGTGGCGATGGACCTCGCCTTTGGGGAGCCGCCGGCGAGGGTCCATCCCGTCGTCCTCATGGGTAGGCTGATCGGGGGCTTGAAGAGGCGGGCGAGGCCGGCGAAGGGTACGGGCCTTCTGATCGCCCTCTTCGTCATCCTCGTAACGGCGGCTTGCGGCCACCTTCTGATAGCGGCAGCAGATCGCGTCAACATATTCGGAGTTGGCCTGGGCCTCTTCGCGGCGGCTTACCTCCTCAAGTCGACGATCGCCATAAGGTGCCTTCTGGAGACGTCCAGGGATATCGGTAGGCTCGTAGAAAGGGACCTGGAAGGATCTAAGAAGCTTCTTTCGGCCCTGGTGAGCAGAGATCCCGCCGGCCTTACAAAGACCCAGGCGACCTCAGCGGTGATCGAGTCCCTCTCCGAGAACTATGTCGACGCCGTCGTATCGCCCCTATTCTACTACCTACTCTTCTCTCCTATCGGCTTGGGGGTGGAGGCTGCCCTTGCCTTCAAGGCGGCTAACACCCTGGACAGCATGCTCGGCTATCGGACCGAGGAGCTGCGGGAGCTGGGCTGGGCTTCGGCGAAGATCGACGACCTCGCCAACTGGGCGCCTGCCAGGCTGAGCCTTCCGATGATTGCGGCAGCCCGGCCCCGGCGGGCGGCGGAAGCGGCGAGGGCCGCCCTGCGGGACTCTCAAAATACCTCGAGCCCCAACTCCGGATGGCCGATGGCGGCGGCGGCGGGATCCCTGGGGATAAGGCTAGAGAAGCCAGGGGTCTACGTCGTCGGCGAGGGGGGGAGGGACCCAACGACGGGAGACATCAAACCCGCCCTCCGGCTGGTGGGGACGGCGATAGGGATCGCCGTAGCGGCATCGGCCCTGATCCTTCTTTACGTCGGCTGACCGCATCCTGGTCGATCGATGCCGTCGGGGGCATGCCACCATCCCCGGCCCAAGATTCCCGGGTCCTCCATCCCTTTCCCCTCTCCCCCTCTCCCCTCCCGGATCCCCGGCCTCTTCACTCATCGGATTACTCTTCAGATGACTCTTCAGATGGCTCTTCAGACGACTCTTCGGATCACTCTTCGCATGTATCTTCTTCGCCGCACTCCTCGCAGCTGACGAGGCCGCAGGCGTCGGTCTGCCCCTTGATGACGACGAAGCCCCTCCCCCTCTCGTCGTCGACGAAGTCGATGACGGCGACCCGGAGCTCCTCGTACTCGCTGGGGTTGATGTAGACCTGGACGTCGTTGCTCTCGAAGACCAGGTCCTTCTCGTTGAAGGGGCCAAGGCCCAGGGCGAACCGTGGGACCTCGCCCGGCTGGCTCGCCTTGAAGAGCTTGACGACTTTGCCCTCAGCGGCCCTCATGAGGAGCTTCTCGGCCGCGGCATCGGTAATCTCGATCATTACTTTTCCACCGGGGAGGGGTCAGCGGGGTAGATATTAAAGATATGCGATCCCGGTCCAAAAAGGCCCAGAAAAGCCCAGGAGAGCGACAAAATATTTATCAGGGCCGAAGGACCACCAACCAAGAGATGGAGAAGATGGGCGATCTTTTGGAGATGCTCCGGCGTTTCAACACCCTGGGGTCGACGAAGGAGGCGGCGGAGGAGGTCTTCGGCTCTGGGGTGAAAGAGGTCCTGATCAGGGAGGAGCGGCCGGACGTCGACCAGGTGATCATCGCCTTCCACGACGGCATCATCATCAATGCCAGGCACATCCTCAGCCAGGAGGGGGTCGTCCTCTTCGGTGAGGAGTGGGAGTTCCGGATGAAGCTCGCCACCGACCTCACCTCTACCATCGACTACAACATCTTCTACTCCCGGTACATCCACGGGAAGGGGTACCTGAGAAACGACATCGGCTACGTCGAGAATAAGCTATTGCGCAAGATGCTGGAGGACTTCTACATCCCCCGGCAGCGGTCGATATTCAAGCCGATCATCCTGGAGTTCAAGGGGCTCTTCGACTACGACTTCTTCGGGATCGAGGTCGACCGGGACCACGCCGAGGTATATTACTCCACCGTCCGCCAGGGGCGCGAGGAGGCGGAGGCGGCGATCGAGGAGGTCGTCGGCCGCCTCCACTACCTGAGCGATATGATGAAGGACGAGGAGATCCGCAGGGCGCTGAAGGCCCTCGACGAGGATCTGTGCAAGGTTCTGTTGATACTATGCCCGACGGGGTGAGGGATAGGTTGCAGCGACGGATCCCGGTTATAGAGCAGATCGGGCATTTCAGGAATGAGACGGAGCCCGCGGAGGTATTCTTTTAACTGAATCAACATGGCATCAAGGCAGCAATAGCAGCTGGAATTTGGCTACGGCGATTAACTCAGCCAATTCCATAATCGTTTTCGCAGTCTATTGATATGCTCAAGTAAATTCAACGCCGCAATAAACGTAACGATATATATTAGCCATTTAAAATATTCACGTTCATATATATAATTAATGTGCACATTTATAACTTCTTCATCTTGATACCATCTATTCAAATTTCCGTATGTATATAAAATAGATATTTTATAATCACCTGCGGATGCATTTTCAGCAATTATAAAATCAATAGTATATGGGGCAAAATATGTTGGATTGTCGTTCGTTCTGGTCTCTCCTAGTATTAAGCCAGATGCACCAGATAAATCAGTTCCTTGAAAAGCTTCTTCAAGCCCTTCAATCGCGCTAATGTCGAGCATCATATACGTATTTTTTGAGATTAAATGGTAAAAGCCGTTAGATGAAAAATTTCTTGATTCATAGTAGCTTTTAAATTCAGAGGGGCTTATACGATTATATTTTCTATCTGTAAAATTGATTTTTCCATTACTTGGTAATTGCACTGGTATGACTACATATAATTTGCTGATTTCTACATCCCCCAGACCTGTTATGAATAATTCGATTCTTAAATGGTCACCAGGGTTAAGTTGGGTGCGGCTCGTTTGTATTAAAATATTATAAGAAGTATCGCCCGAGAAATCTGCCAACACAGTACGATTTCCTGAAACATCTGTTGGTAATATTATCAATATTACCAATAAGGCTAATGGTATGAAGTTCATTTGTATCACTTAGTCATTCAGCATATTTTTAATCATTTTCCTCGCACAAAAGCGGGTCCCCAGACTGCCTCAGATCTCCCTAGATGAAATCCCTTAATTATCCTCCCTACAATCCACACGATCCCGCCGCCGTTCTCGCCCCGCTCCGTTTTCCCTGCCCGCCTTCCCCGGCGGGGGTTCCCGCGCCCCTCGGCGGGGCAGCCTTGCATATCCCCCCGCCGCCGGGGGCGATCGGTGCTATCACCTTTATCCAGCCCAGACCACCTCCCTCTCCACAAAGGGGGCGACGTGAGGACTCAGACCCCTGGTGGTGACGAGGTCCACCTCCCGGCCGAAGAGCTCTTCGAGGAAGAAGGCGAGGTCCATAAAGTTGTCGAAGGAGGGGACTTCGAACTCCACGAGGACGTCGACGTCGCTCGTCTCCTTCTCCTCTCCCCGAGCGTGAGAGCCGAAGATACCGATTCGCTTCACTCCGAACCTTCTTTTTATCTCGCTCTCATGTTCTTTCAGGATCTTCAGAGCATCCATCCCTCGATCGCCTCCAAAACGCCAACTTTGGCTCAACTTTGAAGCTCGGGAGTTATCTACCTTTTGACCTCTTCGAGGATCTCCATTCATCAGCGACTATACAGCCGATTTGCTGGGACCTGACCGGCCCTTCCCGCCTCGCGGTGGTTCGCCGCCCGCCGTCCCCTTCCGGCGGAGGTCCCGCCCCCCCCCTCGACAGCGGCCGCCACCCGCGCCCCGGCGCTGCCGGGGGCGGATCCGCGGATCGTCCCTGATCCAGGTGGGCGGGCCTCCAGGATTCCGCCTATCGGCTTAAGGTATCTCAACATCGGAGCATAAGAAAAATTGCCTGAAGATTTGGCCGAGATCGAACCTGCCTGATAGATAATTATAGAAAAAAAATAAATACATCTCTTCCGCCAAATTCCTGAGATGGGAGGGGCTCCCATCCAGGATCTTGGCAGAATCGCGCCCAGATGGCCTATCTGGCCCAGGTCGGAGAGCCAGCTCTTCCCATCCCCATGGTTCTCATTCGTCGATCGGCGTCAGGATGGTCGTCTCTGCAAAGTATTCAGCGAATGTATAGTTGTCGAGATCCTCTGGGTCCACTCTGTATCCATAGCCGAGGCCGGTGAGGATGATCTCCCCAGACTCCAGGATCTTCCCGTCCAGCATTCCCTCATAAGTCAGGTTAGTTCCCTCACCCGTCTCGGACTCAAAGTAGACTATCCTCACCTCATCCATGACGGTGGAACCCAGGAGCTGGTAAGATCCACCATCGGAAGACTCGATGGTGCCCACCAGAATTGAGCCGTACTGCTCGATGGTCCAGATGTAGCTACCCCCCTCGTAGGGATAAGGAGCTGAATAATTCCCGTCGAAATCAACGGAAACTCCCTGAGTGAGATCGGCATACTTGCCAGAGATCTCCTTCACATCCACCTTCGATGTGATTTGAGTTGTGTCGAGAGCAGCCCAGGGATCTTCGACCTCGGCGGCGACCTCCTGGTCGTCGCCCACGGCGGAGAGTCCCATCAGCAGAAGGAGGGCCATTATCCCTCCAAGGGTCGTAATTCTCCTCATCTTAATAACCTCCGTATATTGTTTTACAGCCGTTAAGGCATTTGTGGCTTAATAGAATAAAAACTTTGTGATCTATATGAAAGAGATATTCGTTCTTCTGGCCGATCTGGATCTGCGAGCCTGGTTCAGGCCGCCTGGTCAGAGCCTCCCGCCTGCGGCGCCCTTCCATCCCCCATCAGCAGGCGAGAAGGCCATGATCTCATGACGCCTGAACCCTCAGGTCTCAAAGAATCGTTCCGGTCCTGGCTCGACTTTCGGGAACAGGAGACTTAAGGCCGGGCCTCTCCGGCGCGGCCTTGCGACGGCGGCCTCCACAGGACCGGGAGGTTTCAGATCTACTTCAGAACGAGCCTCAGAGCCCTCTGGGGACAGGCGGTGATGCAGCTGGCGCACTGGACGCATCTTCCGGCGTCGGCGACCACCTCCGACCCCTCAAACCTGAAGGTCCCTGTAGGACAGATCGATATGCAGGCACCGCAGTGGACGCATTCGTCATCGTCTTTGATGATGGGGTTCTCCAGGAGGACGACCCTGACACCCCTATCCTCGAAGGCCCTCTTCACCTCGCTACACTTGTCCAGGTCGACGTCGACGACGATCTCGCCGGAGACGGCGTCGACCTTCGCCCGCTCGATGTTGATCAGAGCCTTCGTCTCCAGGATCACCGACGATACTATCGGCTTTCTTACGATCCCGGGGGAGACGTGGAGCATCAGCTTCATGGTGACCTCCTCCTGCCGTAGAGCCTGCTGAGGTGGTCGCTCGTCAGCATCCCTATCACCCGGTGATCCTTGTCCACCACCGGGAGCGCCGAGATCCTGTGGTGGTGGAGCTTCCTCGCCGCCAGCTCCAGGGGCTCGTCGGGGCTGGCGATGAAGACCTTCCTCGTCATCATCTCGGAGATATGAGAGGTCTTGTCGCTGGCGACGGCCTTGGATATGTCCCAGGCGGTGACCATCCCGATGAGCCTCTCATCCGCCGATACGACCGGAAGATGGTCGAAGGTGCCGCCGACGATCATCCTCGCCGCCTCCTTGATGCTGATCTCTTCCCTGACGGTCACCACCTCGCAGCTCATGACGTCCCCCACCAGGAGAAACTCCTTCGTCTGCCTCACGGGGCTGTTCCTGCCGACCCTGGAGAGAGGCTCCGAAGCCGCCGTCAGGAGAAACTCCCCCCTCCGGATGGAGTCGCTCAACGCCGAAGCCACCTTCCTCGCCACATGGCGGCTGGAGAGGGCCGATGTCTTCACCTCGGACCCGTCGATATCTACGACCCCTGAGTAGAGCTCCTCGTAGTTCACCCGCCTGACGGCGGGGCGGGCGCGTCTCGGGACGCCGTAGTCGACGATCTCGGTCTCGATATCTGCGTCCCTGACGGCGGTCTTCTTTGCGATCCCTTCATTCAGGACCGGTATCGGGACGCCGAGGCCAACGTAGAGGCTCGGGCCGTAGTCCTGGAAGGTGGCGCCCCTGAGAAACTCGGAGTTCATCTCCTTGAGGTCGCCCTTCACCATCAGGGTGGCAAACCCGTTCTGAGGGAGATGCTGGGTCCCCGAGCCGATGATCTGCCCCTGGCCGCCGCAGAGGAATATCCTCGTCCCAACCCCTATGTACTCGAAGTCTGGGTCGTTTGGTATAGGCGAAAGAGATCCGGCGCCGCTGTAGCTGACGTTTCCGTATCGAGGTAGGAGGGTTCCCATGTAGGTGTGGAGCGTCCTCTCAGTGGAGTTGGTCGCCGCTGCGTACCTCTGGTAAGCGTTCCTCGGGTTGACCATGATAGCCTGGTTGAAGTCATCGAGCCTGAGGGTCGTCTCCAGCTCGGAGCGGGGGTAGCAGTCTGTGACGACCCCCTGGGCCCGCAGCTCCACCTCCCTTCCGGAGACGAGGTCCTCCATGACGTGGGCTCCACCGTACTCGTTGCCCCGGTCTTCGGACGGCTGGGTGGCTCCCAGGAAGAGGTCGACGGCGGCTATGCCCCCGTAGGCCTCCACGTTGTTCAGCCAGGCCTTGGAGATCTTTATCGGCGGATCGCTGTGGCCGGTGTTGAGAAAGAGACCGGACGAGCACATAGCTCCGAAGGTGCCGGTGGTGACGACGTCCACCTCCCGGACCGCACCGCCGGTGCCCAGCTCGTCCACCAGATACGGCATCTCCTCCGCAGTGACCACCCGAACGCTGCCGTCCCGGATGCGTTCGTTGATCTCCGACAACGACTTCTCCTGCACGAACCGTTCTTCTGAAGATGGGAGGTATTAAAGGCTTGTGGGGTCCGTCGGCTCAACACCGTTATCTTGGATCACGGAGATGATGCGGTCAGATGTCAGGAAAAAGGATAGTCCTCACCAGCGACGCCACCATGATGAGCAACTACAACGGCGGAGTGATGCTCGGCTTTGCGGCGATCCTCCCGGCATCGATGATCTCCGAGAGGATCTTCAAATGGCTATTCTGCCCCCCCGTGGAGGCAGGGCCCGACGGGTCGGCCCTCCTCGCCCCCTGCGGGATGAGGAAGGTGGAGGCCGCCCTCCTGGAGGCGGGCTTTTCGCTAGATGAGGTGATCGTCGCCCACCCCGACCATCTCGAAAAGGCTATCGGTCCCGATACCGAGATCGTGGGGATCGGCCACGATGACCCTATGGGTAAGATCGCCGTCCGGGAGATCGAGGAGATGATCAATCGGGGCGCACCTTACAACAGGACGAAGTTTCTGGAGCTTCTGGGCCATCCGCTCATAAGAGAGCACAGGCCGAAGGTGGTCATAGGCGGCAACGGCTCCTGGGAGCTTCGGGGCGAGGATGCGGGGGTCGACGTCATCTACCTGGGGGAAGGGGAGAGGACCTTCCCGTCTATCTGCAAGAGAATCATCGCCGGCGAGGACGTCCCCGGAGAGGTCGAGGGGGAGATCGTCCCCGGTGACGAGATCCCGGTCAACAGGGGGGCGACCGTCGGGGGGATCGTCGAGATCGGGCGGGGCTGCTGGCGGGGCTGCTCCTTCTGCTCTCCAACGATGCGAAGGCCCCGCCACCGGCCCGTCTCCACGATCCTCGAGGACGCCTCTGTTAACCTCCGGGCGGGGCAGAGGGACCTGATCCTCCACTCCGAGGACGCCTTCATGTACGGCTCCGCCGGCGTGGTGCCGGAGAGGGAGATCCTCCTCGACCTCATAAGGAGGGTGAAGGATCTGGGGCCCAGGACCCTCGACCTATCCCACCTCAGCCTCGCCTCCATATACCACAGCCAGGACCTCCTGGTGGAGATCTCCGAGGTCGTGGGGGTCGGGTCTGACCAGAGGTACATGTCGGCTTGGATAGGGATAGAGACGGGTAGCCCCGGCCTCCTGGCAAAGCACATGAAGAACAAGACGAAGCCAGCTCCCCTGGAGGCCTGGCCTGAGATGGTGAGGGAGTGCTACGGCCTCTTCCGGGATCGGTCCTGGCTCCCGGTGGCGAGCCTGGTTCTGGGCCTTCCCGGCGAGACTGCAGCGGACGTGGTGGCGACGACGGAACTCGTCGAGTCGCTGAAGGAGAGCGTCGGCCTGATGCTCCCCCTCTTCTTCACCCCCATCGGCGAGACCCGTCTGGGAAAGGCGAGGGGCTTCGGCCGGGACGAGGCGAGCCCCGAGCACTGGGAGCTGGTGGGGACGTGTCTGGAGTACAACCTGCGCCACCTGAAGGCGCTCCACGGCTACTACAGCGAGAGGATGACGGCGGGGGCGGGACGGCATCTTGCCCTGCGGGGGATGAACATCCTCGCAGACTTCGCCCTCAAGAAGTATCTAGGAAGGATGAAGCGCGGAGAGCCCCCCAACTGAAGAATCGATATGGATCAATATGTTTCGAGGACCGAGCTGACGATCACCTTGTGGTCCGGCTTGAGGGAGTAGACGTTGTGGTCCCCCGAGACGTCGATGCTGAGGATCCCGAGCCTGGTGTTCATGAGACCGACCATCGCCGAGACGCCCCTATAGCTGACCTCGAACCCCTCCCGGTCGAGGTAGGTGTAAACTTCCTCGGTGGTGAAAGACCTGTCATGCAAGAACAGCTTCAGGACAGCCTTCCGGATGCCCATCCCGTCGCGCTTCAGGTAGTTTTTCAGGCGCTCACGGATCTGATCCTCATGTTTTCGAACGCTAGCCTCCATCCTCTAAGCTCACCGCCTCTACATTTACAGCTTTGGACTTATAAAGGTATTCTCTCCACCAATAGGCCGCCTTCCAGGGGGTACCTCTCCTCCAGGGCGACCTCCCACCCCATCGGTTCGAGATCCAGGACTATATCTTCCAGGATCCAACCGGCGATCTCGATCCGCCCCTGGGACGGGGCATACATCTCCTCCGGGACCCCCAGGGCCGCCAGGGTATCCATCACCTGTCCGAGGCCGGAGGCTCCGTCACCAGGGAGGATGACGCCGTATATGAGGGTTCCGTCATCGGTGGGAAGGTCGAAGGGGCGGGCTGTCCGCTCGGCCCTCCGCTTCAGCCGCTCCCGCAGCTGGACGGCGTCCTTGAAGGCGGAGGAGCAGTAGTGGACCCGCAGCCCCCCGACCTTGAACTTTTCCGCCGCGAGCTCGCTGCCGATGGCACCGGAGCCGAAGTCGTCGGCCCTGAACCCCAGGAGCTGCAGGTCCCTCTGGTTCGTCTCGGAGAACTCCAGCTCGTTCAAGTTCAGAAAGGCATCCGCCCTCATGACCGCATCGACGATCCCGGGGGCGGGTCCGATGGCGGGGATCTCGACCCCGGCGAGGAGGCCCAGGGCTTTGGCGTCGACGAGGGTTTTGTAGAGCCATCCCGGCTGCGACCACTCCGACGTTGGCGGGTGGAACCTGATCTCGTCGAGCCCCGCCTCCGCGAGGCCGGCGAGGGTGGAGGGGCCTGGCCTCGCTCCTGTATAGAGGTGGATGTGGTGGTCCTCCCCGAACTCCCGCTTCAGGGCCCGGATCGACCTCATTACGAACTCCTGCTTCAGGAGCGGCTCGCCCCCGGTGATCCCCGTACCCAGGGCGCCAATGGCGTGGGCCTCCTCGATGATCTCGATGTCGGATCCCACTCGTCGCTCGTTGGCGTAGACTACGTCAATCCCTCGCCGCTCCTCTGAGGGGGGGCAGTAGAAGCAGCCCCTCTCGCAGACGCCGGTGACGAATAGGACCAGCGACGCGCCCATGCGGCATATCTGGCATCCTGGCGATAGGTAGCTGCTGAAAGAGCCTGAGGGCTCGCAGGCCCACTCCCGATCGGTCATCTTCCCCGGAGGAGAATTCTCCTCCGTTAAATATGTTTGTAGCGGGCTTTTGCCACCAAGAGACCAAAGAGATCAAAGCTTCATCGAACGATATCAACGGGTAAACTGAGCATCGAAGACGCGATTGAGATGCTTGACAGAGCCGGATATATGGTTCGAAGAAGAGATAGATGGAAAGGAGGATAGCTCGAAGAGACATCCTTTCCCGATATGCTTTCATGGTAATGGTTATTGCATCGGCCGGAGTTTAGGCTGGAAAAGTGTGCACGCCTGCAATATCAACAGCTATAGGCGTTTCATACTTTTAGGACTTACGCAGTTAGCGTGGCTGAGACATTATAATTTAGATATTTTATATATTCTTTTATAGCATTTCGAATGACACTTTGCTTGCTCTCGAACCAGCTTCGAGCAGTTCTGATTCTTTCGACTTCTAATCTCAGAAATGCTCTTATTGAGAACAGTATATGTGTCCTCTGGGATTTCCCATTCCGCGCTTGACATCGTTCTACGCCACAAAACTGTTTTATTCCGCGATGATACTCTTCTATTTTCCAAGACTTGCGTGCTAGTTCTTTTCGATCTGGTTCTTCCATGTCGATCAGATCAGTTGCCCAATGTTCTTCGTCACCGTCTTTGGAAACTATCCGGAACACTTTGACAAATCCATAACCCTTCAGGTGGACATTTCTACCATCTGAAGGAATGTCTATTGTTGAGATCTGAACGTTTTTTGTTTTATCGGGATTTACCAGTCGATTTTTCTTGAGTCGAGTTAGCCAATGCCACCCATGGCCACGGATTTTTTTGAGATTATCTAAGCTGGAATACCAACTGTCGAAGAGAACGAAATCGGGTCGGAAGCCTCGTTCCTTTGCTTTTTCCAACATGTCCTGGAGGTGATCGTTCTTGGTCTTTCCATCATTGTAGTTGTCATAGATCCGAAAATCAACAGGAATCACGGAATTTCCATCTGTCCATACCAATGTAGTAATATTGATCCCATTAACAACACTATGATGCTTCCCACTATATTGTCGGTAAACTAAATCCATCTTTTTTGCATAAGGCTTGTCTAAAGTGGTATCGTCCACGATTAAGATCCCTTCACCAGGCCGAACGAGATGTGATGATTCGATCCACAATGCCTCCGTATCTGGCGGCCATCTTTGTAGAAGTCGAGTAAATGCATCGTGGGAGGGTGAATCTGACCCCTCCGGATAACATCGAGCTGCTTCGGTGCACGTAAAAACGTTGGCAGCAGCCGTCAGAAAGTGGATATAGTCCAGGTCGCAACACTTGGGTGGATTCAATTTTATACGTCACCTCATATTTGTGTTTGTATTTGGATGGACCGAATCATCTAAAAATCTTCCGTCAAATGCGTAAGTCCTAACTTTATAAAATACTACAATTATTTTGCAGCTCAGCGATAACTCTGAAGATTGATAAGGATCGACAGCTTCACGAAATGACGAAGGTGTGTTACTATCAAATTGTTTAGTACTTGAACATATGGCAGGGGCTTGCACAGTCGAGTATTTTTATAAAATCTTAATACTGCTGTTGGGAATGCTCACTGGTGGTTTAAATTGAATCTTCCTCCATCGATTCCTTTTTCGGGTATATACCAGTTTCCTACCAATTCATCCTCATTTACAAATCTAGCCTTGTATATACCATTCAAGATAATATTTGATCCTTGGATTAATTGTGGCTCGGTCCATTGCAACGTATCTCCTTCGATATAACCCTCACAAGTGGTTATACTATCACGCAGTGTAGGCCAATGTAACGTGCCATAGAAGTTGTTACCCTCAATTCTCGATATATTCATGATCATTGGATAGCTAGTATATATTCCATATGAATATTGATTAAAAGTGCCTTCCCATCTCCCAAGTAAGTATTCTTTTGAAGTAAAAGTCTCGATGACTCGCTCTAATTCGAATGGACCTCTGCCCTCTGTTGTGCCGCTCCTTTTTATTACCAACAGCTTAAGAAAACTATCTTCGGCAGTTACTTTCTCAAAAAAATCATCATAATTTAGCCAATAGACACCGATTCCGCAGGCAGACATTGCCGGATCGTGTACTCTAATTGCAGGAGGGGAAACCCCAAGTATTGGCAATTCTTTAACCAAACCTTCATTGGCCTGAGAATATCCAACAATCACTGACGCATGACCACCATCTGGCCATTTTAGGATCTGTAGAAGGTCATTCCCCCCTGAAAAGTCGTATAGCCAAGCACCATTAGATGCCAAAATTATGGGATTTCCCATATCGATGGCATCAATTATCTGGCTTAATAAGTCCTCCTTACTTACTGAAGTTAATTCATATACATCAAAATTATCATTACTCATATTTGTTATTGCTAAACTATACGATGAAAATAAATACCCTGGTAATCCACTTCTCCCGTCCCACTTTTCATCAGCAAGATCAAAAGTTTTATCTGCTATTGATTCTGGAGTTACATTATATCCATAATAGCTCAACACCATTTGTGCACTAACCCATGCACACCAGGACGTGAACCCCTGAGAGAAGCTTGGTATTCCCTCTAGAATCTTTCTCTCTCGTGTGTTTGATGTGGTTGTCGTTCTAGAACTCGATGATTCGCTTGTTGCAGTAGTTGTGGCACTATACGTTTGAGATCCATCCTTGATAAGGAATATAGTTCCAGCATGTGCGTTATTACAAGGGACAGTAGATGAATCGATACACATCCATGTACCCTCTAAAATCTGCGGCGATCCCTCAATGTAATTTAAATTTGCAGCCTTTAGAATAAAATAACTCCCATCTTGTCTGTTTTGCTCTATAACCTCCGTTTCAGAAAACGACAGGATTCCATTCTCTATCGACCCTTCAAGTCCCATAATGGCGGAATATGGATGCGGCGGCTTTTCTATCCGTGAAGTTCCTTGGATCTCATTCCCTGTTTGAGATATGTCTAAATAATAATTAAAAGTAGCTATAGTCGTAGGCCCCCAAATTTGATACAATCTCCCAGACCAGTGCCCAGAAACTCCCTTATCATCAATCCCTTCTGAGACCGTAGGACCAATACAGAGAATTAAGAGATAGATCAAGCTCAGGCGACGAAGCCGATGTGAACGACTTGAAGGCATTTTTTATCTCTCTCCTAGTTTGAAGTAGAAAGACAGGTCGATTTAAATATCTTTGCTTCAAGAAATTAAGGAGATGTGACGCATTTGGACCTAGAGAAACGAGAGAAGAATGCTACCCAATTGCAGACGTGAATTTTGAATATATTTAACAAAATTCATAAGAACGCCGGGAACATTTGCGACGGCCTACATCCCGCCGCCGCCCATCATGGGGCCGAACTTCTTCATCATCCGCTTCATCCCCATCTTGTTCATGCCCCGCATCCCCTTGAGGGCCTTCTGCATCGCCTTGTGGGACTTTAAGAGCTCCCTCACAATCTCCGGCTGGGTCCCGCTCCCCCGGGAGATCCGCTTTATACGGGAGGCGGTGATGATCTTGGGGTCCTCCAATTCCGCCTCCGTCATGGAGGACATGATCACCCGGTACTTATCGAGCCGGTCCTTTGTGCCCTGGTACTCCTGATCGGAGAGGTCGATCCCCATCCCCCCCAGGGGGAGCATCTGCATGATCTGCTTCAGGGGGCCCATCTTGTTGATCGCCTCCATCTGCTTGCACATGTCTTTCAGGGTGAACTTGCCCCGCATCAGGGCCTCGACGTCCACCTCCTCCTCGACCTTCGTCTCCTGGGCCCGCTCGATGAGGGTTTTGATGTCCCCCATCCCCAGGAGGCGGGATATGAACCGGTCGGCCTCGAACCTTTCGAGGTCATTGGGGGTCTCTCCTACCCCGATGAAGGCGACGGACGAGTTCGTCTCGGCGACGGCGGACATGGCGCCTCCCCCCTTGGCGGTCCCGTCGAGCTTGGTGATGATGACGCCTGTAATTCCAACGGCCTTGTTGAAAGCTTTCGCCTGCTCGCTCGCCTGCTGGCCGAGGGCTGCGTCCATGACGAGGAGCTTGTGGTCGGCGGTGACGACGGCGTCGATGTCCATCATCTCCTGGATGAGGTCCTTCTCCAGGGCGTGCCTTCCGGCGGTATCGACGATCTGGACGTCGTACTTCCTCGACGCCTCCAGGCCGCGCCTTGCGACGGCGGGGGCGTCGGGGTTACCCTTCTCGCCGTAGAAGAAGACCCCCTGCTTCTCGCAGAGGGCTTTGAGCTGGTCGAAGGCCCCCGCCCTGAAGGTGTCGGCGCAGACGACCGCCGAGCGGAGCCCCTTCCTCTGGAAGAAGGTGGCGAGCTTCGCCGCGGTGGTGGTCTTGCCGCTCCCCTGCAGGCCCACGAGCATGATAGTCTGCTTCTCCAGGGAGACGGGCGAGCTCTTCCCGACGAGGTTTATCAGCTCCTGGTAGACGATGTTGATGACGTGCTCCCTCGGGTTCATCCCGGGAGCGGGCTTCTCGGAGAGGGCCCTATCCCTGATCCTGTTGGAGAGGTTCATCACCAGCTTGACGTTGACGTCGGCCTGGAGGAGAGCCCTCTGGATCTCCCGCACCGCCTCGTCGACGACCTGCTTATCTATCCTGCTGGCGGAGGCGATCTTCTTCAGCGCCCCCCTCAGGGACCCGCCAAGGCTTTCCAGAACCATAAAAATCAAGCATCCATCTATCTGTGTCAGAAATTATGTCCCGACCGGGATTCGAACCCGGGTCTGAGGCTCTCTGCGCAAAGGTGCTCCGCAGGCCTCTAGGATGTCCACTACCCTATCGGGACACGATCCCGGATAAGGATGGTTATGGTAATTAAGCCTGTTGATTTGATCCCGCCCGCCGGCCCCGGGATCTCTGGAAGGTCCTTATCGCCCCCATGAACTCGACCCGACTGAACTGCGGCCAGAAGGGGGCGCAGAAGTGGACGGGAGAGCTGGATCCGTTCGCCTGCCACGGGAGGAAGTTGGAGGTTCTAACCTCGCCGCCGGTCCTTATTATCAGGTCCACCTGGGGGAGGGGCTCCCCCTCGGCGGGGTAGAGGTGGGATGCCACGTCGTCCTCGTCGAGGTCCCGGGGGTCGAGGCGCCCCTCCCTCACCTCCTGGGCGAGAGACCTCGCGGCGTCGGCGAGCTCGCTTCTGCCGCCGTAGGCGAGGGCGAGGTTGAAGTGCATCCCGTCGTAGCCACGGGTGGCCGCCTCCACCTTCCTGATGGCATCCTGGAGACGGTCGGGAAGGAGGGCGATCCTCCCGATGGCCCTCACCCGGACCCGGTTTTTGTGGACCTTCTCGGAAGCCGCCAGCTCCAGAAGCTTCCGTTCGATCAGATCGAAGAGGTACTCCTTCTCAGCTTCGTCCCGATCGAAGTTCTCGGTGGAGAAGGTGTAGACGGAGAGGTGTCTTATCCCGAGCTCGATACACCAGTCTGCCACCATCTCCGTCGTCTCGGCTCCCCGTCTGTGGCCGTCGAAGCTGGAGACGCCCGCCGCTCTGGCGTAACGGCGGTTCCCGTCCTGGATGATGGCAACATGCTCTGGAAAGTTGGCCTTCAAAGCCTCTCTCTTCAAGAGGACCTCGAAAAGAGGGCTCAAGAGGGCGGGAGACATTTTGGCAAAGAGACATCGGCAGAGATCCATCTCCAACACCTCATCCGGTCACTATTTAAAAGGTCCTGTCCAAAGCCTTTTCGCTCCTCCCTCCGGGGCAAGGAGAGGAAAAATACTAATATCCATAAGGTCGTGAGGGGGCTGAGGGCCCGTGGTCTAGGTGGTTATGACATCGCCTTCACACGGCGGGGATCACGCGTTCGAATCGCGTCGGGCCCATATTCTATTTTAGTCACAACCTTTAACTATCATATCATGCCTCTATCACCGCTGAATGAACTTCAGGTCATCCGCCCCGAAATCTCGGATTTGAAGCTCGATCTGTCTTTAGAGGTGATATACTGGCTAATTATGCAAGTACAAAGAGGAAGAGAAACGCACAAGGTCCTGAGGTCGTAACACGAGTTCGCCTCCCTCGAGCATATGATAGAGAGGTCTTTGGATTCGTAGAGACCCTCCTCGGCTCAAATCGGCTGAGGGTCAGATGCGTCGACGGCAAAGAGAGGATGGCGAGGATACCCGGCAAGATGAAGAAGAGGATATGGATCCGGGAAGGCGACGTAGTCATCGTAGTCCCCTGGGATTTTCAGGACGAGAAGGCCGACGTCGTATGGAGGTATACTGGGCCTCAGGTAGATTACCTGGTGCGTAAAGGGTACCTTAACAGGTAGTCATGACCGAGGAATCCAAGAGGCAGAGAGGGTTCGAGGCGCGCATCGACCTGATGCGCGAACGGATAAAAGATTCTGATGACTTGAAGGTACAGGACGAGGTCTTCGACAGGCGCGTCCTGATGGACCTTTACGCCCTGGCGAGCAAGGGGGTTATCGAATCCCTCGGCGGTCCCGTCAGCACCGGAAAGGAGGCTAACATATTCCGGGCTAAGGGAGAGGGGGGCGCCGACATCGCCGTCAAGATTTATAGGATAAATACAAGCAACTTCAAGGCGATGCAGAATTACCTCCAGGGTGATCCCCGGTTCGGGTCCATCAAGGGTACCAAGAGGGCGATCATCGTCGCCTGGACGAGGAAGGAGTTTCGTAACCTCACCCGGGCGGAAGAGGTGGGGGTCAAGGTGCCTCATCCCATCACCATCAGGGAGAACATCCTCGTGATGGAGATGATCGGGGATGGGGAGAACCCGGCGCCCCAGATCAAGGACGTCGCCCTGGAGCCGGAAGAGGCAAAGGAGGCCTTTGACAAGATCGCCGAGTACGTATCCATCCTCTACAACAAGGCGAACCTCGTCCATGCCGACCTGAGCGAGTTCAACATCCTCTACCACAACGGAGAGCCTGTCATCATCGACATGGGCCAGTCGGTGACCCTGGAACATCCCATGGCCAGGAGCTTCCTTGAAAGGGATCTATTGAACGTCGCCCGCCACTTTAAAAAGAAGTACGGCATCGGCTCTGAAGAGGCGATAAAAGAGAGGCTGCGGGCCGGAATGAAGAGCTGATTTCTTCTATCATCTAATAGGAATGATCATAAGACATTTTCGCGGAGGCTGAGATTTTTGCACATCAAGATTCCAGCAGATCGGATTGGGGTTCTGGTAGGTCCTACGGGATCGGTTAAGAGCACCCTCGAGGAGAAGACCGGATCAGTGATGGTCATCGACAGCGATACCGGCGCTGTAGAGATCATAGCAGGAGAGGATCCCATCATGGCGATGCGCCTGGCCGAAGTCGTCAGGGCGATAGGTCGGGGCTTCTCCCCGGAGAGGGCTTTTCCTCTTCTTGAGGACGAGATGCTGATGTTGGACGTGATAGACCTCTCGCGGGTCTGCAACACCAAGACCGACATGGCCAGGATAAAGGGCAGGATAATCGGCAAAGACGGCAGGACGAGGGAGATCACCGAGAAGCTGACGGGGGTCGGCATCTCCGTATACGGAAAGACGGTGGCGATCATAGGTGGTCCGGAGCAGATCCGGATCGCAAGAACCGCCATCGAGATGCTGCTGGACGGAGCGCCCCACGGTGCCGTCTACGGCTTCCTGGAGAAGAAGAACCAGGAGCTCGTCTCCTCCAGGATAGGCGAGATCTGATCGATCATCCGGCGAAGATCGATCCGCCTCAGAAATAACAACCACCTCGAAGTACCTGGATATTGGAGGACGAACCATTGGAATTCACCTGGGATCTGACCCTCTTCGACTGGCTCCTCATCGGGATCCTCGCCCTCAACCTCCACTGGCTCCTGGCCATCAAGCTCGGCCGTATCAAGAGCCTAAAGGGGCTGAACCTGGGGAACTGGGGGCCTGTCATCATGATCAGGACGACGAGGTGGCTATCCCTCATCGACCGGCTGAGCCGCCCACGGAGGTTCTGGAGAGGAGCGATCACCGCGGGGATCCCCCTCGTCGTCCTGGGGATGCTCTCATTCCTCGCTTTATTCCTTCTTTTGACCTTCTCGGTGATGCGGACTCCTCCGGAGCCCTCCGTCTACACCGCCCCGAGGAACGTCCTTCTGATACCCGGTTTGAACCAGTTCATACCCCTCTGGTGGGGTTGGATCGCCCTCTTCGTGACGATGGCCGTCCACGAGTTTGCTCATGGGATACTATGCAGGGCTGAGGGGATCAGGGTCAAGTCGATGGGGATCGCCCTCCTCGCGGCCCCGGTGGCGGCCTTCGTCGAGCCTGACGAGGGGGAGCTCTTCGGCTCGCAGGATAAGAAGGCAAAGGCCTCCCGGGCCGCCCGGGTCCGGATCCTATCCGCTGGGGTTATAGCGAACTTCGTGGTGGCGGCCCTGGCCCTCGCCCTCTTCTTCGGGCCGGTGATCGGGGCGATCGCCCCCATGGACAGGGTCGTGGTGGTGGACGTCGTCCCCGGATCCGACGCAGACCTCGCTGGATTTGAGAGGCAGATGATCCTCCTCTTGGCCGACGGCGTCCGAATCGATCGCCTCCAGGACCTGATGGCGGTTGGAGGGGGCGGCAAGAGCCTCGACCTCCTCCAGGACGGGGGGGTGGTGGGCCTCGGCCTCGAGGGGGAGTTCGTTCTGGGGGTAGTCGTCTCTTACGTCTTTGATCGGTCGGCGGCCGAGAGGGCGGGGATCGTCCCCGGGGTCTCCATCTCCGAGGTCGATGGAGTATCGACCCCCGACTGGGAGTCCTTCAGGTCGGCCATGAACTCGACGGTCGAGGGGGATGCCGTCGTCATCGGCACGAACCGGGGTGAGTACGTGGTGGAGCTCGCCGGAAACCCCGACGGATCAGGAAGCGGGTTTCTGGGGGTCGGCTTCTCCGGGGTCTCGGCGAACGCCGTTTATCTCGATGGCGTCACATTCCAGGAGTTTCCGGCGGGGTCCTTCCTAGCAGCCCTCCAGGAGATGCCCCGGTCCGGCGTCTTTGGGGTCTTCTCCCTGATGGGCCTTCCCTTCTCGGGGATCCCCGGCTTCACCGAGATGGGCTTTCCCGGCTTCTCGGGCTGGATCACCCACCTCTTCGAGCCGACGGGATGGGCCGAGCCCCTGGGGGGAAAGATCTTCTGGATCGCCAATTTCCTCTTCTGGGTGGGGCTGATAAACCTCTACGCCGGCCTATTCAACTGCCTTCCGGCGGTACCCCTGGACGGAGGCCACATCTTTCGGGACATGATCTCCATGGGGCTTGGTGCGGTCTTCAAGAGCGAGGCGAAGGCTGAGAGGATGACCAGGGCCCTTGTGGCGCTGATGGCCTGGCTGATCTTCTCGTCCCTCCTCTTCATAATCGTCGCCCCCTACCTCGCCCACGGGTTTGGGGGCTAGGCGATGGCCCCTCCATTCTGAGCTTTTTTCAGCGCCCTCTGAAGCCCCGCGCCTCCATCTCCAGGAGGCGGGCGGCGGCGTAGGCGGGGAAGACGTCGGAGACCCCGGAGCCGTACTTCTCCGACAGCCGCACGCATTCGAGGCCGAGGGAGCGGGCCGCCTCTTCTATCAGACCCTCGCCGATCCCGCAGGCTGCAACGATGGAGATGTCGTATTCTTCCGACTGTCTTCTGATCCCCTCCGTCAAGATCTTCTGCTGGCGGGCGGCGGCCTGGCGGCCGATCTCCGCCGCCGCATCCGACCCGATCTCCGCAAGGTCTGCGCAGACCGTCCGGGCGAGCCTCCGGAGCGCCGACGTCCGATCTCTTCCGCCCCCGTCGGGGGGCTCGACGGTGTAGTCGCCCTCTGAGATCCGGCCTCCGACGAGGTGGGCGTCGGCGGCGATGGCGAATAATTCGGATGAGAGGGGGATCCTCATCCTGCCGATCTCCACATATCCGAGGAGGGCGGCGAGGTTAGTTCTGAGGAGGCCCGAGTAGATCAGCTCCCCCCTCCCGAGCCGCTCAAAGTCGGTCTTTGCCGCCCTCGCCCCCCCCTTTATCGGTATGAGGTCTGTGGTGGTCGATCCCATATCGACGAAGAGGCAGTCGCCTATCTCCGCGCAGACGAGGGCCGCCGAGGCGGACCAGTTGGCTGCGGCTAGGTCGGAGATGTCGCGCCAGCGGAAGCCGTCGACCCCCCAGAACCGAACGGGGCAGGAGAAGGCGCTATTTACAGCCCCCATAATGGCGAGAACCCCGGACCGCTTGTCCGGGAAGGTGTCGGCGAGCTCCCCGGTCATGACGACCGCCAGCGCCTCCGGCCTCGCCTCCGACGACAAACGGCGGAGGAAGGGCTCCAGGGGGGCCTCCTTCCAGAGGGGGAGGTACTCGATCTTGGTGAAGAGACCGTCGGAGCTGGCGGCTTTGGTGTTCGCTCCGCCGACGTCGAGGCCGAGGATCATGACCGATGGGTCCCCGATATACCATAAAAGCTTTAGTCTAATCGGCCGTCAACTACCCACCTAGCTTTTGGAGAGATGATCATGGCTGCCAAGGAGAAGTATCCCGAGCCCACGTATCTGGAGTACGGATTTGGGGAGCTCGATTATGACGTCATCAAGAAGGAGCTCTGCTGCTACTGCGGTAACTGCATCGCCTTCTGCCCCAAGATCGATAGAGAGGGTAACCGCCCCGAGCTGATAGACTACGACCCCAACTGCGGCCTCTGCTACGCCTACTGTCCCCGGACGATGTTCGATATGCCGGGGATGGCGAAGAAGGTCTTCGGAAGGGAGAGGAAGGTGGACGAGGTCCTGGGGATCTACAGGAAGGCCGCCTCCGCCAGGGCGCGGGCCAGCGTCAGGGCCCAGGACGGCGGCATCGCGACGGCGCTCCTGATTCAGGCCCTGAACTCCGGGGTCATAGACTGCGCCGTCGTCACCGATAGAGACGACAAGTGGAGGGGTGTCCCGAAGGTCGCGACGACGGCCGAGGAGATCGCCTCCGCTGCGGGGACGAAGTACACCATCACCCCCAGCGTCACCGGCGTCCAGATGGCGATGGACCAGGGCTTCAAGAAGATCGGCTTTGTGGGAACGCCGTGCCAGATCCAGGCGCTCCGGAAGGTCCAGCTCCTGGAGGAGCCCTATGCGTTCGGCCAGGAGAAGATCGGCCTCCTCGTCGGCCTCTTCTGCATGGAGAACTTTGAGCACGAACTCCTCTTCCCCCACCTCGTCGAGGGGAAGTTCGGATTCAAGGCCGAAGAGGTCGACAAGTTCGAGGTCCAGAAAGGGATGTTCCGGGTCCTCTCCGGCGATAAGGTCAAGGAGGTCCCCCTGGAGGAGACGGACGAGTACGCCTGGAAGGGGTGCGGCCCCTGCTTCGACTTCGCCGCGGAGCTCGCCGACGTCTCCGTCGGGTCCGTCGGGTCGAAGGCGGGATGGTCGACGGTCCTGACCAGGACCGACCTCGGCGCCAAGGTCTACGACTCCGCCCTGGCGGCGGGATCGATCGAGGAGGCGACGGTCTCCGAGAAGGGGCTCGCCCTCGCCGGAAGGCTCGCAAAGTCGAAGGAGGAGCGGTTCACCGCCAAGACGGCGGATCTCCTGGGGCGGGGCGTCCCCGTCAACATCCGCAGATGAAGAGAGCCCGAATAACGGCGGCCGATAGATAAGCAGCAGAGAGCAGATCCGATAGCAGATTCGATAGCAGCAGATAACCAGGTCCGATATACCAGGAGGCGATCCGATGTTGTCAGTGGGGCTTGCGGGAAAGCCCAACGCCGGGAAGTCCACCTTCTTCAAGGCGGCTACCCTCGCCGAGGTGGAGATAGCAAACTACCCCTTCACCACCATCGATGCGAACCACGGGGTCTCTTACGTGAGGGTCCCCTGTCCCTGCCGCGAGCTCGCGACGAGCTGCGGCAGGTGCCGGGACGGGACTAGGTACGTCCCCGTGGAGCTGATCGACGTGGCGGGGCTCGTCCCCGACGCCCACCTCGGTAAGGGCCTCGGTAACGAGTTTCTCGACAGCCTCCGGGTAGCCGAGGCCGTCATCCACGTCTTGGACGCCTCCGGCTCCGCCGACGCCGAAGGTAACCCCGTCGGCGTAGGAAACCACGACCCCCTGACGGATGTCGAGTTTCTCAAGCGCGAGATCGGTATGTGGCTCTTCGGGATCCTCAACCGCAACTGGGAGAGGCTGATGAGGCGCGTCCGGGCCGAGGGGGTCAAGGTCGAGCCCCTCATCACCGAACAGCTCGCAGGAGCCGGGGTCGCCGACCACCACGTCCGCTGGGCCCTCTCGGCGATGAAGAGCGAGCCCTCCAGGTGGGACGAGGCCGAGATGAAGAGGTTTGCAGAGCTCCTAAGAGATGCCAGCAAGCCGATGATCATCGCCGCGAACAAGGTGGACGTCGCCCCCCCGGAGTTCGTCGCCCGCCTGAAGGCCTTAGACGAGATCGTCGTCCCCACCAGCGCCGCCGCCGAGGTGGCGCTGCGGATGGCCGATAAAACCGGCGCGATTAAATACCGACCCGGGGACCCGGACTTCGAGATGGTAAAAGACCTCTCCGGCCCCCAGAAGGCGGGCCTGGAGAAGATCCGGGCGATCCTGAAGGCGACCGGCGGGACCGGGGTCCAGGAGTGCCTCGACCGGGCGGTCTTCGAGCTTCTCGAATACATACCCGTCTTCCCGGTGGAGGACGAGGGGAAGTGGACGGACCGAAACGGCGTCATCCTCCCGGACGCCTACCTGATGAAGAAGGGCTCGACGACGAAGGACCTCGCCTACCGGATCCATACCGACATCGGCGACAGCTTCCTCTTCGCCCTGGACGGGCGGTCTAAGAGGAGGTTGGGGGAGAAGCACGAGCTGAAGGCGGGGGACGTGATAAAGATCGTGTCGACGAAGTGAGGGGAGCGGAGGAGGACGAAAGAACCTTCGGCTCCGTAGATTTTTCTGACTATGACCGTTTGATCTTTGACCTAGAGGAGTTGATTACTCGAGAGCCTGAGGGGTTCCCCGACCTGAACGATCTGGGCCTAAAGGTCGCTTCTTCTGTCATAAACGAAACATGGAACTTCTAGGACGTTGCCTGGAGAAGTGTGGTAGAAGTTGGCTGGTTTCTCTGGTTTAAGACAGACCGCGGAAACAATACATTTTGGTCTAACACATAAATAATATTTATTCACTCGATTTACCTTATAATGAACTGATGACGTGTTGTTCCTGAAGCCCAACCTTTTGACGAAAATTTTTCCAATAAGTGATCGAAGTTTGGGTCATCACGAATTGACTCAAGGTCAGGATCTCTGCGGGCCCAATCAGGTCCCATCTGATTTTTCTTTAATGCGATTTCGAGCAATTCTAGAGCTTTTTCTTTATTACCTGAAATGGCCTCAAAACAAGCTCGGTTGTATTCAATTTCGTTTTCCATCAAATCATTGGCAATTTTGATTTGCTCTTTATACATATCATCTTGATTGATTCTTTTGTAACAAGACGCCAGCGATAATCTAGCCGCTGCGAACTTGGGATCGATCTCAATAGCATTTTTAAAGGCTGCGATTGCATCGTCAAACATTTCCTTACGCTGATAAACGTTTCCAAGACCGTTCCAAGCAGGAGAAAAACTTGGATTAATATCAATAGCCTTCTTATAAGCTTCTATAGCTTTAATGTCGCAATCTTCGCAATTTTTGCGATTATAAACATTACCGAGACCGTGCCATGAATTAACTGAACTAGGCTCTAGCTTAATCCTATTCTTATAAGCTTCAATGGCCTCGTCATATTTATGCATATCCAGATATACATTACCACGCCCATGCCAAGGTTCAGAATAGTTAGGATCTATTTCTAAAGCTTTATTATAAGCTTTAATGGCGTCATCAAAACGACCGAGATTATGATAAACATTGCCCAAATTATTCCACGGATAAGCAAATTTAGAATCGATACTAATGGCTTTTTGGTAAGACGTGATGGCATCATCATATAGGCCCAAATTAATATAGGCGTTACCTAAACCATTCCAGGAGTCAGATGAATCTGGATCAATATCGATAGCTTTCTTATAAGCGCGAATTGCATCCTCAAAGCGAGACTGCTCGACATAGACGTTACCAAGACCGATCAAAGGATAAGCAAACTTAGATTTGGTCAAAATTTATCGCCTCTGAACCAGATTTGTAACCAACAGCATAACGAAACATTTCTTCAGACTTACCATATTCTTTTTTTAGGCGGTAAGTAACGCCAAGCATATAGAATAAATCGAAAATGAGTTCGTAGTCCATCTCAATTTTTGAGGCATCAATGCAATTAACTCGGGCCCCTTCTAGATTTTCTGTTCTTCCTGTCCAAATATACTGATGATAATTGTCTAGGGCATTTGTATAATGTTTAAATCCCTCCCATGTTCTTGCCGATTTAGCTGCCGGTATATTAGGCAATAAATCTTTAGCAATTTTAAATGCCATATCCATAACTAAAGTTGGTATTTGATAGTCGTAAATAATTCTACGGCTTACTTCCCAAACGCTAACTTCTCTGTTTTTTTCCATAATAACTACTAGGCGAAATAACGATCCGTATTTTTGTAGACTTCCACATATAACGCAATTTTTTTGAGATCCAATATTGATGGGCCACATACGTTTGAGGTTTATAAGCAATTGACCGAGAGGTACTGATGTTCCAGCTACATTAATCGAGCCCATACCAGCGATGCCGATATCTAGGCTTTCGTTTGATTTTGCCAATTCAGGAAACATGGCATTACTTGTGCCTGCTCTCTCACGCATACTTACGGGACTCCGATCCACGATTGTACTAGTAAAATTTTCTTTTCGCGAGAGGTTTTCGGGGAAAGCCATAGCTTCAAATTCTTCACGATCCATCTGATAAATTCGAAAAATCCTCTGTAATTCTGCTATTAGCGAATCAGAGATCGCCTTCCCGTTATATTTGCTATCATTAGTCGTATTTTCAAAAGGGGTAATCCTAAGCCCCTCACTATCGCACATCCATTTTATCAACAAAAATATATAAATAATAATAAATGCAAATATCAAAATCTGGGTTAGAAACAATAATATATCTCTCCAAATATTCAGATCTGTTTTGATAGCTTCCAAAAGCGGCATCGCCTCAATTTGGACCGAACCGCCTAGCTCTGAATTCGCATGGTGTGGGTACTGTAAAACAATGATCACTAATGGGATTATTAATAACGAGAGATGCAGCAGGTCCCACATGAGTACTCTCCTTTAGATACGAGTAAGTCTCTCCTACTACTTTATCCTTTCACCCTCGCATCTCCCCGGCGGCCGAAACCATATGCTCAGATCAACTTAGGCGACCGCCTCGACGCGCCTCCGGCCCTCCCCCTCTCGGCGAGGGTCCAATCCATTCGCTTCGGCCGCCCCCCTGCGCCGACCTCCCGGCCTCGCCCTCTCTGCCGTGGCCAACCCTCCACCTTCTCCCGCCTTCACCGATCCTCCGCCTCTTCTCGCCCGCCCCCCGCCCCCGCGATCGCGGAGGCGCCCATTTTTGCCGGCTGGCGCCATATTTACTATTTTTGAGCAACAGTTATTATTAAATATCATACCGTCAAAAACTTCAGAACCGACTCTGAGCGCTATTAGATCATGGGAGGGAATAAGCCACGAAAGCTATAGGAATCGTAGGAAGTCCCCGGAAGGGCGGCAACGTCGACAGGCTCGTTCAGGAGGTACTGGACGGGGCCGATGAAGCAGGATATGAGACCGAGAAGTACCATCTAATGATATGTGCTACTCCGGCTGCCAGGGATGCAACTACTGCAAGAGCGCCGAAGAGTGCAAGATCGACGACGACCTCTCGGGCCTCCTGGAGGATATAAGGGAGGCCGACGCCGTCGTCTTCGGCTCGCCGATATACTTCAACCTCTTCTCCGGCCAGTTCAAGCTGATGGAGGACCGGATGTACTCCTTCATCGATTCGGGGTTCCGCTCCCGCCTTGCGCCGGGAAAGAAGGCGGTCATCGTCACCAGCCAGGGGAATCCGGAAGGCCCCGCCTTCGAGAAGGCCGCCGACGACTTCGCCGAGGTTCTCCGGTTTCTGGGGTTTGAGATGGCCGGGATCATACGGATGGTGGACGGGGGCTCGCCGGACGCCGTCCTTTCGAGAAGAGACCTCCTGGATCAGGCGAGGTCGGTCGGATCGTCCCTTTGAACCGGCGGGTCGGGCTCGAAAAAAAGGGATGGACCGGGGGCGGTCGATGGGGGTCGATGGGGGCAGGGGGCGGCGGGTGGCGGGAGGCCGGTCGAGAATGGCGGTTGCCGGATGGACGTGGACGGTGGCGAGGGGTGAGTCTCGGGCGGACGGCGCCCCCCGGCCGACAACCATCACCGCTTGAGCAGATGGCGTTCAGTCGGAGGAGGACGCCCCCCGACGGCGCCGATGGCGCGCCGACCGCCGCGCAGGCCGCGATCGCTCCGGGTGATCCCTGCCGCCACCATGATGGGGACGTTCATCATGGCGGTGGCGGCCTCGATCGCCCCCGGTCCTGGTGTCTTGGTTTCTGTTCAGCCGCTCCAGACCTGGGGGAGGAGGGCTACGGCCCCATCGCCGATCCCAGAGATCACCCCTTCACCCTCTCAAAAATACGATCATCTTTATGATTATGCAGACAGAACGGATCCAATATGTCGATTTCGAAGATAATCGGCCGCGAGGGTCGCCTGGTATGGGACGATCTTCCCGTATCCCTGAAATACTGGATGATAGAGCGGGAGAGACCGGACGGCGGAGAAGAGAGCTGGCACGGCAGAGCGATCATCTCTCAGACGGACCTGCGTGCCATGATGGAGGTGCAGGCGAAGTCCAGGCCCATCCCGATTAACGAGCCGATCTTCGCAGAATTTCATAAGGGAAAAGAGGTCTACCGGGGAGAGATCCTGACATCCTCGTCTCCCGATCCCGTCGACTCCAATCCTCTGATCGATTTCAGAGGCGTCGGCAGGCTTGAGCAAAAAGACCGGTGATCCTCAATCCTCAATCCTCAGCCTCTGTCCTGAGCCGATCTTGTCGAGGATGAGGAGACGAGGAGATGAGGAGATGAGGAGACGATGAGATGAGG
>DAXT01000004.1 GCA_002506535.1 Methanothrix harundinacea
GAGGAGCCTCAACCTCTCATCCTACCCCGATTACCTGATCCGCTTTTTGAACGATACTCCGGATGCCCTCAGAATTAATTACAGCAGATACTCTCCCGCCTTCGAGGAGTTCATGAACGCCACGATAGAAGGCCGCAGAAACCTCAGTTCCTATCCGGATTATCTCAGATGGTTTTTAGACCGATAGATCGATGAGAGCGCCTGATGCTGTCCATCCCCGGTCCTGAAGCCGAGAAGGATGCGGGCCGCCCTGGAGAGATCCTATCCCGGCGATCGTGACTCGGCGGCCATCCGGCCATATCCCAATCATATCCAGATCATATGACTATCATATACCGATCATATCCCAGATCTTTTCCATGTCGAGATATCTCTCGGCTGCCTTCGCCAGCTCATCGTACCCGTCTCCCGCCGGGGCCGACCTCCGGGGAAGGTTCTTTCTGCTGTATAGGTGATCGAGGAAGGCGTCCCTGAAGTTGCGGTTCTCGAAGATCCCGTGGAGGTAGGTTCCCATGACGAGGCCGCCCCCTCCTACGCCGCCGTCGTCCCCGAAGGCGGGAGGGTCCAGGCTGGTGGTGACGCCCATATGGATCTCGTAACCAGAAACCTTCTCCCCCTTTATCGGGCCCAGGATCGGTCCGTCCCCGGTCACCATCTTCTCTGCCTGGACGGTCCTCTTCTCGTACCGGTCGAAGCGGGTCGTTGCATTCAAGAGACCGAGGCCGGGGACGACAGAGTCTCCGTCCTCGATCCCCTGATCGACGATCTCCCGCCCCAGGATCTGGTAGCCGCCGCAGATCCCCAGGATCGGGACGCCGGCGTCCCGGAGGGCGAGGATCTCCAGGTCGGTCCCTCTCCGCCTCAGCTCCAGAAGGTCTGCGACGGTGTTCTTCGTCCCCGGGATGATGACGGCGTCAGGCCTTCCCAGGGGCTGGCCGGGGGTGACGTACCGGAGGTTCGCCTCCCTCTCCAGGGGCTCAAAGTCGGTGAAGTTCGATATCCTCGAAAGCCTTATGACGGCGATATCGACGGACTCAGACCCGCCCGCGTCCTCCCCTTTGACCCCTGCCCTGCCGCCGCCCCCCTTGTCCCCCAGGGAGACGGAGTCCTCGGAGGGGAGGGCGAGGTCGAGGTAGGGCATCACCCCCAGGACGGGGACGCCCGTCAGATCCTCCAGCATCGCCAGGCCCGGCTCCAGAATCCCCGGATCGCCCCGGAACTTGTTTATGACGAGGCCGCAGACCAGGGGCCTGATATCCGCAGGCAAAAGCGCAACCGTCCCGTAGAGGCTCGCAAAGACCCCGCCACGCTCGATATCTCCCACCAGGATGATGGGGGCGGCGAGCTTCCTGGCGACGTAGATGTTGGCGATGTCCCGGTCGTAGAGGTTGATCTCGGCCCCTCCGCCAGCCCCCTCGACGACGATGTAGTCGTATTCCCCCGACAGCTCCTCGATCGCCCGGTCGACGACGGCCTTCATCTCCTCGATCCCCCGGTAGTACTCCTCGGCGGAGATGTCGGCTAAGGGCTTTCCAAAGACGATCACCTGGCTCGTCCGGTCCCCCTTCGGCTTCAGAAGGATCGGGTTCATCACCTCCTTCGGCTCGACCCCGGCGGCCCAGGCCTGGACCGCCTGGGCGATCCCCATCTCCTTGCCATCGGAGGTGACCCAGGAGTTGAGGGACATGTTCTGGGACTTGAAGGGGGCGACTTTGAGGCCCCTGTTTCTTAGGATCCTGCAGAGGGCGGCGACGATGGTGCTTTTGCCGGAGTGGGAGGTGGTGCCCAGGACCACGATGAATCTAGTCATGTCTCCTCCGGGGAGGGGCGGGCAAGTTTATTTGTCTTTTGGAAGGATGGGTTTTGATATAGGCCAGAATGCGGAGAAGAGATGTATCAAACTCGTCTTAAAAAACTAGCTTGATACGTAGAAAAATAGGTTTAAGCTGCCGCGGCCAATCCAATAGATCGGATAAATAACGAATAAGAACCCGCGGCAATTTAATGACGACCATCCTCAAAGTCATCTCGGCGCATGAGGCATTCCTCGTATACGCCATTTAGAATTTATCTCAGGGTCAACCCAAAATTTCTTGATGTACTCCTTGTGGCTGTAAGTTTTTCCATCTGCTCCCTTCCATAAGCCACCTGATGGCGTTCCGGGTGAGAGCCTGGCTTCAGGGCCCGCGAAGGTTATACACGGAAGCCATGTCTTCGGACCCTCCTCTATAGGCGTCCAGCCCGTTTCTGGACCGCTATAATAGCCACAATTTTCACAGAGAAGCACTATTTTCTTTCCACTAGTCTTCGCAGCCTCGATATCTCCTCTGGGAATTCTCCATTCGACCCTGCACTCGGCATTCCCACACTTCCAATAATACCAGTCGCCATTCATATCCAAACCTCTCAAGGATTTATGTTTTGTTTCTCTTTACATACATATAACTTTTTTGGATGATTAAACAATCGCTATCATCTCATTTGTTTTGATTCTAATATCTCATAGCACTGCTCTGATGTCCGATGCTGTTAGTTTGACCAAATCATCTGGTTGAGGATTTGCCGATACGGTAGGAGCTAAACACATACGCCGATACTTGAGATATAATTTGTAAAAAATATAGTATATAATAATATAACCTTCGGCGGACAGCTGTCCACCGAAGGTCGACACACGTCCTCAGCCAATTATTTGCATAACTGGCATACATCTCTGTTATACCCTGCGTCCTCCTAAAAAGATCATAGGTCTTCTGTCGATGCGGTTCTGACCAGGTTCGTATATCTTCGGCTCAGTATCTCCTGATCTGTATATCTTAGCATAGAGGCCGAGGGGAAGCCCTTCGAAAGCGACTACTAGTTCAGGAGTGACCCTTTCACCGGTAAAGGTGACAAATTCGTCTCCTTCATCCATTCTCTGTTCAGCCTTTGCTTTCAGTTTCGCAAATACTTGTTCTTCTGGCGGCACAGTTTCTGCGACCTTAGCTGCGTTATCGAGTTGCTCAAGAAGCTTATCCGCACTCCACCCTGGTATCGGCTTTCTTCGTTCTTCATCAGAGAGCTGTGACCGCATAGTAAAGTTGCCGGAAACTTCTGTATCTGCTATCTTACGTCCGGTCTTTCCGTCTTCGTAATCATCCCAGTAAGTGATTCCTTCAGACAGTTTTCCCATCTTTACGCCTACTGCATATTCCGTTATAGCGCTGCTACCGGATTGATATATCGAGCTTAAGGAATCGATATCCGAACTGGACTCAATCGAAATGAAGTGATCCAGACCTTTTTGGCTGTTCATCTGAACATAGTAGCGATTCTTTCTCTCTGTGAGGTTGCTTACGAGATTGTACTTTGAGGTCAGAGTGGTGTTGCCTTCATCTAAGATCAAGTTCCTCAAGTATTGTTGTTCGCCGCTTCCGACTACTGCGTCCTTTGCGGCTTCGGTGTTAGTCCTGGCAGAAAGGCTACCGTTGCCTTCGACAAATATATTCTGATTGAATGTTAAAGCATCCGCTGCCCCCCAAATCACCAGGATTGATACTAATAACACTACCTTTAACCTCATGGATGACATCCTCCAAAGCCTGATTTATCCTCCCTCTCCTGCCCCCGACAAGACGAATCTGGTCTTATCAGCAGCCTCTTACGCCAAACGCCGTCGTCCTCTGTCGGGCAATTTTCCAACAATGCACCTCAAACTATATATTTTTATTGTCCGGTTCTGTGGAGAGAGGCGGTATCATGGATACCATACGTCCTCTGCAGAAGGACGAGATGATAACCAGCTAACAGTGTTACCTTATCTATGTCTTATAGGCTGATAGATACCTATTTTACCATTCTAGAATTACATCTAAACTAATTAATATGTCTCAAATATTGAAAATGTTCCCCCATTACGGCTGACGATATCCAGATTATAACTAGAAGATATTTTATAAAAAGACCTAGCACAAAAGCTAAAATATGATGAATGAGAAAACGTAGTCTCTATGTGAACGACGCTCATGCGGTTAGAGATCTAAAAGAGGTTTAATCCCCCATTACATCAGACTGGAAGAGGGTGAAACCTCTTTGATTTCGCTTCTATGAGCGGTGAGAAATTATAAGGCACGAAACCAAAACTGAGAGTTGATGGTTGGAGGGGAAAAATCATGAAGACTCTGGTCTTGTCGATTGTCTTGCTCGCATTATGTATAACGCCTTCTCTGTCTCAGGAATATTACGACGTGCGCGATGCTGATATGACCGTCACTGAGGAGTATACTCACGAATATTTTGCCAGTAAAGATCCCGTATTTGCTAATGAAGCGACCTCCTCAATAGCTGTAAAGCAGATGGTGGATTCCAAAACGAATCTTATAAATTACAGGATATTCATCAAGAATACCGGTGAGACGAAGCTGACTGATGTAGCGCTTATAGTCACACCGCCGACTAACGTGACTCATCGAGGATCTTTTTACTTCAGAAATCCAACTCAGGGGAAAGTCCCCATCTCAGCGGTGGTGAGCGGCAGGGATGGCGCTACTGAATTACTCATTTTGAATCCCAGAGATCTAAACACAGGTGAATTGACCGGGATCCTGGTCATCTTCGACAGGAATATAGGTTTCGATCAAGCGAACGACAAGAAAAATGCGGTAGAAGTCAGAGCAACAGCCCTAAATCCATCTGAAAGAGTGCGATTCGATGAAGCCCTTAAAGACGTAGCAATCATAGATGTGGTCTCCAACGGTTCTATTATTGTGACTGAGGATGTAACGACATACAACATCCAGGTCAAGAACGAGGGCAAAACCAGGTTGACAGGTATAGTCCTGGATGCCACTTTGCCCGAGAACGTTCAGTATAAAGATTCGAGATACAGCGATCCCCAGGGTGAGAGCATCCTCCCAAGGCCTACGCAGATAAGAAACCCTGACGGCACAACCTATCTCAGCTGGTTCCTGGGCGATTTGGAGACGGGGAAATCAAAATCGATCGAACTGAACGTAACCTGCGGCGATGAGAGATGTCCCGACCTGGGCAAAGACGGGTTGGAGGCGAGCGGCTGGACGTCGGTCGTCCATAAGATCCCGATGAAGGTCACGAGCAAGCAAGAGGCTGACAGTAAAAAAGTCGAAGAGACTATAAGATCCCCGGAGGTTGCCGAGACCGCCACCATCTTAGCCGAGCCGGAAATTTAGTCAGAACGATCGGCTAGGGACCCTCCACCCCACCAGATCCTCCGGGCCAGCCCTCATTCCCCCCTCACACCTCCCCCGCCGCTTCCACGAGCTTCGCAGTGCACGCGTCCATCAGCTCCGCCGCCTCCCGGACCTTCGCCGCGGCCTTCGGGCTCGTCGCCTCCATCTCCTCCGCCCTCGCCCGGAAGCTCTCGCTGTGGCTCCTGTTGTGCTCGATCCAGTGCTCGATGAGATGCTCTATCTCGTGCTTCTTCAGCTCGTCTCCGTGCTTATGCGACCCGTGCCCGTGCTCGTGCAATTTGAAAGCCTCCCGTTGATTCCGCGACCGCTAACCGGGCCGCTGACCCGACCCGACCCCGACGGCGCTTCAGCTACGAATCCCGTCTGTCGTTTGATGGATTAATAACTTCTGCTTATCATGTAGTCGGAGAGCTTCATCAGCAGACTCTTCGCCTCGGAGTCGGCTAGAACTCCAAGAGCATCCTTTCCCTCCTCCACCAGCCTCACCGCCCTCTTCCTGGCGTAATCGATGGAGCCGCTCGCCCGAAGGATCGCCAGCGCCGCCTCGATCTCCTCCGTCGAGGCGTTCTTTTTGGCGAATATGGGGATATCGACGCCTTTGGATATCGCATCGATCATGATCAGGGTCTTCTTCCCCTCGGCGAGGTCGCCTCCCCTCGGCTTTCCGAGGATTTCAGCCGGGGCGGTCAGGTCGAGAACGTCGTCCTGGATCTGGAAGGCCATACCCACCAGCCGGCCGAACCTCTCCAGACCTTCGACCTCTTCATCTGAGCCGCCGACGAGGCGGGAGCCGATCCAGGCGGCGGCACCGTAGAGGACCGCCGTCTTCTTCTCCACCATCTCCAGGTACTCCGCCTCGGTGACCTCCTCCCTCCTCTCAAACTCCATATCCAGCCACTGACCCTCGCAGATGGAGGCGCATGTCCGGGCGAGCATCTTCACCGAGGCGACCATATCCTCGGGCCCCGCCTCGGCCTCTGTCAGGATCTCGAAGGCCTTGGAATAGAGGGTATCCCCGGCGAGGATCGCCCCCGCCTCGTCCCACTTGACGTGGACCGCGGGCCTCCCCCGCCGGGTCGAGGCGTTGTCCATGATGTCGTCGTGGATGAGGGTGAAGTTGTGGACGAGCTCGATGGAGACGGCCGCCGGGACGACTCCCTTCGGGTCGCCTCCGACAGCCTCGGCCGCCAGCAGGAGCATGCAGGGCCGTAGCCTCTTTCCCCCGGCATCCACGAGATGCCTCCCGGCAGAGTAGAGCTCCCTCGGATGGACCACAGGCAGGAGATCCTCTATGGCCCCGGATATCATCTCTGCCCGGATTCCCAGCTCCTCGTCAAGGATCGCCATATCTTATCACGCCTCCTCCCCCTCTTCCTCCGTTGGACGTCATCTTTGCCTCCCTTTAGCCCCCTCAGGGGATGAGCAGCTCCTGGCCGTTCCTCATGATGTGGAAGGTGTAGCCGAGCTCGTAGCCCGTATCCTCGGCCATCGAAAGGTACTTTCCGTGGCTCGCGAAGCTTCCGTGGCTGGGGATGACGTGCTCGGGGTTTATCATCCTCAACAGCTCCCAGTGGTCCTCGACACAGGCGTGCCCCGAGACGTGGACGTTGTCGTAAACCCTCGCCCCCTTCATCTTCAGCTTCGTCTCCACGATGTGGCGGTTGGACAGGTTCAGAGGCTGGGGTATGATCCCGGCGCTGAATATCACCTTGTCCCCGGACTCGAGCTGATAATCGGTATCGCCGCTGGCGAGCCGGCTCAAGACGGCTCCGGGCTCTCCCTGATGGCCCGTCATGATGGGGAGATACTTGTCTTTGCCCTCCTGCATCATCCTCTTGAAGAACTTGTCGACGCTCTTCCTCCTGCCATAGACCGGGAGGTCGTCGGACTTGGGTGCGTACCCCGTCCTCTTCGCCGTCCCCCAGTACTTCTCCATCGACCTTCCCAGGAGGACCGGCTTTCTTCCCATCTCGTGGGCGGCCTCGATGATCGACCTGATCCGCGCGATGTGAGACGAGAAGGTGGTCATCAGAACCCCCGACTTCGTCTCCTCCGTCCCCATCAGAACGTCCCAGACGAGATCTTTTGCTATCTGCTCCGAAGGGGTCTTCCCCGATACCCCGGCGTTGGTCGTCTCGGTGATCAGGGCGAGAACCCCCTCGCTCTCCAGCTTCTTAAGCCTCGCAAAGTCAGGGGGCTGGCCTAAGGTAGGGCTTCTGTCCATCTTGAAGTCGTTAGCGTAGAGGATGACACCCCGGGGGGTGTGGATGGCGGCGAAGACGCAGTCGACTATGCTGTGCTGAACCCTGATGAACTCGAGCTCGATGTCGGGGGCTATCTGCCTCGTCTTCCCGGCGTTCATGGTTACGACCTCGTTCTTCGTCGCCTGGAGCTTCTCCGACTCGATCTCCTGTTTGATCAGATCCGCGGTGTAAGGAGTCCCTATGATGGGAGCCCGGTACTTGTAGGCGAGCTTTGAAATCGCCCCGATATGGTCCAGGTGGCCGTGGGTGCAAGCTATAGCCCTCACCCTCCCGTCGACGTCCTTCATGACGCTGTCGTTGGGGATCGCCCCCAGAGATATCAGCTCTGAAGGGCGGAGCCTCTCCAGGTCCGTATCCTCGTGGATCTGAACCCTGTCCAGCCGGATGCCCATGTCCATTATCAGTATGTCATGACCGATCCTTATGGCGGTCATGTTCCTTCCTATCTCTTCGTAGCCTCCGATCGCTACAATTCCAATATCCTTCATCTCGACATCTCTCTATGAATAGCGAACTTTCTCGCGTCGAACCCTCTCTGCTCCAGGATCTCCCTCGTCCTGCCTAAGACGACGATCGGCGCAGATTCTAGGTCCGATATGCTCTTTGAGGCGGTCAGAAACATCGCCGTCCTCAAGGCCCTTTCGTATACCCGGAGGGAACCCACCACCTCGGATGGTCCCTCTGTTGCAGGAGCCAAAAACGGCAGCGCCGCCCCGGCCAGACTAGCCCCCAGGGCTATGCTCTTTGCTACATCGATGCCGCTACGAACCCCTCCGGAGGATACGACCTCGGCCCCGATGGAAGCGCATTCGACGACGCTGACCGGCGTTGGGACCCCCCAGTTCCAGAAGAGCCGTCCCATCTTCGCAGACTCCAGGTCGCCTCGCTCCTGTGCCCGATAGGCTTCCACCCCGGACCAGCTCGTCCCGCCGAAGCCCCCGACGTCGATGATCTCCACCCCCGCCTCCAGAAGGGCCCGGGCATCCTCTCCGGATATACCGGCCCCCGTCTCCTTGGCGATGATGGGGACCCTCGAATCGGATGCAGACCTGATCGCCTCGAGGGCGCCCTTCGCCTCCGTCTCCCCCTCGGGCTGAACGCTCTCCTGGAGGAAGTTTAAGTGGACGGCTATGGCGTCGGCGTCTATCATCTCCGCCAGCCGATCTATCACCTCGGCCCCACCCCTCCGGAGCTGGACAGCCCCGATGTTCCCTATGATGGGGATCTTCGGCGCCGCCTCCCTGACCGCCGAGAAGGTCTCCTCCACCTCGGCCCTCTCCAGGGCCGCCCTCTGGGACCCGACCCCCATGGCCACACCCACCTCCTGGGCCGCCAGGGCCAAATTGACGTTGATCTCCTTGGTATCGGGATGGCCCCCCGTCATCCCGGAGATCATAAAGGGGATGGCCAGATCCTTTCCGAGGAATCGAGATCTTGTATCTATTTCAGCGGCGTCGATCCCCGGCAGTGCCCTGTGGACGAGGGAGAGGTCGTCGAAGGGACGCCATACCCCCTCCACCTCCTTCTCCAGACAGATCCTTATGTGGTCGAGCTTCCTCTTGGCTGTTGTCACGCCCTCCCCTCCAGCGCCGTTCCCCCCCTCTCGCCTCGGAGGATCCTCTCGACCATCCCCGGCTTTGCGGCGTTGAATATCACTGAAGAGACCCCCTCGTCGGCCAGGTCCAGAAGCTCCCGGATCTTTCCCCTCATCCCGCCGGTGACGTCCACGCCATTCGACCCTCCCAGCTGGGACCATATCCTGGGGAGGTCTTCTCTCCTCACCACCGGCAGGACCTCGCCCTCGAAGATAACCCCGTCGGCGGCCGTCCCGAGAGCGACCATCTCGGGCCTCAGAACCCTCGCCATGTGGGAGACCAGCTGATCTCCGGAGACGATCCCGGCTCCTCTCATCCGGTCCATGGCGACGTCGCCGTGGAGGACGGGTAGAAGGCCCCTATCCACCATCTCCACCACCGGCCCCACCTCCATGATATCTATCCTCCCATCTGCCAGGACGGTGGAGCTGAGGGGGTGGACCGGGACGGGGCTCGCCCCGCAGACCCTGAGACCCTCTACCAGAAGGTCGTTGAGCCTCACCACAGACCTGTGGGTCTCCAGGACCCCTTCGGGGCTGAACCTCTCGGTGAGACCGAAATTCTTCGCGTGGATGTGGCCGAAGGACCCGGCTCCGTGGACCAGTATCAGACGGCGTCCGTGCTTCGCAACCTCGGAGGCGATCCTCTCGATCGCCTCTATCCTGGCCGTTTCGAGCCTCGTCTTGTCCGTCAGGACAGATCCACCGATCTTGAGAATCTTGATCTCGGTCATATCTCTCCACCGGGACCTTCGAGCCTCAGCCCCTGGCATCCCGTCACCGTCGAGAAGGGGAAACCCCTCGCCTGGGCGATGGCTGTCATCACCCTCAGGGTATCCTCTGGATCGGTCCGGGGCAGCGCGATCATGCAGCCGCCTCCTCCCGCCCCCGTCAGCTTTGCGCCGAAGGCCCGCCCCGCCCCCCTTGAGGCGTAGACCAGCTCGGAGAGCTCCCGGGTCCCGACCCCGATCGCCTCCAGAAGGCCGTGGTTGACATCGAAGAGGACCCCCAGCTCCTGGAGACGACCTTCCCTTATGCGGTCCGGCGCCAGCCTCGATATCTCTCCCATGGCCCGGAATATGGGGTCGACGACCTGCGGATACCCGGCCCTCAACCTCTGGACCTTCTCGACCTCGGCCCTGGTGTCGTGGGACCTGCCGGTGAACCCCACCACCAGCCTGATCTGCGGAAGGTCGATCGACCTCGCCGACCCCTCGACGATCTGATACCCGCCGAAGGCTGCAAGGGCGGTGTCCATGGGGGAGCCGAGCCCTCCCTGGACGGACTTCTCCATCCTGAAGGCCTCTTTTGCTATCTCATCTATAGAGAGGTCGAGGGCAAGATGGCGGCTGAGAGCCCCCAGGGTCGCGACGACGACGGAAGCCGACGACCCGAGCCCCGAGGCGGGGGGTATCTCCGACTCCAGGGTTACCCGAAGATCTCTCGCCCCAAACTCCTTCAAAACGGCGGAGACGTACCTTGTGGCGTAAGACGCCCTCTCCCTCACCCCTTCTGCAAGGACCGCGGCTGAAAGGGTGTCTATGGCTATCCCCTCCAGAGTCATCCGAAGGTCCGGGGCCGATATCTCAAGCCTTCCCGGCAAATCCTCGATCCTCGCAGAAACCCGGAGGTCCACCGCAGCCCCCAGGGCGCAAGCTCCGGAGACGACGGCATGCTCTCCGAAGAGGATCACCTTGCCGGGGGCGGAGGCTGTCGTCAGTTCCATCGCCACCTAGACGAAGGCTATCGCCCCGTACCCCACCACCTGGCTGTAATCTCCGACCGCGTCGCCGCTGGTGGAGTAGCGGAGGAGCTTCCCGGTCCCGGCTCCCAGAATTCTGGAGGCGGTTATCGCCGCCGAGATGGGGCCGTACCCACAGGATGTGACGTTCAGGGCGTAGACGGCCCTGTAGACAGCGGGGACGTCCATCCTCAGGATCGCCTCGATCACCTGGGCGTCCTTCCTCGTCGCCTCCTCCTGGGGTTCGTAGTGGGTGAAGTCACTGCTGGCGATGATGGTGCAGTCCCGGTCTAGCCTTTTCGCCGCCTCGCCGACCGCCTCCCCCACCTCGACGGCAGTCTCCTCGTCCTGGAGCCCCATGGATATGGGAAGGATCTTGAAGCCGGAGAATCTGGCCTGGAGAAACGGTATCTGAACCTCCAGGGAGTGCTCGTAGAGGTGGGCCGATTCGTCCACCTCGATGATGCTGCCCGCGAGGTGATCGGCCATCTCCAGGTCGCATTCGGCGACCCCCAGGGGCGTCATCCACGGCTCCCTGGAGAGTGCTACGGGAAGGCCGAGGCCGTGGTGGTTTGGACCTATTAGGACGTAGGTCTCCCGCTCGGGGAGCCTCGCATAGACCTCCGCCGCGACGGCTCCAGAGTATATGTAACCGGCGTGAGGGACTACCGCCCCCCGGATGGGGAGGAGCTCTGCTCCCACCACATCTCCATAGGCCGCCTCCAGCTCGGTAGCGAGCTCCCTGGGGTGGCGGGGATAGAACTGACCTGCCACTGCCGGGCGTCTCATGGGATTAAAACTCCATCTCGAAGTCTGATACCGAGTATCTGAACCGATCTTCTTCTCCCCTCTCCTTGAGGATCTCTTTGGCCAGGAGCCAGTATATCAGAGTCAGGGCCTTTCTCCCTTTGTTGTTGGTGGGTATCACGAGGTCGACGTTAGAGGTCAGGTTGTTGGTATCGCATAGCGCCACCACAGGGATCCCGACATCGATGGCCTCATTTATCGCCTGGCTGTCGCCGCTGGGATCTGTGACCACCACCACGTCCGGCTCGACGTAGTCGTAGAAGTCGGGGTTGGTCAGGGTGTTGGGTATGAACCTGCCGACTATCGCCTTCGCTCCAACGGACTTGGAGAACATCGTCGCAGGGCGCTGGCCGTACTGCCTCGCCGAGACGACCAGGATCTTGCTGGGGTCGTACTTGGCCAGGAACTTGGCCGCGAGCCTGACCCTTTTGTCCGTAGCCTGGACGTCCAGGACGTAGAGGCCGTCGGTACGGACCCTGTAGATGTAATCCTTCATGCTCTTCGTCTTCTGCTGCGTGCCTATGTGTATGCCCGCCGCCAGATACTCATCTATGGGGATAAGAGTTTCGTATTCTTCAGAGGGCTTTATCATTTCATCTTCCAAAAAGTTCACCTACCTAGAGGTTCTGTGATCCCGTTTAACGGTGATGGGAACGAATCCGCATCTCATCTCTTCAAGGGCAATTTCGAGGGGGTCTATGGACTCGGTCTTGATCAACACCGGGGCGCCCATCAAAATCTGCAAAGCTCGAGCCCCCACTATCCTGGCGCGTTCATATCGCGTATATTCTTCATTCATCGAATCCGTCAAGTGGCCACCTCAAAAGAAAGTTTGATGGTGGGGTTGCTGAGATTCGAACTCAGGTTACGGCGTCCCGAACGCCGAGGGATGGACCAGGCTACCCCACAACCCCACGCTCTTTACTGATACCGCCGGAGCACTTCAACGATCTCCACATGGGTAAGGAGCATACGACGACAGCAATAGCTTTCGATCCCCAGATCGTCCATCACCTTCCCCGGTGGCTCAGAGTTGCAGCGATCCTTGTACTCCTCCCATACATCAGAGATGACGTTTCCACATGTGAAACATCGGACAGGGATCAAGCCTTCTCACCTGTAAGACTTCTGATATTTGGATCTTGCACCGGGGCCGCCGACCTTCTTCCGCTCTTTATGCCGGTGGTCGTTGACCAGGAGAGATCGATCGTACTCCATATAGGCCTCTTTCAGGGCGGTGTCGCCGGTCCACTCCACGATCCCGCGGGCGATGGCGGTCCGGACGGCTGCTGCCTGGCCCATGAACCCGCCTCCGCGAACTTTGACGTCGATGTCCAGCCCCGAGGCCTTCTCCTGGGCTATTATTACGGGCTCCATGATCTTCTCCCTTACGAGCTTCGGCTCAAAGATCTCCAGGGGTTTGGTGTTGATCCTGACCCTGCCGTTGCCTTCGGCCAAGGTGGCCCTGGCGATAGCCTTCCTGTTTTTACCCGACGAGTTGGTTATCTTCATGCTGACCATCTCAGAATTTTGACCCGAACTTCCGGCTTATGTCGCCAAGTTCCACGTATTTGGCGGTCCCAAGGCGGGTCATCTTCGCCGCCTGCGGCCGCTCGATCTTCATCCCCTCGAACTCCGATGGCACTCCCACGTAGATCTTGAGCCGGGACATGGCGTCGCGACCCCGCTTCGTCCTGTGGGGTAGCATGCCGCGGACCGTCCTCTTCATGATCCTCTCGGGCCGCTTGGGATAGTGAGGTCCCATCTCGGTGGACCCCTTGTTCTTCATCTCCTCGTACTCTCGATAGATGCTCTCCCTTCGACCTGAGATTATGGCCTTCTCAGCGTTGACGATGGCGATCTCCTCTCCGGCGAGGAGCTTTGTGGCAGCGAGGCTGGCCAGACGTCCCAGGATCATCCCAGATGCGTCGATAATCATCAGATCACCTTAAAATAATTATGCTGGAGCCCGCCGGGTGCTTCTCCACCAGCTCCTCTATCTTGAGACATTCGCCACCGGCCGACTTTATCTTCGATGCGGCCTGCTCGCTGAACTGGAGGGCGGCAACGGTCACCTTGTGATCGATATCTCCCGAACCCAGGACCTTTCCCGCAACGAGAACCAGGTCGTCGGGGGCGGTGTGCCTGTTAATCTTGCTGACGTTTACGGCGGCGTAGTTTCGCCTCGGCTTCTCAAGCCTCATGGCGACGTCGCGCCAGATCGCCCCCCCTTCTCCCCGGGTGGCGGCCTTGAGATCGTCGATGAGGGCGATCAATCTCGGATTTGTCTTTTTGACCATCTTCATGTTAATCCTCCGCAATAGCCCCCTTCCCGGGGGCCGACTCACGCGCGCGGAGCGCGTTCGGGCCAGCAGGCCCATGCGCCAGAGAGGGGGCGAGCTCTCGCTCCCTCTGCGGATCGCTACAACCACCTGATTAACAGTATTTAAGGGTTTTCACCCCGGGTCCCGTCGGGCCGTTCCAGAGACGATACCGAAAATATTTTATCTGTTGACACCCTATACTTCTGCAGAAAATGATTGACATACCCCTCATTATATCGGTGATTCTGGGCTTTATCCTCGGGATAGCCAGCGGTCTCACCCCCGGCCTTCATTCCAATAACTTTGCGGCTCTGATGCTGGCCCTCTCCCCCGCCTTCTTTTGGCTCGGCCTCGACCCCGTCGACCTGGCTGCGGCGATCCTGGCGGCGAGCGTAGCCCAGACCTTCCTCGATATAATCCCGTCGATATTCATAGGGGCTCCCGACGCCGAGACCTCTCTGGCCGTCCTTCCGGGCCACGAGATGATGCTGGAAGGCAAGGGGATCGAGGCGGTCCGGCTATCGGCCCTGGGGAGCGCCTCCTCAGTCCTCGTCGCCGTCGTTCTGATAGTTCCCCTATCCCTGATATTCAGCAGCTTCTACGAACCCTTCATGGAACACGTCGGATTCGTCCTCCTTGCGATAGCGGCCTTCATGATACTGACGGAGAGGGGACGGGTGATCGAGGGGCAGGGGTCCCTCGTCCACCTGAAGTACAAGCTGCTGGCCCTCGCCCTCTTTCTGACGAGCGGCTTTCTCGGAATGTTCGCCTTCGGCCACCAGGAGATAGCCCGTTCCCCCCTGGGGTTCAAGCCCGAGGTCCTCCTCCCCCTTCTGGGCGGCCTCTTCGGCGCATCGATGCTTCTATTGAGCCTCGCTTCCCGGGCCGAGATCCCGGATCAGAGGGATACGCAGTTCGACCTTCCGGCAGCGGGGATAACAAGGGCGGCCTTCGTCGGAGGGCTCGCGGGGTCGGTCGTCGCCTGGGTCCCGGGGGTGACCCCGGCGGTGGCGACGGTGGCCACAAGGCTGGGGTCGGAGGGGTCGGACCGGGAGTTTCTGATATCCATATCCGGGGTGAACACCGCCAACGCCCTCTTCACCCTGGTAGCCCTCTACGTCGTGGGGAGGACCAGGAGCGGCGCCGCCGTCGCCATCGAGGAGCTGGTGGACCTCAACTTGCCGCTCCTCCTCTTTATGCTGATCGTCGTCCTTTTCGTATCGATCCTCTCCTACTTCGCCACCCTCGCGGCCGGGAGGGCCGCGGCTATGGTCGTGAGACGGATCGACTACAGGATCCTCTGCATCGCCGTCCTGGCCTTCTTGACGGCGATGACCTTCGGCTTCACCGGCCCCTTCGGCCTCTTCCTCTACTTCCTATCGACGGTGGTGGGGCTTGCGGCTCCCATCGCCGGGATCAGGAAGACCCACGCCATGGGCGTCCTGATGGTGCCTCTCATAGCGTACTATCTCTGACCTGCCTGAAACGTCTCTCTGGCCTACACATTGCCACGGTTGAGTCATCCTGGTTTAGGGTTGATTCAAGAAACGAGTCATAATTCTTCTGAGGCATAACGTGAGGTATGACGCCGTTAATAACCCGACTATTATTATTATTAATAACTGTATATACATAAGGAAGAAGAGGCTTGAGGCTACACCATCATATGCGACTAATTGATGTGTTGCTTTCTCAGTCAAGAAATATAGTGTGCATGCGCAAATTAATATTGTGGTGATCATAAAGCGTCTATTGTATCTATACATAAGGAAAGCTAATATCATTAAAAATAAAATAAATGGAACTGCTATAGCGAATATTTTAACCCACCCATACATAAAATAATACTCCAACAATCTAAAATTAGCCCATCCAAAGTATATAGCGAGGAATAGACTAAAAACCATTAGTGTATTGCCTGCTATATATAGAGCTTCTAGATTATCCGGACGTTTGATTCTTTGGTCGTTCATTTGGGCCTCAGTGCTCTATCCTCGTTTTCATTAGTCGCATTTTCTTTTAATAATTTCCTAAAAGGCGCGATTCCGTATTCCTGCAAGAGACTTTTAAATGGCAAAAGTAAATCCATTTCCTTCTTCATCTCAGTAATCTTTAGAGTTAACGAAACAACATACGCAAAAATAGATATCAAAAGCGTTACGATAAACCCAATAGTTGTAAATATAATAGTATCAACATTTATTTGGCTTGAATACGCTTGAGATGTATTTTCTGAGGGAGAGCCCGAGACATATGGTAACACTAGCACTATGACTAGCACCAAGACCAATATCATGCTTCGTCTCGTTTACCTCTCCTCCTTTCAGATAAATAATTACTGTGCTAGCATGAATAATTTTTGCCTAGCTAAATATATCCTCGCCAAATAGCTTATTCTTGGTTCGTATGATGAGCACGGAGATTAATAAACCTAGCGTCTGTTTCTGGCTTTCCCTGTGTGCACACAATGTTGGTCTGCTTTACCTTCTTCATTCTTTATAATGTCTGTTACTTCAGCCAGGCTGGAACTTGAAGGCTAAGACCGTGATTGAGATCCCTCTCTCCAGCGCTCACAACTTCTTGAGGCTTCCAAGCATTCTTTTTACGGTACTTGAGATTGCCTACAGAGATACGACGTGTCGGCTATGGTTTTATGGCATTCTAATAAAATGACATAGATTATAGTAGAGAGATTTCTTACCAATGATGACTCTAAGTTGCAAGCTGCGGAGTATTCAATAAAAATAAAATCGGCTTTAAAAGAAGTTCTCAATCTCGCTGACGGATATCGAGGCCATCCCCAGCTCCCGGAGGTGGTGGGCCATCATATTCGCCCTCCTCCCCTCGGGGTGGTATATCAGCGCCGCTGCGGGGGAGGTCTTCTCCACCATCCTCATCAGCCCCTTGAAGTCCAGGTGGTCGCTGAGCCTGATCTGGGGGAAGGGCAGATCGCTCCTCCCGGTGAGGACGTACTTCCTCTCCGATTTCACCCTGGAGAGCTCCCAGGGGGATACGACGTTGAGGTCGGTCCCGTTCTCCTCCATAGGGGTGAAGGGGCCATAGCCTGGCAACAGCTCCTTAGTCAGAGCGAGGCTCTTATCGTCCATCCCCACCGGCTCTCTGCAGCCCAGTGCCCGGATCAGGGATACTGCCCTCTGGGCCTTTCCGAAGGCGTAGGCTCCGAAGGTCGCGCCCATCTCAACGGCGTCGCCGAAGCCGACGATGTCGTCCTCGAACCTGCATGCAGGATCCCAGGGGTCGCCGTAGTTCGCCTCGGTGACGAGGAGATCGCACCGGGGGAGGTTGTCGTAGTTCTTGACGTCCCCGGTGACGAGGACCCGGATCCCCGAATCCGTCTCCCAGCCGAAGGCGACGGATCCTATGGTATGGCCTGTGGAGTAGGCGGCAACCTCCAGATCGTCGACTTGGATGGAACCGCCGACGGAGACGGTCCTCCCCTCATACCTCCTCTCGTGCCTGATCTCCAGGGCCCGGGCCGTCTCCGTAGAGGCGATGACATCGGGGGATATCATCGCAGACTTGCCGTAGTGGTCGCTGTGGGCGTGGGTTATGAGGTAGGCGTCGGGCTGCCGGCGCCCCCTGGGCGACCGGCTGGTATCTATGGAGAAGAGGTGGGAGTCGAAACTTAGGGAGAGGTGAGGCGCGGGCCGGCCGCTGCTGTTCATCCTCCTGACGGGTATCACTCCCGTGTCTTTGAATATGTCGCCTTCCGTCAATCTCCCTCCATGTGAATGAGGCTATAGCCGGAAGGGGATAAATAGATGGCCCCATAAAACGGCGAGATTTGTCGAAACATTATTTGACAGTATCGTCCTTTGGATTGGACGGATGATAGACGACGTTGAATCGCGGAGGGGGATTATAAATCTCCCAGAGAAATAGGTCGCCTTCGGACCTCAGCTAACCAGGATGAAGGGTGACGGACACCTCCCCTCCAGCTTCAGAGCGTCTCTCCGTTGAGGGACCTTATGGGGATGACGTAGGGTCGGTCCAGGTCCCTCATCACCACCGCCTCGACCCCGAAGATCGTCCTGATATTCTCCTTCGTCAGGAGGGTGAGGGGATCGCCGATGGCGTGGACCTTTCCGTCCTTGAGCATCACCAGGGTGTCGGAGTACCTGGCCGCGAGGTTGAGGTCGTGGATGGCCATCACCGCCGATATCTTCGTCTTCTTGACTATCGATCTGACGGTGTCGAGGGCCTCCAGCTGGTGCTTGACGTCGAGGTTTGATGTCGGCTCGTCGAGGAGGAGGACCTGTGGCTCCTGGGCCAGGGCCCGGGCTATGAGGACCCTCTGCTTCTGGCCTCCGGAGAGCTCGGAGAAGTCCTTGAGGGCGAACTCCTCGACGGCGAGGAGCTTCATCACCTCGACTACCCGGTCGATGTCCTCTTCGGTCACCCGCCATCCCATGTGGGGGCGCCTCCCCATGAGGACGGTATCGAAGACGGTGGTGGTGAGGGAACTCGTCGTCGACTGGGGGACGTACCCTATGAACTTCGCCACCTCCTGGCGGCTGAGGGACTGCAGATCCCGGCCTCCGTTCAGGAGGATCGTCCCCTTGGGCTTCAAGATCCGGTCGATGCACTTGATCAGGGTCGTCTTGCCGGAGCCGTTGGGGCCCACCAGGCTCAACACCTCCGAGTCGCCGACGACGACGTTCAGATCCTCCAGGATCCTGCGGCTGGCGTAGCTGAAGCTGAGATCCTTTATCGTTATCTTCACCAATTGGTCCATCCTCCATCGACGAAACGGCCGCTGAACCGGAGAACCCCTCCAGATGAGCAGACCCAAGCCCTCCGGGCCCAAACCCGGGGGCTTCTTCGCCCTTTTGGTCCCCGCCTCCTATCGAAGCCTCCGGCGGCATCTCGCTGAGATAGACCATAGGATGGTTAATAAGAATTTCGGTTAGAGTAGTACTATTTAAATCGAAAAAGTACAGATAGGCGGCAACGCGCCGGATAGAAAGCGGTCCGATCCGCCGCGGGCTCACAGAAGAGCTTATGACCGATGACGGCGGGATGGACTCGGATCAGACGTGAAGATCAGAGAGATGAACCTGGAGAGGGGCGACGTCCTGAGGGTGGTGGTCGTCGGCGGCGGCATGGGCGGAGCGGAGCTGGTCAGAAACGCCGCCACTCGAGAGGGTCTCGAGCTGGTGGTGGTGGAGCCCAAGGAGATGATCGAGTGCCAGGCGCTCTACCCCGACTACCTCGGCGGGAGGGTCGGAGTCGATGACGTCGTCGCCCCCCTGGACCCCTTCTGCAGAAAGATGAACGCCGTCCACGTCAGGGACCGGGCGATCGGGGTCGACCTCGTCGAGAAGAGGGTCCTTTGCGCGAAGAACGATCTCGATTTCGACCTCCTCGTCCTCGCCCCCGGAGCGGTCCAGAACTACTTCGGTATCGAGGGGGAGGAGAAGGCCTTCTCGATAAACACCCTGGAGGAGACGGTGAGGGCCCGGCGGTTCGTCGAAGAGGCGCGGCCGGAGAAGATCGCCATCATCGGATCGGGACCGACGGGGATAGAGACCGCCTGCCTCCTGGCGGAGGGGGGCAGCTTCAAGATCTACATAGTCGAGATGATGAACAGGCCCCTTCCAACCCTATCGAAGAACGCATCGATACTGATGGAGAAGATCCTGGCGGGAAAGGGGGTGGACCTCCTCACGTCAAAACGGGTGGAGTCGATCCGGGACGGCGGGGTGACCTTCGCCGACGGAAGCCGCCTCGATGCCGATATGACGATATGGACCGCAGGGGTCAGGCCCGCCCCGCTCGCAGAGGTCCTCGACCTCCCCAAGAAGAACGGCTGGCTCCTATCCGACCGTTATCTGAGGGCGGCGGGGCGAGAGGAGGTCTTCGTCATCGGAGACTGCGCCTGGATCGAGATAGACGGCAAATTGGCGACCAAGACGGGGATGGAGGCGGAGATCCAGGCCAAGCACACCGCAAGAAACCTGGCCAGGGTCCGACGGGGGACGGCTCTGAAGCCCTATTCCATAAGGGCGTCCACCGATAGCCCCGTCGCCCTCATCTCGACGGGGTGCGGCTGCGCCGTCGGGATATACGGAGACCTCTGCGTCCCCATCCCCAAGAGGATCATCTACACCTTCAAGAGCTGGATCGACAAGTCCGTCGTCAGAAGGTTCAAGGTAGAATAGGATCGCGATAATAAAACGTGACAAAATAAAATTGGGGCGAAAGGCCGCCCGTGAGCGCTCAAGCTCAACGTGCCGCCTTGGCGACCCTCTCGACGCTGTCCTTTCTGTTCATGGCGAAGCTTCGCACGTCACCCTTCGAGGTGGCGATGATCTCGTCGGCGAGACAGCTCGCCACGGAACGCTTCGACTTGAACGCCGACCTCTGGGCTCCGGTGGTGATGAACATCAGGGCCATGTCGACCCTCCTCTGGGGAGCCGTATCGACGGCCTTCGGTACGGTGATGCCGCCGTACTTGAGACGGACGACCTCCTCCCGGGGGCCGGAGTTGGAGATCGCCCTCGCCAGGACCGTGAGGGGGTTCTCCTTCGTCCTCTGGTGGATTATGTCGAAGGCCTCTTCGACGATCTTGTAGGTCTTCATCTTTTTGCCGGTGTTGACCTCCTTCTGCATCATCTTGTTGATGAGCCGCTCGACGATATGCTGCTCGGACTTCTTGAACTGCTGCCTTGCGTGCCTGCCGCCGGTGTGCATCACCAGCATCGGACGGAGGTTAAAATAGCGCTTTATGCTGAGATCCTGGACCTCTATCTCTTCGGGATCCCATTTGTTGAAGATCTTCACGTTCAAGTTATCACCTTACGGGCTTCTCCTTCCGTCCGGAGACCATCTCGCTGAGGGCTACGTTGTTTACGCCGACGACCTGGAACCGGACTCCGGGTATATCGCCCTTGGCTCCCCCCATCCTGCCGCCGATCCTCTCCACCACGACCTCGTCGTGCTCGTCTATGAAACCGATAGCCCCGTCCCCCGGACAGAAGGCGGTGACCTGCCTTCCGTTCTTGATCAGCTGTATCCGGACGCATTTCCTGATGGCGGAGTTCGGCTGTTTCGCCTCGACGCCGACCTTCTCCAGGACTATGCCTCGAGCCCTCGGCGCGCCACCCAGGGGGTCCGCCTTGACGTTCAGCTTCAGTGCCCTCCGGCTGTAGTTCATGTCACTCCACCGGAAGCTCTTGCGGTCGCTCTCCAGTTTCCTGGCCGCGTACATTCCCTTTCCCATTATTTCACCTAGTTGAATGCTATATCCATCGCCGACGGTCGACCCGCCGACCTCGAAATCGGGCGCCGGCTTTATCTTCACTGGATTATGATGTCGTCCACGCCGTGATGCCTCGAAGAGAGCATCTTGGCCTTTAATATGTTGCGGCCGTCCCGTCCTATGGCGATGCCCTTGTCCCTATTTGCTACTTCTACATAAGCCAATCGCTTATTGTTTTTGGAGACGATGGTGACGTTCTTTATCGAGGCCGGCTGGAAGACGTTCTCCAGGAACTCCTTGACGTCGTCGCTATGCTCCACGATCTCGATCTGCTTTCCTATCGACTTCTTCACCCGGTTGATGTTGCTGCCCTTCCTCCCGATGGCAGCCCCCATATCTCCCTTCTTGATGACGAATATGATCCTTTCGTTCTCATCGTCGATGACGCAGTCTCTGGCGACGCCGCCGGTCAAGCTTTCGAAGAGGGCGATGTACCTTATCCCCTCGGTGGTGAGCTTGAACTCACTCATCCTCGTTACCCCTGATCTCCCTCAGAAGCGCCATGATCTCGGATTCGCCGGGCTCTATCACCGCCAGGGCGGCGACAGAAAAGGGTTTTCCGCAGGCTGCGCCCAGATCCTTCCCCCTTCCAGAATAATTGTAGACGGGAACCTCCGCCTTATGCAGCTCTCTTGCCACGTCCTCGGGACAGTCGATGGCGTTTATGACCAGCTTCGCCTTTCCGCTGGCCCCAGCTTCTACCGTCAGGTTTGAGCCGAGAACAACTTTACCGGTTCGAATCGAACTTCTGAGCGCTCTATCAATGTTTATCATCCTTTTACCTCATCGCTTCGCGACCAACTTCACGTCGCCCGTTCCCAGCTGTATCGGCTGGCCTACAATGACGTTCTCAGTTACGCCCCTGAGATCGTCCACATCTCCCCGCACAGCGGCGTCGAGGATGTGGTTTACCGTCACCTCGAAGGCGGCCCTGGCGAGGACGCTCGCTTTCTCGCCAGAGACTCCGTGGCGACCGATCTGCTTGACCTCGCCGTCGCAGGTCATGATGTCCGCCACCAGCATGATATGTCTCACGTCGACGGAGAGACCCTGCTCTCTCAACGTGTCGGTGGCCTCGTTTATTATGGCGTTTCGAGCCGCCTCTATCCCCAGGACATCTCCGATCTCAGTTATATTGTTTGTTTTCGTCCTGGTGGGGTCGACGCCCTGGAACTGGATGACCTCCTTCAGAGCCGAGCCCTCGGTGTAGAGGACGTACTCGTCCCCCTCCTTCCTGATGACGACCCTGTTTATCCCCTCGATCCCCTTGAGGGAGATCGTCTTGATCTTCTCGACGAGCTGGAGGAGGTCGCGGTACGATGGCTCCGGCGGTGTCATTATGATCTGGTTTGCGTGCTGCTCCGCCGGTAGCTTCGTCCCTTCCGCGAGCCTTCCCGCCACCTCTTCGGCCGTGATCTTCCTCTGGAGGAGTGCGTCCTCGTTCAGCTCGATCACCACGTTCATCTCGGCGAGATCGGTGGCCATCGACCCCAGATGGAGTATGTTCGTCGACTCGATCGACCAGGCCACCTCCCTCGCTATGTCCCGGTCGAGGGCGTAATCCTTATCGAGCCGGATCGTCATGGTGGGGGTGCTGGGGATCTTCCTCGCGTCGACGATCTCTATCAGCCTCGGAAGACCGAGGGTGACGTTGATCTCGGCGACCCCCGCGTAGTGGAAGGTCCTCATGGTCATCTGGGTGCCGGGCTCGCCGATGGACTGGGCCGCCACGACCCCCACCGCCTCGCAGGGCTCGACCTTCGACCTGCGGTAGTCGGCGACGACCGTCTCGGTGATCTCGCTGAACTGCTCCTCGGAGACCTCTACATCCTGTAGCTCACCCTCCAGGGCTCTTCTTATGCTCTGGGGCAACGGGAGGCCCTCGATCCTCTTTGAGACCTCCTTCTCCGACAGATTCATGCACCCTCCTTTTTCAGGACCCGCTGGACTATCCTGTGGACGTTCTCGGGGCTGGCGTAATCCCTCTTGGAGGCGTCGACCCCGTCCTCACCGTAGCTGAACTGGACGATGATCCCCCGCGTCTCCTTCACCGTCCCGTCGTACTGGACCTCCAGGTCCTGGAGGGCGTTGATCAGCCTCCTCTGGAGGTAGCCGCTCTGGGATGTTCTTATCGCCGTATCGACGAGCCCCTCCCTCCCGCCTATGGCGTGGAAAAAGAACTCGGTAGGGTTCAACCCCTCTTTGTAGCTCGACTGGACGAAGCCGTGGGCTTCGGCACCCAGGTCCCCCCTCCGGAAGTGAGGGAGGGTCCTACCCTCGTAGCCTCGCCGGATCCGCTCGCCCCGGACGGACTGCTGCCCGACGCAGGCTGCCATCTGGGTCAGGTTCAGCATCGACCCTCGGGCTCCGCTCACCGCCATCACCACGCCGCTGTTATCGATACCCAGGTAACGGCCGGCGATGGAGCCGGCGTTGTCCCTGGCCTTGCCGAGGGTCTGCATGATCCTCATCTCCAGGGTCTCGTCGAGGGTCCTCCCGGGTAGGGGCTCCAGCTCTCCGGCCTTGTAGGCGTCGATCAGCTTCGTCACGTTCTCCCTCGCCGCGTTCAGGACGTCCTCGATCTGGTCCTCGGCATCTTTAGGGATGTCCTCGTCGTCTATCCCGAAGCTGAAGCCTGCCAGCATGATCCCCCGGATAGCCATCTGGGTCATGCCGTCGATGAAGCCAGCCCCCACCGTCGGACCGTACTCCTTGATCACCCTGTCGGTGATCTTCCCCTTGAAGGCCCCCACCGCCGCGGCGTCGATGGTGCCTGTCAATATCTTCCCGTCGCGGATGACAACGTAGGCGTCGTCGTCGCAGGCCTCCCTCTTGCAGGAGTCGCAGTTTTTGCAGAAGGACGCCTTGAACTCCAGGTTGAGACCCCTGGGGAGGATGAGGCTGAAGATCTGCTTTCCGGTCCAGTAAGGCTCCCCCGCCTCGTTCCATCCCACAGGTTCAGGGATCTCCAGGTGGTGGAGCTTCTTCAAGACCTCCATCACCTCGAGGCGGCTGATCCTCCGATCGCCGTGGGTGAGGAGGAAGTTTCCTGTAACGTAATCGTGGATCCCTCCGATGATCGGCCCTCCGAACCGGGGAGAGAGGATATTCTCCTGGACCCTCATCAGGATCTCCGCCTCCGCCCTCGCCTCCTCGGTCTGGGGGACGTGAAGGTTCATCTCGTCCCCGTCGAAGTCGGCGTTGTAGGGAGGACAGACGGCGGGGTTGAGCCTGAAGGTCTTGTGAGGCATGACGATCACCCGGTGGGACATGATCGACATCCGATGAAGGGACGGCTGCCGGTTGAAGAGGACTATATCCCCGTCCATAAGCTGGCGGTCTATCTTCCAGCCCGGCTCGAGCTGCTCTGCCACCTCTTCAGCGTTTCTGTCGGTGACCTTGACCCTTCTGCCGTCGGCCCTGGTGATGTAGTTGACCCCGGGGTGCTTATCCGAGCCCCTCCGGACGAAGTCTCGCATCACCTCGATGTTCCTCGGGCTCACCACCAGGGGGACCGAGAGCTCCATGGCGATCTCCAGGGGGACGCCCACCTCGTTTATGCTGAGGTTGGGGTCCGGGGAGATGACGGTCCGAGCGCTGAAGTTCACCCTCTTCCCCGAGAGGCTCCCTCGGAACCTCCCTTCCTTCCCCTTCAGCCTCTGGGATAGGGTCTTCAACGGCCTGCCGCTTCGATGGCGGGCGGGGGGGACCCCCGAGACGGTGTTGTCGAGGAAGGTGGTGATGTGGTACTGGAGGAGCTCCCAGAGGTCCTCGATGATGAGCTGGGGGGCTCCAGCCTCCCGGTTCTCCTGGAACCTCTGGTTGATCCTGATTATGTCGACGAGCTTGTGGGTGAGGTCGTCCTCGCTCCTCTGGCCGCTCTCCAGGGTTATCGACGGCCTCATCGTCACCGGGGGCACCGGCAGGACGGTGAGGAGCATCCACTCAGGGCGGGCGGTATCGGGGTTCATCCCCATCACCTTGATGTCCTCGTCGGGGATCTTCTCGAACCGGTCCCTGATGTCCGAAGCGGTGAGCTTGTGCCCTTCCTCGACGTAGGCGAGGGGCCTCTCGAACTTGATCTCCTGCTGGGGGGCGCTGCAGTAGGGGCAGACCTTGTGCTTGCGGGCCTCGGCGAAGACCTTGTTGACGATGTCGTCGGTCGTCTGGCCGAGGCGGACGATGGTCTCGATCTGATCGATGTACATCCTCTTCTCGCCCTCGAGGAGCATCAGCCTCGAGCATTCCCTGCAGATCCCCCGGAGGATCTTCCTTATCAATTTAGCGAATCCGACGTGGATGACGGGAGCTATCAGGTCTATATGGCCGAAGTGGCCAGGGCATTCACCGGGCCTTCCGCCGCAGGACCTGCACCGCAAACCCGGGTCGATGACCCCGAGCCTCGGGTCCATCAGCCCCATCTCGATGGGGAACCCGTCGTCGTCGTAGGTGTCTGCGGTTATGATCTTCACCACGCTCATCCTCCGGAACTCCTGGGGAGAGATGAGCCCAAAACTGATCTTGCCAATTCTCTTCGGGACGGTCATATTCACACCTAAACCGCGTCCTCCAAAACCAGCCTCGGGGCGACGCCCAGAGACTTTATCTCGTCCAGCAAGAGCTTGAAGGCGTAGCTCATCTCCACGGGGTATATCTCGGTGTCCGAGCCGCAGACCGAACAGTAGTCGAGGTTCCTCCTCTTATCATGGATGGCGATCATGCCGCAGCGGCTGCAGACGAGCTCCGTCACCTTGTCGGACTCGTCGACGAGCCGCTCCTTCAGGGCTAAAGCCGCACCGTGGGCTATCAGGACATCCCTCTCCATCTCGCCGAACCGCAGGCCCCCTTCTCTCGCCCGCCCCTCCGTAGGCTGCCTTGTGAGGACCTGGACGGGTCCTCTCGACCTCGCGTGCATCTTTCCTGCCACCATATGGTAGAGCTTCTGGTAGAGGATCACCCCGACGAAGACGTCGGCCATGATCTGATCTCCGTTGATCCCGTTGTACATCACCTCTCTACCGGTATGGGAGAAGCCGAACTTGGTGAGGGCCCCCCTCATATCGGTCTCCTCCTCCCCCAGGAAGGCGGTGGCGTCGACGAACCTCCCCTCGAGGGACCCCATCTTCCCCCCGATCATCTCCAGGACGTGGCCCACCGTCATCCGCGATGGGATGGCGTGGGGGTTGACGATAAGGTCGGGGACCTGGCCGGACTCGGTGAAGGGCATGTCCGCCTGAGGTACGATGAGGCCGATGACCCCCTTCTGGCCGTGGCGGGATGCGAACTTGTCCCCCAGCTCCGGAACCCTCTGGTCCCTCGTCTTCACCTTCGAGAGGCGGTTGCCGTTGGAGGACTCGGTGAGGATCACCGTGTCCACCACCCCCTTCTCGTTGGACCGCATGGTGACGGAGGTCTCCCGCCTCTGCTGCGGGGTGATCCCGAACTCCGTCGGCTCCTCCAGGAACCGGGGCGGCGACGTCTTGCCTATCAGGACGTCGTTTGCCGCCACCACGGCGTTGGGGTTGACGAGGCCGTCGTCGTCCAATTGTGAGTAGGCCTCCGTACCCCGGGCGCCCCGGACCTCCATGTCGGGGATCTCGAACTTGTCCTCCTGACCCCCGGGGTACTTCCTCTCCTCCGCCTCCGAGACCCTGAAGAAGTGGCTCCGGCCAAGGCCCCTCTCGATGGAGCCCCGGTTGAGGATGAGGGCGTCCTCGATGTTGTACCCCTCGTAGACGAGGACGGCGACGACGAAGTTCTGGCCTGCGGGCCTCTCGTCGAAGCCTATGGCGTCGGCGGTCCTGGACCGGCAGAGGGCCCTCTGGGGGTAGTGGAGGTAGTGGCCCCGGGTGTCCGGCCGCAGCTTCGTATTGGCCATGGGGGTACCGAGGCACTGCTTGATCATCCCCGCCCCCATGGTGTTCCGGGGGCTGGCGTTGTGCTCGGGGTAGGGGACGAGGCCGGTGCAGATCCCCAGGATAAGGGAGGGGTCGACCTCCAGGTGGGTGTGGTCGGGGGTTATATCCGCCTCCTCCATCGCCACCAGGGCGTTCTCCTCCTCTTCGGCGTCGAGGTACTCGACGAGCCCCTCCCTGACGAGATCGTCGAAGAGTATCTCGCCCCGCCGGAGCTTCTCGATATGCTCTTCTGTCACCAGAGGGGAGCCGTCCTCCGCCACGACGAGGGGTCGCCTCGCCCTCCCGGAGTCGGTGTTGATCAGGATCTCGTTGGTCCTGGCGAAGAAGGAGACGTTGATCTGGTTGCTTATCTGGCCGGACCTGCGCAGCCGCCTCATCTGTTTTGCGAGCTTCGTGGGGTCGGAATGGGTCCCCACAAACTCCCCGTTGACAAATACCCTCGCGCTACTCACGGCGACCCACCACCGGAACGACCTCCAGATCCAGAAGCATCTTCTTCACATCTCCGTAATCCTCGACCCCCGTCGAGAGCTCGACCCCCTGGGCGAAGTTCTTGACGAGGCCGCAGTTGGGCCCCTCGGGGGTCTCGCTGGGACAGATCCTCCCCCACTGGGTGGGGTGGAGGTCCCTCGCCTCGAAGTGGGGCTGGGACCGGGAGAGGGGAGATATGACCCGCCGGAGGTGGCTCAAGCTCGCCATGTAGTCGGTCCTGTCCAGGAGCTGGGAGACGCCTGTCCTGCCGCCGACCCAGTTTCCGGTGGCCAGGGGATGGATCATCCTCTCGGTGAGGACGTCGGCCCGGACGGTGGTGATGACGTTCAGCTCCCGGTTTCTCATGGACGCCCGCTCCAGCTGGTACTTGATGTCCCGCGTCAGCCTGCTGAAGGCGACCCGGAAGAGATCTTCCATCAGGTCTCCGGATAGCTTCAACCTCTTGTTGGCGTAGTGGTCCTTGTCGTCCTCGCCCCTCTTGCCCAGGGCGAGCTCGAAGCAGGCCTCGGCCATCCTGGCGAGAAATAGGGCTTTGGCGAAACGGTCACCCTCGTCTACCCCTATGTGGGGGAGGAGGTAGCGGTCCAGGACGTAGGCAGCCCTCTTCTTCTGATACTCCTTCGCCTGGCCTGCGGCGACCCGCCCACCGATCTTCTCCAGCGCCTCCTCCTTGGTCGCCACCTCCGACTCCTCCAGGTTCTCGAGCATGAACTTTATGATCTCGGGGTTGTCGGAGACGGCCTGGACGATCTCCATATCCGTCTCCAGGCCCAGGGCCCTCGCCAGGGTGACGAAGTTGAGCCTTCCGCTGACCGAGGGGAAGGATACCTCCAGGATCGACCTTCTCCCCCGCTCGACTATCACCAGGGACCGGTACCCCTGCCTCTGGGAGAAGACCTTCGCCACCTCGATGAAGTCGTCGTACCTCTGGTTGTACTCCACCAGGATCTTGTTGGGGGAGAGGTCCTCCAGGGTCATGATAACCCTCTCGGAGCCGTTGACGACGAAGTACCCGCCCGGGTCCAGGGGGTCCTCACCGAACTCGATCATCTCATCGCGAGATAAGCCGGAGAGGTTGCAGACCTGGGACATGATCATGATGGGGAGCATCCCTATCATCGCCTCCACCGGCTCCTTCTCCGTCTCCCCCTGGACTATCGTCATCTTCAGGCGGAGGGGGGAGGCGTAGGTGAGGTTACGAAGCCGCGCGTCGTTGGGGTAGAGCCGCTCCACGGAGCCGTCGGCCTCGGTGACCGTCGGCTTCTCCACCCGGATGGCTCCGAGCTTGACGTAGGTATCCTCTATATTCGTCTCGATGATCCTCACCTCGTTGATCACCTTCTGTAGGCCCGAATCTATGAAATCGTTGAAAGAGTTTATGTGATGGTGGACCAGCTTATCTTTCGTAAAATAGGCCTTGTATAGAACGTTTCTGTCCAGCAAACCTTAAAACACCCCTTAGTCGATTACCAGCCTGTAGAAGACCGATTCTCCGGACGTGGAGCTGTTCCTGATGATCTTCACCACGTCGCCCACCTTTCCCCCGATCTCCTTCACCACAGGATCGCTGACCCGGATCTTTGGGAGATGAGCAGAATCCACGCCGTAGCTCTTCAGCACCTCATCCGACTCTTCAGGAGAGAGGAGGATGTGAGCCGGAACCAGACCGTGATCCTGCAGCGCAAATTTTTTCATGAAGCCACTTCCGAGAATTAAACGGTAAGCGGGCTCGAAGGGATTTGAACCCTCGACCACCTGGTATCTCCGTTTAAAAAACTTAAAAGCCAGACGCTCTGCCTAACTGAGCTACGAGCCCCCATGAGCAGATCAGCCCATACCACCGTCTAGGAGATGGTCATCCGACATAAAACCTTTTCGGCTTGCGATCATATCTTCCCCAGGACGATCGCCGCGATCTCGTCGCCGACCTGCGAGGTGGTGTTATTCCCGCCCATGTCGTAGGTTCTGACCTTCCCCCTCTTGATATTCGTCCCGATGGCTCTGACGACGTCTTCGGCCGCCGCCCGCTCGCCCAGATGCTCCAGGAGCATCGCCCCGGCCCAGATGGTGGCGATGGGGTTGACCTTGTTCATGCCTTTATATTTGGGGGCGGACCCGTGGATCGGCTCGAACATGCTCGTCCCCTCGGGGTTGATGTTCGCTCCGGGGGCAAGCCCCAGCCCCCCCTGGATCATGGCGCCCAGGTCGGTGATGATGTCGCCGAACATGTTGGGGGCGACGACGACGTCGAACCACTCGGGGTTCTTGACAAACCACATGGTGATGGCGTCGACGAAGTTATAGTCCGTCTCAACCTCGGGATAGCTGGCGCAGAGCGCCTCAAACTCCTCTCTCCAGAAACCGTAGATGTCGGAGAGGACGTTCGCCTTGTCGACGCTGGAGAGGTGCTTTCTCCTTTGCATGGCGAGGTCGAAGGCGTACTTTATCACCCTTCGGGTCCCCTCCTTCGAGATCATCCCTATCTGGTAGGCGATCTCTTCGCTATCGGACTCGACGTCGAGGCCGAACTTGACGGAATAGAGGTTCCTCTTCACCTCGAACTCCGACCGGCTCGTCCCCGCCTTCGACCGGCTACCGATCCCGATGTAGAAGTCCTCGGTATTCTCGCGAACGACGACAAAGTCGATATCCTCCGGCCCCTTATCTTTAAGGGGGGTCCAGACACCCTCCAGGAGCTTGACGGGACGGAGGTTGACGTACTGGTCGAAGTAGAACCGCATCGCCAGGAGGACCCCTTTCTCCAGGACCCCGGGCTTCACCCTCGGGTCGCCTATGGAGCCGAGGTAGATCGCCCTGTACCGCGAGAGCTCCTTCAGGGTATCCTCGCCCACCAGCTCTCCCGTCTCCAAGTAGTGGTCTGCCCCCAGGGAGTACGTCGTCCATTCGATATCAAAACCGTGCTTTTCCCCCGCGGCCTCCGCCACCTTCTGCCCCTCGGCCACGATCTCAGGTCCTATCCCATCCCCGGGAATAACGGGCACTTTGTACTTCAAGCAGACTTCACCATCCTCTTAGTATACTCTACAAGCCCCCCCGTCGCCACGATCTCCTGGAGGAAGGGCGGAAGCGGCGTCGTTCGATAAGACTCGGACCGGGATCGGTTGTATATTACTCCCTCGTCGGCGTCTATCTCGATGGAGTCTCCATCGCGGATCTTATCCGCCTCGGCGGAGACGAATAGGGGAAGACCTATGTTGATGGCGTTCCGGAAGAATATCCGGGCAAAGGAGGTGGCTACGACCGCCTCCACCCCGGCGCCTTTGAGCCCCAGGGGGGCGTGCTCCCGGGAGGAGCCGCAGCCGAAGTTCCTCCCCGCCACCACTATATCTCCTTCTGCCACCTCTGTCGCGAACTCGGGCCGCACCCCTTCAAAGACGTGCTTTGCGAGGTCCTCAGGGTCGTTGATCACCAGGTAGCGTCCGGGTATGATGGCGTCGGTGTCGACGTCATCTTCGAACTTCCAAGCTCTGCCTGCCAAAAGCCATCCCCCAACCATCAGTGGACTTTTTAGCAAAGTACCCGTACTATATTAAGGTGACCGTCCCGGTGGGCGAGACCGCACAATATATAGCCCTTGGGAGGGGAGAGGGAGTCTACATTTGATGGTGATCATCTTGAAGGCGATAATGATCTCTGGACGGACCCTCGGCCAGGGTGCGAGCTTGGAGGCGAAGACGTCTCCCGAGTTCTTCAAGGCCACCTCCATATGCGCCCTTTCCGAATCGGACTACGACGACCTCGGCATATCCGGGGAGGCGAACGTCCTGGTGAGGACCGAGTTCGGAGAGGTCGTGGTATCGGCGAGGAAGGACGACGGCCTCCCGCCGGGGGTTATCTTCATACCGATGGGCCCCTGGGCCAACGCCGTGGTGGGGATGGATACCGGCGGATGCGGGACCCCCCTCTTCAAGGGGACAGAGGCCGAGGTGGAAGGGACGAAGATGCGGGTGAAGGATATTCAGGAGCTCTTCGCAGATCTGTTGAGGCGGGGTGGTGATAGGTCTTGATAGTCGAAGACGTCCTATGCCCCTTCTGCGGCTGCCTCTGCGACGATATAAAGGTCGAGGTGGAGGACGGCCGGATCGTCGGGGTGAAGCGGGCCTGCAGGCTCGGGTCGAGCAAGTTCATGGGCCACGAGAGGATCAGCGGACCCATGGTCAGGAGGGATGGAGAGCTCACCGAGACGACCTACGATGAGGCCTACGACCGGGCCGCCCAAATATTGAAGGCGGCCAAGAGGCCTCTCCTCTACGGCTGGTGCTCGACGGTCTGCGAGACGGCTAAGAAGGGGATCCTCCTGGCGGAGGAGGTGGGCGGCGTCATCGACTCCACCGCCACCGTCTGCCACGGCCCCTCCATCATCGGGATCGAGGAGAAGGGGCTCGCCGGCTCGACCCTTGGTCAGGTGAAGAACAGGGCCGACCTGATAGTATTCTGGGGGGCGAACCCCGCCGAGGCCCATCCCCGCCACACCATGCGGTACTCGTCAAACTCCACAGGGATGTTCACCCCCGAGGGGAGGGGTGGGAGGAAGGTAGTCGTCGTCGACGTCAGGAGGACGAGGACGGCGAAGAACGCCGACAAGTTCATCCTGATAAGGCCGGGGACCGACTACGAGGTGATCTCAGCCCTGCGGATGATCGTCAAGGGGAAGGGCGATCTGATACCGGATACGGTGGCGGGTATCCCCAAATCCGACCTCGAAGAGGTGGCGGGGATGATGTTGGCCGCGAAGTTCGGCGCCGTCCTCATAGGCCTGGGGCTGACCCACAGCCGGGGGAGGTACAAGAACGTCGACAACGCCTTGTCCCTCGTCGCCGACCTCAACGGCTTCACCAAGTTCGTCGTCTTGGCCATGAGGGGGCACTACAACGTCGCCGGCTTCGGCCAGGTCTGCGCCTGGGAGACGGGGTATCCCATGGCCGTCGACCTCGCCCGGGGCGCTCCCTACTTCAACCCCGGGGAGACGGCCGCCTGCGACCTACTGGCGAGAAAGGAGGCGGACGCCATGATGGTCGTCGCCGCAGACCCGGCTTCTAACTTCCCCAGGGCGACGGTGGAGGCGATGGCAGAGATCCCGGTGATCCAGGTCGATCCCTTCCCCAACCCCACGACGTTCCTCGCCGACGTGGTGATACCGACGGCCGTCTGCGGGATCGAGGCCGAGGGGACAGCCTACCGGATGGACGGCCTATCATTGAGGATGAAGAAGGTCGTCGACTCCGGCCTGCCCACGGACGAGGAGGTCGTGGAGAATATTCTTGATCGAGTGAGGAGGCTCGCCGATGATAATTGAGGGCGGGATCGTATATGATCCCAAGAACGGTGTCCTCGGAGAGGAGATGGACGTCTCCATCGAGGACGGCAGAGTCGTCGAAGAGTCCCGGGATGGCGAAAAAATCGATGCCCGGGGGATGCTCGTCTTGCCCGGCGGCGTCGACGCCCACGCCCACATCGCCGGGGGGAAGGTGAACACCGGCAGGATCATGCGCCCCGAGGACGGGAGGCGGGGGACGGAGCCGAGGACGAAACTTCTGCGGCCTTCCACCGGCTACACCGTCCCCAACTGCTACGCCATAGGGTACCGCTACGCCCGCCTCGGCTACACCATCGCCTTCGAGGCGGCGACCCCGATCCTGGAGGCGAGGCATACCCACGAGGAGCTGGAGGAGATCCCCATCGTGGACAAGGGGGCGCTCACCCTCTTCGGGAACAACTGGGAGGTCCTGGAGTGCGTCAGGGACGGCGACCTCGATAAGCTCGCGGCCTTCGTCGCCTGGGGCCTTCGGGCGAGCAGGGGTTACGGCGTCAAGGTGGTGAACCCCGGGGGCGGCGAGGCGTGGGGATTCGGCGGGAACGTCAAGGGGATCGACGACCCCGTCCCGAGCTTCAACGTCACCCCGAGGGAGATCATAAGGTATCTGATGAAGGCGAACGAGGCCCTCCGCCTCCCCCACTCCGTCCACCTCCATACCAACAACCTGGGTAAGCCCGGAAACTACGAGACGACCCTCGCGACCCTCCGGGCCGTCGAGGATATCGCCGCCTCCCGGGACCGGCAAGTCCTCCACGTCACCCACATGCAGTTCTCCGCCTACGGCGGGACCGGATGGAAAGACTTCGAGTCGAAGGCCTCCGAGATCGCCGATTACTTCAATAAACACGATCAGTTCACCATGGACATGGGCCAGCTGATCTTCGGGTCCGCCACCACCATGACCGCCGACGCCCCCCTCGAGTACGCAAACGCCCGCCTCCTCAAGGCGAAGTGGTCGAACCACGACATAGAGCTCGAGGAGTCGAGCGGGGTGGTGCCCATCGTCTACGGGAGGAAGAACCCGATCAACGCCATCCAGTGGGCGATCGGCCTGGAGCTGGCCCTCCTGACGGAGGACCCCTGGCAGATGATCATGACGACAGACCACCCCAACGGCGGCCCCTTCGTCAACTACCCGGAGGTGATAGCCCTCCTCATGAGCCGACCGAAGAGGGAGGAGGAGCTGGCGACCCTCCACGAACTCGCATCCAAGAGGTCGTCCCTTCCCACCATAGAGAGGGAGATGGACTGGAACGAGGTCGCCATCGTGACCAGGGCGGGACCCGCGAAGATCCTGGGGCTCCCCGAGAAGGGGCACCTGGGGGTCGGGGCGGACGGGGACGTCTCCATCTACGAGATCGACCCGGAGAAGGTCGACCCATCGAGGGACCACAAAGAGGTGAAGGCCGCCCTGGCCAGGGCCAAGTACACCATCAAGGGAGGCGAGGTCGTCGTCAGGGACGGCGAGATAGTCGCTGTGCCCCAGGGGAGGACCTACTGGGTCGACGCCTCCGTCCCGGAGGACCAGGCGGCTAAAGTCGAGGCCGACCTCGCCAGCAAGTTCGCCAAGTACTACAGCATCCAGATGTCAAACTACATGGTCCAGGACGCCTACGTCACCCGTCCACGAGTGATCAAGGCGGGGGTGATCTAGATGAGGCAGATCGTCATTAAGCCGCGCCGGGGCTTCAGAGTCCCGGTGGAGGCGGAGAGGATAAGCCCCGACGTCTTCGCCCCCCTGTCCATCGAGGAGATAAGGAGCCTACAGGTCTGGGAGGGGAATAGAAAGGTCACCCTATCGGACCTCTTTGAGATATCAGGTGAAAGTGAACCCGCGCCGCCTGAGGAGACGGTGATCAGCCTCTCCGGCGACTTCTCCGGGGTGAAGAGGATCGGCGAGAATATGACCTGCGGGAAGATCGCCGTAGCGGGGGACGTCGGGATGCACGCCGGAAACGGGATGGCCGGCGGGGAGATACTGATCGAGGGGAACGCCGGTGGCTGGCTCGGCCGGGAGATGCGGGGCGGAAAGATCGCGGTCCTGGGAGACGCCGGCGACTACGTCGGTGCCGGGTACCGGGGCGAAAGCTGCGGGATGCGCGGCGGCGAGATCAGAATCGAGGGGTCGGCCGGCGATTATCTCGGCGAGCACCTCTGCGGCGGGACGATCACCGTCGTGGGCGACGCCGGCGACTTTCCGGGGATCGCAAACCGGGGCGGTACGATCGTCATAGGCGGCGACGCCCACCTCCCCGGAGCCGAGATGGCCAGCGGCACCATCACCGTACGGGGAAGGGCGAGGGTCCTCCCGTCATTCCAGCGGCTGGAGACGGTGGAGATCGACGGCCTGCGCTTCGACAAATTCTTGGGAGATCTTGTAGACGGGGGGAAGGGGGAGCTTTATGCAGCGTCTGTTGAGGAGGGGTGAGGGTGACGGTCAGCTTGATAAGTGAGTACCTATCTAGGTCGATGATAGACAAAGGTCATTTTGAGGGGATTTGAATTGATCGACCGGAGCAAGATTTTGGAGATACTGGAGGGGTACGACCTCGACGACCCGATGATAGGGGTCGTCGCCTCCCACTCCGCCCTGGACACCTGCGACGGGGCGATCGAGGAGGGGTTTCGGACCCTCGCGGTATGTCAGAAGGGGAGGGAGAAGACCTACGCCAAGTACTTCAGGACCAACAGGGTAAACGGCAGGGTCGCGACCGGGGTCGTCGACGAGGTCAGGATCCTGAACAGGTTCACCGACCTTCTCAGAGGAGAGCAGCAGGACGCCCTCTTATCGAAGAGCGTCCTCTTCGTCCCTAACCGGTCCTTCACCTCCTACTGCGGCATCGACTCGGTGGAGGACGAGTTCGAGGTCCCCCTCCTGGGGAGCAGAAACCTCCTCCGCTCCGAGGAGAGGGGTGAAGAGCAGGACTACTACTGGATCCTGGAGAAGGCGGGCCTCCCCTTCCCCGAGACGGTGGAGCCGGAGGAGATCGACGAGCTGGTGATGGTGAAGCTGCCCCATGCCGTCAAGACCCTGGAGAGGGGGTTCTTCACCGCCGCGAGCAGCGAGGAGTACCGGGAGAAGTCGGATCGGCTCCTGGAACAGGGGGTGATCGACCAGGACGGCCTCGACCTCGCCCGGATCGAGAGGTACGTCATCGGCCCCGTCTTCAACCTAGACCTATTCTACTCCCCTATCCTCGACCAGATCGAGCTCCTCGGGATCGACTGGCGGTTTGAATCCTCCCTCGACGGCCACGTCCGCCTCCCCGCCCCCCAGCAGCTCGCCCTCAACGACGCCCAGATAAGCCCTGAGTACACCGTCTGCGGCCACAACTCCGCCACCCTCCGGGAGTCCCTCCTGGAGAAGGCCTTCGACCTGGCGGAGAAGTACGTCGAGGCGACGAAGGTCCACTACAGCCCCGGGATCATAGGCCCCTTCTGCCTCCAGACCTGCGTCGACAAAGACCTCAACTTCTCCATATACGACGTCGCCCCCCGGATCGGCGGCGGCACCAACGTCCACATGGCCGTCGGCCACCCCTACGGTAACGCCCTCTGGAGGACGAGGATGAGCACCGGAAGAAGGCTGATGAGAGAGGTCAGGATCGCCCTGGAAGAGGACGCCCTCGATAAGATAGTCACCTGAAGCCTGGACGGGTCAGATGATGAAGGAAATGGAACTCGTCCACGACGACCTCCCCAAGAAGGCGAGAAAGGCGCTGGAGAAGCTGAAGCGGGCGGGAACGGTCCCCGTCATGGTCTATCCCGCCGTACCGAGACGGCACCAGAGCGAGAAGGAGGCAGCCCTCGCCAGGGTCGGGGCCTTCGACGAGGAGAAGATAGGAAGCTGGATCGTGGTGACGGATCGGGAGGTCGTCTTCCTCCGCCCCGGCCTTCTGAGGGACAGAGTCGACCGGTTTTCCCTGTCGGAGATAACGGGGATAGAGTACGTCAACGAGTTTCAGGACAACACCTTGAAGATCAGGATCAGGGAAGCCGCCGAAGCGGTCCGGTTCTACCACGAGATCGATGGGGTCAGGTTCTACCGCCACCTCAAAGCCGTCCTCGAAGAGCGGGACCTGATAAAAGAGGCGGGCAAGGAAGGATGACGACGACTCGGGTCGTCGCCCACTGCCTCTTAAACCCCGAGACGAGGCTTCTTGGCCTTCCCCCGTCGCGTTCGCCCCTGCGGGCCTCACCATCCGGCTCTTATGTCCCGAGGCCGGCCATCTCGGCCTCGACCGGTGGGCCGTCACCTAAAACCAGATCGATATACCCTCTTACCGGCGGCACCGCCGCGACGTATTCCTCCACCACGCCGACCTGATCGAGCTCCTCGCAAAGAAGGGCAAGATATCGAGGTCTTCGGCGTCGCGAAAAGCCCCAGCTGCGCCGTCACCTCGACGACGTCTCGCCCCACCGGAGGGGAGATCCGGCCCCAGGATCACAGCCACATCTCCGGGATGGGGGTCTTCATGGAGGAGGTGGCAGAAGAGTTGGAGAGGAGGGGCGCGCGTTTCCGGCTCGTGGAGGCGGGAAGGGAATAAGAGAGCCGCAGAGAGTGCCCAAGAAGAGTGCCCCAGATCCAGGAGACTGATCGGCCCTGATGGGATATCTTTAAAATCAGATCCCTATAAGATCCCTTCAGCCCTAATCTCCTCAAGCGCCGCCCGGAGGTTCTGGTAGGTCGCCTGGATGTGCTCGGGGATCACCCTCGTGTCCGCGAAGACGGGCATGAAGTTGCAGTCCCCGGACCACCGGGGTACGACGTGGAGGTGGATGTGGTCGGCGATCCCGGCCCCGGCGCACTCGCCCATGTTGATCCCGATGTTGAAGCCGTCGGGGTTCATAGTCTTTCGGAGAATCTCGACGGCGAGGTCGGCGAGCTCGAAGAACTCGGCCCTCTCCTCCGCCCTCCACCCGACGAGGGTCGATGTATGGCGGCGGGGGACGACCATCATATGGCCGTTGTTGTAGGGGTAGGCGTTCATGATGATGAAGTGGTCTCTTCCCCGAAAGAGGATGAGGTTCTCGGCGTCCCGGTCCTCATCGATCTTCTCGCAGAAGATGCAGCCTGCAGTCTTGTCGCTTCTGATATACTCCATCCTCCAGGGTGCCCATAAGCTCCTCAAGATCTCATCCCCCCAAATGCCGCCGTCTCATCTCCCCCTGCCCCATATCCTCGCCCCATCGATATCATCGTCCGTCCTCATCTCCTCCCCCCATACCCCGCCCAACCTCATCTCTCCTCCGCACCATCCGCCCCCTCGAAGACTACCCTTCTTCCCACCACCTTCGGCCTCCCCTCGATGAAGAGCTTCAGCGCCTCGGGGTAGGCCCTGTACTCCGCCTCCTGGACCCTGGCCTTGAGGCTCTCGCGGGTGTCGCTGTCCCTCACCTCCACGGGGACCTGGTAGATGATGGGACCGTGGTCCACCTCCTCGTCCACCAGGTGGACCGTCGTCCCCGTCCACCTGACACCGTAGTCGAGGGCCTGCTGGAAGGCGTCCATCCCCCGGAAGGCGGGGAGGAGGGCGGGGTGGATGTTCATCGTCCTGTTCTTGAACCGCCGGACGAACTGTGGGGATAATATCCTCATATACCCGGTGAGGACGACGAGGTCGACCCCGGCCACGTCGAGCTGTTCTGCAAGAAGAGCGTCGTACTCGGCCCGGGAGAGGCCCGAGGGGTCGATGAAGGCGGCCTTTATCCCATAATCCCGGGCTATCCTCAGGGCCCCGGCTTCCTGCTGGTCCGCCAGGACGACGGCGACCTCGCCTGGGACGTAGCCGCAGCGGCATGCCTCGATGATGTACCTTGTGTTCTCCCCCCTGCCGGAGGAGACGACCCCGATCCTGGTGGCCAACGCCGAACCGCTCCCGGGAATAAGCTTGACTTCACTTTGAGAGGGTGATCTCGATGGCTGAGACGTTCGTCTCTCCACGATCGGTATTCAGGGTCTCGGTGGAGATCTGGATATCCTTGACGTGGACGTCGCCGAGGAAGCGGCTCCTGGAGACCTCTGCTACGTCCACAGCCCTCGATATCGCCCGCCCCCTGGCCATGATCCTGACCTCTTTGGCGCCGCTGTTGAACTGGGTGACCACCGCCAGTACGTAGTTCATCACTGGTTTGCTGCCGACGAATACCACATCATCTTCTGCCATGTATCATCACCACTTCGGAACTAACAGCTCTCGGGTTGATGATAGAGATCGTTTACTACATAAAGTTAATGATTTCCTCAGAGGTATCTCCCCCTCCCCTCGATCTCCCTCACCCGTTTCAGTACATCTCCTGCCCTGGAGTAGGTCCTGGCATAGCCCCGCAAGAAGGCGTCGACGAGCTCCTCGGAACTGTCGTGAGAGCTCCTGACGGTCTGAAAAAAGACGTGGACGTCCACCCCCTGGGCCTCGAGGCTATGGTCGTGGAAGGCGAGGCCGAAGTCGATGAAGTAGATCTTCCCGTCCTTGAGGATCATGTTGGAGGTGGTGAGGTCGCCGTGGACGATCCCGCACGCATGTAGCCTTCCCGCCAGCTCCCCCGCCTTCTCGGATAACGCGGGATCGATCACATCCTTCAGCTTTATGCCATCGATATGCTCCATGGTGAGGCTGAAGTTGTCCACGTCGAAGATTATCGGGGTCGGAACCCCGCACCTGCGGGCCTCGGAGATCAGCCTGGACTCCATCACCGTCCTCTCCCGCCGGATCCTATCGTCCAGGGGCTTGAGCCTGTACCCCTTGGGACGCCGCCACTTCGTCACCCGGTCGCCGTCCCTCGTTATCACCGCCTCAGCGCCTCTCCCGATCTCTTCGGCCATAGCAAGACACCTCCAACCCCCGACGACCTCAGGAGCGCCCGGGGGCCTATCGTCCCGAGGGACGTCAAGATGGGAGAGGTCCGCCTTATGAGATAAAAACCGTTGGGCATGGAGAGAAGAGATTTATCCTTTCGAGACATAGGATAGATCATGATTTTCGAGGTCGTCGTCGTCAGCACCTCAAGGCACAATAGGTTCGCAGAAGTCGCAACTCCCGAAGAGGCCGAAGACCTCTCGGGAAGGGCGATCTGCGACCGGCTCTCTGCCTGCGGCCGCGATTTCACCTACCGCCTCGTCCCCGACGGGGTGGAGCCGGTGAGAGAGGCGATCCTCGCCTCAGAGGCCGACGCCGTGGTCCTCTGTGGCGGGACCGGCCTCGCCCCAAAAGATCTGACGATCGAGGCGGCGGAGCCGCTATTCGATAAGACGATCCCCGGCTTCGGGGAGGTCTTCAGGCACCAGAGCCTGGTGGAGGTGGGGACGAGGGCGATCCTCACCAGGGCCTCGGCAGGGATCGTCGCGGGAGTCCCCGTCTTCTGCCTTCCGGGATCTCCTCCGGCGGCCCGCCTCGGGATCGACCTGATCCTTGCCGAGATCGATCACATCCTCCACCATATTTCAGAATGACAAAATTATAATACATATTGAATCTAAAAGAAAAGGATGCAGTGATCCTTTTATAGAGGGAATCTCTTTAATAAGAACGGCGACCTGCCGAGGAGGTGACGTGCATGGAAACAGAGATTCCGGTTCGGGATATCATGGCCCGACCTGTGATCACCGTCGATTCGAAGGTTGATGTGATGAAGGCTGCAAAGAAGATGTTCTCCGCAAACGTCGGCAGCTTGATCGTGATTCACAATGACCAGCCGATGGGGATCATAACTGAGCGAGATCTGGTAGGAAAGATTGTTGCCAGAGCCGCAAACCCAAAAGAGGTGAAGGTGGGCGATGTGATGTCCTCACCCCTTATCACCGTCCTTCCGGAGATCAGCTTGAGCGATGCCGCCATAAAGATGCTCAAATCTGGGGTCAAGAGGCTCCCGGTGGTATCCAGCGATGGAGAGCTGGTGGGCATAATCACCGATACCGACCTGGTATCCGGGTCGGCATCCATAGGCATGGGCGAGATCCTGAGCCACCTGATAGAGATGCATCGGGAGAGCGTCCATTTCGAGGATCAGAGGGTGATGATAAGGGGGATCTGCGAGCGGTGCAGCCAGATCTCCGACTCTCTGGAATCGGTCAACGGCGAGCTCCTCTGCTGGAGCTGTAGAGACGGTAATAGATGAGCATCTATAATTTTTCGGATATGATGAGGAGGTCTTAATATGGGAACTAAAGTCGGAGAGATAATGTCGAAGGATCCCGTCAGCGTGATGGAGGAGGACTTCGTGACCAGGTCGCGGCAGCTTATACGCGACAACCAGCTCCGGGGCTTGCCGATAATAACCGAATCGGGAGGAGTCGTCGGGATCGTCACCGACCGGGATATGTTGAAGATAGCCTCGACCCGTTCGAACGTCACCGTCTCCGGTTTCTCTGTTGAGGCCCCCATGATCACACCAGAAACGGATGTCGAGGAGGCGGCGAGGCTGCTCATCAGGGCCAATTATGCGATACTTCCCGTGGTCCGATCTAAAGAAGACACCCGTCTCCAGGGAGTGGTCAGCCCCGTAGACATCTTCAAGAGCATAGATCCCGAGAGGCTGGCAGACAGAAAGGCCGGAGAGGTTATGAACACCGAGACGAAGACCTGCAGCCCTCAGGACTCGGTGGCCAAGGTCTGGGACGCGATGCTCGACTCCGACTTCACCGGGATGCCGGTGCTGGACGATAAGGGGAGGCCCGTCGGGATGATCACCCGCTTCGACATACTGAAGACTGGGGGCGCCCGGGTGGGCAAAGACACCACATACGCCACGAAGGTGGAGAAGCTGATGAGCACTCCCCTATACAGCATAGGTCCGGAGGCGAGCCTTCGCGATGCATCAAAGCTGATGCTCGATCGCGGTATCGGAAGGATATCTGTGGTGGACGGCGGCAAGCTCGTGGGAATAATCGACAGATACGACGTTATAAAAGCCATCTTTGGTGAGGGAGAATGAAGAGACTATCAGAGGATCGGAAGGATGCAAAGATCAGGATGCCAGGAGCTATGGACAGGGGACCGGTTCAGTTTGATTCCAGGGTCGCCAAGCGTACGGGGGACGTTCTCACCATCGCGACCGCCGATGTGGTGACCGCACCGCCCACCACCACCATCATCGGCGCCATCAAGATCATGACCGCCTACGGCTTCGGGAGGCTTCCGATAGCCGATCCTGGAACCCGCCGGCTCCTGGGGTTCGTCACCGGCGTAGACGTCGTCGACTTCCTCGGCGGCGGCGTAAGACATAACCTCCTGAAGAGGAAGTACGAAGGAAACATCCTCGCGGCCATCAACGCCGACATAAGAGAGATAATGAGCTCCCGGCTCATATCCATAGGAGAGAAGTCGTCAGTAGAGGACGCCCTGAAACTGATGTACGAGAAGAACGTCGGCGGCCTGCCCGTGGTGGACGAGGATAACAGAATAAAGGCCCTGATCACAGAGCACGACTTCGCAAAGCTGGTGGCCGGCCTGAACACCGGGATTAAGGTCGAGGAGTTCATGAGCCCGAACGTCATCACCGCCAACGGCCAGATCTCCATCGAGAAGACAACGAAGATGATGGTCCAGAAGGGCGGTTTCCGTAAGCTCCCCGTCGTCCAGGATTCGATCCTGGTGGGGATGGTCACCGCCTCGGATATCATGAGATACCTCGGAAGCGGCGAAGCCTTCGGAAAGGTAGTGACCGGGGACATAGGAGAGGTGATGAGCCAGCCGATAAAGAACCTGGTCCGAAGAGATCTGGTATTCACGGATAAGGAGACGGATCTGGGCGGGGCGGCAGATAAGATGATGGAGACGGGGGTAGGGGCCCTGCCGGTGATGGAGAACGGATCTCTCCTGGGGATCATCACCAAGAGAGATTTCATCAGGGCATTTGCGGTGGAGAAACGAGGGATCATAACATGAGCAAGGTTAAGGATTACATGCAGTCTCCCGTCTACGTCATCGACAAGGAAGAGCCGGTCCAGCGAGCAAGAAATCTGATGCTCAAGCACTACATCAGCAGGCTCCTTGTGATGGACGGAGATAAGCTGGCGGGGATCGTAACCAAACACGACATATCGCACCGGCTGAGCCAGGCCGCCCCGGAGTGGCGGAGGCGTCCCATCAGCAAGATCCCCGTGAGGCTTGTCATGACCGAGCGTCCCATCACCATCTATCCCGGGGCGACCCTGGAACAGGCGGCGGAGATCATGGACGAGAACGGGATAGACGGCCTCCCCGTCGAGAGGGGCGAGGGGGATATCGTCGGGATCATAACCTCACGAGACCTCCTATCCTACTTCGTCAAGAAGAACCCCGATTCGAAGGTCGGCGACCTGATGTCCCAGGGGGTGGTCAGCGTCCACAGGCACCACACCCTCGACCACGTCCTCGACGAGATGATAGAGAACAGGGTCGACAGGGTCGTGGTCTGCGAGGACAACGCCACCCCCGTGGGGGTGGTGACCCATACCAACCTCGCCATATCGGGGATCTCCGACTCAAAAGACGAATTGAAGACGAAGAACATCAAGATGACGAGGAAGGATAGCACCGCCGGGAGGAAAGGCTACAGGTACGTCAAGGAGGTTCCCCTGGTGGCGGAGGACGTCATGTCCTACCCCATCATCTTCACCGACCCTGAGGTACCGGCCCTGGAGGCGGCCCAGATCCTCCTGGAGAAGGAGATATGCGGCCTGCCCGTATTGGACGATGGTAGGGTCGTTGGTTTCTTCTCGACCCGTGAGATAATATCGGAAGTGGCGAGGTGGTCTTGATCATGTTGATAAAGGATATAATGTCGGAGCCTGTGACGATAGACAAATCGGAGAGGATCACCCACGCCCTCGACATCATGGAGAAGCACGATCTTCGAAGGCTTCTCGTCACCAACGAAGGAAAGCTCGCAGGGACGATCACCATGAGGCAGATCGCGAGGGTGCTGGGAACGAGGCAGAGGCTGGGGATGCCCGCCTCCTCCCTCCACGTCGCCTCCGCCACCTCCGACGCGGTGATTAAGGTCGACCCCGATATGAAGGTCGAAGACGCCGTATTTCTCCTCCAGAAGACCTCGGTCCTGGTGGCGATGGTGGGGGAGGAGATCCTGGGCTGGGTGAGGCCGAAGGATATGCTGAAGGCGATCCGGATGACGGGGATGACCGCCGACGCCATGAGGACCCCCCTCACCGCCAACTCCTCCGATCGGCTGGTTCACGTCAGGAGGGTCATGCTCGATCAGGACGTAGGCCGCTTTCCTGTAATGGAGGGGGGAAAGCTGGTGGGGATGGTATCCGAACGGGACGTGGCCAAGTCCCTCCGGGCCTTCAGAGACCTGGTCCAGGGAGGCCAGCAGGACCCGAGGATCAAAAACCTGCTCGTCTCCGACGTCATGAGCCGGGGTGTGAAATCCCTCTGGGTCGATACACCCCTCGAAGAGGCTAGAAAGAAGATGCTGGAAGAGGACCTGGGGGGGATGCCGGTCTTAAACCAGAAGAACGAACTTGTCGGGATGCTGACCAGGAGGTGTTTCTTCGACCACCTGGTGAAGTCGAGATGAACATCTGGGGAGCGGCTGAGAGGCTGGGGATATCCGCCGAGAGGCTGGAGCGGATGCTCGGGAGGATCGTGCGGACCAACGACTGGCCGGAGCCCCGCCTCATGAGGTTCGACAAAGCCGTCTCCGGGATAGAGGCCGGGACGGTCGTCTTCGACGACGGCGACATCGTCTACGGCTACCCCAAGATAAGGCGGGCGATGATGCTCGCCCCCGCCATAAAGAGACATTTTTCCGGCGGGCTCCTCGTCGAGGAGAAGATGAACGGCCACAACGTCCGGGTGGCGAGGGCGGGGGGGAGGACGGTCGCCCTCACCAGGGGAGGGTTCATCTGCCCCTACTCGACGGAGGTGGCCGAGGGTCAGATCCCTTCCGAGATCTTCGACGATAATCCCGGGATCGTCCTCTGCGGCGAGATGGTGGGGCCGAAGAACCCCTACGTCCCCAAGGACGTCTACTCCGCCGAGGCGATGGACTTCGTCCTCTTCGACATATCGCGGAAGGGGAAGAGGGATATGGAGGGGTCTAAGGCCGCCCACGCCATCGCCGAGGAGTACGGCGTCAGATCCGTCCGCCTCTTCGGCTCCTTCGGGATAGAGGAGGCGGCCGATGAGATCAGAGAGATCGTGGAGGACCTCGGGTCCCGGGGGAGGGAGGGGGTCGTCATCAAAGACCCCGAGAACCTGTTGAGCCCCGTCAAGTACACCAGCTCCGAGAGCAACTGCAGAGATCTCGAGTTCGCCTTCCGGTACTACAACGACTACGGCCAGGACTTCTTCTTCTCTCGGGTCGTACGGGAGGGGTTCCAGGCGGCGGAGTGGTCCGATGCCGCGGCGGAGTTCGAGGCGAGGTGCCTGCGTCTCGGAAGGTCGATGCTCCGGCCGATGAGGGAGACGGTAGAGGCGAAGATCGCCGGAGACGAGATCGTCCAGGAGGCGGAGATCCTGGTGCGAGACCTCCAGACGGCGGTGGACTTCGAGGAGCACTATCGGAGGATGGGGGTTCGGGCGATCTTCGAGCCGCCCCGGGCCGCTCGCGGGGGCTTCCTGGTGAAGATAAAGAGGCTCGTCCTCTCCACCAACGACAAGACCGGATCGGTTATCCAGGGGCAGCTCTGGTGAACCTCGCCGGATGGGAAGGGCGTTATACGGGATGATTTATTAGGGGATCAGGTCGAGGTTGTGAGATGGTCACCATGGGCGAAACCTGCGATATTGAGATGGAAGGGCACCTAATAGATTCGCTGACCCTCACCAAGGCTCTTGACAAGATCATGAGCATGGGCGGCGAGTTTGAGATCAAGAAGTTCCGGGTGGGAAAGAAGAAGCATGATACCAGCTACGTCATGATCGCCATCTCAGGGGATGACGCCGATCATCTCGACCGGATACTCCTGGCGCTCCACCCCCTCGGGGCCAGGGTGATAGAGGCCGAGGACGTCCACCTCGAGATCGCCCCTAAAGACCGGGTCGTACCACGGGGTTTCTACTCCACCACAAACCACTTCACCTCCGTCAGGTACCGGGGGGCGTGGCTGGAGGTGGAGGATATCCAGATGGACTGCCTCATCATCATAAAAGAGGGGAGGGCGATATGCGTCCCCATAGGCCAGATCGAGAAGGGGGACGCCGTCGTTGTGGGGACCGGCGGCGTCAGGGTCGTCCCGCCGCAGCGGCCCCGGGAGAAGACCTTCTTCGAGTTCATGTCCAACGAGGTCTCCTCGGAACGCCCCTCGGGTGAGATAATTAAGCAGCTGGCTGGTGAGATCCTGGCCACCAAGAGAGCCGGAGGCAAGATCGCCGTCGTAGGCGGGCCGGGGATAATCCACACCGGGGCAGGGGATGCCCTGGCGGGGCTGATCCGGGACGGCTACATAGACGTCCTCCTCGCCGGAAACGCCCTCGCCGTCCACGACATCGAGCGGCAGCTCTTCGGGACGAGCCTGGGGATGGACCCTCACGGCAATCTGACTTCAGCAGGCCACCGAAACCACATCTACGCCATCAGCGAGGTGATATCCAGCGGCTCCATCAGGCAGGCTGTAGAGGACGGCAAACTGAAGGGGGGGATCATGTACGAATGCATCAAGAAGGAGATACCCTTCGTCCTGGCGGGATCGATCCGGGACGACGGCCCCCTCCCCGACGTCGTCACCGACACCGTCCTCGCCCAGCAAGCGATGTTCGAGGCTCTCCGGGGCGTCGATATGGTGATCATGATGGCGACGATGCTCCACTCCATCGCCACCGGAAACCTCCTCCCCTCCCGGGTCAAGACTATCTGCGTCGACATCAACCCATCTACGGTGACGAAGCTGATGGACCGGGGGTCGGCCCAGGCGATCGGCCTGGTCACCGACATCGGGGTATTCCTCCCGGCCCTCGCCGAAGAGGTGAAGAGGCAGAAAGGGGCCTGCTGACCCCCGGGGATAGACCGATGGCAGATCAGCAGGATAGATCGATAGAAGATTGGCGGGATACGGCAGGATGATCGCAACGCTTAAATTGAGAACGGCTGCTATATGCCGGTTGTCCCAGCGCCGCCGTGGCTTAGCCCGGTAAAGCGGCTGATTCGTAAGGCCGACGGCCCGATACATCAGCAGGTCATGGGTTCGAATCCCATCGGCGGCTTCTCTTTTTTTGTCTATGACCATATAGAATCCGATCCCGAAAGGCCCCCCATCCTGTGTATCATCTCCGATCCCGAAAGGCCGCGCCATCCCCGCCCGGGGTATCATCTCCGATCTAGCGAGACCGCGCCCTCCGCCCTCCACCCCCGCAATACTTTATATACCCTCAGTTTAAAAATACCCTCAGTTTAAAAAGGGAGTTTCCGGAGAGACGTGATTATGGAGTCCACCATCAACATAGAGAACGTCGTCGCCTCCACAAAGCTCGCGGAGGAGTTCGATCTGATCAAGATCGAGTCGGAGCTGGAGGGCGCCGAATACAACAAGGAGAAGTTTCCCGGTCTGGTCTACAGGGTCAAATCTCCCAGGGCGGCCTTTCTGATATTCACATCGGGCAAAGTGGTATGCACCGGCGCAAAGAACGTCGAGGACGTGAGGACGGTGATAACCAATATGGCCCAGACCCTCAAATCCATCGGGTTTCAGGACGTCAACCTCAGCCCCGAGATCCATGTCCAGAACATCGTCGCCAGCGCCGACCTGAAGACCGACCTGAACCTCAACGCCATCGCCCTCGGCCTGGGCCTTGAGAATATCGAGTACGAGCCCGAGCAGTTCCCCGGGCTAGTCTACAGGATCAAGGTGCCGAAGGTGGTAGTCCTGATATTCAGCTCCGGAAAGCTGGTGGTGACGGGAGGAAAGTCCCCGGAAGAGTGCGAGGAGGGGGTCAAGATCGTCCGAGTCCAACTGGAGAACCTGGGGCTCCTCTGAGCTTTCGATCACAATCCCCGGCCCGGGCCCGGTCCGCCTCTCAATGGACCGGTCAAGGATGCGGGCGGCGGCCTAAAGCCGAGGGTGGATAATACTGCGCCATCGGCCACCGTTCCCTATCAGGACCCCACCGCACTCCAGCCGCCGTGTCTCCGGCCTACCCGCCCAGCTTTTCAGCGATCTCGTCGATGGAGAGCGCCTCCTGAGATCCCGTCGCCATCTCTCTCAGGGTGAACTTTTCGAGCTCCACCTCTCTGGGACCTACTATGACGACATAGCCTGCACCGATGCTGCTCGCCTGTTTCAGCTGGGGCCCTAGCCCCCTTCCCATGACGTCCAGGACGACGGGGGCCGAAAGGCGGTGGCGGAGGGTCTTCGCGACCCTGACCGCCTCTCCCTTCACCTGGGGGACAAAGACGACAGCGATGGGGGGTGGCGGCGTCTCGTCGACGGCGACGATCTCCATGATCCGGTCAAAACCGATACCAAAGCCAGTGGAGGTCGTCTCCTGGCCCCCCAGGAGGCCTGCGAGCTGGTAAGTCCCGCCGCCGCAGATCTGGTTCTGGGCGCCGAGGCCTGAGGCATAGATCTCGAAGACGGTCCCGGTGTAGTACTCAAGCCCCCGGACGATCTGGAAGTCCACCGTCCCCTCGACGCCGTAGATCCCGAGGAGGTCCACCACTTCCCGGAAGTGGGGGAGGTTCAAGGCGGTGGGGGCGGCCCGATCGGACCTCGCCGACCGATCTTTTGCGGCATCAGTTGTGGACGGACCTCTCGATCCGGCCGCTGCCTCGTCGGGGGGGAGATCCTCTGAGATCTCTGCCAGGTCCTCTGCCAGCTCCTCCGCCCTGTCGAGGGCGCGTCTCCCCCTGAGGTCCAAGAGCTCCTGGAGGCCGAGGTGGTCTCTGCCCATCTCCTGGAGCTTCTCGGCGAGGAGACCCCTCTCCTTCTTGTCGATGAGCTTCATCACCGCCGGCCTCTCGGCGGCCGGGATCATCCTCATGATCGATCTTATCAGGCCGAGGTAGCCGATATGGAGGTCTCCGGCGACGCCGGCGCTCCCCACCAGCTCCCCTGCGAGGGCGATCACCTCCGCCTCGGCGTCGGGGCGGTCGCTTCCGATCAGCTCCGCCCCAAGCTGCCAGAACTCCCGGAACCGACCGCGCTGGGGGCGCTCGTACCGGAAGCAGTTTCCGAAGTAGTGGAGGCGGAGGGGCTTTGGCGCCTTCTGAAGCTCGTTGACGTACATCCTCATCACCGGGGCGGTCAGCTCCGGCCTGAGGGCGAGGTCGCGGCCGCCCTTGTCTTTGAAGGTGTAGATCTCCTCGGTGATCGACGGCCCCGACTTTATGGTGAATAGCTCCAGATGCTCGAAGGTGGGGGTCGATATCTCCTGGTAGCCCCACCGTTCCAAGAGCTCCACCATCCCCTTCCTGACGGCCCCCCGCCTGAAGGAGTCCGCCGGGAGAAAGTCCCTCGTCCCTCTCGGTCTTTCGATCGTCATGCCACCTTGCGCCATGGCTCAAGGCCCCTTATATCTTTTGGGGGGACCCCAAGGACGGGCTTAACTATTTCACCCACCACCACCCTAAGGGGGCGGATGAGGAGGTCGCTGATATGAAGTTTGCAGGCAACATCGAGGAGATCGACATCTCCGGGATCAGAAAGAGCTTTGAGGGGGCGGGGCCGGGGGCGATAAACCTCGGCCTCGGCCAGCCGGACTTCGATACCCCCGACCACATCAAGAGGGCGGCGATCGAGGCGATCGAGGAGGGGTTTACGGGTTACACCATGAACCTGGGGACCGCCGAACTCAGGAAGGCCATATCCGAGAAGTTCCGGCGGGAGAACGGCCTCGACTACGCCGCAAGCGAGATAATGGTCACCAGCGGCGCCAGCGAAGCGCTCTTCCTCGCCATCGCCGCCGTCGTCGACGAGGGGGGAGAGGTCCTGGTGGGAGACCCCGGCTTCGTCTCCTACTCGGCCCTGACGAGGATGACCCGCGGCCGGCCCGTCGGCGTACCCCTCGACGAGAGGTTCCACCTCACCGCCGGGGCCGTCGCCGAGAGGATAACCCCGAAGACGAGGGCGCTCATCGTCAACTCCCCCAACAACCCCACAGGCTCCGTCCAGACGGAGGAGGAGCTGCAGGGGCTGGCACAGCTCGCCGATGACCACGACTTCGCCCTCATCTCCGACGAGGTCTACGAGCACTTCGTATACGAGGGGGCCCACGTCAGCCCCGCCCTCTACTCCGACAACGTCATCACCATCAACGCCGTCTCCAAGACCTACGCCATGACCGGCTGGAGGCTCGGGTACCTGGCGGCGAGGGGCGAGGCCCTGGAGAATATGCTGAAGGTACACCAGTACGTCCAGGCCTGCGCTTCGTCCATCAGCCAGAGGGCGGCCATGGCGGCGGTCAGCGGCCCCCAGGAGCCCGTCCGGATCATGAGAGAGGAGTTTCGCAGGAGGAGGGACTTCCTCGTATCCGGCCTGCGGTCGATGGGGATCGATATGAAAGAGCCGGAAGGGGCGTTCTACGCCTTCCCGAAGGTGGGGGACGGAGACGAGGTCGCCGCCCGGCTGATCCGGGGAGGGGTCGTGACGGTCCCGGGGTCGGCCTTCGGCTCCAGGGGCAGAGAGCATATAAGGATCTCTTATGCCGCCTCGATGGAGGATCTGAAGACCGCTCTGGAGAGGATGAGAGATATTCTTTAAATAGGATCTGTGGTATTCGACGGGATTGTGACGTATTGAAGGTGACGTAATGAAAGAGCAGGTGGAGACAAGAGAGCTTAAAGAGGGAAGGTACGTGATCATCGACGACGAGCCGTGCGTCATCAAGAGCATAGCCAAGTCCAAGCCGGGGAAGCACGGTGCCGCCAAGGCGAGGGTCGATGCAGTTGGGATCTTCGACGGCCAGAAGAGGTCCATCGTCCAGCCGGTCACAGCCAAGGTCTACGTTCCGATCGTCGAGAGGAAGTCGGGGCAGGTTCTGACGATAGGAGATACCTCTGCCCAGCTGATGGACAACAACGACTACAGCACCATTGACATTCCCATCACCGATAGCGACCGCGAGAAGCTGGAAGAGGGGAAGGAAGTCTCCTACCTGCTCGTCATGGGCAGGACGAAGATGGACATGCGTTAGCCCGGATGTTCAACAGATCCAATTTTGCGGACGCCGACGCCGGCCCGGATGAGGCGGATTTCGTCATCGTGGGGGCCCCCTTCGACGCCACCACCTCCTTCCGGCCCGGGACCCGGGACGGCCCCGGAGCCGTCAGGCGCGCATCTTACAACTTCGAGACCTACGTCCACCGCCACCGGATCGATTTCCGGGATATCAACGTCGCCGACCTCGGAGACCTCGACCTGGGCGCCGACCCCGCCTACGCGAGAGAGACGATCCAGGAGTCCTTCGCCTTCATACCCGGGGGGGCGACGCCGATATTCATCGGAGGCGAGCATTCCATCACCCCGCCGATCGTCGCCGAGGTGGCCCGGCGTAGGCGCGGCGAGAGCTGCGCCGACAAAGGCGGCATCGGCGTCATCGTCCTCGACGCCCACCTCGACCTGCGGGATGAGTACGGCGGAACGAAGTACAGCCACGCCTGCGCCAGCGGCGAGATCCTCCAGACCGACGGGGTGGCCGGCTACGCCTCCATCGGGATAAGGTCCGGGGACCTGAAGGAGTACATCCTCGCCGAGGAGCGGGGGATCAGCTACTACACCAGCGACGAGGTCCGGGAGCGGGGGATCGAGGCGGTCCTCAATGACGCCCTGGCGGCTGTAGGGTGTGACGAGATCTACCTCTCCATCGACTTCGACGGGATCGATCCCTCCTACGCTCCGGGGGTCGGAAACCCCGAGCCCTTCGGCCTATCCTCCTGGGACGTCCGGCGCATCGTCGAGAAGGTGGCGCCAAAGGCCGTCGGCCTCGACGTCTGCGAGATCGCCCCCGCCTTCGACGGCGGCCAGACGGCGGCTTTGGGGGCGAAGCTGATCCGGGAGTTCATCGCCGCCAAGGCGGCGGCGAAGATGTGAACGCCCCAATGTGACCGTCCCAATGTGACCGTCCCAGCAGGATCTTCGGAAGGTCTCAAGACCCCTCTTTAAAGTCGCGGTCTATGGACGGAAGACCCCCGGATCTTCTCCGAGTCCTCTGTAAGCCCCCTCAGGAGATCTTCGTCTTTTATGGCGCCGAAGTAGTCGGCGAGGTTGATCCGATCCCCCAGAAGGAGCCTATCGATGACGTCGCTGTAGCTCTCGCCCTCTTGCTTCATCCTCTTCAGCGCCTCGTACGTCTCCGGCCGGAGGGAGATGGTCTTGGTGGGCATGCATTTGACTATGTATAAATTCTGATATATTGATCTGGTCTTGGGGAATCGGGGGGATCTGAACCCCCAGACCACGATCTTCGGGGAACTGAAAGCTAAATCCGCCGCACCGCAGTTGAATTGAGAAGGTATGGCGAACCTGATCAAAAATGATTTGCCTGAAATTCTATCGCCGCAAGAGCTGGGCGAAGAGGCGGATCACTCCACCCCAAAATAGTCCAGATCTACCCTTTTCACCCTATAAGTTGCGACGTCAGCAACGCCGATGTCATGGTCGATCATAAACTGAGCGAGCTGTTCACCACCGATCAGGACGATCTTCGGTTGCTGGATCGCCTTGACGTAATCGCTCGCCTCTTTTGTGAACTGGGATGTCGTGATCAGTACTCCCTTTCCTGCCCGGTTACCCATCAGGCTTCCGGCGAATGCCTGGACCGCGGGCCTTCCCACCGTCCCCTCCCACCTCTTGGCCTGGATGTAGACGGCGTCAAGGCCGAGCTTATCCTCCTTGATGATCCCGTCGATGCCGCCGTCGCCGCTCCTCCCGACGGCTTCTCCTGCGTCCCTTCGGGAGCCGCCGTAGCCCATCGCCACCAGCAGGTCGACCACCAGCTTCTCGAAGAACTCAGGAGAGCACACCATTATCCGGTCCAGAAGATCCAGGGCAAGGTCCCCCCTCAGGTTCTGGTAGCCTGCTTCCAAGATCTCTTCGGGGGTTTTTATCTTGTCAGCGGCATCATCCTTAAGATCGCTGTTGGCATCTCTGGTGGACCCATCCCTAAATTCCAGAAATTCGGGAAATTGCTCCAGATACTTGACGTTGATCTCAAGGGGGTTCTCTTTCAAGACGTCAAGACCTCTATCGTTTATCCGGAACTTTCCCCTGCCGGTGCTCTCCAAAAGGCCCGCCTTCTTCATGTAGGTCCTGGCCCAGCCTATTCTGTTTGCGAGCTTCGCCTGCCGTCCGCTGGGAAGGAGCTCCCGCCTCTCTTCGTCGGTAAGCGCAAACTGATCTGCCAAGGTCTCAATGACCTCGTGAAGGCTGTGCTCTTCTCCGTCTCCCAAGACCTTGAGGAGCGGAAGCATCACGCTCTGGAAATCTGGAACCGCCATCTATGCCGACCTCGCTGCTGAACCTATCTCAGTCCAGATAATTAAGTTCTGTGCTGTCGGTTGCGTGCCATCGGCCCGAGATCGCCAGGGGGATGAAGACCCGATCGAAAAGCTGACAGGAAAAATGAGCGGCCGGGAGGGGCGCCGCCTCGGTGAAGCTGATGGGGTACTCCTCTTCAATGTCGATGATATCAGATCCCTTTCCAGCCTTCGCCTTATCTTCCTCAGGCCTCTTCTCGGCCTGCGGGCCGGTTCCTTTGGGCACTATTATCGCCATGATACATCACCTCCTCGGGTCAAAAAGCCAATTATTGATGATCGGAGGATTGATAAATCCAACACTCCCGCGATCGTCAACCCCCTCAGAAGGTCTTCCCGCCCTCTGATGATTAAAAATAATAATGAACGTGCCGGCCGCAAGGCCGTCTTCCCCTCGGGAAGAGGCGCCGGACCGCAGGACCGCCGCAGCGGGGCGGATCCGGATGAGGTCTCTTCCGCGGTGGGCTCGAAGGAGATGGGCTCGTGGGAGAAGAGGACGGCCCGGAAGGGCTTTCACCTCAGGATCCGAAGGGGTCTTTCGATGACGATCCCCGGAGATGAGGTGCGGCTGGCGAGGCTTGAGAGGGCCGCCGCGTCGATCGACGGCGACTCCCTCGACGGGGCGAAGGGGGCCATAGCCGCCAGATGCCGCATCTTTCTGAAGCAGCTGGACCTGCTCGATGGAGGGCTCGAGAAAGTGAGGACCGCCGGGGACGGACGCCGCTTCGCCCTCGCCCTATCGATGTTCCTCCTCGCCTCCCTCCCCCTCCGGCCCGAGACCTGCCCCTTCTGCGTCCAGCACTCTGGCGGCAACCGCTGCGAGGGCTGCGGCTACGCCGAGACCCACGGCGGGAGGTGCGACGCTGAGACCAACGCCTTCGGCCAGCTTGCGGAGGCGGTCGACGACCTCGCCGGCCTTCTTCACCGGCTCCGGACCGACGGCGACGCCGGAGCTGTCGATCCCGAGGATGCCAGAAACAAGCTGAAAACGTCCATCGCCCGGTCGCGGGAGGCGGCGGAGAGGCTCCTGGCCGGGATAGCTGGTGCCGATGTCGGCGAGCTGATGGCGGCGAAGAGAGATTACATCGGAGCGATCCTCGACGCCATCCCCGCCGGGATCATCGGATCACGAAAGGTCGACGAACCCCTGGAAGGGGTGAGGGAGAAGCTGGCCCGGTACTGGTGAGATCAGAGGCCCCGAGGCCCCGAAGGTCTTAAAGATCAGGTTTCGGCCGATATCAGCCAGCTATTTAAGCTGAGAGGTCGTAGATATCACCATGAGATGCAGCGAGCCTTGCCGCGGGTTCTGCCGGTGGATAGAGACGCTGCCCCATCACAGGAAGTACGTCCTCAAGAAGGAAGAGTACCCGAAGCTCCCGAGCTGCTTTCGGGAGACGATCCTGGGGGAGACGGTCCCCGGCTCGGTCCGGCAGCTCCGGGGGCCGGCGGGGTCCCACGTTCACGAGTTCTCCGACCGGTGGGTCCTCCACCGGGACATCGCCGACGCCGAGGCAGACCCCCTGGGCCACCTATTGAGCGATGCCCCCGAGTACCTCGTCTCGGCGATAGCGGGGCTCGCCACCGCCCTCCTCGCCAATAAGAAGAGGGACGGCAAGAACGCCCTCCTCGCCGGGTGGTCGATGACCGCCTTCCTCTTCCTCCTGGGGAGGATGGGAAAGACGATCGGCGAGGACGATAGGGAGAACGAAGCCAAGGCGCCGCGCCTATCCTGAGAAGGGCGGGATCTGGTGGCTCCATCGGTATCCGCGGGTCCGGCCCAGCCCCTTCCGCCCCTCCTCGGCCGGTTTCGTCCCGGCGGAGTTACGTCCCGATCGGGGTTCGGTTTGGGTTGGTTTGGTTCGGTCCTTGTTCGGGACGTAGTTGTTGAAAGGTCTCTATGGAGATGACGTCGATGATCGGGGTTGAAAGCCATATCGCTTACTTCTTCTTCGCCTTCGCCTCGGTCTTCATCATAGTCAACCCCGTGGAGGCGACGATCGTCTTCATCTCCCTCACCCCCGAGGCCTCCGCCGGGGAGAGGGCGAGGATATCCCTCAGGGCAGCCTCCGTCGCCTTCTTCATCGCCATCCTCTTCGCCCTCACCGGAGACCTCGTCCTCCGGTTCTTCGGGACGACGATCGACGCCCTCCGGGTCGCCGGCGGGATCCTCCTCTTCATCATGGCCATCGACATGCTGAAGGCCCGGCCAAAGAGGAAGGTGACGGAGGCGGAGCTGGCCGACGCCGGGGACCGCGAAGACGTATCGATCTTCCCCCTGGCGACGCCGTTATTGACGGGACCGGGGGCGATCACCACCGTCATCGTCCTGATGGGGACGGCGCCGGGCCCCGCCGAGAAGGTCGCCGTCTTCCTCGCCATAACGGCGACCTTCGCCGCCACCTACCTGATCCTCAGGTCCTCGGAGTACGTCGGCCAGATCCTGGGGCTGACGGGGATCCTGGTTATGACCAGGATCATGGGGCTCATGCTGGGGGCGATAGCCGTCAACTTCGTCGCTTTTGGCGCCTGGAACATCTACGCAGGACTGGCAGGGATCTCCTGACCTTCGATATCAGATGGGAGATCGAAGCCTTTCGGCTCAGAGGTGCCCATCGATCAAAACCTTCAGGTCTGATTTCGGGATCAATCCTGATATCTTTTCGACGGCGGTCCCGTCCTTGAATATTATCACCGTCGGCACCGCCCTTATATCATATTCATCCCAGAGCGACGGGTTCTCCTCCATATTCGCCATCCCGAAGACGGCCCCCCCCCTGTACTCCTCCGCCAGCTCCTCGAGGACGGGGGCGAGGCGCCTGCAGTAGCTGCACCTCGCCGACCAGAAGTTAACCACCATAAGATCATAGACGCCGATCTCGGCACCCATGGACCCCTCCGCCAAGACGATGGGGGATCCGGGGAGTTGTTGCCGGACCCCTGATCGGAGGCCGAACCTCGCCGACCTCGCCAGCTGTTCATTCAGCCCCTCGTCTCGAAAGCCTGCGACGACCATCCCGAAGGATCCGACCGCCTCCCCCTCCGCCTCTATCGGATATATCGCCCCCCAGGAGGTCATCGCGCTCCTGGATAGGAGGCCTTTCCCGATATGTCCGCCGTCGTCGGCCTCGACCTTCACCCCGACGCAGTTCACCTCCATCGACGCCTTGAGGACGGGGGCGAGGGAGTTTGTGGATATGGGGGCGGAGAAGCTGAGGACCGCTACGTACCCCTCGGCCCCCGAGGCCGGGTCCAGGAGGGTCGTCCCCCAGGAGATGTACCCCTCCTTCACCTCTCCGGGCCTCGGGACGACGGTCAGGGCCGATCCCGAGAGGTCGACCTCGACGATGTAGGGGGAGTCGAGCCCCACGGGGAGGATGGAACCCCTCGATGGCGAGGTCGATAAGAGAAGGACTCCGAGGATCAGAAAAGCCAGGAGAGGTTTCGATCTCATCGGAGAAGAGGGATACCCCCGATCCTAGGAGAAGGTTTCGCTCCCGGCCCCTCAAGGCCGTCTGCGCCAGGAGCGTCTCCGGGGGGGAGAGCCGGCAGCGGAGGCGTCGGCAAACTATTTATCCATCTCGCCTCAACTCTCTTCGGAGGGGTGCGACCGATATCAGGGGAAGGAGCATCCCGGTTTTGCATCGATGCCAGGGCGGGGGTTGCCAAGTGGCCAAAGGCGCGGGACTTAAGATCCCGTCTCGCAGGAGTTCGCGGGTTCGAATCCCGTTCCCCGCACTTTATTACCAGTAGAAATACATATAATTGAGTCGACTTAATTAGCGGGTTTCCTTAGTTAAGCCTGGAAAGTCTCGTTAAGTCTATCTCCATCTTCTTTCCTCAGACAATAAAAGAGGTAGTATAAGCAGGCATCAGAGGCCGGCTTCTCTCTGTCAATTCTCGTGAGCGAGATCATAGAGAACGCCCTAGACCAAACTGGTTAAGAGTCTTGAACCTCTGACCCCATGGATCTATACTGACGAGACAGATTTATTACAGCGATCGGGGCTTTACCGGGAGAGACCGCTATGGAGACGTTGGGAAGGCAGGCGGCGACGATTTGGGCTGACTATGACGCGGAACTTTGAGGGGCGAGTTGCCCGGCTGGAAGAGATACTGAATCCACCACCGCGACAGATCGCAACGTTGCGAGACTTTGTGGTCTGGGCTGCTGAGAAGCCGTTAGATGAAAATGTCGAGTTTGCTCCTCGGATAAATGAGATGATCAACGGGCGGCTGGGATTCGGTGAGGATGAAGAGCGACCTTAAGAGGCGGCTGGAAGCCCTGGAGTCGGAGCAACCGCCACGATGCCCCCACTGTGATTATCTTGAGGAGCGCATAGGGGATTTCTCTGGCGGGAAATTATAAGCATTACGAGGCATCCTGATGGGTTCAGGTGACGCATCCTTACCGGAGCTAGAATACGAGATATCTCCAAAATGAGAGATGAATAGCATTAAGTTATAATTCTTATTTTTGAATATTAAAAAAATCTTTAATTTCTTCGATGAAGCAAACGTTTAAGTATGTTGTATTAAGAACGGACTTCATATAAGATGTATCAAGAACGACCATGAAAACCAAAGGTGATATTGAGTGGTCTTGAATAAAAATGTGATCCCCTTTATTGGGATTTTCTTTATAGTTTTAATATCATCTGTATTATTGAATTCTATTACTATTTTCTTCCTTAATCTTGGAGATTTTTTTTGGTATTTTTTCGAATATTATCGCAGCTCTAATTTTTACTATTTTATTTTATGCACTTTTAAATGGTTTTTTATACGATGTAACATTGAGAAGATTGACAAAGACTTCATTTACCTTGAGTCATATTAAGGAAGTGGATTATGTAGAATTGGCAGATCTATGGATCGCATATTTTTTGGGATTACTTGTTTTTCTTTGCATATTTATATTTTTCCAACCGCATCAGATAATCTCCAAAGAGGCATTTGCTCTGCTCGGATTAGCCTTAATGTACATAGGGAGAATAATAACAAAAATGGAGGGAAGTTTTTACGGAAGATTGCATTATACGGCTTTATTAGTTTCTCCAATTACTTATATTATTTTGAAAAGTGTATCTATAAATGGTGCAGGGTTTGATACTTTAGGACGTGAAATCGGCATCCAAAGTATATTCAATATAATTATTAATTTCGTTAGTTTAGTAATAGCATATTTTGATGTGATTGTCGATTCATCCGATGGTACGCCGATGATTATAATAGCTTTTATCGGATCAATTTGTATTGCGACTGTCGGAGAGTGGTACTTATCAAATTTATCTCCAACAATCAGATCACATTTATGCGTATCTGATAAATTTCCCTCTAGATTTATCTCAATGCCAACAATTAAGGCAGAAAAGAAAAAAGAGGAGTTTATTAAAAAGCAAATGTTTGGTAAACCACGATCTAACAACGGAGATTTAATCTCGATCGATTCATGTGGCCAATATGTAAATTCAGATGAAATCATCAAGATTAAATGTGTTTCAACATCTTTGGGCATAATACATTACGCGAAAGACTCTATCAATGAGCAATTTATTAAGAGCATTAAATCAGAAATTTCAAAATTTGATTACCGAATAGTTATTGCTCCTGAAAAGAATGCTTTAGACAATTTCAAACGTGCACTGGACGACTTACCATATGGCATATCCAACATTTTAAAATTGAAATCGGAGTTTATAAGCGAGTACAAGGAGGAATATATAAGAAATTACACAAGCTTAGCAGATCTTGCAGGGGAAAAAAAGGTAATGATCCATGAATATTACTTTTGTGGGGTTCCATTCCTGATAACTGAAAATAAGTCTGGATATAAGAGACTGCTCTTTCTGGTTAAAGACAGAGGCACCGTAGGAAATAGAGTTGGTTTATATACAGACGATCAATATTTTATAGAAGCGTTAGAAGATGTGTTCGAAAACATATGGTATATCAGCCAGGACCATAAAATAAAGTCTATAATAAATGAGTCTGCTTTATTCGGAGATGATTAATAATATATGAACTTATATACAAATTATATACAAAGAGTCAGAAATATATCTAAATCTGACGGCTAGAAGAAAATGTTAAATAGCAGTTATTACATGTGAATACGCATTAAGGAGGTATAAGGTGGTCAAAATAACCTTAGGGAGATGGGTTCGCTTATTATGCATCTCCACTATTGCTTGCCTGATGATCGGCGGAGGGATCGTTACAGCGTATGCTGCAGAAGTTACTGTGAATTACCTCCTGGCGAGTGGAAACTATGGTCATGTGCCCGACATCATTCTCGAAATTAGAGATATTGTCGTGTCCACGGTTCCGTTAGTCAACATCGCAGATACCGCTATACGTGGAATTTTGGGCTTGTGGGTAACATTTTGGGCAGGCATATTTGTTGCAGCTCAATTGATAATAAAACCCCTAAACGCCCGAAAAAAGAGCGTAACAAAATATAGGACTTAATCGGCACCCAATTTTGAACGATCGGTATTTGGGAGTTTGGAATCTTTCTATGGCTATTGAATTATAATTTAATACTGGATTATATCCTATCTATATCGCGATAGATCTCCCTCTAAAGCAAATCAAGAGTCGTCATGTATTACCAGTAAAAACGTGCGAAAATCCCATTCCCCGCATAATTTTTGGGCGCCGGGATCGTACGGCCGGCGTTGGCCCCCATACACCGCAGAATTCATCGATGAACTGGAGGACAGATCCAAAGCCGGGTCTGGGTGCTGATCGAAGCCGTCTCCCCCGGTCCGTCCAGCCTTATAAGAACTAAAGAATCCGCCATGCTAAACCTGAATAGTCGAGTCGTCAGCATCCTTGGTCCTGGATAATTCTCCGGCAGCGGTCATTGACCCTCCACCCACTCCATCATCTTTGCAGCTGTTGCAGATCCCTTTCAAATCGAATCGTAGCCCGGTCACGACAAAATTCGCCTCTGCGGAGACCTTGGCTATGAATTCCTCCATTCCAGAGTCCAACCAGTCGCTGATGGTCTCGCATCGCGAACAGATCAGATGTAAGTGGGGCTTCATATTTGGATCCAATCTCGTCTCGCTCTGAGGATGGTTGAACTCCTGGATCATGCCTATTTCTTCTAGAATTTTTATTGTGGTGTAGATCGTCGCAAGGCTGACCGTCGGATGGTTCTTCTTGACTTCGCTATAGACCTTCTGGGCTGTGGGGTGTTCATGACTGCTGAGGATATACCTGCTTATAGCTATCCTCTGGGGCGTTGCTCTATATCCGCTGTTGCGGAACGTCTTGATTATCGACGACTCTTGATCTCCTGATTCAGCCATGGCGATTACTAACTAATAAGCAGTCTTAAATAAACCTATGCCAAGTAATAGCGAAGGATCTCCAACCAGTTTGTGAGGCGTCCAAATGACCGGAGATAAGATGACCACTGACCAGGGCCGCCCGAAAGCCGACGACTACAACCCCCTGGCCGTCGGCGACGGAGCTTCAACCCTGCTACAGGACATCCGGTTCATTGAGAAGGTCGCCCTTGAGAAGGGTGACCACTTCGACCGGGGGAGGATCTCCGAGAGGGCCATCCACCCCAGGGGGTCCGGGACTATAACGGCGGAAGCTCAATAGGTTCCGCCTGATGATTCATAGTGGTGATGAAAACCGATCCAGACCATGAAAGGAGTGAAGATTATGAATGAGGATAGCAAGCATCCGATAACGGGCGGGGCTCACCAGCGCATGGCCGGCATAGGCACGTCGAATCGTGACTGGTGGCCGAACCAGGTGAACCTAAAGATTCTACACCAGCACTCTGCCAAAAGCAACCCCATGGGCGAGGCGTTCAACTACGCCGAGGAGTTCGAGAAGCTAGACCTGGCGGCCCTGAAGAAGGACCTCTATGAGCTGATGACCGATTCCCAGGACTGGTGGCCGGCCGACTGGGGTCACTACGGGCCCCTCTTCATCCGGATGGCGTGGCATAGCGCGGGCACCTACCGCATGGGCGACGGCCGCGGGGGAGCAGGGTCCGGCTCTCAACGCCTGGCGCCCCTCAACAGCTGGCCGGACAACGTGAACCTCGACAAGGCGCGCCGGCTCCTCTGGCCGATCAAGCAGAAATACGGCAGGAAAATCTCCTGGGCCGACCTGATGATCCTCGCCGGCAACTGCGCCCTTGAGTCGATGGGCTTCAAGACCTTCGGCTTCGGCGGCGGCCGCGAGGACGTCTGGGAGCCGCAAGAGGATATCTATTGGGGCTCTGAGGACGAGTGGCTCGGCGACAAGCGATACTCCGGCGACCGGGATCTCGAGAACCCCCTGGCTGCCGTCCAGATGGGCCTGATCTACGTCAACCCGGAGGGGCCGAACGCCAACCCGGATCGGGTCGCCTCCGGTCGTGACGTCCGGGAGACCTTCGCGCGGATGGCGATGAACGACGAAGAGACCGTCGCCCTCGTCGCAGGCGGGCACACCTTCGGCAAGTGCCATGGCGCTGGGCCCGCGACCCATGTCGGTCCGGAGCCCGAGGCCGCCCCCATCGAAGAGCAGGGGCTCGGCTGGAAGAGCAGCTTCGGCAGCGGCAAGGCCGGGGACACGATCAGCAGCGGCCTGGAAGGAGCCTGGAAGCCGAACCCGACCAGATGGGACATGGGCTATCTGAAGGTGATGTTCAAATACGAGTGGGAGCTGGTCAAGAGCCCGGCGGGAGCGCATCAGTGGGTGGCCAGGGACGTAGCCGAGGAGGATATGGTCGTCGACGCCCACGACCCCTCGAAGAAGCACCGGCCGATGATGACCACGGCGGATCTATCGCTGCGCTACGACCCGATCTACGAGCCGATAGCGCGCCGATTCCTCGAAAATCCCGAGGAGTTCGCCGACGCCTTCGCCCGGGCGTGGTTCAAGCTGACCCACCGCGACATGGGCCCCCGCTCCCGCTATCTCGGTCCGGAGGTCCCGGCGGAGGAGCTGATCTGGCAGGACCCGGTGCCCGAAGTTGATCACGAGCTGATCGACGCGGCCGACATAGCAGACCTCAAGGCCAAGATCCTCGCCTCGGGGCTGTCTGTCTCCCAACTGGTCTCCACCGCCTGGGCGTCGGCGTCGACCTTCCGCGGCTCCGACAAGCGCGGCGGTGCCAACGGCGCACGCATTCGCCTCTCGCCGCAGAAGGACTGGGAGGCGAACCAGCCGATTCAACTGTCGAAGGTCCTCAAGACCCTGGAAGGCATCCAGAGCGCCTTCAACAGCGCCCAGTCCGGCGGAAAGAAGGTCTCCCTCGCCGACCTGATCGTCCTGGGCGGGTGCGGAGCCGTCGAGGAGGCAGCAAAGAACGCCGGCACCGATCTGACCGTTCCCTTCACTCCGGGCCGGACGGATGGATCGGAGGAGCAGACCGATGCGGCGTCCTTCACCGTCCTCGAACCGGCTGCAGACGGCTTTAGAAACTACCTCAAGACCAAGTACGCCGTATCGGCAGAGGAGCTGCTCGTCGACCGGGCCCAGCTTCTGACGCTGACCGCTCCTGAGATGACGGTCCTTGTCGGCGGGATGCGCGTCTTGGGCGCCAACTATGGCGGGTCCCGTCACGGCGTCTTCACCCGGCGGCCAGAGGCCCTCACCAACGACTTCTTCGCAAACCTCCTCGACATGAGGACGGAGTGGAAGCCGGCCGCAAAAGACGATGGGGTCTTCGAGGGTCGGGATCGGGCTACGGGCGAGCTGAAGTGGACCGCAACCCGGGTCGACCTGATCTTCGGTTCGAACTCCCAGCTGCGGGCGATCGCAGAGGTCTACGGATCTATGGACTCCCTGGAGAAGTTCCTCTCCGACTTTGTTGCTGCCTGGAACAAGGTCATGAACCTCGACCGGTTCGACATCGCCTGATCGCGGCGTAAAGGCCTTTACAGGCTTCTTTCAGGGCGGCAAAAGACGGTCGGCAGACAACCGGTTCAGGGGACGGCGATACGCCCTCCCCTGAACCGGAAAGCCCCTGGTTTTCTTCCCCGCGGCTGGCACCATCCGCCGCCGGAAGGCAGGCTCGAAAGAGAGGCGCCCCTGCAAAGCCTTTTTTACAGATGAGAGGAGATGGCTCTGCCCATGGAAGAGACCAGGTCCATTCGCATCATCAGGCTCGCCGTGACGATCGCCATCGCCGTCATCCTCGCAAGCGCCGTCGGCGAGATGATGGAGCTATCGCCGGTGTTGACCGCCCTTCTCGCCGGCGGGATATGCGTCGGGGCAAACATCATCTTCATATCCGCCTTCGGCCGCTGGCAGAGGAAGGGGTGAGGTAGGCCCGGCGCGGCGCTAAAAGAGGTGGGATTCGCCGCTGCTGCTCGCGCCTAGGAGGGCGGAGAGGGGGGCGAGGGGCTTACTCTCCAGGTCGCAGAGCGCCCGGAGGTTCTTGATCCTGATCGATTCGATCCGCGGGAAGGAATGGCTGGGGCTTTTCTGGTCGGTCATGAGAGGGACTTCGAGAGAGGGTTTTATGGGATGTTGGAAGAAATAAGTTTCAGCAAAAGTTTATCAGGAAGGTTGTGGGGCGAACAACTGGATCGCGTTGAAGTTTTCATCTGGGGAGGTTTCTAGCTTGAAGGGCCTATAATCTGATTGACTTTAAAATTTTTCACCAGATTCTACCATCCTGTTTATCAAATCCATAACCAAATCTCCTGCATGTATAACTGCTTTAGTTGAGCCCTCAAAAAGACCTGACTGTACTGGTGGCCAGTTCTTACCTTCACGTAATACCTCCGATTTTATGTCTTCTATTATCTCTATCTTTTCTGAATTTTCTGGATCCCAATATTCGAAGAAACGCGTACATTTTAATTCGTTTTTGATTTTAATATTATTTTTTAGTGTGTTATAACGTATGAGAATCATTAAATACTCTAAACGATCAAAATATCTCTCTAAGTTTGTATCGAAATATATCGATTCACTGAATTGCTTTTTAAGTATGGTCAAAAGGTGATCCGATAGCCAAATGCAGCTATCATCCTGACCAGATAATTGTTTTTGAAGATCAGAATTAATAACGTCTAACTTACCCAAATTCATAAGTAATGAATGAATCTCATTATCATTATAGGATATTTTCTTTGCCGCAAGGTTAGACAAAAAATCGTATTTTCCAGCGGCAATGGACGCAATACCACCACCATAAAGGAGAAGAAGTGCAGGGTACAGCTTCAACCTTAGAAGTGCTTCTTTGCTGTTGATATCATACTCCTCACTAATATGACGAATTTTTGTATGAGATTTAGGATAATACTGTCTTCTGTGGTAATTCACAAGTTTTTCAAGATATTTAATCCAAATATAATTATGCGATTTTTTGCCCCAGTAACATCCGGTGATCATCATCGACAAAATCGGTTCTGTGATAGATTCGTAAAGTTCTAATTGTCTTCTGAATTCCTCTTCGAATTTGTCCCTAGAAATGTCTTTTACAGGAAACTTCTCGTCGTCTGATAACTCTGCAGAAAACCTCTCAAATTCTTGGTTCATTAGATCGTGAAGGCGAATCTCGTAACTTTCATCGACGAGGTATTTTTTAACTTGGGCTACTAATGCCTTTACAGAGAGGGGGTGAGGCTTAGAATATTCTTCTAAAGCAAATACTTTTTCAGCCAGTTCACCAAAAAATCTATCTGCATTTTGAATATGGATGAATTTTCCTCGCCGTAATTTTATGATATTATTTATATTTTCTGTTGGCTCCCTTATGTCCATCCAGTAGGTTGTAAATCTATGATTACTGCATTTTTCTAGTGAGGCGCGAAGAGCGATATCCGAATCTCCTGACCAACCGCAAACTATCAGTCCAAACTCGTCGAATATACGATCTAAGAGCCTCTTTATAGGTTCTGGGTAATGTTTTAGCTCATCAGCCGTATTCTTGGTCTGGGGGTCCAGGTAATCCCCATTAACTTTGACAATAATACATTCTGTAGAATGTGTAATTAGTGGTAATACTCCTGTTGCAGCTTCTTCTGTGTTTATAACTATAGGTGCGGTCCCCCTACTCCCAAGGGCATTTTCTAAAAGCCGATCGAAATTTGTCGTAATAATTACTCTAATATAACCACTTGCAACGAGATCCGCTATGGCTTGATGGGCTTCTGTGGATAATTTTAATCCTTCTTCCCGTTCCTCCTCAGTGGGTTCAAAATAAGATCTAAGCAGTTCACGGCGTTCGGGTGCAGAATAAACAACCTGGCTGAGCAGCTTAGAGTAATCTGGATATTCTCCAGATTTGTCATTGTACCAGGCAGCAGGATCGGGTTCACAATCTTCACCTTCTAGAATCGCCAGCTTTCTTATAAGATCCAAAACGATATCCCAACCCGTCGGAATTTGAGCAGAGCTAGAGACGCCCGAACCCAGCAGAAGGGCGTATACGCCCTTGTTGGACTGAACGGAAAATGCCAGCGAAACCAGAGGATCTATCATGATATCAACTCAGTAAATTCCTTACATAAACCAATCGGTTTTTGGATCTACAAGTTCGGAGTGGTGCTGCTCACGGGGCGAGCCAAAAATATTTCCCGCGCCGCCGGCCACAGCGGCGCTGCCTATCGATTTTTCGCCCCTTACCCCCGCCTCCCCGCCCGCTCCCTCATCGCCCTTACAAATGCCAGGAACGGGGGCGAGGGGCGGCCGGGCCTCGACTTCATCTCGGGGTGGAACTGGGTGGCGAAGAAGAAGGGGTGGCCGGGGATCTCGGCGATCTCCATCCGGTTTCTGTTCTTCCCCGAAAAGATCATCCCCTTCTCCTCGATCCTGGGTATGTACTCGGGGTTCACTTCGTAGCGGTGGCGGTGGCGCTCGACTATCTTGAGGCTGCCGTAGATCTCCTCGGCGAGGGACCCCTCCCGCAGCTTCGCCTCGTAGTCGCCGAGGCGCATCGTCGCCCCCATATCCTCCACCCCCTCCTGCTCGGGGAGGATGGTGATAACCGGGTGGGGGGTCTCGCCGAACTCGGTGGAGCTGGCGGCGGCAAGGCCCAGGACGTGGCAGCAAAACTCGACGACGGCCAATTGCATCCCAAAGCAGATCCCCAGATAGGGGATGGCGTTTTCCCGGGCGTATTTTATCGCTGCCATCTTGCCTGCGGTCCCCCGGGGGCCGAAGCCGCCGGGGACGAGGATCCCGTCGAACTCTTCCAGGACCTCCGCCGCTCCCGCCGGGTTCTTCTCCAGATCCTCGGCGTCGATCCAGGTGATCTTCGGCCAGGCGCCAGCCTCGATCCCGGCGTGCTTGAGGGCCTCGCGGATCGATAGGTACGTATCCTCCATGTGGGTCGTGCCTTGCGACCCGGCGGTGTACTTGCCGACGATCGCCATCTTGACCGAGTCCCTGATCGAAACCATCTTCTCGATCAGCTCGACCCAGTCGGTCCTGTGCTCCAGGGGATAGAGCCTGAGCATCTTCATCAGGTACAGCGGCGTCCTCTGCTCCTCCAGGAGGAGGGGGACTTTGTAGACGTCGTCGACGTCGTGGTTGGAGACGACCCCCTCGACGGGGACGTCGCAGAATAGGGAGATCTTCGACTTCGTCTCCTCCCGCAGGGGCTTTGTGCACCTGACAGAGACGATGTCGGGGTGAAGGCCCAGCGCCCTCATCTCCTTGACGCTGTGCTGGGTCGGCTTCGTCTTCTGCTCGCCGTCGGTGGTGGTGGGGGCGAGGGTTACGTGGACGAAGGCGATGTTGCCCATCTCTTCGTTTCTCAGCTGCCTCATTGCCTCCAGGAAGGGCATCCCCTCAATGTCCCCGACGGTCCCGCCGACCTCGATGACGCAGACTTCGCAGCCGCTCTCCTGGGCGACCCTCCTTATCCGGTCCTTGATCTCGTTGGTGACGTGGGGGATGATCTGGACGGTTTTGCCCAGGTACTCGCCCCGCCGCTCCTTCTCGATGACCGTCTTGTAGACCTTCCCGGTGGTGATGTTGTGGTCGCGGGTCAGCTCCACGTCCAAAAATCGCTCGTAGTTGCCGAGGTCCAGGTCCACCTCCCCCCCGTCCTTCAGGACGAAGACCTCGCCGTGCTGGAAGGGGCTCATCAGCCCCGCATCGATGTTTATGTAGGGGTCGATCTTGATGGCGGTGACCTTGTAGCCCCTCTCCATCAACATCCGACCGATGGAGGCGGCGGTGATCCCCTTGCCCAGGCCGCTCATCACCCCGCCCGTAACGACGATGTATCTTGCGCTTATCACGTATCCGGGAAGGGTTTTCGTCCCTACATAAGAGTGACGATCAGAATAAAAGGGAATTTGGAGAGATCTTTTGAACGGGGATCTGAAAAGGAGGAGGATTCTGGCTACTGAAGAGACGGCTCCCATGGACGGCTGATGCGACCGACGCGGAGGACCTCTGGACCGCCTAGCGGGCCATCTCCTCCCGCAGCTCCGGCGGGAGCATATTCGGTATCCCGTCCTCGATGGGATAGGACTCGCCGCAGCCCCTGCAGCAGAGCTTACCCGTCAGGATCTCCTCATCCTTCTCCTCGAAGACCGCGAGGTCCAGATCCCCCTTACAGACCGGGCAGGCCAGAATCTCCATCAGATCGCGCTTCATGCTCTTATCACCATACTGATCCGTTAAAAAAGTTGGCTCAGGGGAAGAGGAGCCTTCGGGCGTTCTCTGAGAGGATCAGCCTCTTATCCCGGTCTGAGAGGTCCATCCCCTCGACGAACTCTATCTCCTCCGCCTGGTCGGTCCAGGGGTAGTCGGTCCCGAAGAGGACCCGGTCGGCGCCGATATCGCTTATCAGATCGCCCGCCTCCTCTATGGTCAGACTAGGCGAGATGTAGGCGGTATCGAAGTAGACGTTCTCCTCCGCCGGGATGAGGTATTCGCGGACGGCGGACCACATCTCCCACCCGCCCAGATGAGCCAGGACGACGACGAGGTCGGGGTGGCGCTTCGCCATCCGGGCAAACCGGTCGGGGGTGCCGAAGAACTCCGGGAGGTCCTCGGGGACCTTTCCGGCGTGAAAGAGGAGGACCATCCCCCGCTCGGCCACCGCCTCATAGAGCCGGTCGCACCGGGGATCGTCAGGGTAGAAACTCTGGAGGAAGGGGACGGCCTTCACCCCCCGGACGCCAGCCGCCAGGAGCCGGTCGAGCTCATCCTCGAGGTCTGCTTGAAAGGGGTGGATCGCCCCGAAGGGGACGAGGCCGTTTCCGTCGGCGGCCGAAAGGAAGAAGTCGTTCGCCGGCCGGACGTGCTTTGGGAGGGGAGCGAGGGGGAGGATGACGGATCTTTCGACGCCTGCTTTCGCCATGGAGTCCTTGAGGTCTGAGACGGTCCCCAGGCCCGGCACCCTCACCCCCATCCTCCTCTTGACGGAGGCGATCGCCTTGGGGGCCATATCGTCGGCGTAGATGTGAGAGTGAAAGTCGATGACCACGACCGGAGGACCGCTCAAAAATATATAAAATTTCGCCCCGCCGGGACCCCTAGATCATCCCCATCTCCGAGAGCCTCTCGGGGAGGTAGACCCTCGTCACGAAGTCGAGCCCCTTACCGGCGAAGGCCTGCTGCTCAGCCTTCTTCGAGAGCTTCAACTGCAGCTGGATCTGCTCCTTCCAGTAGTCGGTGGCGAACCTCGGGTCCGTCAGCTCGCTACGGAGGGCCTGGAGGTCCTGGTCGGTCAGCTTGTCGGTCGAGAGGTCGTAGTTGACGATGTCCGTCGGCTGGACCCCCAGAAACTGGGCCGCCGGGGTCACCAGGTAGTCGGAGAGGTGGGCGCTCTTGATGGCGCCGTAGGCGACGGAGGCGTAGATCCGGTAAGACCAGGGGTCGCCGTCGGTGAAGATGACGACGGGAAGATTGAGCTCCTCGTTCAGCCTCTTTATGATGCGCCTCGTGGACCGCGCAGGCTGTCCCTTCAGGTGGACGAGGATTGCTTGGTGCTCCTGGTCGAAGCCGTTCTCTATCAGCCTTGCGTGCATCCCGCCCGTCTCTATGGCGACGACGAACTTGGCGTCATGATCTTTGAACTCGACGTTGTCGACGTTGAAGGGGATCTGGTAGCCGGCCTCGCCGACGTCCTCCTGGCAGTGGATCGTCCTCTCGCCACGCCGGGTCTTCTCGCTGATGGTGAGGGGGCCGAAGACGGTGGCCCCGTCCTCCTCGGGGCGGACGTGGAAGTCCTCTCGCAGGAGGGAGGTGAGGATCTCCAGGTCCTCGACGAGGCGGTCGCTCTCGGCCTGCTCTCCGAACTTGGCGACGTCCCAGTTCTCGGAGATGTAGTATATCTCCCTCAGGGTGGAGCCCCGGTTGTTCTTCAGGTGCTCGTTTATGAGAAGCTCCACCAGGTAGGAGGTCTTCAGGACGCTCTTAGCCCCCCGGACGGTCTTGACGGACCTGACGCTCTCCTGGTCGCCGTAGACCCAGACCTCACCCTCCTGGTCGTACTCGATGTTCCTCTTCGTCCTGCTGGGGAGGGCCAGGTACGGGACGATCCCCTTCTCGAACTGGTCGTAAAGGGTCTCGGCGAGCCCCAGGAGCCTCTCTTTGGTAACCGCTGCTTCCTTCATCTATCCCACCGCCTTCGCCCCGCTGACCAGCTCCGAAGGGACCCCCTCGACGACCGGCTCGGAGAAGCTGACACCCTCCGAGGGGACAGTGTACCTGATCTTCTGCTTCTCCCCCGGCCGGAGGGAGACCTTCCAGAGGTGGTCGTAGCCGTCCCCGAGGGGGATCACCCGGGCCGGGGGCTCGACGGACCCGGCCTCCACCGAGACCGTCTCATGGAGCTTGAAGGCCCGGACGGCGTCGCCGTAGTTTGCGACGAGGAGAGTTACAGCTGTCTTGCCGTTCTCGGAGACGACGGACCTCCTGACCAAGAGGTTACCCATGATCTTGGCGACGACGGGGTTTATGTCAGGCTCATCCCGCTCCAATAGCTCTGCCAGCTTCTTTGATATCCGGGGGAGGAGCTTTCTTATGATCTCCTCCTTCTCCTTCCTCTCCGAGAGGGCCGACTTCTTGGAGAGGTACCGCCGGAGCTTGCGCCCCACCTCCTTCAAGCCCAATTCCACCTCCGCGACGATCTCGGGGACGTCGGCGACGGCGTCCTTCGACTCGGAGGTGAAGGGGATGTTCGTCGAGGCGATGTGGACGATGATGGCCGCGGAGCCGGTGGGGACCCCGCCTCCGGGCTGGGAGAGGGAGTAGCTCTTCCAGGAGACGTTCTCGATGGCGTGGGTTATGGCGCACCCCCCCTGCTGATAGAGGAGGGGGACCCTATTTGCGAACCTCAGAACGTCCACCTTTCCGTCGGCCTTCAGCTCGCCGCCGTAGGCGAGACCCACCTCCACCTGGAAGGGGTTTCCGGAGAAGACCGCCACCGGCCGTGTGGCGGTGGCGACGAAGTCGACCCGGTACTCCTTCTCGAGGCCGGCCCGGATCAGCTCCTCCCCGATGGGAGAGAGGCAGTCGGTTGGCGGCGACTTGAGGCGCATCCCCTTGAAGGCGGCTAATAGGCGCGTCGCCTCGGCGTGGGTGAGGTCCTGGGGCGCCATCTCCGGGTCGAGCTCCGCCCTCTCGCAGATCTCCGAGGAGATTATCGCCCCCACGCTGGAGAAGGTCCCCTGGAGAAACCCTTTCAGCTTCTTCTTCTCGGTGTACCGGAGCATCTTGATGAGGCCGCCAAGCTCCATACCGAGAGGGTGGGGCTTGATCTCGTAGGACGGCCTGGGCATCTGGTCGGTCGCCCTCTCGAAGACCTCGACGTTCCCGTCGGGCTCGACGAGGGTGATCCGGGCGTGGGGGTTGACTATCGCCACGTTCTTCAAATAGCCGTAGATCGACTGCCTCCGGCTCCGGACGTAAGACCCCTCCATCTCCATCTCCACCCTCGTCCCGTGGGGGCGGTCCCAGTCCGTCTCCTCCGTCTTCAGGACCTCCGGCTCGTTGGTGGCGGTGTTTATCATCAGCTCCCACCGGCCGGCGCTGTGGGTCGGCCCGATCTTGGTGGTGACCGCCGTCGGCCTTCCCGTCGTCAGTTGGGAGTAGAGCACCCCCGCAGAGATCCCTATCCCCTGCTGCCCCCGGCTCTGCTTAAGGGCGTGAAACCTCGAGCCGTATAGGAGCTTGGCGAAGACCCGGGGGACCTCGGAGCCGACGATCCCGGGGCCGTTGTCCTCCACCACCACCCGGAACCCCTCGCCCCGCCTCTTTATCTGGACGAAGATGTCCGGGAGGATATCCGACTCCTCACAGGCGTCCAGGGAATTGTCCACCGCCTCCTTGACGGTGGTTATTAGAGCCCGAGGGGCGGAGTCAAAGCCCAGGATCTGGCGGTTCTTCTCGAAAAATTCGGCTACGGAGATGGCCTTCTGGTGCTTGGCCAGCTCCTCTGCTATCTCCATATCAGAATAGAGGGGGGAGCTTTTAGAGCTCCGCCCCCACCACCGTCTGGGTCGCTGTCACGTTGTGGATCTCACGGATGGTGTCCACCAGGCGGTTCAGGACCGAGAGCCCCTCCACCTCTAAAACCACCACGAAGTCGTACTCGCCGAAGACGTGATAGACGTCCTTTATCCCCTCGATCTCTTTGAGGGCGTTATAGACGGTCCTCTCCTGTCCCGGCATCACCTTGACCATAGTCACTCCGATCACCATATTCTATCACCACCAAATATAAACATAGACGTATTATATAAGCTTTTCAGGGCGGGTTTCGGCCCGCCCGTCTCCGGTATCACCGGTCTTTCCTCTTCCTGGGGGAGGCCTTCTCGCGCCCGGCGAAGAAGATCTCCTCCTCCTCGATCGGCTCGCCGCCCTCAGGTCCCTCATCTTCATCGAAGCCCCTATCCTCCCCCATCTCTTCGAGTCTCCTGATCTCCTCTCTGCCCACCTCCTCCCAGTCCCTGGCTCCCGCCGCAGTTCCTCCTTTCGCCGTCTCGGCCTTCGGCTCCGGCCCGGACCCGGTGCTCGATACCTCCCCGTTGAGGAAGTCTATCGCCTTCACCACCATCTGCCGGTACCTCTCCAAATCCGGCGAATAATGGAGGAGGGCTTTTCCGATATCGGAGACGTCCCCGGCCCCCTGGGATTTTTTGAGGAGCTCGTCGCCGCTGGAGAAGCCGCTGGCTCCCCCCGCCGCCGCGAAGGCGTCGAAGGCCTCTATCCGGTCGAGGGTTCTCGCCGCCGTCTCCAGGATCCACCGGTCTCTGGTATCGGCGTCGACCCCCCGGACCGACTCGGCCCTGACGGATATGAGCCTTTTGCCGTCCTCCGTCTCGTAGACGCTCGGCTTGCCGACGATGGCGACGAAGGCCGGGGGCTCCGTCGCCGCCAGGGCCTGGGCGGCGTCCGGCTGGTACTGGCCGGCGTAGACGAAGATGCTCCCCGTGGGGTCGGCGATCCTCCCCCGCCAGTACTCGACGTCGTCGCCCAGGTTGTCCTTCTCGGTGAGGGTCCCCACCAGGAGGACCCGGTTGCACCTAGCCCCCGTAGGGGTGATCAGGTAAAGGGGAGCGTACTGCTCCTCGTTCTCCCTGAAGGAGAGGTCGGAGTCGCGAAGCTCTGAAGCGAAGACCCTCCTTGCCACCTCCCTTGCGAAGCCGGCCATCCTAGACCGCCTCCTTGATGCGGGCCGCAAGACCTGCGACCTCCCCGGCTGTGACGGGGGATACGGGGGCGATCGTCTCGACGAGGATGTAACGGTCGACGGTCGGCCCGGAGACGGAGTAGTACCTGCCAAGGAGCCTCTCCTCGATCTTCCCCCGGACCACCTCGTGGTCGAGGGCTTCCATCGCCATCGTCTTCGCCTCCTCCATGCTGATCCCCACGAGCCCTTCCGTCCTCTCCCGGTTGATCAGGACCTCCTGGACCCTGACACCGTCGTCGAGGACCGCCTTTATCCGCAGGTCGTAGGTCCCATCCTGCTTTCCGTGCTCGCCGCAGACCCCCTTGGTCAGCATCCTCCGGCATACGGGACAACGCTTGATCAGCCCCGACCCCTTCTGGACGTCGACGATCGACCCCGAGAACTTCGCCTCCTGGGGGCTCACTTCGATCTCCTCCTCCAGGGGCTCGATCCCGCTCGTCCTGTTCAGCTTGACGCTGAACCTTCCGTCGAACTCATCGGTGACGACGTTCTTGAAGAGGTAGCTCTTCCCCTCCTCAAGGTCTGAGAGCTCCGACTTCGCCCACTTGACGAACTTGATTACCCCAGAATCGTCCCCGATGAGGCCGGTCTGGGATATCGTCTCGCTCGTCGGCTCCCAGAGCTGGACGACCTTCGCCCGCAGGTCGATCCACCGGGCGACCTCTCCGATCTCCGAGATCTTCATCTCCTGGACGGCGCCCCCGACCGGGGCCTCCACGGCCTTGACCTCAGTGGTGAGCTCCTCTATCCCGCTCGTCCTGTTCAGCTTGACGCTCCACCTTCCCTGGAACTCGTCGGTGACGACGTTCTTGAAGAAGTAGCTTTTTCCCACCGCCAGGTCCGGAAGGTCGGACTTCGTCCACTTGACGAACTTGATCGTCCCCGTCTCGTCCCCGAGGAGCCCCGTCTGGGATATGGCGCTGCTGGCGGGCTCCCAGAGCTCCACCACCTTCGCCTCCAGGTCGATCCACCGCCCCGGACCGTTCACCTCGCCAACCTTCACCCGCTCGCTCTTCCTCGCGGCGAAGGAGGCGGGAGATATGCCGTGCTCTTTTAGGAAATAGTTAACGACGGACCGGGACGCCTCGACCTCGGGGACCCCGAACTTCTCAACAAGGAGCCTCAGACGGCTCTCCACCTCGTCTGCAGGGACCTCCACCTTCTGGTCCCGCAGCCGAGCCAAAATCTGCTCGACGACTTCTTTCATCTCAATTGACCTCCAGTTTTTTATAGAGAGGCAATCACTAAGAGGCTTTAATGGTAGATAAACTTACTTCCGGTGGGGCGAAAGTAATATTGGACGAGGGGAGAGATGGGATATCGAGATGAAGATCACGACCTGGTTTGGATATATCGACGCCTCCACCGGGGAGGTCTCTCTGGCAGGTGGGGAGGAGGAGGCTGGAGGGAGGCTGATGAGGATATCCGAGGAGACTATCCGGTCATCCATAAAGGCCTCCTCCGCCATCGGGGAGGTCTGGGCGGCGGATCTCCAGCCCGACCTACGCAAGCTCGCCCTGGAGGCGGGGCTCTTCGCCGGCGACTGTGAGTACAACTCCGCCCTCCGGTCGACGGCCCTGCGCCTCGTGAAAATACAGCTGCGGGCCTCTGCCGGGGCCGAGGCCGACCTCCTCCAGACGATCGAGGCCCTCGACGACCTCAACGAGGTGATCAACGCCCTGGAGGAGAGGCTCTACGAGTGGTCCCGCCTCACCGATGACCGCCGCCTCCGGGGGGCTGCCCTGGCGGAGGCCCTCGCCGAAGAGGAGGGGTCGATGGGGGAGCTCGCCCGGTCGATCCTCGCCCTCGCCGAGACGAAAAGCTCGGTCACAAAGAGCCTGGAGGCGGCGGCGAGGACCATCGCCCCCAACCTCGCCGGCCTCGCGGGACCGGTCCTCGCCGCCCGGATGATCTCCCGGGCAGGAGGCCTAAAGCGGCTATCGGAGATGCCGGCCTCGACGATCCAGGTGATGGGGGCAGAGAAGGCGCTCTTCAAGCACCTCCGGGGGAAGGCCCCCTCCCCCAAACACGGCATTATATACAGGCATCCCGCCGTCGTAGGGACGGCCCGCGGGGCCAGGGGCCGGGCCGCCCGCGCCCTGGCAGCGAAGCTTGCCATCGCAGCCAGGATCGATCGATACTCCGGCGAGACCGATCCCCGCCTGAAGGAGGCCCTCGACCGCCGGGTCCAGGAGATCAGAGATCGCCCGCCCGGGAGGAGAAAGAAGAGGGGGGAGGGGAAGGATGATAGGTCGGGTCGGCGAAGGACCGACCGATAGGATGATAGAGGCCGGGGCCATGAAAGAGGGGAAGATGATCGGGGAGAAGGTCCATCAGATTTATGATGTATGGGAGATGATGCGAGAGGTGGAAAGGGGTCGATAATGAAGGCAAAGGTTCTGATGCTCCTCGCGGTCCTCTCGGTGGTCCTCTCGGCTCAGCCGGCGCTCTGTGACTGGAAGATCGCAAAGAACGTCGAGCAGCGCTCGAGCATATCTCTGAGAGGGTACATGGAAGAGATGTTCATAATCCAGACCGAGAAGGGGATCGCAGGCCAGAAGCTCGTCTTCGGCACCATGGGAAGCGGGACCGCCTCCAGGACCATGACGACCTTCGTCGACGACTGCGACGCCGAGAGGTGTGACCCCGAAGGGTGCGGGATCTCCTTCAAAGTCGATGCCGTCTACAACTACCACCCTTACAGCCCCAAGACCGCCGAGAGCGACCTTCGGGCCGCCCTCAGGGCGAAGAACCTCGCGGTGGGGACGGTCGCCTCTGACAGCTACAATGGTGGAGCGTACCTGATAAAGGACGTCATCCCCTCCAACGAAGATGGGGTTCCCATCTTCCAGATCTCCTCCCGGAGCAGGCCGGCGGCGAGCCCCGGCTCCTGGTGAAGGGACTCAAAGGCGTCTGATGACTCCATCAGATTTATAACGGATGGACCAGAATATGGAGCTTGGAAAGGGGTTTATCATGAAGGCCAGAGTATTGCTGTCGCTTGCCGTCCTCTCTTTGATCGTCTCATCTCCGACGGGCCTTGGAGCCTGGGGGGTGGGCAACGTCACGGAACATTCGTACATATACCTCTCCGGGTACATCGACGAGATGAAGATCTACCAGACCGATAAGGGATTCACCGGCCAGAAGCTCGTCGTGGGAACGAGAGGAAGCGGCGTCGTCGACAAGAGACAGACCGCCTACGTCGACGAGAGCGAGATGTACTTCAACGAGTGGGGCTTCTTCAAATACCAGCCATACAAGAGCGAGGCCACCGAGAGCGACCTGCGTAACGCCCTCTGCGCCAAGAATTACAGGATAGGCACCGTCATATCCGAGAGCTACACCGGGATAGAGTACCTCATCAAGGATACCACCATATTCCAGAACGATAACGTCTCCGTCTACCAGGTGGCATCCCACGGGAGGGGGACGGCACGGCTCGGGGCCCTGGTGAAGGACGGCCCTACAGGCGTCACCGTCATGAGCTATGGCGGGACCTACATCGGCGACTTCAACATCCGCCAGGAGATCGGCTCCGGAAGCCAGCTATATCTGCCCTGTCCATAAACTACAAACCCCTCCGAGAGGAACTAGACCAGGGGCCTCGGCTGCTTATTCTCCGGCAGGACCGGCAGCTGCATGGTGTTTATCAGGATCGGCCGGTCCACCTCCTTCGCCCTCTCCACCAGAACCTCTTTTCCCCAACCCGTCAAGCCGAATAGCGGGACGGCGGTCCCCACCTGGACGAGGGGCCGGACCATCTCCCGGATGAACCTGGAGGCGCAACTGGTGACGATGTCGGCGGCGGCGAGGAGCCGGCGAGCCTCATCCTCCCCGATCCCCGTCAGGTGGACCCCCACGATCAATATTTTGACGCCGCGCTCCTCTTCAAGGTCCCGCAGCCGCTCCGCCGTATCGGCGTCGGCGACGGTGACCGCAAACCTCGAATAGAGGTCGGCCGCAAGCTTCGCTCCCGCCAACTGGTCGATCCTCCCCGCCTGCGGGTCTAGGACTATGCCACCCCGCTCTGCGATCCCCGCCAGAACCTCCGGGATAGGATCGGTGCTGACGAGCCCCGATATCCATCCGCCCATCCCCTGGATGAGCTTCGGATTGCCGGTGATCACCGTCCCGGCTCCGTCGCAGACGGTGACCGCCCCCTCAATGAGGCCCCTGGAGGTCGCCGTCATCATCACCTCCGAGGCTCCGAAGCCGACGAAGACCCCCATCTCCAGCTTCCTCTCCGGGGTGAACATCCCGTGCTCCCTCATCCGAAACTCCATATTGGCGGCCGCCGCGTCGGGGGTTATCTCCTTTATACCCCGGACCTTATCGAAGAGGGGACACCACCTTATCAGGGGCTCTCCCGTCTCGACGACCCTGCCGTCCTTTACCCTCACCCTCGTCCTTCCCAAAAGCTCCATCTCGTCCAAGATCCATCACCTTCCACGACTTCGAAGGGCGCCCGCCTCTTGAGCTTTCCCTTCTCCCCGGCCTGGCAGATCTTCATCCGCCCCATCCTGCCCTCCCTTCAGACCCGAATTTCGCCTCAGGCCCGCAGGTCTGTCCCCGATATGACAACGTTCGTTTCAGGCCGACTTTATCTGCCTCGATCTATCGGATCTGAAAATCGGCTCGACACCGCGCCTGGTCCGGATAAATCGATAATTATTTAGATCGGAACTTATATATGGATCTATAACAACCTATGCAATGGTGACCGGATTGAGGAATGTTTCGCTACCCGCCCAGAACGTTGAACGAGACGAGTTCGCATCGATACTGATGAAGATCGGGCTCAAGAGGAACGTGGCGAAGGTCTTGACATATCTCGCCTGCGTAGACGAGGCGACCAGTCGCGAGATCGAGATGGGGTCCGACCTGAGGCAGCCCGAGGTGAGCATAGCCATGAGGGAGCTAAGGAGGCTCGACTGGATAGCCGAGAGGGACGAGAAGAACCCGGGGAAGGGGAGGCCCTACCGGATATACAAGCTGAACAAGGGGCTATACGACATCATCGATTATCTCGAGACGAACAAGAGGGCCGAGACCGACCACGTCATGACAAAGATCGGGAGGCTCAAAGAGCTGAAGTCCTCCTGAGGTCCGCTGGATATCGTTTCTATTCTATCAGAAATATATAGTTGCCAGTGGCGGAAGCGGTGGGGGCGGATACGCCACCGGCAGGCAGGATCCCGGGCTCCGCGCCGGGGTCGGGCGATTCAACCGAAGTGCTCTTCGAATATCTTCGGGATATCCTCGGGCCGCTCCAGCATGGTGACCCCTTCCATCGCAGCGAGCTTCTCGACGTGCTCGACGTCCTCCTTTCTTATGACGAGAAGGAGGTCTCTCCCGTCGGGGAGCTTCGTCGTAACCTTCCCCTCCCGGAAGTCGGAGGGCATGATGTAGAGGGGAAGGAGGACCTTCTGGCTCATGATGGCGGCGTTGGTGAGCATGGTGTCGGCGATCCGCAGGGATATCTTGGCGACGGTGTTGGAGGTGGCCGGCGCGATGAGGATGAACTCGAACCTCCCCATCTGGACCTGCCCCGCCAGGAAGGGAGCGTTGGCGTTCGCCTCAACCCAGATCTTGTCGAACTCCGCCTCCAGCTCCGGGAAAAGCTTGTAGTACTTGACGACCTGGTCTCCGGCCTTGGAGATGTAGACCCTGATCTCCACATCGTCGTCATACTGGCGCCTCATCTCCTTCATCACCTCGGCCGTCTCCCGGATCCTGTCGCCGCTTCCGGTGATCCCCCATACCACCTTCTTCTTATTCTTCTTATTCTTCGTCTCGGCACTTTTCTCAGCCATCTTCTCACCCCGTCCGCCCCTATATCTCACCACAACTTGATTTATTTTTCCTTCCCGCCGCCGCCACCGAGGTGATCGGAGAACCTCCGGACGGTCTTTCGAAGGGACCTCCACCCCTCTTCGTCCTCCCTCACCCCCTCCAGGGTGTCCTTCGACCAGAAGGTGGCGCCGAGGTTCGCGCCGAAGGAGCCGCCGCCGACGGCCACGACCCCGTTCAGGACGTAGAAGGCGATGATCTGCTGTATCGCCGGCTCCTGCCCCCCCATCCGGTCGCCGCCGACGGCTATCGCCATCCCGGCCTTCCCCCGGAAGAAGTCGAAGTCGGCGGCCACCAGAGCCCGGCACCGGTCCATGACGGCCTTCGTCTGGGCGGAGACGCCTCCGTTGTAGACGGGGGTGGCAAAGACGATCCCGTCTGCCTCCCTTAGGAGGGGGTAGAGCTGGTACATGTCGTCTTTTATCCTGCACTCCTTGTTTGTAAGGCAATAATCGCAGTGGAGGCACGGGCCTATCTTCTTAGCCCTAACACCGAAGAAGCAGACAGAAAAACCCCTCTCCTCCAGCATCTTCAGCGCCTCCCTCAGGACGTGGTCCGTCGCCTTCTCCCGAGGGCTGCCGCATATCCCAACGATCTTCATGACGATGATATTAATTTCGTATGTGATTTATATTTGTCCATTCCGCCCTCTTCGCCCCCTCACATCGCCCCCACAGATCGCACCGCCCTTCAAGAACAGCTCGCAGACGCTTTGGGCGCCTCATCTACCCCCAGCACCACTCCACCCTTCGCAACCATTCGAACCCCGATCCCACACCCCTTCGGCCCCGAAGCTTCGTACCTCAACTCGCCCCGCCTCTACGAAACCTCCCGCATAACCTGTCGCGCCATCGGCGGCGGCGCCACCTCCATCGAGGGGAGATGGTAAATATCCCCTCGCCATTTTTGGGATTGATGTGCGAAGCCGAGAGCAAGAAAAGCGTCCTCTTCATAGCCACCGTCGCCGCCTTCCTCCCGGCCTTCGCGAACTCGGCGATCAACGTCGCCCTCCCCCCCATCGGCATAGAGTTCGGGATGGACGCCGTCCTCCTGGGGTGGGTGGTCACCGCCCACCTCCTGGCGATGGCGGTCTTCATGCTCCCCCTGGGGAGGGCCGCCGATATATGGGGGAGGAAGAGGTTCTTCACCCTGGGTATGGGGGTCTTCGCCTTATCATCCATCTTCTGCGCCTTCCCCAGCTCCGGCTCCGCCCTGATATTCTTCCGGTTCTTCCAGGGGATGGGAAGCGCCATGATCTTCAGCACCGCCGTCGCCCTCCTCACCAGCGTATTCCCGCCGGGAGAGAGGGGAAGAGCCCTGGGGATCAACGTCACCGCCGTCTACCTCGGTCTATCCCTCGGCCCCTTCCTCGGGGGGGTCCTCACTGAGTACCTCGGCTGGAGGTCCATATTCCTCCTGAACGTCCCCCTGGGCCTCGGGGTCGTCCTCCTCACCCACCGGGAGCTGAAGGGGGAGTGGATCGAGGCCGCCGGGGAGAGGTTCGACTGGACCGGCTCGGCGATCTACGCCCTCGCCCTCGTCTCGACGATCTACGGCCTCACCAGCCTGCCGTCGGCCGCAGGGGCGGCCTTCCTCGCCCTGGGCCTTGCTGGGGTAGCCGCCTTCGCCCTCGTGGAGCTGAAGAGCAAAAGCCCCGTCCTCAACGTCCGGATATTCCGGGAGAACCGGGTCTTCGCGTTGTCGAATTTGGCGGCCCTGATCAGCTACGGAGCTACCTTCGCCGTCGCCTTCGTCCTGAGCCTTTACCTCCAGACGGTGAAGGGGCTCTCGCCGCTCCACGCAGGCTTCGTACTGGTGGCCCAGCCCGCCGTCCAGGCGGTCCTCTCCCCCTGGGCGGGGAGGCTCTCCGACCGGATGGAGGCCCAGGTAGTAGCATCGGCGGGGATGGCCCTGACGGCAGCGGGGCTCCTCCTCCTCGCCCTCGGCCTCGACGGCGACGCCTCCAATGGCTTCATCATGGCCGTCCTCGCCCTCCTGGGCGTCGGATTCGCCCTCTTCTCGTCGCCGAATACCAACGCCATCATGAGCTCTGTAGAGAAGAGGTACTACGGCGTCGCCTCGGGGATGGTGGGGACGATGAGGTCCCTGGGGATGATGGCCTCCATGGCCATCGCCATGACCGCCATCTCGGTCTTCATGGGACGGGTCCAGGTGACCCCGGAGGTCTACCCCCAGTTCCTGGAGGCGGTGACGGCCGTCCTCTCCGTCTTCGTCGTCTTATGCGTCGTCGGGGTCTTCGCCTCCCTGGCGAGGGGGCGGGTGAGGAGGGGGGAGTGAAGAAAGCGGCGAAGGTAACCGATTCTTGGGGGAGTGGGCGTGGGGATTTTTAAAAAACCGCATTTTTCCATGCGAAAGCTTTAAAGATAAGAGATCCCACATAAAGGGCTGGTGAGTAAGGCCTTTTTGAAAAGGATGAGGCCGCCTATAGGCGGGTGGGACGAAGTAAAGAAGGGTTCACCACATAGTCTTTATTCTTATTTTCAAAAAAATCGAGTGCGAGAGATATCCTATTCTCAATTTTCAGGTAATATTGATCATCGCCATAGCTATATTTACGATATATAGCACCTGCAACGAAGTCCGCCGCTTGTATGCATTGATGCTCTCTAGAATTTACATGATCTACTTTCACACAAATGTCGGTCCGATATTCAAGGTAATTATCAAAGTTCTCCCGCTGAATTCCGCTGAGCGACTTATCGACTATTATGTCTAACGACCCCTCAAGATCATATTCTCGGATGATTTTGTCAATCAACGTTCCAAATATATAATTATATATTATTTGATGATTATTTCGAAGGCGATCATATACTTGATGCTTGCGCAACACTGCATAAGCGACGTCGTTTTGTGTATTGGAGGCGCATTTTAGAATTCTGTATTTTATATTATCGTTGGATTTATTAAACTTCAGCTCCGACGTCTTTTTATACTTTTTAGGCAAGTATCCCCTTCTAACGTTTTTGATGCATCTCTCGATGGATAGAGCATCTCGAGCGACGATAGCAGCCAATATGAAGTAGCCAGAGGATCTCATACCAAAACCCAAATCACCCGACTCATCAATATATAACTCCATCTATTCATCGCCTCTATTTCAATTTGGGATGGTTTGTGGGATGGTCGGATAAAATCACTTTTACAAAACGACCTTTGTAGCAGTACAATCTCCGAATTCCACCTCTTGTTCATCGGGCCCCCAAACTGAGATGCTGGCTTTCATTCTGCTATGATTCTCCTTTCCATCCCCCCTTCTTCCCCCGCCCGTACCCCTCCTTTATCGCCTCAACCATCTCCTCGTCCGCCTCCACCACCAGGGCTCCGATGTAGCCGCAGTCCTTGCAGTGGTAGACCTTCCCTATGGCGCCCCCTGTCTCGTAGTAGAGCTCGCAGCTTCCGCAGACGGGGCAGACCTCCACCATCCTCTCCTTCTTATCGTCCTTCTTCTCCATCTCTTCAGACATATCTATCTGACACCTCTATCTTTCTTCGGCGGGAACGGGCGGGCAGGCGGCCGAAAAGCGCCGGAAACTGCCGGACAGACTCTTCGATTATTTTATCATCTTATAGCCTATATTAACTTTTGGCCTCGCCTCGCCTCCCCGGGTGTGATCGGATCGCCCATCCTCTCGATATTGAAAGATCGGCTCCGGCTGGCTTCGGTCCGGCAAAAAAAAATGGACGGCCCCCGGTGGGGCCCGGTCCGAAGGTCGGCCGACCTTCAGCTCAGAGGGTCATGGCCGGAGCCTCCCCCAGGGCAGGGGCGAGGTACCGGGTACCGCAGGGGGTCCAGCCCTCCCGGACGTCGATGAAGACGACGTTGCTGGGGATACCGTCGAGGGTGACCATCGCCATCTTCCGGCCGGGGGCGGCGGTGTTGAGGAAGAACTGCTTATAGCCCCCCACGGCCTGCCCGAGGCGGTGGAAGCTCACGGAGCCGCTCTCGTCGAGGGTATAGAGATTCACCGACCCGTTCCCGGGAAGGTAGACCGCGAGGCTGATCCAGGCGCCGAAGGGCGAGACCGCCTTCCAGGCCCATCCCGAGGAGCTCTTCACCCAGAGGCCGGGAGAGGTGGCGGGGAAGGTCGCCTCGAAATGCGGCCAGGAGACGAAGGCTCCCTGGAAGTAGACCGCCGTCGGTGGCTCAGCCCTCGGCTGGCGGTCGAGGATCACACCCTGGTCGGCGGGGGCCGGGGGGTCGCAGCTGTAGAGGGCCTGGGGCGGGAGGGGTTCGGGCGCCGGCGTCGGCGCCGGTGTCGGCTGGGGCTTCGGCTTCGGCTCGTACCGGCACTCGCCCCGGTAGAAGGCCCACTCCTCGCAGGATGTCCCGTCGGGGAAGACGCAGTAGCCGACCTCTCCGCCGGTCCGGGGGTCCTTTCTGATCTCGAGGCGGTAGCCCTGAGCCTTGCAGTAAGCAGAGGCGGGGTTGGGCATCCCTATGGGCTTCTCCGGCTGCGGCCGATAGCTGCACTCGCCCCTGAAAAACTCCCAGGCGTCACAAGAAGACCCGTCGGGGAATATGCACATCCCGTCGCTGTAGCGGTACCCCTGGTTCTGGCAGTGGACTGCGGCGGGGTTGGGCATCCCTATCGGCTTCTCCGGCTGCGGCCGATAGCTGCACTCGCCCCTGAAAAACTCCCAGGCGTCGCAGGAGGTCCCGTCGGGGAATACGCACATCCCGCCGCTGTATTCGTATCCGCGCCCCTCGCAGTAGTCGGCGGCGGGGTTCGAGATGCCTATGCTGCCCCCGATATCATTTTCTTCGCCGGAGAACCCTCCGATAAATATCTCGTTCTGGGCAGAGGAGGCGACCGATAGAGATAGGATGGTCAGGACGAGGAGGATCGAAGCTCGCCCCGTCCCACCACCATAGATCTTGCTGGAAGACATAGTCCAGGATATACGTAAGTTACATAATAATGTTTTTGAAAGGCCGAAGGGGGGGGGGGGAAGAAGATATGCTCCTGGTATGCGCCGAGGGGCGGCAACTAGAGGGGTCGCTCCATTCCTTCCTTTTGGCCCGAAGGATCGTGGGTTTCGGACGGCGGACGATGGATGGGCCCGCCGCCTTTGATATGGGACTTTGATGTTGGACTTTGATGTTGGACTTTGATGGAGGACCTTCGAGGCGGGATCTCTAAGGTACGAGCCTCCTCCTGTCCCTTGGGAAGAGGACGGCGTCCCGGATGTTCTCCAAGTTCAGCATCGTCAGGACGACCCTACCGAGGCCCAATCCCCACCCGGCGTGGGGTGGCATCCCAAACCGGAAGGCCTTGAGGTAGAACTCGAACCCCTCGGGGTCGAGCCCCTGCCGCTTTATCTTCTCGACGAGGAGGTCGGGGTCGTGGACCCGCTGGGCTCCGCTGGCAAGCTCCATCGAGGGGTGCATCAGGTCGAACCCCCGGCTGATCTCGGGCCTCTCCTCAAAGGGGAGGGTGTAGTAGGGCTTTATGACGGTGGGCCACTCCGTCATGAAGTAGTGCTCGCCGACGGCAGAGCCTATCGCCCTCTCCGCCTCGGTGTCGAGGTCGTCTCCCCACTCTATCTTCGCCGCCCGGCCGTCGTTTGCTATCTCCAGCGCCTCGGTGTAGGTCACCCTCTTGAAGGGGGTTTTGGGGACGGCGAGGTCGATCCCCAGGGCCGAGAGGTCCTTTTTGCACCTTTCTGCGACGTCCCGGTAGGCCTTGGCCATCGCCTCCTCCAGGAGCGCCATCACGTCGGCCTCGTCGGCGAAGCTCACCTCGACGTCGATCGATATCGCCTCGTTGAGGTGACGCCTGGTGTCGTGCTCCTCGGCCCGAAAGATAGGCCCTATCTCGAAGACCCGGTCGAGCCCCGCCGACATCAGCATCTGTTTATATAGCTGGGGGCTCTGGTTGAGGAAAGCCTCCCTCTCGAAGTAGGTGATGGGAAATAGAGCCGTCCCCCCTTCCGTCGCCGTCGCCACCACCTTGGGGGTGCATACCTCGATGAAGCCGTTCTCGGCGAAGAACTCCCGGAAGGAGCGGAGGACCTCGCTCTCGATCCTGAAGACCGCCAGGACGGGGGGCCTTCTCAGGTCGACGAACCGGGAGTCAAGCCTCGTATCCAGGTCGGCGCCCACCTTTCCTGTGGGGTCCATGGGGAGGGGCGAAGCCGCCGCGTTAAGAACCTCGATCTGCGAGGGGATGATCTCGTAGCCCCGGGGCGCCTTCGACTCCCCCTTCACCCTCCCCCTGACGAGGAGGACGCTCTCCCGGCTGAGGTGCCTCACCCTCTCCAGGAGGTCTCTGTCCACTTTTTTCGCGACGAGGGTCACCTGAGCCAGCCCCTCGCGGTCCCTCAGGACGAGAAAGCATATCCCGCCGAGGTCTCGAACCTCGTGGGCCCATCCCGCCAGAGTCACCTCGGTCCCGTCCATCTCCGGGAGTATATCACCTGAATAATGAGTTCTGAGGACCAAATAACGTCACCGATTGGGAGAATAGGGTTCTGATATAAAAGGAGTCCGAACCCCCGGGACTGCGGCCTCGCCGGAGATGCGGTCCTGTCCAACAGGGCCAAATAGGATAAGATATTCATTAAGATAATATTAGGCCGATCCCTTCTGCCGGGGGCCCGATAGCCCCGGCGGGAGCAGGAGAAATCGCCTCGATACCTCCTTCATGAGAGGCTCTGCCAGGGGGTCTTCTTCGATCCCTCCCTTCTTTGCGGGGGCGTAAGGCGCGTCAGATATATCTCAAAAGGAGGCGCGGGTCTCAATAAGCCCTCCGGTGACCATGACGATATCAAGGAAAGATCTGATGGAGCAGAGAGATCTCTGGATCCTGCTCTTCATCCTCGGCAGCGTCCTGCTCAACTGGCCGATGTTGTCGCTCTTCAAGGGGGGAGACGGGCCCTTCGGAGATCATACAACTCCAGTCTACATAACCGCTGTCTGGCTTCTGATCATCCTCTCAGCTTATCTCTTCGACAGGTGGACCTCCCCTTGATCAACCCGGCCTTCGCCCTGGCGGCTATGTTGCTATACCTCCTCCTCCTCTTCGGCGTAGCCCACTACGCCGAAAGGAAGCGGGATATGGGGAAGAGCATCGTCTCAAACCCCTACGTCTACGCCCTATCCTTCTCCGTCTACGTCACCGCCTGGACCTTCTACGGGTCCGTCGGGAGGAGCGCCACCGACGGCCTCGGGTTTCTTCCGATATACCTGGGACCGACCCTGGTGATGCTCCTCTCCTGGTCGGTCCTGAGAAAGATGATAACGATCTCTAAAGAGCACCGTCTGGCCACCATAAGCGACTTCATAAGCTTCCGGTACGGGAGGAGCTACGTCATCGGAGCCCTCGTCGCCATAGCGATCCTGGTGGTGATAACCCCCTATATCGCCCTCCAGCTGATAGCCATATCCGAGTCTCTTACGATAATAAGCGGCCCCTTCCACGAAGGGCTCGGGGCCAGAAGGCTCCTCGTCGCCGTCCTTCTGGGGGCCTTCGCCATCATCTTCGGGACGAGGTACTTAGACCCCCTGGAGCGGCACGAGGGGCTGATCGCCGTCGTCGCCTTCGAGTCGGTGGTCAAGCTCGTCGCCTTCCTGGTGGCCGGCCTCTACATAACCTACGGCCTCTTCGGCGGCTACGGCGAGATCGTCGGCGCCATAGCCTCAAGCCCCGATCACTCCCACCTCCTGGAGGTCGAGTACGTCTCCTGGTTCACCCTTATAATGATGTCATCCCTTGCGATCCTCTTCCTCCCCAGACAGTTTCACGTCATGGTGGTGGAGAACTCCAAGGAGGAACACCTGAAGAAGGCTATGTGGCTATTTCCCCTCTACCTCTTGCTGATAAACCTCTTCGTCCCCGCCGTCGCCTGGGGCGGCCTCCTCATGGAGGCTCCGGGGAGGGCGGATATGTGGATGGTCTCCATCCCCATGTCCCAGGGGCAGGAGCTTCTGGCCCTACTGGTCTTCATAGGCGGGACCTCGGCGGCCACCGCCATGGTCCTCGTCTCGGCGGTGACGGTGGGGACTATGGTATTAAACGACCTGGAGATGCCCTACATCGTAAGAAAGATCGGCAAGGGAAGAAACCTCCCCGCCCTCATCCTCAACCTCAAGCGGCTGAACATCCTCCTCGTCATCGCCCTCGGCTACCTCTACTCCCTCCTGGTGGGCTTTCCGGCCCTGGTGGACATCGGCCTCCTCTCATTCCTCGCCGTCTCCCAGCTCGCCCCTGCCGCCCTCGGAGGACTCTACTGGAAGAAGGGATGCAGGCAGGGGGCGATCGCGGGGCTCGTCGCCGGCTTCGTCATATGGGCTTACTGCGCCCTCCTTCCCACTCTCGCTGAAGCCGGATGGGTCTCCAGGGAATTCATCGCCGCGGGCCCCTTCGGGATCGCCCTCCTCCGGCCGACCGCCCTCTTCGGCCTCGAGCTTGACATCTGGACCCACGCCTTCTTCTGGTCGATCCTGGCGAACTTCACCCTTTACGTCCTCTTCTCCCTGATCCATGAGCCGAGCGATGAGGAGAAGGCCATAGCCGAGAGGTTCGTCGACGTCCACAGGGTCTGCACCAGGGTCGAGGCCGCCACCCTCATCCCCCTGGGAGACGGGATGGTGATAAGGATCGGGACCGTCGACGAGCTGGAGGGGACGGTGGCCAGGTACATCGGAGCCGATAGGGCTAAGAGCGTCGTCGATATGAACCTCGCCGACCTGAAGACGACCCGGGAGGGGATCGACGCTCGGCAGCTCTTCGAGCTGAGGGACCGTCTGGAGAAGACCCTCACCGGCTCCGTCGGCCCGTCGGCGACGAGGATGATCGTCGAAGAGGAGGTGGCGGTGAAGCCCGTCGTAGAGGTGATGAAGGAGACGACCGCCGTATACGCCCTCGCTACGGGAAAGACCTACATCGTCCCCGAGAAGGCCTACGAGGTCTTCACCGACCAGATAACCCACGGGATCGAAGGGCTCTGCATAACCACCTCTGACCCCGACGAGATCAGGTCGAGATGGCATTTCACCGAGACCCCTATCATCAGGCTCAGCCGCGAGAGGGGGCGGGGGGAGAGGTACATAGCCCCAAACAACCTCCCCCTCCTTTTCGTAACCATCAAGTCCTTCGTAGAGAGCAGCAAAAACAGCATCATCCTCCTGGACTGCCTCGAAGAGCTGATCGAAGAGAACGCCTCCTCGGTCCCCGAGTCGGAGGTCCTCGACTTCGTCCACGCCCTCGAAGACCTCTCGGAGAGGGGGAGGACGAGGCTCGTCCTCCAGGCGAGGCCAAAGTTCGTCAACAGAAGGCTGGCGGCCGAGATCAACGAGGCGGAAGATCTGATATTTCTTCTGGGGCCGATCTCAACCTATCTCTTCAAGACCTTCGCCGAGACCCTTCTGAAGAGGCTCGATCCATCTTCGAGGGCGATGGCCATCAGGGAGATTGAGGATATGATGGAGACGGAGAAGGTCTTCTCGGGGATGAGAGAGCCTCGCGAGGGGGTAGGTTGCGATCCCGATATGGCGGATATCGGCTCTGACTCAATTCTGCGGGGTGGAAAGGTCGACCCGACGGCGAGGCTCGGCCGCTGGGAGTTCTTCGGTGCCCTGAGGCTTCTCGCCAAGGCAATAGAGAGGACCGATCCATCCTTCGACCTCGCTGCCGCCGCAAAGCCCCTCATGGCCAGGTACGGCCTCAACCCCGTCGAGCTGCGGCTCGTCCCCGGAACGACCTACGTCATCGAGGAGGAGAAGCCGGCGGAGAGCCTCGGCGTCTTCAGCGACCTCGTCGGCCGGGGGCTGGACGGGCTCTGCATAAGCAGGTACCATCCCGAAAAGCTGATGGAACGGTACGGCCTCTCCCCGGAGAGGGTGATATGGCTCACCCAGGCGTCAGGGGCGGAGCCCCGTTATAGACAGGTCGATCCCACCAACTTCCCGAGGCTCTCCAGCATGATATCCGACTTCCTCTCTCGATCGGAGGAGCCCCTCGTCCTCCTGGAGGGTCTCGGCTACCTCATAACCCAGAGCAACTACGAGTCGGTCCTGCGGTTCGTCCAGTCCCAGAGGGACGAGGTCTCCCTGAAGAAGGGGATATTGATAATCCACATCGATCCCCTCGCCCTGGACACCAAGGAACTCCACAGGCTGGAGAGCGAGATGGAGATCCTTCCCGTCGGAGGAGATTCGAATAAAAGAGTTTGAAGGTGGTTAGGAAGTGGTACAGGCAGAGATATTGATCCTGGGATTGCTGCTGTTGGTCGCCATCTTTGGAGCCTTCAGCCTCGTCATGAGGTCGGTGAAGTATCTGGCCGTCAACACCCTCTTGGGCCTGGTCATCCTATACCTCGCCAACGCCGTCGGGGGGCTCGCCATCCCCTACAGCCCGCCGGTCCTCCTCGTCTGCGCCATCCTGGGGGCCCCGGGGGCGATCGCCGTCATCATAATGGACCTCTTCGGCCTCGGTTTCTGAGGTCAAAAGGTCAGGAGGCCGGCGGACTTTGGGAAGGGGGAGGTCCCGGGGTCGGGGTCCGCCGCTCCATAGATGCCATCTTGAAGCGGAGCCGCCCTGCGGATCGGCCGTCACCAGATAATCCCCTCAGCTTCTGACACCGGCTAATGTCACCGGCTGGTGCACCTCTTGGAGCTCGTCTCCCCCGACCTGTGGAAGAAGTGGACGATGAAGGCCGCCAGGAGGACGGCTATGATCCCGGTGAGGAAGATCCCGTCGAAGACCCCGGCACCTCCTATGGAGAGGACGAGGGGCCTTCCCGCCATCTCTGCAGGTGGAACCAGAGGGGCGAGCTCCGCCAGGACGCCGGGGGTGAGGAGGTTGAAGATGTCCGCCCCCAGGAGCGTCCCCATCGTCCCGCTGATGTAGGCTAAGGCCGGGGCCGCCTGCAGCCTCCTCGCCAGGAGGAGGCCGCAGAAGGCGGCGAGGGTCGGGGCGACGTAGACGGGGAGGAGGATCCCCTGGTCTGCCACCGGCATCGCCATCCGATAAGTGATCGCAGCGACAACGAGGGTCCCCAGGATCGCCCTCTTCGTCGATACCCCGCACCTGACCAGGATCGCGAGGGAGACGACGACGGGGATAATGCAGCCGCCGAGGTTCACCGCCAGGACGACTGGATGGAAGGGCGCGGCGAAGGATAGGTCGATCACCGGCGATAGAAGGTCCGCCGCCTCGATGAAGATGGGGGGATAGGAGGTGATGATCCCGGCGTGGAGGCGGATGTCGACGGAGCTACCCACAAAGCTTCCAAAGACCATCAGGAGGGCGTGCCAGTAGCTGAAACCCACCTGGTAGAACGCCTCCGCCGTCAGCCTGAAGAATAGGTAGACGAGTATGATGGGGGCGGCGAGGGCGAGCAAGAGGAGGGCGAGGGAGATGGGGATCGCGAGCCATTCGAACAACTTCTGCACCAGCCAGCCAATTTTTACCGCAGATCTCTTCCGCCGGATTGTCCATCCGATCTGTTGGGGCGGTTAATATAACCTTCCGGATGGTGGAGGCGGACCGAGACCGAAAAGAGGATCTCTTCTGGGGAGGGCTGAAGGACGGAGGTTATTGATGTGGCCATAATTGGAGATGGAGAGCTTCGAGGGCTATTAGAGCGGGGCGGCGTCGTGGATATGGTCGACCCGCAGGTCCAGGTCCAGATCTGCGGCGTCGACCTCACCCTGCGGTCGATCGAACGGTTCATGACGGCGGGGGCGGTGGACTTTGACAACCGGGAGCGAGAGGTCTCAAAGACCGAAAAGATCGATTTCGACGACGGTGGATGGGCGAGCCTCGACCCCGGAGCTTACCTCGTCACCTTCAACGAGGCGGTCTCCATACCGAAGGATATCGCCGCCCTGGCGAGGCCCCGGTCGAGCCTTCTGCGAAGCGGTGCGACCGTCGAGACCGCCCTCTGGGACCCGGGGTATAAGGGCCGCAGCCAGTCCCTCCTCGTCGTCTTCAACCCCGGGGGGCTGCGGCTGAAGAGGAACGCCCGGCTGATCCAGCTCGCCTTCTACCGGCTCACCGGCCCGTCGGAGAAGGGGTACGAGGGAGCCTACCAGAACGAGAACCTCTGATCCGCTCTGATCTGATCTGCTCAGATGCTCAGTATCTGCGATCATCTCCGATTCCCTCCTCTTCGAAGAGGAGGCGGCGGGATCGCGGCCGGAGATCCGAGTCGAGGGAGTAGATTATTGGGACCCCCGTCGGGATCTCGACTCCAAAAATATCCTCGTCCGAGATCCTGTCTAGGTGTTTCACCAAGGCGCGGAGGGCGTTTCCGTGGGAGACGACGAGGACCGTCCGCCCCGATACAACCTCCGGGGCGATCCTCTCCTCCCAGAATGGGACTACCCGGTCGCTGACGTCAGCCAGGGACTCGCCGCAAGGCAGCCGATCAGGCGGCAAGAAGCGGTAGAGCCGGTCGAACCGCGGGTGGCGGGGATCGTCATAATCCAGGGGCGGCGGCCTCTCCGAGAAGCCCCGCCGCCAGAGACGGACCTGGTCCGATCCCACCTCTGCCTCCACCTCGTCTTTGGTCCGGCCCTGAAGCGCCCCGTAGTGGCGCTCGTTCAGCTCCACCGCCTTGACGACGGGAACCCATTCGAGCCCCATCTCCTCGCAGACGATCTCGAGGGTCCTGATCGCCCTCTTGAGGAGCGACGTAAAGGCGATCTCGAACTCCAGCCCCTCGGCGAGGAGGAGGAGGCCGGCCCGGGCGGACTCCGCCTCCCCCTCGGGGGAGAGGGGGACGTCGGTCCAGCCGGTGAACCTCTGCTGCCGGTTGTAGACGGACTGGCCGTGGCGGAGGAGGATGAGGGTGAAAGGGGATCCCATGGAAGACGCCTCGCGGTCAGAGCCAAAATATATGGATCGGCTCGAATCTACAAGAACCGTCGGCGGCGCCAGAAATATCCTTTTCGATCCGCCGCATGAAATCGGCAAAAAATAGGGTGGTGACCGGGGGGCCTTCAGAGGACGGCCTGGGCGGTGGTTATGACCCGGTCGTTTCTGTCGACCACCAGGACCTCTTCACCGTCGGCGATGTTGAGGTCAGCGGAGACGATCTGGCGGCCGAATACCCGGCCGCCCCGCGCGACGAAAGGCACGGCGGCGTCCGATATCACCATCTTCTTCCTTCTAGGAGTTGCGTTCTCTGGAATGATTTATCACCTCTTTGAGGATAGATGGGGCTCATTTGATATGAATTTTTTGGTGAAAAGTGTGACTAGATTGTAAATCAAAATTATATCTTCAGATGGGGAGTTGGAGTCCTTCCGGAGAACAAAAATCTAACCCACAGCCCGCCACCCCACATCATATCTCGCCCCGCAGTTCGGGCAGATCAGAACGACCCTGTAGTCGTCGCCATCCCGGAGGAAGGAGACGTGAAACCCCCTCTCGTACCCGCAGGCGGGGCAGACCCGAAACTCCTCGCCGGCCTCGACTTCCTTTATCTCCTCTTCGACCTTCTCGCTCAAGATCCCACCACGAAGAAATTGAGGCCAAAGGTATTTCTCTCTTCTTTCGTCGGGCGGAGAAGGGCGCGGGGTATGAAGGAAGGGGCCGGGATGGTCCGGGGCCGCAGGATCGTGATCTTACCATCGAGCCGGCGGCATTAACTCTCGTCAGCGCACCCCGGCTTCTGCGGGCGCCGGGGACGGCTCGTCGATCCTCCTCCCGCAGTGAGGGCAGATCGCCGCCGCCCCGACCTCGACCTCGACTTCGCGAACCCCTTCATCCCTCTCCCTCCCCCTCCGGCCGTCCAGCACCTCGACGAAGCCGGAGGCTAGGATCCCCGCCGGAAGGGCGAACATCCCGATCCCGACGAGGATCACCAGGGCTCCGATGAGCTTTCCGGCGGGGGTTATCGGGTAGACGTCCCCGTACCCCACCGTCGCCAGGGTCACGACCCCCCACCACATCGCCGCCGGGATGCTGGAGAACGCCTCGGGCTGGGCGTCGTTCTCGACGTAGTAGATCATGCTGGAGGAGAAGACGAGGAGGACGAGGAGGCTGAAGAGGCTGATGAAGAGCTCCTCCTTCTTCAGGGCCAGGACCCTCCCCAGGGTTCTCATCGACTCCGAGTACCTCGCCATCTTGAAGAGGCGGAAGAGGCGGATCGCCCTCACGTGCCGCAGGTCGACGACGAGGAAGGGGATGTAGAAGGGGAGGATCGCGACGAGGTCGATGATGGCATAGGGCGTCCTCATAAACCTGAGCCTTCCGCGGACCCCGCTGCCTGCGAACCTCTCGTCGGCGGTGGAAGACCAGATCCGCAAGAAATACTCGATGGAGAAGACCGCCACCGAGAAGAGCTCGAAGCCGCGAAAGAGGGGGTCGTAGCGGGAGTGGAGGACCTCGACGGTATCGAGGATGACGGCGGCGACGTTGAGGATGATCAGCGCCATGATCGATAGGTTGACGGCCCTGCTGGCCACGTCGCCGGGGGGAGCCGCCTCCAGGATCTGGTGGACCCTTTGCTTCATCCGCTCCATCTGGAGGGAGAGTTGAACTTCCTGGATATATACCAGATGGGATCTTCTATGATCCCTCCGAGATCCACGATAAATCATCTTAATATACTCCGCCCTCTTTTTTTACAGATAATGAAGGCCGCCTCCATCCAGCCGCAGATCCGGCTCTGCGACAGAAAAGAGAACCTGCGCCGCTCCCTGGCCCTGGCCGCCGAGGCTGCCGAGGAGGGGGCAGAGCTCCTGGTCTTCCCGGAGCTATTCCTCACCGGCTTCTGCTATCAGCAGGACTCATCGGATGGGCAGCCCTACCCATCCCTCGACCCCCTCCGGTCCTTTGTTGCGGAGCACGGCTGCCTCATCGTCGGGTCCCTCGTCGACGGCCGCCTTAACAGGGGCTTCTGCCTCGAAGAGGCGGGGATCGGGTTTCAGGATAAGATCCACCCCTTCGGGCCCGAGAAGGATCACTTCGACGGCGGCAGATCGATATCGCCGGTGAAGACCTCGAAGGGGAGGATAGGCCTGTCCATCTGCTACGACCTGCGGTTCCCGGAGGTGGCTAGGTCCCTCGCCCTCTCCGGCGCCGACCTCCTCGTCACCATCGGGGAGTTCCCGGCCTCTCGAGGGGATGTCTGGGAGACCCTCTCCCGGGCCCGGGCGATCGAAAACCAGATCCACCATATAGTCTCCAACGGCGCCGGCCCCGAGCACTGCGGCAGATCCGCCATCATCGACCCCTGGGGGAGGGCGATCGCCGAGATGGGGGCCGAGGAGGGTTGGATCCTCGGAGAGATCGATCTGGCTGACCGGGACCGGGCCCGGCGGGAGATCCCGGCCCTCGATGACAGGCGGCCCGAAATCTACAGGTGGTAGAGGAGACGAAGAGGGGAGACGAAGAAGGGAGATGAATGAAGGACGGCTTAAGGGGATGGCGGATCTGATATGAACCCCGAGACGGTGAAGTTCCTGCGGGCGAGGTTTCGGGAGTACTACCTTGAGGTCTCCCTGGAGGCGCCTCCCTCGATGGAACAGCGGGAGTGGGGGTTCATCCTCTTCGACGACATGCCTAAGTTCGTTATGCGTCGGCACAAGTCCTTCGCGAGGAGGTCGCAGCTCGTCGACTACATCCGAACAGCGGTCCCCGCCCACGTCTACCACTCCGCCGCCGTCTACGAGGCGCCGGCCGCCCCCACCATGAAGGAGAAGGGGTGGCTCGGCGCCGACCTCATCTTCGACCTCGACGCCGACCACCTTCGAAACGCCCCCCCCACCTACAACGAGATGCTGGAGTTCGTCAAGGCCGAGACCTTCAAGCTCCTCGACTTCCTCACTGACGACTTTGGCTTTCCCGCCGAATCCGTCCAGGTCGTCTTCTCCGGCGGCAGGGGCTACCACATCCACGCGAGAGACCCCCGGGCCTTCGACCTTGAGAGCGGCGAGCGGCGCGAGATCGTCGACTACCTCACGGGGAGGGGGCTTGAGGTGGGACGGTTCATATCGGCGGCCAAGGCCGAAGGGGACTACGGCGTCGAGACCGCAGAGGTCATCCGGTGCGCCCCGGCGGGATCGCCGGGATGGGGCAAGAGGGTCAACAGGTCGATGATCTCCTTCGTCGAGCAGATGAGGAGTCTCGAGGAGGAGGAGGCGGTGAAGATCCTCTCCTCCGTAGACGGGGTGGGAAAGAAGAACGCATCGAGATTTCGCCAGTCCCTCATGAGAGATGATATAATAGAGAGGATAAAAAATGGCGATAGCCTCGACCTCTTCCGGGGTAGCTCCATGGTCTGGAGGCCCCTCATCGAGGGGTACCTCGACGAGGTGGGGGTCAGCCTTGGCTTCTCCCGAAACTTCGAGAGCGGCGAGACCGACGAGCCGGTGACGACAGACGTCAAAAGGCTGATAAGGTTCCCCCTCAGCCTCCACGGGGGGACGGGCCTCCGGGTGACGCCCCTGACCATCTCGGGGCTCGACGCCTTCGACCCCCTCCGCGACGCCGTCGTCTTCGGCGACAGGCCCGTAGAGGTCTACCTCCGCGCGCCTTACTCCATCGAGATGAAAGGCGAGAGCTTCGACCTCGATGAGGGACCGGCGGTCGTCCCCCAATACGCCGCCGCCTTTCTCGCAGGCAGGAAGGTCGCGGAGGTCTGCGGAAAGCTTTAGACCGATGAGATGAACTAATACCCCTCTCTGATACCCCTCTCTGATACCCCTCTAAAAAAATCCTTATCCGAGATCTACCCGCGACCTGCAACCCCGACGGTGGCTTATATGAGCGATCTTGACCTGGTGAACCTCCTGCGAAAAGAGCGAAAGGCGGCGGAGCTATTGCCCCTGGAGCCCGCCTTCTACAGGAAGGTGGGCGAATATCTCGGCGAGCTGGAGCGAGATCGCACGGATGTGAGGGACCCCTACTCCGTCGAGGCCCAGATCGTTGAAGACGAACTGAAGGCCGCCCGGGGGTCCATAGGGAGGCTCATCGACCTGCGGATCAAGAAGATCACAAAAAAGGTCCAGCGGGCCGGCTCCGCCTCCAGGGACGTGGCCATAAAGGGGATGACCCCCGAGGAGGAGCGGATATATAGAAATACCCTGACCGCCCTCACCGAGGGGAGGGAGGCGATCCTCGCCCAGGTGAACCGGGTTGAGGCCTCGACCACCGAAAGGGCTTTAACGCCCAAGAAGGGTATCACCCAGGAATACGCCCTCGTGATCTTGATGGAGAGCGTTCCGACCTTCGCGGGTGTTGATGGAAGGCGTTACTCCCTTAAGCGGGGAGATCTGGTGATGCTTCCGGCCTTACATGCCAAGAACTTATGTAATAAAAAATTAGCTCGCGAATGCAAGCAGGTGTGATCCCATGAAGATGCCAAAGGAGTTTAAAGCTCATTGTCCTTTCTGCAAAAAGCACACCACCCACGTAGTGGAGAGGGTGCGAAAGGGGAGGGCCACCTCGATGGCCCACATAGACAGGCAGAAGCGCCGAGCCCAGGGTATAGGAAACTCGGGGAAGTTCTCGAAGGTTCCGGGCGGCGACAAGCCCACCAAGCGAGTTAACATCAGGTACCGATGCCACGACTGCAAGAAGGCCCACAACCGCAAGGGGTTCAAGGTCTCAAAGTTCGATCTGGTGGAGGGGTAGCTCTGTCAAAATTTTTGAAAGTTAAATGCAACGACTGCGAGAACGAGCAGGTGATCTTCGGCAACGCCGCCACCGTCGTTAAGTGCCTGGTTTGCGGAAGGACCATGGCCGAGCCGATGGGCGGAAAGGCGGAGATCAAAACCCAGATATTAGAAGTGTTAGAGTGATGAATATGCAGCGTGAGGGTTGGCCCGAACCCGGCGAGCTTGTGGTTTGCACCGTAGACCAGGTGGTGGACTTCGGCGCTTTCGTCATCATGGACGAGTACAAGGATAAGAGAGGCCTCATCCACATCTCTGAGGTGGCCAGCGGTTGGATAAAGTACATCCGAGATCATGTCCGCGAAGGCCAGAAGATCGTCTGCAAGGTCCTCAACGTCGATCCGTCGAGGCACCACATCGACCTCTCTTTCAAAGACGTCAACGAGCACCAGAGGCGGGATAAGATCCAGGCGTGGAAGGCCGACCAGAAGGCCTGGAAGTGGCTCCAGATGGCCTATGAGGGAGATGAGGACCAGATGGCCAAGGTCGCGAGCACCCTCGTCAAGGGGTACGACAGCCTCTATACGGCCCTGGAAGATGCGGCCGTCAGCGGGATCGACTCCCTCACCGAGGCGGGGCTCAGCGCCGAGGACGCCGGTAAGGTCCTGGCCATATCTCAGGAGAACGTCAAGATCCCCTCCGTCGAGATCACAGGTTACGTCGACCTCACCAGCTCCGCCCCCGACGGGGTGGAGCAGATCAAAAAGGCGCTGAAGAAGGCGTCCAAGACCAAGGAGGAGGAAGTCTCCCTGGAGGTGAGGTACGTCGGAGCCCCCCGCTACAGGATCCACGTCACCGCCCCCGACTACAAGCTAGCTGAGGCGGAGCTGCGGAAGGCGGCCCAGGCCGCTATAAAGTTCATCGAGACCCATGGCGGCGAAGGGACTTTCCACAGGCAGACATGAGGTCGAAGATAAAGAGGTGCAGGACCTGTGACCTGTACACCCTGAAGGACGACTGCCCCATCTGCGGCGCTCCCGCCGGCCAGACGAAGCCCCCCCGGTTCTCCCCCGAGGACCGCTACGGCAAGTACAGGCGGGCGATGCGCCAGGAGGCCCCATGAGAGAGACTACCGTTCGCAAGATCAAGGAGCTGGACCTCAAGGATCCCATTCTTATCGAAGGGCTCCCCGGCGTCGGTCACGTCGGAAAGCTGGTGGCCGAACACCTCATCGAAGAGCTGAAGGCCGAGAAGGTGATAGAGGTCTATTCGCCTCACCTCCCCCCTCAGGTGATCGTCCTGGACGACGGGACGGTGAAGCAGGTCCGTAACGAGATCTACGCCTACCGTGGAAAGGATCGAGATCTTCTCCTTCTGGTGGGGGATTACCAGAGCGCCACCAACGAGGGGCACTACGAGCTCACCGGTGCCTTCCTCGACCTATGTGAGGAGTTCGGGGTCGTGAGGATCTACACCCTCGGCGGTTACGGCACCGGCCAGTTCGTTGAGAAGCCCCAGGTCCTGGGGGCGGCCAACAGCCTCGAGCTCGTGGAGGAGATGAAGGGATACGGGGTCGTCTTCCATGAGAACGAGCCCGGCGGGGGGATAGTCGGCGTCAGCGGCCTACTGGTGGGCCTTTCGAGGCTCCGGGATATAGACGCCGTCTGTCTGATGGGGACGACCAGCGGCTACCTCGTCGACCCCAAGAGCGCCCAGGAGGTCCTCCGGATCTTATCCACAGCCCTCGATATCGAGGTGGATATGCAGGCGCTGGAGGAGAGGGCGAAGGAGATGGAGAGGATCGTAGGAAAGCTCCGGGAGATGGAGAAGGCCCATATGCCCTACGACACCAGCGGCGAAGAAGACCTCCGCTACATCGGATGATCGGATCATGACCGAGGATCTCCGCGAGAGCGGCCGCCGTCTCCTCACCCTCGCCGAGAAGGCGGGGGCGGAAGAGGCCGAGGTCTTCGGCCTCGAGTCCAGATCTATCGACGTCGATCTGCGGAGAGATCGGGCAGAGATGGCCTCTGAGAGCCTCTCCCGGGGCCTGGGCCTGCGGGCCGTTGTTAAGGGGGCCGTCGGCTTCTCCAGCACCAGCGACCTCTCGAAGCTGGAGATGGTCGCCGAGAGCGCCATAAGGGCCGCCCGGGCCCGGGGCCCCGACCAGTGGTGGCGGTCCCTTCCGCATCCTCTGATGGCGGGGAGGGCCGAGGGGGTCCGCGATCCGGCGATAATTGGTATGGGGGTGGAAGACTGCCTCGACCTGGCGGCGACCCTCATCGATGGGGCGGCAGCGTCCGGTGGGGCGGAGCCGGTATCCGGTGGCGTTTCGGCCGTATGCGGCCGAGAGTTTGTTCTGAACTCAAACGGCCTCTTCCTTGAAGAGGAGGGGACGGTCTTCACCGCCTATCTCGAGACGGTGGCGAAGGGCGACGACGGCACCGTGGCAACTGGATACGATTTTGCCAACTCCAGGTCCGCAATAAAAGACCTCTCGCAGCTGGGAAGATCTGCTTGCGACCTCGCCCGAAGGTCCGTCGGCGGGGTCCGGGGCGAGGACGGGACCGTCCAGGTACTCCTGGGGCCGATCGCCTTCGCCGACATCCTGGAGAACGCCTTCGTCCCCTCGGTATTCGCCGATCACGTCCAGAAGGGGAGGTCGTCCCTTGCAGGAAGGATCGGGGAGACGATAGCCGGAGAGGATATCTCCATCATCGACGACGGCCTCCTCCGGGGCGGGATGGCCACCTCCGGCTTCGACGGCGAGGGGGTCCCATCTCAGAGGACGCCTCTGGTAGAAGGGGGAGTTCTCCGGGCCTTCCTCTACGACACCTATTACGCCGGGAGGGAAGGGGGAGGGGCGACGAGCACCGGGAACGCCGACCGGCCGGGGTACGCCGGGATCCCCAGGATCGGGACGACGAACCTGGTCTTATCTTCAAAGAGCCCGGCTGACCTCCTGGCGGAGATGGAGAGGGGCTACCTCGTCACCGGGGTGATAGGCGCCCATACCGCAAACCCCGTCTCCGGCGACTTCTCCGTCGAGGCGAGGAACGTCTTTTCCGTCGAAGACGGCGTCTCTTCGAGACCGATCCGCTCCCTGATGCTGGCGGGAAACGTCTTCGATCTCCTGGGATCGATGGAGGCCGGGAGAGACCCCCGGATGGTGGGATCGGCGGTCGTCCCCACCGTCAGGGCAGAGATGAAGGTCGTCGGAAGTTGAAGGCAGATATCAGCAGCTTTGATATATAAATTATTTAAATAAAACTCGTGAATATCGAGGCGTTTATTCATGATCATCGGTGGACCATCCTCCCAGCTCCTGGGGGCCAGGGTTGCAGCAGCTCTCAATGAAGAGCTGGCTTTGTGCGAGTACAGCAGTTTTCCCGACGGCGAGGCCTATACCCAGGTCTCCTCCGACCTCGACGAGGAGATCGCCGTCGTATGCAGCACCCCGTCGGACAGGGACATCATCCAGCTCCTCCAGATCCTGGACGTCCTCCGGGGGAGGAGGATCGACCTCGTCGTCCCCTACTTCGGGTACGCCCGCCAGGACAAGCAGTTTGCGCCCGGAGAGCCCCTATCGGCGAGGGCGATGGCCGTCGCCATCGACGCCTTCCTCGCGGAGGGGTCGAGGGTCTATACCGTCAACATCCACGACCGGTCGGTCCTCAATAACTTCCGCCACCAGGCGACGGACCTGGACGCCGCCCCCATCCTGGCCGACGAGATAAGAACGATGGGCCTCCACGATCCCGTCATCATATCCCCGGACAAGGGGGCGGTCCGGATGGCCAGGGTCGCCGCCGAGAGGATCGGGGTCGATTACGACTACCTTGAGAAGACGAGGCACAGCGGGACCGTCGTCTCCATGGCCCCAAAGGAGATCGACGCCTCGGGAAGGGACGTCGTCATCCTCGACGATATGATCGCCACCGGCGGAACCATGGCCCAGGCGATATCGATCCTCAAGGCGAAAGGTGCGAGGAGGGTCTACCTCGGATCGGTCCATCCGGTCCTGACGGGGAGCGCCGTCCTGAAGTTGTGCAGGGCGGGGGTCGAGGCGATCATCGCCACCGACACCCTCGAAAAGGCGGTGAGCACCGTATCGGTGGCTGGGCTGATCGCCGAAGCCTTACGGTCCTGAACAGGCCATTCCCGGAGCCGCAGATATCATCTCCTCCGTATGATCGAAAATGATGCCGAGGTCTTGGAGAGTACCCGGCCCTCGGCCGACTCCGCAGCCACCCGCCCCTCGGTGAAGGCGACCTGTCGCCCCCTCCTCGCGACCTTACCCGTCGAGAAGATCCTCCCTCTGGAGATACCCGAGAAGTAGGATGTAGTCTCGGATATCGTCGCGATCGTCTCCACCTCATCGAGGAGGGTGAAGAGGGCGAGGGCCATCGCCTCGTCGGCGAGGGCGGCGTATATCCCTCCCTGGAGCCAGCCAGCCCCGTTCAGCATATCGGGCCTGACCTCCATGGAGAGGGTCGCCTCTCCGCCGCCGAAGGATACGACCTCGATCCCCATGAGGCCGAAGAAGGGGTTTGCCTCGCGCCCCCGCTCCCTCAGATCTTTCAGGTAGCTCATTTCTATCCTCTTACCGATAAAAACCGGTTTGTATAAGCCTTTTGGAAGGCGCTTCCATCCTGCCTCTCTGAAACCAAAAAGAGATATCTGTTTGGATTTAATGGTTCGATCATGGCAGGGAACTCTTTCGGCACCGTCTTCAGGGTCACCACCTGGGGGGAGAGCCACGGCCGGGCGGTGGGGGCGGTCGTAGACGGATGCCCCGCGGGGCTCGACCTATCAGAGGAGGAGGTCCAGAGGGAGCTGGACCGGAGGCGGCCTGGTTACAGTACCGTCTCGACGGCGAGGCGGGAGGAGGACCGCGCGGATATCCTCAGCGGCCTCTTCGAGGGGAAGACGACCGGGACACCCATCTCGATCCTGGTATGGAACCGGGACGCCCAGTCGGGCGCCTACGACCTCCTGCGAAACAGGCCGAGGCCCGGCCACGCCGATTGGCCGTACCTGGCCCGGTACGGGATCCGGGACCACCGGGGCGGGGGGAGATCCTCGGCGAGGGAGACGGTCGGGCGGGTTGCCGCCGGCGCCGTCGCAAAGACGCTCCTCGCCGGAGAGGGTATCGAGGTCGCGGGATACGTCCGGGAGCTGGGGGGGATCAGGGGAGAGCTTCAGGAGTCGTGGGATATATCCAGCCTCAGAGAGGAGGCGGAGAAGAACCCCGTCCGCTGCCCGGACCAGTTGGCTGCGAAGGAGATGATCCAGGCCGTCGAGGCGGCCCGCGGGGCGGGCGACAGCCTGGGGGGGGTCGCCGAGATCATCGCCGTCGGCGTCCCCCCGGGTCTTGGGGAGCCGGTCTTCGATAAGCTCGACGCCGATCTCGCCTCCGCCCTCATGGGGATCGGAGCGGTCAAGGCCGTAGAGATCGGGGCCGGGGTCGAGGCGGCCCGGATGTGGGGTAGCGAGAGCAACGACCCCCTCCTCCCGGGGCTGAAGTTTGAGACGAACAACGCCGGCGGAATTTTGGGCGGGATATCGACGGGCTCCCCCATAATCTGCCGGATCTCAGTGAAGCCCACCCCCTCCATATCCATGCCCCAGAGGACGGTGGACCTCTCCACAGGGGAGGCGGCCGAGATCGAGATCAGAGGGAGGCACGACCCGACGATACCGCCCAGGATCGTCCCCGTCGCGGAGGCGATGGTCGCCCTCGTCCTCGCCGACCACCTCCTGAGGCGAAGGATGGCGAGGGTCTGAAGCCTGGCCAAATATTATATCGTCCAGAAAGGGACCGGTGACCATGCAGAAGGAGTTTCGCGCCCTCATTTCCCTCGACGAGGCTATAGAGATCGTCCTAGCTGCCGTGCCAAAAGCTGGGGAAAAGACCGTCCCCCTGGAGCGGGCCCTCGGCCGGGTCCTCGCCGAGAAGGTGGCGTCCGCCTCCGACGTCCCCGGCTTCGACCGGGCGGCGATGGACGGCTTCGCCCTGCGGTCCGCCGACTCCCTGGCGGCGAGGGAGGACCGGCCCCGCCCCCTCGCCCTCGTCGGCGCCGTCCCCATGGGAAGGAAGACGGACCTGGAGGTATGCGATGGGGAGGCGGCGGCGGTCTCCACCGGCTCGATGATCCCGGTGGGGGCGGACGCCGTCGTCATGGTGGAATACTGCGAACTGCTCGATGGAACCCTCCTCATAAGAAGGCCGGTCCGGGTCGGGGAGAACATCCAGCGGGCCGGGGGAGACGTCGGATTCGGCGAGACGGTCCTCCTCCCCGGAAGGGTCCTCTCCCCCCGGGAGATCGGCCTTCTGGCGGCGGTGGGGCGTAAGGAGGTCCGGGTCAGGTCTCTCTCGGTCGCCGTCGCCTCCACCGGAGACGAGCTCGCCCCCCCAGGAGAGGTCCTCGCCCCGGGCCGGATCTACGATATAAACTCCTACTCGATAGCCGCGGCCGTGGAGGATTGCGGAGGGACGCCCCGGATCTATGGGATCTTGCCCGACGACCACGACTCCATGGCCGGGGGGATATCGGCGATGGCGAAAGAGTCTGATATGGTCATCGTCAGCGGCTCCACCTCTGCGGGGATCGGGGACATGGTCTACAGCGTCGTGGAGGAGCTGGGGGAGGTGATATTTCACGGGATCAACCTCCAGCCCGGAAAGCCGACCCTCTTCGGGTTTGTAGATAAGAAGCCCTTCATCGGCCTTCCGGGATACCCTACGAGCGCCCTCACCGTCTTCGGCCTTCTGGCGGCTCCGGCCATCAGGTGGGCTTTGGGGACGGAGCACCTCAAACCTTCGGCGGCCGGCAGGCTCGCCAGGCCCGTCCGGTCCGAGGGGAGGAGGCAGATGGTGACGGTTGCCGTAGCCGGCGGCTGGGTCCTGCCCATCGACAAGGGGAGCGGCTCCATCACCACCCTCGCTGCCGCCGACGGGGTCATCGACATCCCCGAGAGGGCGGAGCTCCTCGACTGGGGGGAGATGGTGACGGTCCAGCTATTCGGCAACGTGCCGCAGGCCGCCCTCCTCATCGAGGGCGAAGACTGCCCGAGGCTGGAAGCCCTCGTCGCATCCCTCCCCTTCCCGGTCCGGCTCATCCCCGCCGGGAGCCGCCGCGCAGCCGCGTCGGCCGAGGACGGGGTCGCCGATATCGCCGCAGTCTCGCTGCATGATGGAGAGGAACCGTTCTGGGACGAGGCAGCCCTCAAGGCCGCCGGCGGATACCGCCGGGATCTGGTGATCATGGCAAAGGATCCCGGGCTCCTCGACCTTGAGATCGACCTTGGGAGGATGGAAGGGATCCGGGTCCTCGGGTGGTCTCGGGAGTCGGAGATGGACCGGATCTTCAAGAGGGTCCTCGCGGAATCGGGGCACGAGGCGGTCAGGTTCGCCGGCGCGGCCCGGTCCCACGCCGCCACTGCGGCTTGCGTCTCTGCAGGCCGCGCCGAGATCGGCTTCGCCGTCCGGGAGGCGGCGGAGGGTGCGGGGCTCCCTTTCAGGAAGGCGGCCGAAGACGAGATAGTCTATCTCGTCCATCGAGAGAAGATGGATCGGGAGAAAGTCCTGACCTTTTTAAACGCCCTGGAAGATGGAATATTTTAGTTCAGGTATCCCATGGATGAGGATCTCATGTTGGAGATCGTCTCGAAGGATGGCGATTATATTTAGAACCCTTCTTCGCCCCCGGAAGATCAGGGGGCTGAAACCATCGATTATTCCGGAGGATGTTCTCGGGTACTGCAGAAAAAATAAATATCAGAACTTCCGACGATAATTAGCAAATAATCTTCCAGGAAGGGATCGCAATATGCGTAATATGTATCAACTATTGGGCTGCTGCTGCCTAGCCGCCTTGATCTGCATCGCCTCAATATCCGCCTCTGCCGAGGATTCCGGACGGCCCGCGACGGGGACTTTTGTCATCGACACTCTCCGAAACGGCCATGGCGTACTCGTGGTGGAGAACAACAACCCCCTGGGGGACGACCTCATCCGGGACGGCGTCGCCGTCTTGACGACAGAAGATGATACAGTTCCCCTGGTCGCTGTCTACGTCCGGGAGGGGGAGTCCTTCGAGATCGAGGGGATCGAGGATGGGGTATACGACTTCTACTTCACCGTGGGGAATGTATGGAACTGGGAATCGGCTAACTTCTCGGATGCCGAATTCTACAGGACCGAGAGCCCTCTGCCCTTCGAGACGGAGATTGATGGGAGCGATCTGATATACACCATCTGGACGCTGACCCTGGAGGAGGTCCCCAGAGGGAACGAAGGGAAGATCCCCGTTCCTGAGGAAGAGTTTCCGGACCTGAAAGGAAATTGACGGGATATCCCGGATTTCGAGCCTTCCCTTGAAGGGGGAAGATCTCATCAAGAGGCGGTTCTCTGGAGGGCTCTGCTCCTGGAAGCCGTCTTATAGCCGGGAGGGGAGCATCAGGCGGCGCATCCTCCAGGGCCGCTTCCATATCGAGACTTCCAGATCGAGGCGTCTCTTCCGAGGCGTCTCTTCTCTCCCGAAGGTCGCGGCAGACCATCCCCATCTTCACCCCAGATCCAGGACCATCGGGATAGAGGGGATGGTGCCTTCGCCCTCTTCTCCCTCCCGCGGGCGAAACCCGAGCCGCTCGTAGATCGCGACGGAGTTCGGCGACGAGCGGACGGTGGCCTTCGATATCCCCGGATTTCTCACTCTAGCAGCTCCAATCCCCCATCTGAGAAGCTCGCCGCCGATCCCCTTGCCCAGGTAATCGCCATCAACGAAGAAGAGGGCGACGTGGCCGTCGTCTCTCACCTCGATCATCCCTACGATCAATCCGTCGGCGATAGCAAGATGGACCGAGGAGTTCCACCGGGACCTCCAGAGCAATAGATGGGGATCAGCGTAGCTGTAAAACTCCTCCCGCCCTTCGGGGGATAATCCGTCGGCGACGAATCCCTCGAAGACCCGGGATACGAGGTCGCATACCGCCGCCTCCTCCCCCGACCTCATCGGCCTGTATTCGAGGGGCGATCTCATCCGGACCCGCCTTTCTTCACCTTCCTCTCGTAGTAGCTCAAGGGGTGGCTCACCCACCGGCAGAGCCGGTCTTCTCCGGGGCAGTTGCCGTAGGTGGCCATGGTGGCGCAGGAGGGGGGCCTGTAGGCGGTCCCGCCCCTTCCGGCTATATGCTCCACCTGGTAACGGGTCTTCTCCTCGTCGAAGTCTGGGCTCTTGTTGAAGACGGCGACGACCTCGTCGACGTCCATCCCCACCGCCAGGAGAAAGGTGGTGAGGGCGAACCGCGCGGTGTGGGCCTGGTTCTTCCCGGCCGCCACCTGGGCGAGGACCACGCGGATGCAGGGGGGGAAGGCCTCCTCCGTCACCTCCCCCAGGTCGACCCTCTCCTCCGCCTTCCTGCTAGAAAGCTCCTCCTCGACCCGGGAGATCTCCATCCGGAGCTTATCGCATATCTCCGGGGGGACCTTCAGGGGAAGCCCCCTCTGGACCCTCTCCCTCGCCCTCTCCTCCAGGATCCGGGCGAGCTCCTGGCCGGTGACGGCGACCCAACCCGCCTCCAGCGAGCGGTTGACGAGCTTCCAGCCCGGGCTCTTCATCCTCGCCGCCGCCTTCAGGTAGTCAGAGAAGTGGAGGCGGATACCGCCCTGGCCCGCCTGGGGGTCTGCGCCGAGGTCCCGGGCGAGGAGGATGAGATCGGCGAGATCCTCCCGGGCCATCTTCTTTCCCGCCAGCTTCGCCTCGGCGAGGGCGTACCTTCTGGTCAGAAGGTCGTCGTCGATGCAGGAGACGATCACCCGGGCGAGGGGGTAAGAGAAGAGCTCCGCCAGAGGGTGGGCTGGCCCATCGGGGATCTCGCCAAGAACCGCCCCCAGGACCCGGTCGAGGCCCCTCCTCCTCGCGAGGCGGCATAGCCTCGGCTCCGGGTTCGGATCTGCCAGGAGCCCCTCCAGGGAGTAGCCCGTCTCCTTCACCCTCAATGCTGCCTCCCGGGAGAAGGGGTAGCCGGCGAGGCTCATTCCTGCTCGATTCTAGGTGCCAGGAGGTAGTTTATCTCGACCCCCTGGCCGAGCTTGAAGCTGATCCTGAGGGGATAGTCGACCCCCATCTCCAGCTTCACCTCCGAGGCCTTGCCGATCGCCTTGCTCATGTCGGCGAGGTAGTCCAGGGAGAAGAGGGACCTCGCTTTGCCGGGCTTGAGCCCCAGCAGCTCCGCCCCCGGCATCTTCAGCTTGAGGGAGTCGATATCCCCCTTCGCCTCCATGTAGAACTGGTCTTCGGGGTCGTCGGTGACCCCCAGGATGACGTGGTCGCTCACCTTCTCGGCGGCCCGGATCGCCTTTCTCAGGTGCGCCCCCGGAAGGATGACATGGGCCGGAAGGTCCAGCTCCGGGACCCGGGGCTCCTTTCTTATGGCGCTGGGGTCGATGAGGCTGAGGGTGTACGAGAGGGAGCTTACCCCTATCTTCAGCTTGTGGTTCTCCTCGTCCAGTTCGAGGGTGACGTTCTCACCCCGGTCGGCCATCGACAGAACGTCGGTGAGCCTCACCAGGTCGACGCCGATCTCGCCGGCGGTCGCCTTGAAGTACTCGAAGGCCTCGGAGTTGAGCCGGAAGGAGACCATGGCCACGTTGGCGGGGTCCACGGCCTTCAGCTCAACGCCGTTCTCTGACAGGGTGAACTTCACCTCGTCGACAAGAGACGATACCGCCTCCACAGCATCTCGCAGGGTATCTGCGCTTATCACTGCCTTGAACATCTCAGAGCCCCCTCGTCGGAGAGATTATTTTTATCCGGATCGGAGAGATTAATTTTATCTTAAATATAGATTATCCCGTCAGTCGTACTCTCTCCAGGTGAAATCGCATTTTGTGCATCTGAAGAAGCGGACCTCGCTCTCGTCAGCGGAACGCAGCTGCCGCAGCCACCAGTAGGCGGTATCATTCCCGCACTCAGGGCACCTGGACTTGGTGGTGGGAAGCCCCGCCGCCTCGGAGTCTTCGATTACCGTCATCAGCCGCTCTTTCTGCTCGGTCTTGCTGATATGGTGGTCGCCCCTCTTCATCTCGACCTTCCTGCCGCACCTTCTGCAGACGAGCATCCCTTCAGTCGGCACCATTATGCTCTTACAATCGGGACAAAACTCCATCAGATGACGAGTACTCACTCGTCATATTAAAGTTTACCAGTTGAGTAAAGGTACTTTATGGTGGGATGGTCATCCCGTTTCCATCCATCTCTGAGGTGATCATGAGCACAGCGTTGAACGTAATCTGCGAGAACAGGCCCGGGGTCCTGAGGGATATAGCCGGGGTCGTCGCGAACCGGGGCGGAAACATCGAGTACACCCAGCAGTTCGTCCTGGAGCGGGGCGTCAACACCGGCAAGGCGACGGTCTACATGGAGATCGACGGGCTGGCAGAGGGGATTCTGGAGGATCTTGAGGCGCTCCCGGCGGTCCTGGAGGTCTCCGTCCACCAGTCCTTCGAGAAGATATACGGCTCCAGGGTGATCATCATAGGGGGCGGAGCCCAGGTCGCCCAGGCGGCCGTCGGGGCCGTCAACGAGGCGGACCGCCACAACCTCCGGGGGGAGAGGATCAGCGTCGACACCATACCCCTGGTAGGGGAAGACCCGATAGCCGATGCCGTCAACGCCGTAGGCCGCCTCCACAGGGCCTCGGTCCTGGTCCTGGCGGGGGCGCTGATGGGGGGGAGGATATCCGAGGAGGTCCAGAGGCTCCAGGAGGAGGGGATCCCGGTGATCGCCCTGAAGATGGCAGGGTCTGTCCCCCGCTACGCCGACCTGGTGGTGACAGACCCCATCCAGGCGGGGACCTTCGCGGTGATGCACGTCGCAAAAACCGCCATCTTCGACATAAATAGAGTGCGAGGGATGGAATTTTGAGCCTCTGGAGGCGACCTTGCGCCGGAGATGGAGGACCCTCAATAAGGGATCAGCCCCGAAGCCCCATCGCCTCGAGGTCCCTGATCTTCTCGCCCTGGAATAGGTCTTCGACGGTGTAAAAGTCATCCCCGGCCATCAGGACCGGGGCGCTGAGGGTGAATACCCCGTTGACCCGAAGCTCCGTCAGGGCCTCGGCGGTGGCCATATCCACCGTCTCGAAGTCGACCCCCCAGCGCTTCAGGACCCTCTTGACCTCTTCGCACCGGGGACAGGCGGCGGTGGCGTAAACGACGTACTTCATAGATCCATCTCCTCCAAATCGATCCATCTCAAAGGACGGTTCATCTCAGCACCATCGGGTACCCCTTATCCGAACGGACGGCGTACCCGGAATCGACGGCCTTTTCGGCGCAATTCCGGCAGCATGAGAAGTTGGCGAGGTAGACCACCCCCCCCATCTCGTGCTCGAAGATGTTGTTGCAGCTCATCCCCATGATCCGCCTGCAGTCAAGCCCCCTGCAGAACTCGTGGTCGTCGGCCCCCGCAGGAAACTCGTCCTCAAACCAGATCTTCGGCAGGAGGACCGGGAGGATCGCCATGTCCATGCCGCATCCGCAGGGCCCGTAGGTGTCCTCGGGGCCGTCGTAGACGACGGCCTTGGTGATCTGATATCTCATATTCCGCCACCCCAATTCATCCTCTATCTCGCCCGGAAGCCTAAATAACCTTTCTCATATCCCCAGGATGGAGGGGGCCGGACATACATTGAGGGTGGCGGGATCGCTCCAAGAGTCCGGAGGCTCCGGGAATCCCAGCTCTTCTCCGGGACTGGAAGATCTCTAAATGAAAAGAAACTGTCTTTATGGGACGTTTGGCCGAAAATGCTTATATAATCATTTTTCTTCGATTTTTCGATATAATATTGCCTGCAAGTTTAGGAAAATTATATATAGAGACCTGATGGACAACCTGGTATCAAATAGGCTCTTATGTCGGAGAAGAAGCTGGTTAATCCTTTTTCTGACTGCGAGAGCCCGATTCGATCTGAGGAGATGAGCTGAAATGGCGATACTTCCTGTGGCACCGGTCAGCCGACTCATTCGCGAGGCGGGGGCAAAGAGGGTCAGCGAAGGCGCGCGCGACGCCCTGGCAGAGATTCTGGAGAGCTACGGCATGGAGGTGGCCGAGGAGGCGGTGGAATGGGCGAACCACGCCAAGAGGAAGACGGTGAAGGCCGAGGACATCAAAGAGGCGGTGAAGAGGGTGAGGCCTCCCCGGGCCCCCGGCACCGACTGAGGCAGATATTATATAACCGAGGCGGCTAGGTCGTCCATCTATGCCTGAAAACAGAGAGTACGCCTCCCTGGGGCTGGTATGCGGCATCGAGATCCATCAGCAGCTCGATACCGCGGCGAAGCTCTTCTGCGGCTGTCCCACCAGGATCAGAGACGTTGAGGAGTCGGACCATCAGTTCTTCAGGCGGCTGCGACCGGCGCGAAGCGAGCTCGGCGAGATCGATCGGGCCGCCCTGGAAGAGGTCCTCGTCTCCCGGAAGTTCATCTACAAATCCTACGATTCCACCTGCCTGGTGGAGGCTGACGATGAGCCCCCCAGCGAGCTGAACCGCGAGGCGCTGGAGATAGGGATCGTCGTCTCGAAACTTCTATCGATGCAGATCGCCGACGAGGTCCAAACCATGAGAAAGATCGTCATCGACGGCTCCAACACCTCGGGGTTCCAGAGGACCGCATACCTCGCCTCTCACGGCGGGATCGAGACCTCCAGCGGCAGGGTCGGGATCGAGACGATCTGCCTGGAGGAGGAGGCGGCCCGGATCGTCGACGACCGGGGGGACGAGGTCGTCTACTCCCTTGACCGGCTGGGGATACCTCTGGTGGAGATCTGCACCTCCCCCGACATAATCTCCCCCTCCCACGCCCGGGAGGTGGCCCGGCGCCTCGGGATGATCCTGCGGTCTACCGGGAGGGTCAAAAGGGGCCTTGGGACGATCCGCCAGGACGTCAACGTCTCCATCCGGGGCGGAGCGAGGGTGGAGATCAAGGGGGTCCAGGAGCTGAACCTCATCGAGACGATCGTGGCGGTGGAGGCGGAAAGGCAGCACCTTCTCCTGGAGATCAGAGACGAACTCCTCGTCCGCGGTGCGAGGGTCCACCACCAGGTGGCGGACGTCACCGGGATCTTCGCCGGGACCGGGTCCAAGGTGATCAAGGCTGCCCTCAAGAGGGGGGGCGCCGTCCTGGCGGTGAGGCTCGGGGGCTTTGCGGGCCTTTTGGGAAAGGAGATCCAGCCGGGACGGCGGCTCGGCTCCGAACTGTCGGACCGGGCCAAGAGGGCGGGGGTCGGCGGGATCTTCCACTCCGACGAGCTTCCCGCCTACGGGATCACCGACGAAGAGGTGGAGATGGTCCGCAGGAGCCTGGAGGCCGGGGAGGAGGACTCGGTGGTGATGGTGGCGGCGGAGCGGGACCGGGCCGAGGCGGCGATGAAGGCGGTCCTGGAGAGGGGGGAGGAGGCCCTGGCGGGGGTCCCCGAAGAGACGAGGCGGGCGCTGCCTGACGGGACGAGCGAGTACATGAGACCCCTTCCGGGTTCCGCCCGGATGTACCCGGAGACGGACGTCCCCCCCGTGGTCGTCGCCCCCGAGTACGTGGCGTCCCTTACCCTCCCCGAGCTCTTCGACGAGAGGGCGGCGCGGTTCGAAGAGGAGTACGGTTTAAACCACGAGTTTGCGACCCTCATGGCAAAGTCGCCATACTATCACCTCTTCGAGGAGGCGGTCCGGGATCTATCCCTCCCTTCTGCCCTGGTGGTGAGGACCCTGGAGATGATACCCAGGGAGCTCGCCGGGGAGGGGGTCCCCGTATCGAGGCTGACGGAGGTCCGGCTCAAAGAGGCCCTCATCCTCGTCGCCGGAGGTGTGGCGAAAGAGGGGATTCCACAGCTTCTGGAGTCGATGGCCAAGAACCCCCACCTCTCCGCCCCGGAGGCAGCGGAGGCTGCGGGCCTGGCGGGGGTCGGTGAAGGGGATGTGGAGGCGGTCGTCGCCGCCATCGTCGCCGAAAAGGAGGCTTTCGTCAGAGAGAGGGGCGAGGCGGCCCTGGCGCCCCTGATGGGGCTCGTCATGAAGGAGCTGCGGGGGAAGGCCGACGGCGCCCTCGTCAGCTCCGCCCTGAAGCGGGAGATCCGCCGGATCCTGGGGGAATGATCGACGCAAGGGCCGATCTCTCTTCCGAGGTCGGGGCAGGGAACCTTATTTATTTCTCGCCGGGCCAACTATAATCTCGTCTGAAAGCTGTTCATTCTCTTGAGGACGGGGCCGCCGGGAGATTGAGGTATGAAGCGAGAGATCCTCCTATGGGACGAGACGATCTTCAAGGACCGGGAGGTCCTGGAGTTCGACCACATGCCTGAGCACTTCGCCCACCGGGAGTCCCAGATGGAGGCTCTGAAGTTCTCCGTGCGCCCCGCCTTCGCGGGGGGGCGCCCCGTCAACACCCTCTGCCTCGGACCCCCCGGCACCGGGAAGACGACGGCCGTATACAAGCTATTCAGCGAGATCGAGGCCAATTCTTCGAAGGTCGTCCCCGTCCACGTCAACTGCCAGATGGACCATACGAGGCACGCCATATTCCTGCGGATCTACAGCAAGCTTTTGGGCCACTCCCCCCCGGCGAGCGGCGTCTCCTTCAAGAGGGTCCTGGAGAGGATCGCCAGGACGATGGCTAAGGAGAACCGGATCCTGGTAGTCGCCCTCGACGACGTCAACTACCTCTTCCCCGAGAAGGAGGTAGACCGGGTCCTCTACACCCTCCTGCGGGCCCACGAGACCTTTCCAGGCTTTCGGGCCGGGGTGATCGCCGTCCTCAGCGAGCCTGCCCTGGCTTACGTCTTCGATCCGAGGGTCGAGTCGGTCTTCCAGCCGGAGGAGGTCCCCTTTCCCCTCTACTCGACCTCGGAGATCAGGGAGATTCTGGAAGGTCGGGCCCAGATCGGCTTTTATCCCGGGGTCGTCTCTGGCGATGTGATCGAGAAGATCGCCGACCTCACCGAGAGGGCCGGGGACCTGCGGGTCGGGATCGACCTTCTCAAGAGGGCGGGGCTGGAGGCGGAGAGGAGGGCATCGAAGTCGATATCCTCCGAAGACGTCGAGAGGGCGTACGAGAGGTCTAGGCTCGTCCACCTCTCGAGCGCGTTGAAGCCCCTGCGGGAGGACGAGCTCCTCCTCCTCACCCTGGCGGCGGAGATGGAGACCTCGAAGGCGGGAGACCTCTACAGCAGATTCCATGAGGCCACCGGCTCCGGCTATACCCGGTTTCATGAGATATTAAACAAGCTCGACGCCGCGAGGCTCGTCGATACCGACTTCAGCGGCCCCGGCCACCGGGGCAGGTCCCGGGTCGTCAGGATAAGGTACGATCCCGGTGAGGTCCTCGACAGCGTCAGGAAGAGGAGAGAACCTGGAGGCCGAGGTGAAAATATATAGAATATATGCCGTAAGGGCTGTAATTTTGTGAAAGACCATCTATTTATCCTATTGTCATTAATTTTATACCAGACGCCTGTAAGTAGCAGGTCCCTGATGAATAGACCGTTAGTTTCCATTTTGGTCGCCGTCCTGGCGATCGGATCGATCCTCGCCTTCTCTGGTTGTTTAGGTGAGGACGGCATCTCCGCCCCCCAGAAGGCGGCCGTGGTAAAGGTCGCCGGGTCGACGACGGTGATGCCCCTGGTGGAGGCCTCTGCCGAAGAGTTCAACCGGATCCAGGATGGGGTGAGGGTGTCGGTCAGCGGCGGCGGCACCGGCGTCGGGATAAAGAACGTCGCCGAGGGGCTGGCAGATATAGCCATGTCCTCAAGGGACGTGAAGCCCGAGGAGATCGCAAGCTACGGCGACCGGTTCGTCGAGTTCCTGGTAGCCTACGACGCCATAGCCTTGGTCGTGAGCGATCCCATTTACGAGGCGGGGATCACCGACCTCTCCCGGGAAGAGGTGAGGGCGATCTACAGCGGCGATGTCGCCAACTGGAAGGATCTGGGAGGTCCCGACGAGAAGATCTACGTCGTGGCGAGGGAGGTCGGCTCCGGGACTAGGGATACCTTCAACGCAATGGTGATGGGGAGGGAAGGGGCCGAGACCCCCGGGGTCACCACATACCACGGGAGCAACGCCGAGGTTAAGACGGCGGTGACCAGGAGCGATAAGGCGATAGGATACGTCGGCATGAACTACCTGGAGGGGGGCGCCTTCCGGGCCGTCGCCTTCCAGGGGGTCGAGGCGAGGGAAGAGACGATCAAGGGCGGCTCATACCCGTTATCGAGGGCCCTGCTCCTCTACACCTTCGGCGAGCCGAGCCCAGAAGTGAGAGCCTTTATAGACTTCATCCTGAGCGAAGAGGGGCAAAAGATCGTGGCGGAGTCCGGCTTTGTGCCGGTCCGTTGAGGTCGTCGAAGATGAGATCTCGGCCGGAAGGCGGGATAGAAGAAAAGAAGTTGGAGGGAGTGGCGCTGGCGATCAGGGTGCCAGCGCTACTCTTTCATCGTCATCTTTCAGGGTTCGATCGGGCTCTTCAAAGGGGCTGGGCCCTGGACTTGTCCTCCCAGGCCTTCCCCCAGGCGACGTCGCGGCAGGTGCAGTCGAAGATCTCCTTCTCCCCCCACATCCTGTCGTCTTCGGCCATCCCGGCGTAACCGCCTATGCAGCAGGAGAGCCAGTCGGGCCTCGGCTTCTTGGCGACCTTGCAGGCGGTGAACTCCATATTCTTCTGGATCTTGAAGGTTCCGACGTAGTTCTCGTCTATCTCGACGATGGGGTTCTTCCAGCCGTGGTCTCCATCACCCGCCACCAGCTCGCCGATGTGGACGACACCCTCCGTCACTTCCTCCTCGATCTTCATCCGGGCGAGGCCGATGCCGTCCTCAGGGGTGGAGCTGAATCTATTTAGCTTTTTATCGCCGAATTCATAGTAATAGGGAACCTCCTCCTTGCACTGGAGGTCCACACTGATGTCCTTGACGAAGGCTGAGGCGTACTCGATCTGGTGGTGCATCGATACCCCCATCTCCGGCTGATAGTTCTTCCCCCAGGTCTTCTCCTTCAGCTTGGAGTTGTATACGATGGGGTTCTTCTCATACCAGCCGGTCCCGTAGGCGAAGGCCACGGGGGAGTAGACCATCTCGTTCTGCTCGAGGAAGGATATGTTCTGGGCGTAGGCATAATCAGATCCAGAATAAGCATGGGTGTTGACATCCTGATAAAAATATTTGTTCCTGCTCAGGTTTGAGCTGATCAGCGTCGCTCCATCGATGGTGCCGCTCCCGTGCATATAGTTCAATAGCTCAAGGTTTCCGGTGTTTACGTTCTGGCGGACCATGGCGTAGCCGCTCCCTGCCATATCCTGCTCGAAAGAATGCTCGTAATGCTTCTCCCAGGCGGCCGATGCGAAAGTCGCCATGAAAAATAGCAGGGCGATGACCGCCCCAGCTTTCACCTTCTTTTCAATACGTATCACGTCATCCCTCCATCAAAATTAAGACATTAAGATCGCCGATTCATCGACAACCGCTTGACTAGATTAGTGATAACACCAAGTATATAACGATTTATCCTCAGCATCCTCTCTCCAAAATTTGTTCTACAAAAATTGATAACACGAGTAAAAAATGTAATAATAATAAGAATTCGTACAAAATGTTCACAAAGTTCAGACTATAAAAATGACCCTAAAAATAATGTGGAGGGAGCGGCGCTGGCGGCATAAACGCCAGCGCGACTCAGCTTATCATAGCTATTTCATGGGGTATCTGCCGTAATTCGGCAGATTCAGGGACTGCTCCCTGGATTTGTCGCTCCAGGACTTCCCCCAGGCGACGTCGCGACAGGTGCAGTCGAAGACCTCAATATACCCTATATATGCATAAGTTGGATCGGTCCATCTATTTATTTTATTGCGGATAGTTTTATACCCTATACCGGCGGGAGGGGGGTCTGTATGAGCATCAAATCAAAATCTGCGCTGGCAAGCGTTTTGCTGGCGGCATTTTTGGTGGCCGCAGGGACCGCTGCAGCTCTATCGGTATCGGGGTCGACTACCGTCCTTCCCTTAGGCTCCCTCGCTGCCGAGGAGTTCAACGCCGCCCAGTCCGGGATCCAGGTCTCGGTCACCGGCGGAGGCTCCGGCGTCGGGATCAAGAACGTCGCCGCGGGGATCAGCGACGTAGCCATGGCCTCAAGGCACGTCAAGGACTCCGAGAAGGAGGCAAACCCCAATAAGGAGTTCGTCGAGCACCTGGTGGCATACGACGCCATCTGCATCGCCGTCAGCAAGGCTGTATACGACGCCGGCGTCACCGAGCTCACCCTGGACGATCTCCGCGCCATCTACAACGGCGAGATCAAGAACTGGGCCCAGCTCGGAGGCGAGAACAAGGATATCTACGTCCTGGCAAGAGAGGTGGGGTCTGGGACGAGAGACACCTTCAACGAGATGGTGATGGGAAGCGACAAGGCCGAGACCCCCGGGGTCACCACCAACCACGGCAGCAACGCCGAGGTTAAGACCGCCCTCACCAGGAGCGACAAGGCCATCGGATACCTGGGCCTCAACTACGTCCAGGACGGAGACCTGGGGGTCATCGCCTTAGATGGGGTTATACCCACGGATGAGACCGTCAGGGACGGATCCTACCCCCTGGCTAGAGAGCTCTTCATGGTGACCTACGGCGAGCCGAGCGATGAGGCCTCCGCCTTCCTGGAGTTTGTAACAGGTGAAGAAGGACAGGCCCTCGCCCATGAGCTGGCGTTCGTCCCGATAAGGTAAACGAGGCTTAAAAAGATGATAGCCTGCCCGGGGCCGCCCCCTTTTGGCCCCGGGCCCTCCCTCTGATGATATAATTTCTCGTTTTTATATATAATGATTTGAAATATGAGTGTTCAGCCCCCCAGCAAGGCAGAGAGGATACTTGATCTGTGAAGGGCTGAAGCCGACTGCAGGGAAAGGTTTATTTTTATTGATAGGTGATGAATAGGATGATGCGCCCGGAATCTCTCATGACTTTGGTGGTGGTCTTCATCTTCATGGGAGCCGCTTTGGTCCTAACCCTCATCAGCGGGGAAGATCTGGTCCCTCTCGACCGGTCCGGCGGGGAGGCTCCTGCGCTTTTAGTGGCAGGTTCCACCACCCTCCTCCCCTTCGCCGAGGCCTGCGCCGTAGAGTTCAATCAAGAAGAGAGGGATCTCGCCGTGAAGGTCTCCGGAGGGGGGACCGGTGCCGGGATCGATCTCTTGGAGGCGGGAGAGATAGATATAGCAATGGCATCGCGAAAGGTCGGCGAATTCGAGATGGAGAGGCTCGGCTACCGTCTCGAAGAGCACCCCATCGCCCTCGACGCCGTATCGATAGTCGTGAGCCGGCCGATCTTGGATGCCGGGATCACTGACCTCAGCCATGACCAGCTTTCGGCGATCTACAGCGGTGGCATATCCAACTGGAAGGAGCTTGGCGGTCCGGATAGAGGGATCGTCGCCGTTTCGAGGTCGCCGGGGTCGGGGACCGGCGAGATCTTCAGCGAGAAGGTGACGACCCCCGGCGTCTCCGTCTACGTGGAGACGAGCGAGGATGTGGAGAGGTATGTGGCCGGAAGCGACAGGGCCATAGGATATCTCGGCCTAAACCTCGCCTCCGACGATGATCTCGGGATCGTCGCCTACGAGGGGACCGTCCCATCGGCCGAGACGGTGAGGGATGGATCTTATCCCCTGGCCAGGACCCTCTACATGTACACCTGGGGCGAGCCCGACGAGGATGAGAGGGCTTATCTCGAATTCGTAACGGGAGAAAAGGGCCAGGCGATCGCTGAAAGCGTGGGGTTTGTGCCGATCTCGACGTAGCCTGGCCGTCGGTTCCCACCTTCTCTTGGACATTCTTCGATTTGGTGAGGCGGACTTCAGCACGCCTCCGCCCCGAGGGGACCGTACTTATCGAAGCTCTGAGCGAGGATCGTCCTGGTGGTGACGACGCCCTCCGTCCCCCGTATCATCTCGACTAACCCGTTGAGGTTTAAAAGGCCGTCCACCTGGACGTTGAGAAAGAAGTCAAAGTCCCCGAAGAGGAGGTATATCTTCTTTATCCCTGCCAGGGATTTCAGGGTTCTGTGGATCCTCCTCTCGTGGCCTGGAACGATCTTAACCATGATTATGCCGTCGACCATTTTTATCAACCTCTAGAAGACCGGACGAGAGGAACATATCTAAACATTGCACAAATAAAATAAATAGCCCCGATTATTTCATTTACCGCCAATTTTCTATATAGATAGAGGCCGAGCCCATCATAACGTGCCCTTCATACCGTCGATTCTGAACTCGGGACCGTAACCCAGGTGTTCTGATGAATCTAAATAGAATATTTTCTAGAATATTCACTATATATTAAATATGGACAACTGCCTTATATCATGTGACGGACCAAAACTCTCATGGACTCTCCGAAGAGCGGAAGCCGCCTGAATCGTCGGATTCGTGAGGCTTTCATCGAGTCGTCCCTCTTCTTCGCCGCCGTCACCTCGATCCTGGTGATGGTCCTGATCTTCTATTTTCTGATCCGGGAGAGCCGCGTCGCCTTCCTGGAGGTGGGGGTGATCGACCTCCTCTTCGGTATGAAGTGGCACTCCGCCGGGGACATCTTCGGGATGACCCCCATCATCGTCGGCTCCGTCATGGTCACCCTCCTCGCCCTCTTGATAAACATCTTCGTAGGGGTTCCCCTGGGGATCTACCTGGCGGAGCTGGCGGGGCCCCGGTCCCGCTCGATCCTGAAGCCGTCGATAGAGCTTTTGGCAGGGGTCCCCTCCATAGTATACGGCTTCCTGGGGGTTCTGATCCTCGTCTCCTTCCTGGAGAGGAGCTTCGATATGCTGACAGGAAGGTCGATCCTGGCGGCGTCGATCCTCCTGGGGATCATGTTCATACCGGCGCTGACGACGATATGCGAGGACGCCCTCAGGGCCGTCCCCAAGGAGTTCAAGGAGGGGTCCCTCGCCCTCGGCGCCACCCAGTGGCAGACGGTCCGGTGGGTCAGCCTTCCCGCCGCCTCCTCGGGGATCATCGCCGCCGTCGTCCTCAACGTCGGAAACATCATCGGCGAGACGATGGCCGCCCTTCTGGTGGTGGGGAACGTCGCGAGGCTCCCTTCGCCGGTCTTTGACGCCTTCTCCCCCGGCGCCATATTCACCTCCGTCATCGCCGGGGAGATGGGGGAGGTAGCCCACGGCTCTCTCCACTACCACTCCCTCTTCGCCGTGGGGTTCGTCCTCCTTTTGATCGTCACCGTCCTCAACATCTCGGCGGACCTGGCGAGGGCGGCCATCAAGAGGAAGTTTGGAGGATACTGAAGGTAGGCGTATTCCTTCCCTCATCGATACCTCATCGATATATTGATACGGCGTCGTCGATCGGTTAAAAGAGAAATCGATATCTGGGCATCCCCCGCGGCAAGTCGTATCGGATCCGTACCCAGATCAAGGGCCAAGCCGCAGGCTCTGAGAATCCGATCTTCCCGATCGACCGACGGGCTATGAAGCTCAACTTATGACCACCGGATTCTCCTCTTCGCCGGTCCCAGCAGACGGCTCCGTCTCCTCGCCCTCCGCCTCCTCGGCTTGCGGCTCCTCCGCCGTCTTATGGACCCTGCCCAGGACCCTATCGATCGGCAGGATGAAGGCTATCCCCCTCCCCGGCTCGTTAAGCTTTCCGGCCTTTACCACCGCCTCGATGACGCTATCGGCCTGCGAGGAAGAGACGACGGTGAAGACCACCTCCTTCTCCGGCTCGATCATGATGTTCAGGAGCTTCTGCTGCTCATGGACGCCCACACCCCTCCCGAAGAGGATCGTTCCTCCTTCTGCGCCGGCGTCCTTGGAGGCGCAGAGGACCTCATCACCCCATCCCTTCTTGACGATGGTGACGATCAGGGACATATCGGTCTCGCACTTCATTATTCACCACCTCTTTTCAATCGGATAATTACCCCCAGGGACATGACGAAGATTATCGGCGCCAGGGCGATGAGGGCTATCAGGCCGAAGCCGTCTATCAGGGGATCTCTCCCCTCTATCATCGAAGCCGCCCCCACGGCGACGGACATCAGGAAGGTGACGGCCATCGGCCCAGTGGCGACCCCTCCCGCATCGAAGGATATCCCTATGAAATCCCTGTCGGTTACGAAGAGGAGGAAGATGGCCAGGGCGTATCCGGGGATTATTATGTGCATGAGAGGTATCCCGTAGGATATCCTGGCCATCCCGACCCCCACCAGGACCGCGACCCCTATGGAGAGGGTATAGAGCATCAGCTGAGACTTTATATAGCCTGTCGATGCCTTCTCCACCTGATAGCAGAGGATCCGCACCGCCGGCTCTGCATAAGTCGCCAGAAATCCGAGGAGTATTCCCAGGGATATCAGCATCCACTTCTCTTCAAAGCTCCCAAAGAACCTCCCTATCTCCTGTCCCGCGGGGAGAAACCCTACGAAGACCCCCGCGAGGAAGAGGACGAGGCCGACGGCCGTCAGCGCCATCCCGGCGAGGAGCCTCACGACGTACTTATTCGGATAGCGCAGATAGGCGGCCTGGAATATGAGGAAGAAGATCACCAGGGGTATTATCGCCTGGACGACGTCGATGATGGCATGTCTCACCGATTCCACTATGGTGGCGATCAATTGAGAAGCACCCCCAGGAGCATGACCCCCAGGATGGGGCCGATGGAGGCGAAGCCGATGAGGCCGAAGCCGTCGGCGAGGGGGGACCTTCCGGCCATCACCGTCGAGACCCCGATCCCCAGAGCCAAGATTACGGGGACGGTCATGGGGCCGGTGGTCACGCCGCCCGAATCGAAGGATATGGCCAGGAACTCCGGCGGCGTGAAGAAGGAGAGGAGGATGACGAGAAGGTAGCTTGCTGCATAGAGGTATTTTATGGGAACGTTGTATATTATCCGCAGCATCGATAAGACCATAAATATCCCGACCCCGAAGGCTACGGCAAAGAGGAGGGCGTTCCTGGATATGGCGTCGGTGGATACGGAATTTATGACGCTCGTCAGGACCCTCACGTCAGGCTCGGCGACGGTGACGAGGAAGGATATGGCGAAGGTGACGGCGACGAGAAAGAGGATCGATCCGCGTTTCGGTAGCTCGCCACCTATCGCCTCTCCGATGGGAAGCATCCCCAGCTTCACCCCCATGAGAAAGAAAGAGAAGCCGATGGCCACCATCAGGGCGCCGAGGACGAAGGTCGCTATCCTCTCCGGGGGGGATCCGATGAGGAGGATCTGTATCAGAAGGACTATGAAGGTGATCGGGGCTATCGACTGGACCGTCTCCTTCAGGGCGTCTTTGAACTGATCTCTCATGGCTTTATACCCCCGCTCCGGCTCACCGGCTCTATTTTCTCCCCTTTTCTCTCATCCTTTGATATATCAAACTATCCGGCTTCGATGATCCGACAATGGCCAAAAGAGGTCAACTGCCGCCTATTTATCTCCATATTGTCCCCGCCATCCCCCCACCGGCATGATGCGGCGGTTCGGGTCGGAGGGGTACGCCAGAGAATACTTTCGCCCCGCGAGCCTCGACCTTTTGTAGGACGGAGGAGATGGTGTAGGATGGAAGGCCGCGGTCCCCCAGGCGGCGGCCTCCCGTTGCCATGATCGGTACGAGGCCGGGAGAGGGCCCGACAAATCCCCCTTCATTTCCCTCTCCCGGAATACTCCCTTTCTTCCATCCAGTCTAAAAGCCGGTACGTCTCCTGATATCTCATATCGACCCGCTCTCCGCCTTCTATCCGATATTCCGACCTCCGTTACTTCTGCCCCGCGGGGACGGTTCCGATATAAGGCCGACTCCAATATGCGCCGTTGTTAGGGCCAACCCTCCTGATATGGAGGCCGGGGGGAGGCGGTCGGATATCGGGATTTGATGAAGTGAGATGAAGAAGAAGAAGAAGGCAAAGAAGGAGGCGGTGAAGCTCTATGGTGGCGGTGGAGATCGACGGAGGGGCGCTGATGGTGGCTGCGGCGGGAGCGATGGCCAGCGCCCTGGCGACCCTCATCTTCTGCTACCTAGCCTTCAGGGTCTCCCTCGAGGCGAGGCTGAAGGATCTGGAGCACCAGGTGGAGATCCTCTCTGACCTGGAGGAGGTCCTCATCGCCCAGGAGGAGAGGATAAGGGTCCTGGAGATGGAGGCGGCCTGGGCGGAGGCGGCGGTCGGGAGGGCGGCAGAGACGGACGAAGGGTGAACGAATATCTCAGAGACGCGACTTTCGCCCCTTCGCCCCCATTTCGCCCCTATATCTTGCGGCCCTCATACCCCCCCGCTCCCTTCAGCCCCGCCTCCGCCTGACCGTCATCCTCCTTTCCCACCTTTCGCCTCCACGATCTCCATCGCCTCCTCGAGGCTCTCGGCCTTTATCATCCCCTCGACGTTCCAGTCCCCGAGGTCGACGACGGTCTTATCCATCTTCAGGGCGAGGGCGATCTCCGAGAGGGTGCCGTAGAGGCCGGGGAGGGCGATGACGACGTCGGCGGACCGCACGACGATGGCGTTTCTCCCGTGGCCCATCCCGGTCCCGATGGCGACGGTGACGTAGGGGTTTGCCGCCTCCTTCTCTCCGGGGAGGATCCCGACGGCTACGCCTCCAGCCTCCTTAGCCCCCCTGCTCGCCGCCTCCATCACCCCGCCCAGGCCCCCGGTGATCAGGACGTGGCCTCCTTGCGCTATCCTTCTTCCCAGCTCTCTTGCGAGGCTGCACCTCTTCTCCTCGTAATCTCCTGCTCCTACCACCGCCACCTGCAAAAGATCTCCTCCACGCGAGACTATTATTATCCCCCGGAGAACTTATGGTTTGTGACCGTCTTTTCGAGGCTCCGCCCCGAGATCCGGGGGCTTCTCGCCCGCCAGGGAATCGTCGAGCCGACGCCCCCCCAGAAGATGGCGATACCCCGGATCCTCGCCGGAGAGAACATCCTCCTCATCGCCCCCACCGGGACGGGAAAGACGGAGGCTGCGGCCCTCCCCCTCTTCAACAGGATCCTAAGGGATAAGGGCGGGGTCGGGGTCCGCAAGGCCGGCGTCCCTGGAGGGGGGGCCAGAGGGAAGATCGCTCCGAGAATGGGGGGCGCTCCGGGAAGAGGCGGCGGCTCCGGGGCGGAAGAGGGGGAGGAGGACTGCGGCCGGATCTCCGCCATCTACGTCACGCCGCTTCGGGCGCTCAACCGGGACATGCTCTCCCGCCTCCAGGGGTGGGGGGAAGAGCTGGGGATCGCCGTCGCCGTCCGCCACGGGGACACGACCCAGGCGGAGCGGCGGGCCCAGTCCCTGCGACCCCCCGACCTCCTCATCACGACCCCGGAGACGCTCCAGGTGATGCTGACGGGCAAGAGGCTCCGGAGGAGCCTTCGAGGGCTCAAGACCGTAGTCATCGACGAGGTCCACGAGCTGGCGGCCTCGAAGCGGGGGTCGCAGCTCGCCGTCGTCCTGGAGAGGATGGCGGAGGTGGCAGGGGATTTTCAGAGGGTGGGGCTCTCGGCGACCGTCGGCTCCCCGGAGACGGTGGCGGAGTTTCTCGCGGGACCGGCCAGGAGGTGCGGCATCCTCCGGGCCGACGTCGATAGGGCGGCAGAGTTTCGGGTCGTCTCCCCCCGGCCGAAGGGCGGCGACTTCGCCCTCGCCAGGAGGCTTGAGTGCGACCCCCAGCTCGCTTCCCAGATCAGGATGATCCGGGAGGCGGTGGAGAAGGAGAGGTGTCTTGTCTTCGTCAACACCCGCCAGGCCGCCGAGGTCCTGGGGTCGAGCTTCCGCCGTCTCGGCGATGAGATCGGCGTCCACCACGGCAGCCTCTCCAAAGAGGCGAGGATCGAGGCGGAGGAGGCCTTCAAGGCAGGGCAGCTCCGGGGGCTCGTATGCACCTCGTCGATGGAGCTTGGGATCGACATCGGCGACGTAGACCACGTCATCCAGTACAGCTCCCCCAGGGAGGTCTCCCGCCTCGTCCAGAGGGTGGGAAGGGCTGGCCACGGGATGGGGAGGATCTCTTTGGGGACGATCATCGCCACCGGCCCCGACGACGTCGCCGAGGCCCTCGCCATCGCCAGGAGGGCGAACGCGAAGGAGCTGGAGGAGACGAGGCCCCACAGAAAGCCCAAAGACGTCCTGGCAAACCAGCTGGTGGGGCTCGCCCTCGACTTCGGCGAGATCACCCTTGGAAGGTCCCTTGAGATCGTCACCAGGTCCTACCCCTTCCGGGACCTCTCCATCGGAGAGATGGAGGAGGTGGCCCGGGAGATCGAGGCCCACCGGCTCGTATACCTCGAGGACGGCGTCCTGCGCAGGAGGCGTAACTCCTGGGAGTACTACTATCAGAACCTCTCGATGATCCCCGACGAGAAGAGGTACAGCGTATACGACGTCGTCGGAAGGAAGGCGGTGGGAACCCTCGACGAGGCCTTCGTCGTCAACTTCGCAGAGCCCGGGGCGACCTTCGTCGCCAGGGGCGAGATCTGGGAGATCGTCGAGGTCCTCGAGGACGAAGAGGAGATCAGGGTCGCCCCCATAAACAGAGGCGGTGAGATCCCCACCTGGTCAGGGGAGGAGATCCCCGTCCCCTGGACCGTCGCCCAGGAGGCGGGGGAGATCCGCGCCCGGGTCGCACGACTGTTGGAGAGAGGGGGAGAAGGGAAAGGAGGGGGAGACGGCACCGAAGAGGGGGGAGTAGACGGTCCCGATGGCAGCTGGCCTGGGGCCGGTGGCGAGGAGGAGGCGGCGGCCTTCCTGATGGAAGAATACCCCGCCGACGAGGAGGCGGCGGGGCTCTTTGTGAAGATGATCAAATCCCAGGTCTCGGCCCATCTACCCGTCCCCGATCACCGGACCGTCACCGTCGAGGGGGACGGGACCAGGGTGACGGTGAACGCCTGCCTCGGGACCCAGGCGAACGAGACCCTGGGAAGGGTCCTCTCCGCCCTCCTCTCGGCGAGGCTCGGCGGCTCCGTCGCCCTGGACGTCGACCCCTACAGGATCGGCCTTGAGACCTCAAAGCCCCTGATCGCCGAGGAGGTGGCATCCCTCCTGGCGGATACCGACCCCGACCACATCGGACCGATCCTGGAGCTGACCCTAAAGAACACGTCGCTCTTCACCTGGAGGATGGTCCACGTCGCCCGGAAGTTCGGGGCGCTCCGCCGGGACTTGGACAGGACGACGGTCAGCCTCAAGAGGGTCCTGGGGCTCTTCGTCGACGGCCCCATCGGCGAGGAGGCTATGCGGGAGCTCTTCTGGGATCGCCTCGACCTCGACCGGGCGAGAAGGGTGCTGGAGGATCTGAGGGCGGGAGAGATCGCCATCACCACATCTCACCCAAGCCCAATAGGCTCCGAGGGGAGGCGGGGAGGAAGGGACGTCACAACTCCGCAACGGGCCGACGGAGCGGTGATCGAGCTACTGAGGGATCGGATCATGAACGACCGGGTCATCCTCTTCTGCGTCAGCTGCAGGGGGTGGAAGTCCCTGCGGACCGTCAGGAGCGTCCCGGCGGTCCCCGAGTGCCCCCTCTGCGGCTCCCGGATGGTGGCAGCCCTCAAGCCCTGGGAGGAGGAAGAGATAGGGATCGTCAGAAAGCCGGAGGGGATGAAGACCCCCGAAGACCGGCGCAGGACAAAGAGGGTCTATCGGAACGCTAACCTCGTCCTCTCCTACGGCAAGAGCGCCGCCGTCGCCCTGGCGAGCCGGGGCCTCGGCCCCGAGACGGCGGCAAGATTGATGCGAAACCTCAGGAGAGACGAGGACGACTTCTATCGAGATATCCTCAAGGCGGAACGGGAGTACGCCAGGACGAAGAGGTTCTGGAGCTGACCGCCCCAAGATTTAAGGTCTCCGGGGTCCAGGATCCTCTCATGAGTTTCGATCTCTTTCCGGCCGTCGACCTTCGCGGCGGAAGATGCGTCCAGCTCGTTGGAGGCGTGCCGGGCTCCGAGGTAGTATCCCTAGACGACCCCCTCTCCCAGGCGGTCCGCTGGGCGGAGATGGGGTCGTCGACCCTTCACATCATCGACCTCGACGGGGCGATCCAGGGGGCGAGAGTCAACGCGCCCATCCTCGAAGAGATCGTCGAGACCCTCGACCTCTTCATCCAGGTGGGGGGCGGCATCAGGTCCCGCAAGGACGCATCATCCCTCCTCGACCTGGGGGTCGATAGGGTGATCCTGGGGACGGCGGCCCTGGCAAACCCCCTGATGGTCAGCGACCTCGCCGCCGACTTCGGGAAGGATAGGGTGATGGTCGCCCTGGACGTCAGGAGGGGAAAGGTCACCACCGAGGGGTGGCAGAGGGACCTGGAAAAGGGAGCGATCGAGCTTGGGCTCCTATTCCAGGATCGCGGGGCGGGCTCGATCCTCTTCACCAACATCGACACCGAAGGGCAGGTCCGGGGGATCGACCCCGAGCCGACGAGGAGGCTCGTGGAGGCGGTGGACGTCCCTGTAGTCGCCGCAGGGGGGGTCACCACCATCGATGACCTGCTCACCCTGAGGGGGGCGGGGGCGGCAGGAGCCGTCGTCGGGACGGCGATATATACGGGAAGGCTCGACTTCAAGGAGGCCCTTTCGGCTATCAGATCCTGATTCGAGCCTTCATGTAGGTTCTGTATAGGTCTCATAGAGGTCTCTTCAGGGGTTGTGGAGGATCCGTATAGGTGATGTTATGAGGAAGGGAGAGGGAAGAGCTGAGGTAGGCGGGGCGAGAGCAGAGGTCGATTTGGACCTGGATGGGACGGGGGAGTCGGATATCGACTCCGGATTGGGATTTCTCGACCACATGATACGCGCCCTGGCGAGGATGGGAGGGATCGACGTATCGGCGAAGGCAGAGGGAGGTATCGGTCCCCAGAGGTCGAGGGCCGTCGGCCTGGCCCTGGGATCGGCCCTCGCCGCGGCCCTGGGGGATAAGAAGGGGGCGAAACGGTACGGATGGGCGGCGGTCCCCATGGACGAGGCGCTGGCCAGGGCGGCACTTGACCTCTCCGGTAGGGCCTATCTCGTGATGACGGGGGAGTTCTCCGGCGATATCATCGGAGATCTCGCCTCCCAGGATGTGAAGACGATCCTATCGGCCCTGGTGGAGGGGGGGCAGATGACCCTGAACGTGGAATTCGAGGGGGAGAACGACCACCACAAGGCTGAGAGCGTCTTCAAGGCCGTGGGGCTCGCCCTCAAAGAGGCGAAGAAGGTCGAGGGGACCCTCGTCCTAAGCACCAAGGGGGTCCTCTGACAGCCCCCCTCGGCCGCAGGGAGTGGCTTACTCGAACTCGATCGTCCCCGGGGGTTTGGGCGTCAGGTCGTAGACGACCCTCGACACCTCGGGGATCTCCCCTGCGATCCTGGTGGATATCCGCCTCAGGACGTCCCAGGGTAGCTCCAGGACGTCGGCGGTCATGGCGTCCCTCGAGGAGACCGCCCTCACCGCCACCACGTAGCCGTAGGCTCTGACGTCGCCCTTGACCCCCGTCGCCTTCCCCAGGACCGCGGCGAAGGCCTGCCACGGCATAAACCCCTTCAGCTCCTCCTCGACGACGGCGTTGGCTGCCCTCACCACATCGAGCCTCTCCCGGGTCACCTCCCCCAGGATCCGCACGGAGAGACCGGGGCCCGGATACGGCATCCTCTCGCATATCTCGGCGGGCATAGAGAGCCCCCTCGCGACGGCCCTCACCTCGTCCTTGTATAGATCCCGGAGCGGCTCGACGATACCTACAAACTCCATCTCCAGGGGTAGGCCTCCGACGTTATGGTGGGACTTGATCCCCCCCTCCGACTCGATCAGGTCGGGGTAGATCGTCCCCTGGATCAGGTACTCGGCGCCGACGCTCCTCGCCTCCTCCTCGAAGACCCGGATGAAAGTCTCCCCCACCACCTTCCTCTTCTCCTCGGGGTCGGTCACCCCCGCCAGGGCGGCGAGGAACCTCTCCTCGGCGTCGACGGTGATGAGGTTAAAGTCTCTGAACATCTCTTCTATCTTCTTCGACTCGCCCTTCCGCATCAGGCCGCTGTCGACGTAGACCGGGAGGAGCCGGTCTCCTATCGCCTCCCGGGCGAGAAAGGCGCATACGGAGCTGTCCACACCGCCGGAGAGGCCTATGACCGCTCTTCCCTCTACCGTCCGGCGGATCTCTGCTATCGCTTCATCGATGAACTGGGGGACGTTCAGGCCCATAGAGGTCTTTTGGCCGGTTTCGAGGATAATAGCCTTGCGGTTCTCAGCTGCCGCGATTTCAGATGAGGCCAACGTGAACCGCACGTGAAAAATAATCATTTAAATGGGGGGGTGGTAGGGTATCATTGCGGGAAGGGGAGTGGGAACAAATAGATCGCCAGACCTCCTATGGGGATGAGAGGGCAAATCCCTCCACCCTCTCATCCGAACATCCCTTTTGCTCATGGTGCGATCTGATCTCTTCCTGCCTTTTCATTCATTTATATACATCGCTGCCGGTCTTCAGGGAATAGCTCCCTTTGAAGACGTTGGCGATGGCGGCGTCCCTCTCCTTGGTATGGCTCTCGATCTCGTATATCGCCATCCCGGTGAGGTTCGCCTCCGATCCGAGCTTCAGCCTGGTGCTCCGGACCTCGGCCTGCCCTGTCAGGTTCAGCCTCTCGGCGTAGAGGTACCGCTCCCTTATGATGGAGCCTCTCTTCTCGTCGACGCAGACGTGGCTGGCATGCCAGCTGGAGTTGAATTCTAAGACGCGGCCGGAGAGGTTGAGGGCGGATGGAGCCTGGACGGCATCGAAGGACCTCTCCATCTTCATCCTGCTGCTCCGGTAGCTGGAGAGCTCCTCAGATTCGTATCTTCCCGAACCGTGCTCTGAGAAGCTGAGGGTCGTCCCGACGACGGCCCTCACCGGCGTCGCGACCCTACCCCGCCTCTCGAACTGGTCGCAGGATATCCTCACCTGGTTTACTATCGTATGAGGGGCCATCTCGGTGGTGAACCTCCTCCTGACGGAGACGAAGCCGTTCCCCGAGACCTGCCCCTCCAGATCCGCGACGAAGTTCTGCTTCTCCATCTTCATCACCAGGACGATCTTGCCGTACTCTCCTGGTAGAAGGGTCCCTATCGTCCAGACGTTGTTTGTGCCGGGGTCGGGGGGCGGGTCCGCCGATAGGAGGGTCATCCTGGGACTATAATCCTCGACGATGACGAGGTTGGTGATGGGGACCAAGAGATCGTTCCCGTAGGTTATGGTGTAGGTGATCTTCCCGCCCCGGCTTATCCTGCTCGGTTTTCCCGCCTTCTCGGTGGGCCCCTCGTTCGGCTCAAAGCTTGCGATCATGCCGTTTATGGCAAAGTAATCGAAGAGCCAGATGGCACCTTCGGACGGAAATTTTTTCGAAGACGTCTCAAACCTGACGTATAATCTTATCAAATTTAAATTTTCAGCCCTATTAATCCATTCATTTAGGCTGAATTTTGGACCCTTACTTCGGCTCTCACCGTATTCGAGATCCAGTCCGTTGAACTCTTTCCAGTCGTTAATCTCTAATCCAAGATCGAATAGACTTTTTCGATCGGTATAAAGCTTCAGGTCCCGATCGCTCTGGCTGCTGTACTTCGAATCACCATCACCATCAAACCAGAGCTCGAAATAGACGATTCCACATTGGGTAAGTGGTTTGATATTCATATAAAAATCATCTAATTGATCTAGGGGCAGAGCTTCAAGAAGATCTATTCTGATATAACGTGTCTTTTGATCGTAATCTAATCGGGCGGAATGGGTACCATGGGACCCATCCCCTCCAAATGGTTGCGCTTTGCCTCCTAGTTCGTATCTTAGACCATAAGAACCTTCAACTACCATAATCGTCGAAGATAGCAGCATTACAGACACGAATAAGGTCAGAAGTTTCATCATTTCCCCCTATGCAAACTCTAGTATAAAAACGCATCTGTCTGACGGGGCCGTTACAGAGATTTTGCTCTTCAGCCTCCCATCCTCGTCCAGCCTTGGAGCCCTCATCCCCCCTTCCGCCTATATGATATTCACAGTTGGTTCACATAACCTGGCATGCCCAAAAAACGACTAACAGGGACCCAATATGAAAAATAGGTATTTAAATTTCCCAGGCCAGGCTTTGTTTGGCGGAAAGGTTCGCCGTGAAAGAAGTAATACTCTGCAGGTGATTATAGCATGGTTGGGGGGTTGTTTACCACAAGATTGGGGGAGGAGTCCCTGAGGAGCTTCGCGAGGGAGGCGTTCGTCAGGGATAACCTTCCCTACATCATGGGGATCGTCTCTTTACTGGTGATGATCCTGGCGGCGGCGGTCTCGTCTGCGAGCGCCGCGGGGACGATGACGTTTCAGACCACAGGCTCGGGGATGGATTATACGTCCTTCGCCTGGTCTGATATGCCGGCCTCGGCCCCGGTGGGGCCCTATTACTATCATGGAAGCTCGCCTTACAGCTACTGGCCCGAGGAGCAGCCCTCAGGACGCGGCCCATGGGCCTCCGGCTACAAGGGGCCGGCCAGATCCAGCCGGGGCTGGTACAACCAGCCTCCCATAGCCACCGACCTATACCCGGAGAGATCCGGCCCCCTGGCGGCGGGGTCCTCCGTCACCTGGACCGCCAGGGCTACCGACCCCGACGGCGACCCCATCCTATACAAGTTCTGGCTTAACGGCCCTTCCACAGGCTGGTCCTGGCAGGAGATGACCGGCTGGACGGCCAATGACAGGTGGACATGGAAGACCTCCTTCTCCGACGCCGGGACGAGCCAGATAGCCGTTAGCGTCAAGGATGGGAGGCACGCGGGACCCGACGGATCGAAGAGCAGTCTCTCCAGGGAGTACACCATAACCCTCCCGAGGTCGAACGCGCCCCCGACGGCCACAGCCCTGACCCCGAGCCGGGACGGACCCCTGGTGGCAGGCTCTGCCGTAACATGGACGGCGACGGCTATGGATCCAGACGGCGACCAGATCTACTACCGATTCTGGCTGAAGGGCCCCTCCACAGGGAACGCGTGGAAGGATATGACCGGCTGGACGGCCAATGACAGGTGGACATGGCAGACGACCGCCTCCGATGTCGGGATGAACTCTGTAAACGTCTGGATCAGGGATGGAAGACACGCAGGGACCGACGGCTGGGACAGCTATCAGGTGAGGGAGTTCGCCGTGACAGCACCGAAGATCAACGTGCCGCCGACGGCCGCGGCCCTGACCCCGAGCCGGGACGGCCCCCTGGCAGCAGGCTCCGCCGTAACATGGACGGCGACGGCTATGGATCCAGACGGCGACCAGATATTCTACAGGTTCTGGCTGAGGGGACCCTCCACCGGGAACGCGTGGAAGGATATGACCGGGTGGACGACGAACAACCGTTGGACGGTGCAGACGACCGCCTCCGATGTCGGCACGAGCTCCGTAAACGTCTGGATCAGGGATGGAAGACACGCAGGAACCGACGGGTGGGACAGCTACCAGGTGAGGGAGTTTGCGGTGGTCGGCTCTGGGCCGACGACGAACCAGCCGCCTGTGGCCATCGGCCTATCCCCGAATAGAGAACCCCCCAGGAGAGCCGGGACGGATGTCATCTGGACCGCCAGCGCTCACGACCCCGACGGTGACCAGATCTACTACCGATTCTGGCTGAGGGGACCCTCCACCGGGAACGCGTGGAAGGATATGACCGGGTGGACGGCGAACAACCGTTGGACGTGGCAGACGACCGCCTCCGACGTCGGGACGAGCTCTGTAAACGTCTGGATCAGGGATGGAAGACACGCAGGGACCGATGGGTGGGACAGCTATCAGGTGAGGGATTTCACCATTACCTGGTGACGTTTCCGCCGCAGGAGCGATCCGCCAGCAGAGCCGGTTCCTCCGAGGAATTCACGATGGTACAACTCCGCGACGCCGGGAGGATCGTCTCGTCTCCTCCCGGCCTCAAGATTATGGTAACGATGATATGATCTCCCAAGAGGGAGCATCAATATGAAGGGGGGTTGGGAGGGGGATCGCTCCTCCCAACTTAACATTCCATCATAACAATCGACCACAACCGATAGACTGGTCTTGCTCAGACTCATTTTCCTATTCTCCTCTGCCCCCATCATCGGCCATCCTGTCCGCCAAGAACTTCTCGACACGTCCATCTGATCCAGAACGCAGCAGAAGCTTCATCCCAGCGGACCGAGGGCAACTGATCAGAAGATTTATGATATGAGAGGATCAACCCGGAGAGAGGGGACGAGATGCGCATCGAGATCACAGCACTTTTGGACCAGGACGTATACACCCAGAAGGGGATCTTCGTCGGAAGGGTCGACGATGTGGTCCTCGATCCGGATGTAGGCGAGGTGAGCGGCCTTGCCCTGGGAAACCTGAACAAGTCCTTCCTCGACCTCAAGGGGAAGGGGATAATAATACCCTATCAGGGGGTCACCGCCGTCGGGGACATCATAATCACCAAGCACTTCGGCACCATGCCTTACAGCGATGAGAAGAAGGACCGATAGCCGGGAGGTCTACGCCGACCTGCGGGTCCGGGGACCCCTGGTGGTGAGGGCCGACGGCAGGGGATTTGGAAAGATCCTCCGGGAGGCGGAGAAGCCCTACGATATGAAATTCGCGACGGCGATGGCGGCGGCCGCGAGGACGTTCGTCGAGGGGTCGGGGCTCTGCCCCGCCCTCGCCTTCACCTTCTCCGACGAGATCAACCTCCTCTTCCCGGCTGCCCCCTTCCGCGGCCGGCTGGAGAAGATCGACTCGGTGGTGGCGGGGTCCCTCTCCGGCCACCTCTCCATCGGCCTGGGGCGGGCCGTGGCCATGGACGCGAGGGCGATCCCCCTCTGCCCCGGCGAGATCAGCGGGTACTTCGCCGAAAGGCAGGACGAGGCCTGGAGAAACCACGTCTTCTCGTCCGGCTTCTACGCCCTCATCGATGAGGGGAGAAGGCCGAAGGAGGCGATGGATCTCCTCCAGGGGATGAAGGAGGCCGAGATCCACGAGATGCTCTTTTGCCGGGGGACCAACCTCGCCAAGAGCCCGGCGTGGCAGAGGCGGGGGATCCTGATCCGACGGATAAAAGAGGATGAGGATTTGGCCAGAGGAGAGAGGGCGGTGAGGGAAAAGGTGATGGGGGATGAGAGATGGGAGAAAAGAGGGGACGAAAGAGCGGATAGAGAAGGACGGATCGGAAGAGAGGGTGGGGGCGAAAGGAGGATCAGGAGGATCGTCGAGGACTGGGAGCCGCCCCTCTTCCGGTCGGAGGAGGGTAAAAGCCTCCTCGAAGGGACGATCTGCGGTCATTAGGAGGTGATTGTGATGTTCATTGAGACGATAAGAGAGGGAGAGGAAGAGACGAAGAAGGAGACGGCGAAGCCTAAGCAGTTCATCCCCAAGGCCATCGGCCAGAAGGTGACGATCAGGCTGATGGACGGAAGGCCCCTGATAGCGAAGCTTGAGGCGCAGAACAACTACGAGCTCCTCCTGGACGTAGGTAAGGGAAAGAAGATCATCGTCTTCAAGCACGCCATCGGGACCCTGGAGTACGAGGCCCAGGACGAGGGCAGGTGAAAGGGCGGTCTACCTACCCCTGGAAAGCCTGAGGCGGCGGCCGAGAGCCCCCGGGATCTCGGACCACCCGATCTCGCGGACGCCATGGCTGTCGTGGACGACGCATCTGCCGAAAGGCGACGGCTCGCCCCTCTCGAACTCCTCGTACTCCCTGACCAGATCTATCGCCTCTCTGATCTCGACGATCTGCCTTCTTTTCAGAAGCTCGGCCAGGATCAGAGAGTCCTCGGTCCCGATCTCCCCTCCGAGCCCCCGGCACTCCGACCAGCGGAGACGGCCCTCATCCAGGTAAAAGGGGTAGGTCTTGCAGAGGAGGGGGCTCACACCGTAGATCCGGCAGCCTTTCTCAGAATAGTACTTGCAGTCCCGGCCCGTTTTTCTCAAACGCCACTCCAGGGTGTGAAAGTTCCCCTCGCAGTCCCACTCGCCCTCTTCGGGCGGCCCGGCAGTTTCAAGCCAGCTATCCCCGGTTTCTGCCATGATCGCCCTGATCTCGAAGGGGAAGACGGCGACGCTGTTCTCCTCGCCCTGGCAGCAGTCGCCGCACCGCCGGCACCGAAAGCCGATCTGCATTATTTCGCGGGCGATGGTCTCCAAGGAGAGGCTCTCGGCCCCCTCCAGCTGAGACTCGATGTCGGCCAGGATCTCGCCCTTATCAGCTCGGTTCAACGGCCCTATCTCCGTTCCCGGCAGAGTTCGATGAAGTTCTCCAGGAGCCTGGTCCCTCCCTCGGTGTGGACGACCTCAGGATGCCACTGGACGCCGTAGAGGGGGCGCGTCTCATGGCGCATCGCCTCGATCTCGCAGACCTGCGACCTCGCAAGGACCCGAAACTGCTGCGGCAGGAGGACCACCTGGTCGGCATGGGAGGCCCATGTCCTGATCCTAGGGGGGAGCCCCTTCAGGATATCGTCTTCCTCTATGACCTCTACCTCCACCTCGGCGTACCCGCCGACCGCCCCCTTCTCGACCCGTCCCCCGAAGGTCTCGGCCATCACCTGCAAGCCCAGGCAGATACCCAGGATCGGGAGGTCGAGCTTCGTCAGGTACTCCCTGCATTCTCCGGCCCTGGCGAGGGTGGGTCCCCCGCCGAGGATCAGCCCGTCGGCCTCGATCTCCTCTGCCGGCGTCTGGTTGGAGATGATCCTCGCGGGGACGATCTCCCTTATGCTCCGGTGGATCAGGTGGTTGAACTGACCGTAGTTGTTTACGACAAAAACTTCCATTATTGACCCGGCATATCCGGCCCTTAGATGATAAACCTTACACCTTGGGCCAGACATCTCAGATCAGGTCCGGCCTCGCCCGGTCCCGTCGACCCCTCGTCAATACGGGCCATCTATCCTGTCAGACGAGCCGCTCTATCTCCTCGGGCCCTTCGAGGACGGTAAACCCCGGGATCGCCCTCAGCCGCTCAATATTCTCCCTGTCCAGGGGCCTCGTCACGACTGTGATATCTACCTTCCTTATAGCGCCACTGGGGCAGAGATCCTCGCAGATGCCGCAGCCGTCGCAGATAACAAGGTCGATCTGCTCCCCGATCGCCCCCTCTGGACAGCCCCTCCGGGGCTCGCAGACCTCGCACCCCTCGCATAGATCCCTATCGATGGAGTAGGGGGGCTCGGTCTGGGACCTATCCAAGACGTCGGTGGGGAGGACGTAGACGGGAACCCCCGCCTTGTTGGCGAGGGCGGCGGCGTTCGTCGGCAGGGTGTCAGCGATGCCACAGACGATCTTGGCGACGGTGTTGGCGGTGGCGGGGGCGATGATCAATAGGTCGAACCTATTCATCATGAACCTCCCGGCCCTGGGGCTGCTCGCCCCCTCCTCCCGCTCCAGAAATACCTCCTCCAGGTACCCTCCCCCCGAGATCTCCGACAGCCGATCGAAGAGGCCGTACATCCTCGCGACCTCTTCTCCGGCCCGGGAGACGAAGGTGCAGACCCTGTTACTTTGCGAGACCAGCCTCATCGCCGCCACGCTCTCGGCCAGGTAGTGGCCTGCCCCGGTGACAGCCCAGGCGACGTTCTTCATCGATCGACTCATCCTCCGAAGAGACGGACCGACCGGCTCCGGCCGGCGTTCGACGGGTCCGGGATCCTCTCCGAAGGCCACCTCTCTCAAGAAAATATATAAAACATAGTACCGAAGCTACGAGAAGAGACTGACCGTTGTAGACCGTTATCAATCCCGGGGAGATAGAAAGATGACTCATCATTTCGAAAACGCCCTCATAGGAGAGGCGCTTGCTGGAGAGGGACCGGAGATCGCCCACATCGACCTCGTCATAGGAAGGAAGGGGACCGCCGTCGAGGAGGCCTTCGTCGCCGCCCTCGCGTCGCCGAGGATGGGCCATACCCCACTCCTGGCGGTCCTGGAGCCGAACCTCATAACAAAGCCCGCCACTCTGATGGTGAACAAGGTAACGATCACGAACGCCACCCAGGCGCTTCTGATGTATGGTCCCGCTCAGGCGGCGGTGGCCAAGGCGGTGATGGACTCTGTCGCCGATGGGACTATCCCAGAGGATGAGGCCGAGGACCTCCTCATCATAGTCTCGGTCTTCATCCAGTGGGACGCCGAAGACAAAAAGAAGGTCCGCGACTACAACTATAGGGCGACGAAGCTCGCCATTGAAAGAGCGATTAAAGGCGAGCCGACGGTTAAAGAGGCGCTGGCGAAGAAGGAGACGGCAAAACATCCCTTCGCCTGAACTTTCTCTTTTTTTGCAGCTCTGCAGGCTTCTGCAGAAGGCGAATTCCGCCGGGATCGGTCGTCCGTCAAACATCGGCGGCCCGCCCCGTAGGAAGCTGCGGTGAATTAAAATCAAAATAAACAAAAGGTTTATCTAGAATTCAACTGATAATATCTGGCATGGATCAACGTCGAAGATTCTACATCGTATCTGCAGCTATTCTCATTATTCTAATGATCTTCGCCGTATATATCACAAAAGATTTTTTACCAGCCATTCTGTTGGGCTTTTTCCTGGCATTTATTTTGGATCCTGTTTTTATGTATCTAACGAAGCATGTCGGTCACCACCGTCGGGCATCAGCTCTTGTTTCCATGTTAATAATATTTTTTATACTTGTATTTGTAGTCTTTGTAGCAGCCGATGCGCTCATTGAGGAGATGTCGAACTTGCTGGGGCTAGGTGGCGTCGCCTATCTTCAGATACTGTCATCCAACTTTTCCAGCGCCATCAATGTCTTGGCAGACACGTACATACCAGGTCAGGCTGCAGATTACGTGAAGGCGATAGGCGACATTCCCACCGCCCTCATTTCAATGGTGCAACCAGTTTTACAGGACCGCGTCATCAGCTTCGCATCACATTTGCCCATATACTTTGCCCAAATTTTGCTGGCGATAATTTTCACCTATTACTTCCTGGTTGACGGCAGATGGATAATAAAAGAATTTGTGGGGCTGCTTCCTGAAGATGATGTCGTAGCTCATTTCCTTCAGGAGCTGAACATGATCTATGCGAGCCTTTTCCGGGTATTTTTCGTAATCGCTCTGCTTATAGGTACTATAGGCGCGATCGGATTCCAATTGTTTGGGATACCCTATCCTTTACTTTTTGGCATGATAATAGCTGTTGCGGCCCTGGTCCCCATATTAGGACCGGAAACGATCTTTGGGCCGTTCGCTCTGTATTACATATTGACTGGGGACTATACCAGAGGCATAGCGCTAATAGCCTTCGGAATGATCTTCCTCGTAATAATCCCCAATAACCTGATTCTTCCACGTCTGGCATCAGTGCGCGCTTCCATCCACCCCCTGATCACCCTCACGGCATTTACAGCGCCAATCTTTGCCATAGGGTTCATGGGCGTGATCGTCGGGCCCGCAGTCTACGGTTTTATCCTCGCAGCTTACAGAACTATGGTATACATGCGCGAGATAAAAACGTCTGTACCGGACGGAGTAGATTCTTCCGAGGTTGCAGAGAGCCACTCCGGCGATCTAATTCCAGACAGGCTCCATTAGCCGATGCCGAGCTGCTGGATGGCGGCTCTGCGCCGCTTACACCCTGTTGGAGGCTTGAATATTCGACCCTCTGCAGAGGGAGAGCCTGTCGAGAGATCGGAGCACCAAACTCAGTGAAGCAGGAAGCACTGCCCGTTTAGGGACAAGGGAAAGAGTCATACTTCGATTGAAAGAGTCATACTTCGACTTTGATACCACGCCTCTCGAAGAACTCTTCCAAGGCCTCTTCTACTACCTGGCTTTGAGCATTCAGGCTGCTTTTGGTTTTTACGGTATAAACCTTCAGGGTTTTGGCCATCGAATCAGATAGTGTCAATGTAGTCTTGGGCACAAATCTAGACTATTGAGCTTAAGATATATACAAATTCCGGTACTTTAACACTGCGGAGTTTTAAGATTTAGGTACCAAAAGCTATTTATTCGATGGAACCGAATTAGGTAATTGAGGGATAGACGGCCTTCGAAGAATCAGGTCGAAGGTAGTATATTGTCGGAGATGTTAACAAATGCGATACAGCAAAATTTTGCTATCTACGATAGCACTAATATGCCTTTCGTTACAGGCATGCGGACAACTGGGATCGGGCGGAATGGGGTCCAGTGGAGATTGGCTCAGCCCCGACATCAACCGTATCGGTTTCAGGAGTAGTGACTCAGGGATATCCGGAATGGTGCAGTGGCTCGACCGGCCCGTTCCCGTCTTCCCCTGGTACAGCTCGGCAGATAAATTCTATACCGAAAGAATTCCTGAGACTTACTTCTCTCCCTACCAGGAGTACTATACAAGAACAGGGTACTATGTAGAATTAGGGACACCTGCCCCCGCGACGGGCGGAGTAATAACTGATCCTGCCACGTTCGATATTGCGACGGCAACACCTTCCAACGTATATTACGGCGCAGGTCTGGGATTGCCATACTCTCAGTATTTGACCCTCGCTCCCTCCTTGACCAATGACCTCTGGATTCGAGGAGAAGCGAATTGGACGCAATATGTGGTATGCCCGATTGGAAGCTATCTGCAACTGGTTGCCGATGTGCCCATCGAAGGACGTGCAGGATTCTACGAGGTAGTTCAGGGCGACACAACCGCTCCGAGGTACAAGACGTATCAGTTCTCTGAAGGGTATAACACCATGGACTTCTACGCAGACCAGGTTGGAAGACACATGCTCTACTTTGTGATTAACAACCAACCGAGCAACGTAGTCATCGTGGATGTGTTCACCCCGGCAACGTAAGGATAAATGCCGCCAACATAGATATGAGGATGAGTGGAACAAATCCTTGATATGTTCCACTCATCCAGGAGTTTATAAAAATGGCAGACTTGATCGGCTTGGCTATAGCGTTCTTCGTTTTGGCCCTCATAGCGGCGGTATTGGGAGCACGTGGAGTTGCGGGCCTATCGATGGATATCGCCAAATGGCTCGTTATAATATTCGTCATATTGGCGATAATATCGCTGATACTGTAAGAGATTAGCGACACAATCTATTACCATTAAAGCATTCAGAAAAGGAGTGAGGGGCACGATCCAAAAGAGAGCAAAATAATACTCCACATTCTTTCCCTATCTCTATGATGTTCGTTAAGGTTGGTCGGATTTGGATTTATTCATCCGACAAACTTTATTATCAGGAGATACTAATAGGTTAATTTGTATATCAATAACCGACTTACATCTAGTTCACGTGAAACGAGGGTTACAGCATATAGCCCCGACGGGACCCTGATGTGAAAAATAGCTACTTAAAATCAAAAGTCACCGATTCCAAAGAGAGAATGAATTTGTAGATCCAAACCAGGGTGGTATTTGAGATGAAAGACCCCTCATTGAAGAAGAACGCCGGGATCCGGCCAAGAGACGGCCCCGGCGATTTCTCAAAAGGCTGTTACAGGCACGCATCGCGATTCGCACTTACGCTATTGATCCTCGGCATTATCGCCATCTCCGGGGCGGTGGCCAACGATCCGCCGATCGCAGTAGATCTCACGCCGGACAAGGCGAGCCCGCAGGATGTGGGTACCATCATAAAATGGACCGCGAACGCCACGGACAGCGATGGGGACCCCATCCTGTACAGGTTCTGGCTGAAGGGACCGTCTACAGGAGATGCTTGGCAGCAGGTCCAGGACTGGAGTGGGACGAACTTCTGGGACTGGACGACATCTCAAGCAGGCGACTACGAGGTGAACGTCTGGATCCGGGACGGAGAGAACGCAGGACCCGAAACCTGGGACGTTTACATCATCAAGCCCTTCACTGTGAACCCAGCGCTGGTGCCCAACCAGCCGCCTGTCGCAAACTCCCTAACCCCGGACAAAACGAGCCCACAAACCGCCGGTACAT
>DAXT01000021.1 GCA_002506535.1 Methanothrix harundinacea
TAGCGCAGCTCGAAGATGTCGAGCCTCTTCAGCCTATCCTCAAAGTCCTCGTCGTCGAGGGAGAAGTGGTTTGAGACAGGGGGGAGGATAGACTGAAAGTACAGGCCGGATCCGGAGCAGGTCGTATCTGCGCACTCCGGGGCGAGCTTCTTCAGTATCTCGATGTCTCTATCTGATAGGGTTCTGGCCATATATGATCAAACTCCTGGATGATGATCTATTTGATAGCGGCTCAATTCATTCAGGCTGAGCCTCCCGGACGAGGAGAAGGCCGTCCTCGGTGACGGCGACGGCGAGGTTGCGGACTATCACCCTCTTTCTGAGAGCCTCCGGGGCCTTGCTCTTTATCTGGACTACTACGTCTACTGAGCCGATCCCAAGCTTTATCCCGGATCTGTCCGCCTCGGAGAAGACGAGGGCTGGAACCTCGAAGAGGTCGGTTCCTGCGGGGATCTCGATGGAGACGGGGGCCTGGATCATCGTCCAGTCTCTCAGGGTCGCCCTCGCCCGGGATACGTTATGAAGCGCCCTCTTCTCTAGGATGCTGACGTTGGACCGGGTCGTCCCCAGGATCTGCCCAACCTCCTGCTGGGAGAGCCCCTTCTTTCGCAGCCTCAGAACCGCAGCCTGCCTATCTGTGAGAAGGCTATCCGATCCGCCGGATCTCCCGTCGGTTCCGTCGTCCTCTTCCGTTCCTCTGTTCATCCTACGCCACCTTATGAAGGTTCAAGGGGAGCTATGAAGCGATAAAGGTGGCGAAACCCGCGGGACGATATTTCATACCCGTCCTCTCGATATCCGCGAAAGAAACCCTCTGATCCTCCGGCCGGGGCGGCGGAGCCCCTCGACGGAGAGGAGGCTTCTGGCCGGCGGCGGGGATCGCCCCCCGGGTCCCGCCACAACAACCCCCGCTTCCTCTTCCATCATCGATAGGCGGGTCCTGTAAGCGGCGAGGACGAAGCCGTAGAGGGCGGGGCCGACGATCACCCCCATCACCCCGATGACGAATATGGGCGCCGCAAAGGCGAGGAGGGTCACGGCGGGATGGATCGCCGCCCCTGCCCTGGCGAGAGCCGGACGCATGATGTTCTCGGGAAATATGTTCAAAAAGACGGTCCCGAGGATCAGAAGGGCCGCCACCTTGAGGTATTCCCCCACCACCAGATAATATAAAGCCATGGGGATGTAGACGGCGCTGGTTCCGATGAGGGGTATGAGGGCGAAGACGGCGGTGACCATCCCCCAGAGGAAGGGGTAAGGGACGCCGACGATGAGGAAGACGAAGGCGGCGATCAGCCCCGTCAGGAGGCTGTTTATCAGGTAGACGTTGAAGAGGCTGTTGTAGATGGAGTTCAACTCGCCGAGGAAGCGGCGGACCAGCGCCCTCTCGGGGAGGAGCCGCAGAAACCTCTCGAAAGATCCGGCTCCGTCGACGAGGAGGTAGTAGGTGAGGAGGATGGCGACGCCGAACTGGGCCATCAGGATCGGCAGGTTCCCCGCGATCCAGTCCGCAAGGCCGGTGACTATATTCTTGACCCGCGGCAGGACCTCCGGGACGAGCCAGGCGGCGGGGGCTGCTAGGATCGGAGCTAATTGATCTTCGGCGAGGGCGACGAGATCTCCGAGGTGGGGAGCTATAAACTCCGGGGCCCGATCCTCTGCATAGGCCGCGACCCATTCGAAGAAGTTGCCCGCTGTCCTGTCCGCGAGCTTGCTCGCGGTCTCGTCAATCGACTCCTGGGAGAGGTAGGAGACCTCCGTCGACAGGGCGTTGATGACGCTCAAGACGAATACGAGGAATATGAGAAAGACGATGGATATGGAGAGGAGGGCGGAGATCCGCTTTCTCTTGGTCAGAATTAACAGGCGGAGATAGAAGGGGTAGAGGACGTAGGCGAGAAAGAAGCTCAAGAGTATCGTCGTTATGAAGTTCTGGGTTACGTATACGACCCCTGCCACCGCCACAGCCAGGATCGCGGAAGCCATCCATAGAAACCGGCTCTTTGGGTCCATGCTATGCATTAATTGTTGGACTGTCAATATATAGACCTTTCTAGACCTTTCCGCTTCTTCGGCAGCAAGCAGCCCTATAGCCCAGCCATCCCAGGCGCTGCCGGATTACGTCTTATAGCCCCAGCGGGTCCTCACCCCAGCTCGAAGGTCGTCAGCCCGAAGATTTTACCGAGGGGCAGCCCAGGATCGCCTCGAGTGTACATCCGGGCTGTCTCGAAGGTCTCGGCCATCCCGTGGCGGGCGGCGAGGCTCAGAGCCGAAATGTTCGGCTCCGGGACGTCGAGATAGATGGGGGCTCCCCGATCCGCCCGACCAGCCAGGGCAGAGAAGAGGGATTCTGCGACCCGTCCGTCCTCTGCGAATAGTGGGCCTATCTTGAAGCCGGTCCGGCACCGCCGCAGGAGGCCGTACCCCTCGATCCTTCCATCGCCGATAAAAGCGAAGCCTGCGGAGTTCTTCTGGGCGACCCAGCTTCTGAGAAACCGGCCTCTCTCGGCCGGGAAGTGGATCGTATCGTAGCTTAAAAGATCCTGGAAGGGTACTTCGGCTATCTCCACTATACCGGGATATGATCTCCCATCGCCGGTCCCCGTCCCCTGAAACCGGATGGACCGGTGGAGAAGTCGAAATCCGGACTTCTTATAGTTCTCCTGCTCTGCGACGACGCCGTCGAGCCCCACGTTCCTCTCCCCAAGATGGTTCATCGCCTGCCGCCAGAGGCTCATCCCAAACCCTCGGCCCCGGTACTCTTTCTTGACTATATAGAGGCCGAGAAAGCCGAAAGCATCTCCGTATGCCACCGCCGATATGCATCCGGCGGGCTCGTCGTCGAGGAGGCCTACGAAAAATCCCTCGGGATTTGCGGAATAGAAGCACTCGGCGTCGTGTAGACCAGGGTTCCATCCCTCCTCCTCCGCCCAGTCGACGGCTTGCTCCACCTCGTCCTGGCGCATCCTCCGGATGGTGTATCCATCGCTCATAATCTCCCGCCGTCTCATCAAAATGGATCATATTTATAGTCAGGGATGAGAAGTTCGGTCAGGGATCATAAGGGATCGTCCTTGGCGCCGTCTCCCCCCGACGAACCTCCCCACCTCTTCGGATCCTGGGCTATCGAAGATCTCTTCTGCAGTTCCCAGGACCACCACCTCCCCCTCCATCAGGACGGCGACCCTGTCGGCGAGCTCCCTCGCCTGGCCGAGGTCGTGGGTCGCCATCACCACCGTCATGCCGTCATCCCTGACCCTCCGGATGAGGGCTTCGATCGCCTCCGTCGTCCTGGGGTCGAGGTTGGCGGTAGCCTCGTCCAGGAGGAGGAGCTCGGGGTCGGTGACCAGGGCCCTCGCCAGGGCGACCCTCTGGGCCTCCCCGCCGGATAGGCCGAAGGCCCCTCTCTTCTCCCAGCCGGAGAGGCCCACCTCCCGGAGGGCGGCGCCGACCAGTCCATCGATGGCGGAGGCGGAGACCCCCCTAACCCGCAGGCCGTAAGAGACGTTCTTCTCGACGGTGGCGTTGAAGAGGGAGGGCTTCTGAAAGACCATCGCCATCCTCCTCCTCGCAAGAAGCCTCGCCCTATCTCCGGCCGATACGTCGACCCCGTCGAAGAGGACCCTCCCACCCCCGGGGGGGTCCAGGAGGTTGAGGATCCGCAGGAGGGTCGTCTTCCCCGACCCCGTCGGGCCGATGATGGCGAGGGCCTCCCCCTTTTCAGCCTTCAGGGATACCCCTTTCAGGACTTCGCCGCCGCCCCGGACCGCCCGGACCCCCATCGCCTCGATCATGCCCACCACCTCCCCTGGACCCGGTTGACCAGGAGGTTTACGATGAGGGATATGGATACGAGGATGATCCCCAGGGCCATGGAGAACTCGATATCCCCCCGAGAGGTCTCTAAAGCGATAGCCGTCGTTAGGACCCTGGTGTAACCCCGGATGTTCCCCCCGATCATCATCGCCACCCCCACCTCGGATAAGGCTCTTCCAAACCCGAGGAGGACCGCCGCCATCATGGCAGCCCTCGCCTCCCCCATGATGGTGAAGATCGCCTGATACTTCGATGCCCCCAGGGATACCGCCGAGTCCCGGACCTGATCTGCGACCCCGCTCAGGGCGGCGATGGTGAGCCCCGTCATGATGGGGACGATCAGAACCGTCTGGCCGACGACCATGCCGGCGGGGGTGAAGAGGAGGCCAAGGCCGCCGAAGGGGCCGGACCGGGAGAGGAGGAGGAAGACGAGGAGGCCGACGGTGACCGTCGGGAGGCTGTAGAGGGTCTGGATGACGTTGATCACCGCCCTCTTCCCCCAGAAATTGTGAAAGTGGATGAGGCCGCCGATGGGAACGGCTATGGTGGTGGCGATGGCGGTGGAGGTGAGGGCGATGATGAGGGACCGGACCGTTATATCGACGACGGCAGGGTCGAGGGATACTATCAGCTCTACCGCCCTTACAAATCCGGCCCCGATCTCATCCAAAGGCTTCACCCATATATTTCGCTGAACCGAGGTCCAGATTCCGAGTCCCAAAGATAACGCTTACTCCGCTGCCAGGATGCAAGCATCCTCCGGCAGGGATGTAACGCATTCGTCCCCGGCGCATCCTATCAGATCGCAGTTGCCTCTTGCGGCCTTGAATAGGTGCTTGCCGATGGTATCCGTCCCGTATTCGCCGATGAGGTCCTGTCCCTCTTCGGAGACGAGGAGGTCTACGAACTTCGCCGCCATCTCACAGTTCACCCCCGGATGGACGGAGGGGCTCACCGGTATCGCCGCATATACGTTCAGGAGCGCTTTGTCCTCCTCGATCAGGGGGACCAGGGACTGGTCGCCTCGAAAGGCCTCGAAGGTGGAGGTATCGCAGAGGGTGTACCCGCCAAGCTCGTTCGCCATCACCAGGGTCGGTCCCATCCCCTTCCCGGCTTCGATGTACCAGCGGCTGGTGGATCTCACCTTTTCGTAGTCGATGCCTGCAGCCTTCCAGAGGAGCTTCTCCCGGGCGTGGGTTCCGGAGTCGTCGCCCCGGGAGATGAACTTAACGAGATCGCGGCTCTCGATCCCGCGGTCCATGATCGTCTTCATAGCCTCGGCCGCCCCCATCCCCCTTATCCCGGCGGGGTCGTCCTCGGGGCCGACGATGATGAAGTAGTTGTAGGCGAAGCAGGATCGAGAGAGGCCGTATCCCTCCTCGATGAACTTCCTCTCCCTCGCCACGTCGTGGACTAGGATCAGGTCTACGTCCCCCCTCTCGCCGTACTGGATCGCTATTCCCGTCCCGCCGGAGACGGTGTGGACGTCGACGTTGTAGATCTCCTCGAAGATCTTCTCCAACTCCTCCAAAAGGCCGGTGTCGTAAAGGCTGGTGGTCGTAGAGATTCTAAGTCGCTCCTTCTGCCCCTCTCCGGCACCACCCTGGGCCGCCGCAGCGGTGCAGAGGAGGGCGAGGATGAGGGCAATGGTCGATATTCCATGAAATATTCCCTTCATAATGGCCACTGGTTGAATGGAAGCGATTACTATAAAAGGACTACGTTATCACTTATGAAATCAGGGTCCAGAGCCGTCTAATATGAAGGTTGGACTTACGGATAGGAGGTCATGGGGAATCGGAGACGATCAGAAGAGATGGATAAGCTTTAGTGAGATCCGCTGCCATATCATCGCAAGAAAAGTTCTGGTGGTGCTGGATCGTGAAGGAGTACACCAACGACGAGATCACCGTCTTCTGGGACCCGAAGAAGTGCATCCACTCCGCTGAATGCCTCAAATCTCAACCAGGGGTCTTCGACGTCCATAAGAGCCCGTGGATAAATATGGAAGGGGCGACAACTGAGGAGATCATGGCCGCTATCGACCGATGCCCCTCGGGGGCCCTATCCTATAAGAGGAACGAAGAGCTTGAAAGGTCAACAGGCCGGGACGAGAGTCCCCCAGCCGAGATCAAGGTGGTGAAGGATGGGCCCCTCCTCGTCAGAGGAAGGTGCGCCCTCATCGGCGAAGAGGGGGAGACTATATCAGAGGAGGGGCCCTTCGCCCTCTGCAGGTGCGGCAGGTCGGATAGGAAGCCCTTCTGCGACGGGAGCCACGCGGGCTGATATTTCTGTAATCCCTCGCCATCCCCCAAGCCTCTATTTTATCCAGCGCAAAATTATTGCGGCAAGCGCTATCTTCCGGCCATCGGCGGGACCCGTCGGCGGCGCCCTTTGAGCCGTATGACCAGATTAAAGACCCCCCTCGAAAACCTTAAATAAAGTTAATTTACTCAAACTCAAAATAACTTGTTTGGTGGTTCTGATGTCCTGGAAGATAAAGATTCTGTCATCGATGTCCTTGCTATTTGCTGCCCTCTTTGTCTCCTCGCCCCTCGCCGTCCTAGCGGTGACGGACGGGACGACGGGAGAGTGGAAGGAGACGAATTTCACCGAACCCAAACGATTTCTATTCATCCTGGGGACCGATTTCAACGAGGTCGCCCTGAGAGAGGCAGCTATGGACCCCTCGATATCTTCGGAGTTGAACGTCTCCATCCTCAGCGTAGACGATGGACTCCCCGAGGAGATTATCTTCTCGGAGTACTCCGTCGTCTTCATAGAGTCCCAGGAAGAGGCGCTGGCTGAGGGATGGAGCTGGAAGATAAACGACTCCAATCTAATGGGAACGAAGTTCTTGGGATACAGACTATCTCCAAATGTCACCGCTCAAGACTTCGACCTCTCCTCCCCCTACGGCACCGGGATTGAAAGGTACTGGGTCCAGGGCGGAGAGGCAAACATGGCGAATATGCTCAGGCTCATGGGGCGGGAGTTCCTCGGACTCTGGGCCGGGGTTGTAGTCCCCGAACCAGAGATCGTCCAGCCAAAGACCCGCATCCTTTTCATAATGAACCTCGACTCTACCGAATACGCGATCAAATCGGTATGGTATAAGACGCCCCTCTTGCAGGACCTCTTCGACGTCCGGTTTCTCGACGGAGAAGTGGCCGCCGCCTCGGAGGACGACTTCTCCGAGTACGACGTGATATACGTCGCCCACCTCGGCGGGACCACCATGAACGACCTTGAGGAGAGGTTGCGGGATGCTGCGTCCGCAGGCGTCCGCATTCCGACGTTCATGAAGATGGTGGACGTCTGGTCGATATCCAACGTGAATGTTTTCGATCCTGTCTATTCGCCGATATCCGGCTACTTCAACAACGACGTCCCCAGCGAGACGAATATGATAAACTGGATACTTTGGACGGGGGCGGCCTTCAACGACGTGTATGTCGAGTACGGACCCCCACAAGAGGTGGATACTCCCACCAAAGGGATATACCGTCCCGAGACGTACCAGACGTACCCGATGAAGGTCTTTGAGAACTCCACCGAGTACTTCGAATGGTACAGGAACAGGACCGGTGGACACGTCTACGACCCCTCAAACCTCACCGTCGGCGTCATAGGCTGGGAGGACGCAGCCATAGCTGCCCTCGAATCGAGGGGGATTAACGTCATCGCCGTCCACTCAAACTTCATCGAAGACGACGCCCATTATTTAACTGACGAGGAGGGGAACGTCCTCGTGGACCTTATCCTCTCCTTCAAAGGGTTCTACCTCTACTACGGAGATCCTGAGGCCGGAAAGGAGAGGATCGAGGCCTTCAACGTCCCGGTAATAAAGGTGGTCACAGACTACTACTTCGCCCCTGAAGAATGGGAGAACGGCACTTTTGGCCTCAGCCCTCAGTCCGTACCCTTCCAGATCGTCCAGCCGGAGATCGACGGCGCCATCGAGTACATCTGGGTGTCTGGGAGGGCCGAGGATCCCATCACCGGAGAGATGCGATACAGACCGGTGGATTACCAGATGGAGTGGCTATGTGATCGCGCCGCTGCATGGGGCCGCCTCAAAAATCTGAACAACTCGGAGAAGCGGGTGGCGATCATCTACTACAACCACGGCGGCGGCAAGAACAACATCGGCGCCAGCTACCTGGACATCTCCGCCAGCTTGCCCCTCCTCCTCTCGAAGATGAAGGATGATGGATATTACCTCGGCGAGGAAGATCTTCCCACCACCGGAAAGGAGATCATCGACCTCTTCGTTGCCAGCCGGAATGTGGGGACCTGGGCCCCCGGAGAGCTCAAAGAGGTTGTGGATTCGGGGCACGTTGAGCTATTGGCCGTCGACGAATACCTGGAGTGGTACAACGGCACCAATGGAGAGGTTCCGGAGGAAGTACGGGCCGAGATCGAGGGGTGGTGGGGGGCTCCACCGGGCGATGGCGGGATGGTCTGCGACGGCGCATTCGTCATACCGCTGATCAGGTTCGGTAACGTCGTCCTCGCTCCCCAGCCGATGGTAGGAAGCATGATGACCGAGGAGGCGCTCTACCACAACACCTCGGTCCCCATCGGCCACCAGTATTTCGCCTTCTACCTCTGGCTGGACAAAAAGTTCGAAGCGGACGCCATCGTCCACTTTGGAACTCATGGAACTCAGGAGTGGCGACCGGGAAAGCAGGCAGGCCTCTCGCGCCGCGACTATCCGCCGCTTCTCGTCCAGGATATGCCGGTGGTTTATCCTTACATCATGGACAACGTCGGCGAGGGGACTCAGGCGAAGCGCAGGGGCAACGCCGTGATCATCGACCACCTCACCCCTCCGATCGTCTCTTCAGGGCTTTATGACGAGTTTCTCGCCATCGCCGACAAGATGGAATCTTACGAGAGCGCCACCGATCCCGCCCTGAAGCTCTCGTACCGAAGGTCCATAATCGAGGTTTACGACTCCCTCGGCCTCGAGCTCGACCTTCAGGTCAACGCCACCATCCTCTCGGATATGGGGGAGGCGGAGTTCGACGACTTCCTCGATAGAGATCTCCACGACTACCTTCTGGAACTGCGAGATGAGACCGTACCCTACGGGCTTCACGTCTTCGGGGTTGCGCCCAACGGCACCTCCAAAGTGGAGATGATCAGATCGATGCTGGGAGATTCCTACCTCGCCGACGTGGAGAAGGTCGCGGGCGATGGGTCGAGATCTTCGACGAAGAGCAGCGGGAGGGCAGATGATCTCCTCTTCGAGGTCCTGATCAAAGGCACCGATATCATAGAGGCCCAAAACTCCGTCCTGGGAGGGTCCAGCGACGAGATATCGTCATACCTCCGTCTGGCGGTCGATTACGGAGAGCGGCTCGATCAGTCCACGAGGGAGATGGATAACGCCCTCCGGGCGCTATCCGGAGAGTTCATCCGCTCCGAGCCCGGCGGCGACCCCATCAGAAGGCCCGACGCTCTCCCCACCGGGAACAACTTCTACAGCTTCGATCCCCGGATGATCCCCGATGAAGAGGCGGAGCATATGGGGATCGAGCTCGCCGAGTCGTTCCTCGATATGTACAGAGAAGAGCACGGCGATTATCCTGAGAAGGTGGGCTTCGTCCTCTGGAGCGTCGAGACGATGCGCCACCGTGGGATCTTCGAGGCCCAGATCTACGGCCTCCTGGGCGTTCGGCCCGTGAGGAGCATGGGCAGGATAGTCGACTTCGAGGTGACGCCCCTGGAGGAGCTGGGAAGGCCCAGGATCGACGTGGTACTGACGCCCTCGGGGCTCTATCGCGATACCTTCGGAAATCATATAGACCTCTTCGATCAGGCGATACGGAGGGTGGCGGAGCTCGACGAGCCGCCGGAGATGAACCGCGTCCGGGCGAGGTCTGAGGCGATAAAGGAGCTGCTACTGGCGGAGGGGTACGATAACGAGACCTCCCACCTCCTCTCACGATCGCGGATATTCATCGATGCCCCCGGCACCTACGGAGGGGGCGGGATCGCCGGGGTGGTGGAGGCGAGCTCCACCTGGGAGAACGAAAGCAAGGTCGCCGACCGGTACATCTCGGGCCAGGGCTACGTCTACGGCGGAGGGCTTTGGGGCGAGCCGAACGAGGTCCTCTTCCGCTTTAACCTTGAGACGGTGGACGCTGCGGTCCAGAGCGACTCGTCGAACCTCTACGGCCTAATGGACAACGACGACATGTTCCAGTACTTCGGAGCTATGGCCCTGGCGGTCAGGAGCCTTAAGGGCGAGACCCCGGAGATGTACATAACCTCCTTGAAGAGGGCAGATGCCCCAGAGATGAAGTCTCTGGAAGAGGCGTATCGGATGGAGCTTCGGTCCCGGTACTTCAACCCCAAGTGGATAGAGGGGATGATGGAGCACGACTACGCCGGCGCCCGGGAGATGGACCGCTTCGTAGAGCACCTCTGGGGATGGGACGTAACATTGCCGGATATGGTCTGCGAGGACGACTGGAACCGGGTCTACGACGTCTACGTGGCGGACAAGTACGATCTCGGGATCGAGGAGTTCTTCGACGAGAACAATCCCTACGCCCGGCAGTCGATGACAGCGAGGATGCTGGAGGCGGCGAGGAAGGAGTACTGGGACCCCTCCGAGGATGTGAAGATGGAGCTGGCGGAGGAGTTCGCCGAATCGGAGGCCGAGTACGGCGTCGCCTGCTGCCACCACACCTGCGGAAATCTCCTGCTGCGGGAGTACATGGAGGGGATCCTCACAGGGACAGAGCCGATGGTGTCGCCGACGGTCACGGCGGGGAGGGGCGGTTCCTCCAGGCATCCGTACCCCCCGGAGTGGTCCACGTCCAGCGCCGCCAACGAGACCCGCCCCGGCGGCATAGGATCTGACTATTCGAGAGATCCGGAGGCTGCCACTGAACCGACGGAACCGGGGACGGTGGCGGTGACGGGGATGGTGATGGAGAGCCTCCCGGAGGAAGGGAGAGCCCCCTCCATATCCGGGGCGCCCCTCATGGGGATCGTCCTCGTCCTCTTCATCCTCCTGGCGATAGGGGCGGGATTCAGGAGGAGGTAGGGGACCTCCTCCCGACCTCAACCACCCCAGGGCCGTATCCGGTCGACCCCGCCGTGGGGTCCACCGGCAATTAGACAATATTGATTTAATTTGCGCGACTTTCCTTGCGTAAAGGTTATATCCAGCGAAATTGAGTTAACTCCATCTAAGTTGGGTGGGTGTCGGATTTGGATTTCACATGGATTGCCGCTTCTGGGATTCTGATCGGGATCATCGTATTTGCGCTGAAGGTCAGCCTGGGGTGCGGCCTTGCCAGCCTCAGCCGAAAAGAGACCATCTCCATCGCATCGCTTTACCTGCTCCTCTCCCTCTTCATGGGCTTAGCCCTGGGCCTCATCCCTGAAACGGCCACGGCCTCAGCGATGGATATGGGCGTCGCCATGCACATGGCGATCGCCCTCCTCCTGGTGGCTGGAGGAGTCGCCACCGCCAGAGCGTGGAAACGGAACGGCCGCGACCTCTCCAGGAAGACCTTCTGGATCCTCTCCGTCCCCTGTCCCGCATGCCTCGCCGCCACCTTCCTCTCCTGCACCGCGCTGGCGGGCCTATTGGAGATCCCGGGCTGGAAGGTCGGCGCCATCGTCGGACTAATCTTCTTCGCTTCGATAGCCGCCCTCTCTCCAGCCATAGGAAAGATGGGCAAGGCCCCTTCGGCTCTTGGGAACGCCATGATATTCGTCGGCCTCTTCTACATCCTATCCATCCTTCTCATGCCCGCCTACCTCAACACCCAGGCGACCCCCTTCGTTCCCATCTCGATCCCCGCCTCAGACCTCTTACCATCATACTTCTTTATCCTCGGACTGGTCGCCATAGGCTTCGTCGGCGGTAGGATGGGGGTACGCCTTTGAGCGTCTACGTCGAGATCGTCAACGTCCTTTTCGTATTCTCGACGGCGCTTCTATACCCCGTCATACTGGCTCTCCTCCTCCTCTTCGGATGGTCTCTCGCCCTGCTGGGCTCCCTCATATCCGAGTACACCTCCCGGCATAGGGATCTCGCTCTCCTTGAGAGGGTCTGCGCCGAGGCCTCAAAGATGGCACGATCTGGCCGCGAGGATCTCGCCTGCACCGCCGTGGAGGGGTACAAAGCCCATCCTCAGGTCTCCAAGGCTCTGAGCGATGCGGTCCGTTCCTTTCGGAGCGACACCTTCGCGGCGAGGATTGAGAAGACCCTCCAGGATGCGGAGCTCGGCATGGGAAAAGCCCTGGAGCCGGTCAAGATCGGCGTTCGGGTGGGGCCGATGCTGGGTCTGATGGGAACCCTCATCCCCATGGGCCCCGCCCTGATCAGCCTCTCCCAGGGAGATATCCGGCAGATGGCCGACAGCCTGGTGATCGCCTTCTCGACGACGGTGATCGGCCTCGCCGTCGGCGGGATCTGCTACGGGATCTACGTCGTCAGGAACAGATGGTACCGGCAGGACTTAAGCGACCTCGAGTACGCGGCGGAGCTTCTCTCGAGCGAGAGATCCAGGAGAAATTTCCTCGGAGGAGAGGGCGAGGCGTCGGTATGAGAAGAGTCGGAGGCGTCGGCAAGGTTGGCGGGGCAGGCCGGACCAGAACCGGGATGCTGGACGAGTCCGAAGAAGACCCCATGAACGGGGTCGCCAACCTATTCGACGCCGCCATGGTCTTCGCCATCGCCCTCCTCCTGGCCCTGGTCATCTCCTACAACATACCCGAGCTCCTCACCCCTGAGGCGAGCGTCACCATCGTCAAGAACCCCGGAGACCCGAACATGCAGATCATAATAAAGGATATGGACCAGATCCAAATCCTGAACATGACCGATAAGGTGGCCGGAGGCCAGGGGACGAAGATGGGGACCGCCTACCGGCTGGAGAACGGGATGGTGGTATACGTTCCTGAGAACGCCACCGCTGCGGCAGCTTAGGTCGGACAAAAACCCACTTGAATGCTGATCTTGCTGGCCGCCTCCCGGGAGACGAATGAGCCGTCAGTTCCAGGTTGAGCGCCGGTGAAAAAGAACGAAGGAGATCCCCGTCAGATCAGCCCCTCCGCCCCCTTCACCACCACCCGCGAGGAGATGGCCGTCCCCTTCCCGGAGTTGAGGTTTACCGAGGAGAGGATCCCCACCACCTTACCGTCCTGATAGAGGGGGGTCCCGCTCTCGCCGGGACCCGGCAAATCGGCGTGGCCGAGGACGACGGCGAGGAGGTTTCCGACGTCGGATATGCTGCAGTCCTTCTCCCGGAGGGCGCTCGCGAGGCGGGCGGGGCCGAGCTGCGGCTCCGCCAGGTCCGTCGGCTCGCAGCGAGGGACCCGGAAGTAGACGAGGTCAAAGGCCTCCCAGTCGGCTACAACCACACCTCTCACATCACCGATGGCGAGGTCCCTAGTCCCCGCAAGCCTCATGATGTGGCGGGCGGTGACGCCGATGCACCCGCGCCTCCCTCTGAATAAGGCCCCAATGACCCCGCCCTGCCTCCCGGCGGAAAAGAGGTCTCCAGCCCGGATCATGACGAATTTCTTGGTTGAATAGGACAAAAAAGATTGCCCTCGGCAGATCTGATCTGAACGAAGGAGAAGAGGCCAGACCAGGGGAGGAGGAGGTCGAAAGAAGAGGCTCTTGGTCAGGCCCTCATATTTTGTCAGGCCCTCATATCGAGAGCCTGACGTCGTTTATCGTCACCACATAGAAGGGGTACTGGGTGTCCATATAGACTATATCCCCTCTATCGTAGATGGCGTAGCCTCCGTTGTTGATGTTTCCGTTGGTGTTGAAGAAGCTGAGCATCCCGGGAAGCGTCGATGTCTTGAGGCCGTTATCGGGGTCGTCGTCTTTGACCCTGCTCCCCGCAGAAAAGCCCTTGTAATTGGTGATCCGGACGTCGTTGGGGTTGATCTCTCCCGGCACCACGTTGAGGTATATGGGGTCTTCCAGGTTGTAGGCCCGGTCTCCCCCGGCGTCCAGGAAACGCAGCTCCGCCCTGGGGGTGGTGGCGGTCCCGAACTTTGTCAGGGGCTTACCTATGTCGTTGTCGGCCTTGGCCACCTGAGATCCCGCTGGAAGGTCGCCGAAAGGCGTCAGACGGATGTCGTTTTCGCTGACGACGTCGTCGGTGGGATCGATATTTATGTAGACGACGTCATCGCGGTCGAAGACCCCTACGATCCCCCCGTCCCAGAAGGCGAACTCCGGTCCCATGTAAAACGGGCTCAAGGCCCTGGACTCGTCGAGATCGTTCACCACTACCTTGGATCCGTAATGCATCTCGTCATTGGCCGAGGAAGCCGAAGTGGCCACCAGGGCTAAAACCAGAATCGAAAGAGCTGCCCTGCCTAAAGGAAGATATCTCATCACAAGTCACCCCGCATCATTTCTCGTAACTCCCCGTTTTTAGTTTGGTCTATCTTTCTCCGATATCACATATAAATATTGCTAAAATGATACCTTCGATCACCGCCCCGGTGATGGTCCATCGGTTATTAAAAAAGGATGTTTAGGAAGATGACCCTCCGATATGACGGGATGGATCATCGGGGGTCGGATACAAGACCTCGGAATGAACCACATCAGACGAAATCCTGAGATCTCATCAGCCCTCACCGCCATGCTTCGAGCTTCGGCACCTCGTCCCTGATCACCATATATCTGTACTCGTTGCAGGGGCTCTTCTTCCATGATCTGACGTTAGCCACAATATGCACCTCGTCAGAGAAGGGGATGTGGGTGTGGCCGAAGATGAGAAACTCGTCCGGCCTCGTCCCCAGGTATACGGATCGGGAGCTGGACTTCGCCAGGTCGTCTATAGAGAGGGCTGCTTTATTTTAACGAATACCCTGCAGCTCTGCTGCGGGGTGCGCCGCCTTTTGACTTCTCCGCCCTAGCCGGCGTCCGCCAGCCGGGCGCTGTAGAAGTTGGCGATATCGGCGAACCGGGCCTCCCCCAGGCGGGAGCTGCCGCTGAACCTGGCCCTGCCGAAGTAGGCGAAGCCTCCAAACTCCGTCCCCCCAAAGTCGGCGTCCTCCTTGAACTGGGCCCCTCCGAAGCAGGCCTCATTGCCGAACCTCGCCCCCTGGAAGTCGGCCTCCTCGCTGAACTTGGCGTAGCTGAAGCCGGCGAGGCGTTTGAACTGGGCGCCTTCGAAGTCGGCCCTCCCCCCGAAATGGTCCCCCGAGAAGTAGGCCCTATCGTTGAAACTGGCGGCCTTGAAGCTCGCGTCGCCCCGAAACTTTGCGTAGAGAAAGGCTGCTTGATCTTCAAACCTCGCCTCGTCGAAGCTGGCGTTTCCGGCGAAGCTCGTCCCCGCGAAGTTCACAGCGTCGATGAAGGTGATCTTATCGAAGTTGACGTCGCCCCTGATCTCGGAGTTGGTGATGGCGATCGGCGACGAGATCCGCTTCGGCCTTTTGGCCTGATGCGACCCCAGTAGCTCAAGAGCAGCCTCGGACCCCCCAACCCCAACCGTCGTAGAGAGGTCGATCTCGAATCCGCTATAGTCCAGGTTCCCCTCAACGATGAGGTTGTTGACGAAGACCGGCTCTCCCCTTTCGATCCTGGCGAGAATCTCGCTCGCCTGGATCACCTCTCTTGCAAGAGGCGCCGATGATGCGATCTCTGCCATGAGCAACGCCATAAAGATCAGGGTCGCGGTGGTCTTCAGGATATTCGCCTCCTCCACCTGATATCTCTCGGCCCGTAAAAAAGCTTTTGACTTATCTTCAGATTTCCACTCCCAGGGATCCGGCCCTCTCGAACGCTTCTTTCGCCTCCCCTTCTCGGTGGAGCTTTTCGAGGACGATACCCTTGTTGTACCACCCCTCCCCGAGGGCGGGGTTGAGGGTGAGCGCCTCATCGAACCGTTCGAGGGCCTCCTCGAGCCTTCCGAGCTTCAGGAGGGCGAGACCCCAGTTGTTCCAGGCGTGGACGTAGAAGGGGTATATCCTCACAGCCCTCTCACAGCATCGGGCCGCCATCTCGTACTTCCCAAAATCCGCCAGGATCATCCCCATCGAGAACCAGAAGTCGGAGTTGTCGATGATGAACCTCTTCGCTGCCAGTAGGGCGACGGCCGAGGCGACGACGAGGAAGAAGATGATGGGGAGGATAGGGTCCATGCCTTCTTCTAGGGCCTGACCGTCAATATACTTTACGTTGGATCTTCTCCTTCACCATCCTTACCTTCATCTTCAGGGCCGCAGAGGGCCGCAGATTTAAATTGGCGGGGGGGCAAAACTCCAACTCGATCAGAGGATGAACCAGAAGAAAGAGCCCCACACCTCGGAAGGCGGGTCGGAAGACGACGGTAAGCGCCTCCACTACCACGCCCACGCCCCCGCCGACCCGGCCCTCCTCGCCACCGAGAGGGGTATCAGGGCGGTCAAGCTCTCCTTTCTGGCGCTGGCGGCGACGGCCCTGGTCCAGGTGGCGGTGGTCCTCTTCTCCGGGTCCGTCGCCCTCCTCGCCGACACCGTCCACAACCTCGGAGACGCGGCGACGGCCCTTCCCCTCTGGGTCGCCTTCAGGCTCGGCTCGCTTCCGCCGACGAAGAGGTTCACCTACGGATACGGCCGGGCCGAGGACCTGGCGGGGCTGTCCATCGTCCTCGTCATCGTCGCCGGTGCCATCTTCACCGGGTACGAGTCGGTGATGAGGCTTTATCAGCCTGCGTCCGTCGGCCTTCTTTGGGCGGTGGCCCTCGCCTCCATCATAGGGTTTGCAGGAAACGAGGCGGTGGCCGTCTACCGGATGAGGGTAGGCCGGGAGATCAACAGCGCCGCCCTCGTCGCCGACGGCCTCCACGCCCGGGCCGACGGCCTGACGAGCCTCGCCGTCCTCTTCGGAGCCGTCGGGGTCTGGGCCGGATACCCCAGGGCCGACCCCCTGGTGGGGCTTATCATCACCGCCGTCATCCTTCATATCGGGTGGAGGTCGGGGCGGATGGTCCTGACGAGGCTCGTCGACGGCGTCGATCCCGGGGTCGTCGACGGGGTGAGGGCGGCCGCCGCATCCGCCCCCGGCGTCGAGGAGGTGGCTGGGGTGAGGGTGAGGTGGCTGGGCCACCGCCTCCGGGCCGAGATCGAGGTGATCGTCGATCCGGATCTGACCGTCGAGGAGGGGCACAAGATCGCGAAGGAGGTGGGCCACCAGCTCCTCAGGCGGCTACCCTACCTATCGGAGGCGACGGTCCACGTCGACCCGCCCGGAGCTCCGGGGGAGGCTTACCATCGGGATGACCATCGGGATGAAGGCAGCCCAACCGGCCGAGACGGCCGCCGCCCTTGACAATCCGGCCGAAGATCTCAGGAAATTGATAATTACCATCGGGTACAAAGCCCGTGGTTATGACCGAAGAGATCTCTTTTGGAAACCATCTTACCTGGACCGGGGACGCCATGGGCGAGATCGCCTTTCCGTCCCGTCAGAAGATCGAGGTCGCCCTCCCGGCGGAGTTTGGCGGAGTCGAGGGGTTCGCCTCCCCCGAGGACCTATTTGTCGCCGCAGCCAACGGATGCGTCCTCACCACCACCCTCGCCGTGGCGAAGAAGCATAAGGTCGCCCTCCTGTCTTACAGCTCGGAGGCGGTCGGAGTTCTGGAGAAGCTGGGGGATGGGAGGGAAGTGACCAGAATCGATATCAAGGTCAAAATCGCAGCGGAAGCAGACCCCGAAACCCTCAATGAGATCTTCGCGGAGGTCGCGGAGAGGGCACCGGTCATAAGGTCGATGACCAGCTCTGTGAGCATCGATTTTGAGGTGGTGGATGAATGAGGATCTATATTCTTATCTCCATCACTCTGATGATTCTGGCGTCGGTTGCTCCTGCAGGATTCGCCACAGATGGCGACGATGACGGGTCGGAATACGGTTACGCCGCCGCCGACCTGAACGTCTCCCTGGGGTTCGACGTCTTCCCCGATAGATACACCTGCGACGGCGAGGACCTGTCGCCCCCGGTAGAAGTAGGGGGGCTCGACCGCCGGGCGGAGTCGGTGGCGATGATCCTGGAGGACCCGGACGCGCCCTGGGGAGCCTTCGTCCACTGGCTGATCTGGAACCTGGTCCCGTCGGATATGATCGCCGAAGGGATACCTACGGAGGGGGAGGTCTCGGCGCCGGAGGCGGTCCAGGGGAGAAACGGCTTCGGGTCGATCGGCTACAGAGGCCCCTGCCCGCCGCCGGGGTCCCCCCACAGGTACGTCCTGAAGGTATACGCCCTGGATGAGAAACTCGACCTCCCTTCGGGGTCGGAGATAGCGGACCTTCTGGCGGCGATGGAGGGGCACGTTCTCCAGTCCGGCGAGGCGGAGGCGACCCGCGGCGGGTGATACCACGGGGCCTATTGGGGGCGGGTTTGAAGCCGGTACCGGAAGAGGTTCCGGATCGCGTCCAGGATTACGTATTCTATCGCTTCCGGGATCGCGATCCCGGCCCCGGCTCATCTTCTGAACCCTCAGCCTCCACCCTCGTCTCCGGATATTCGCAGCGAAGACGCGGGATGAACTTGGGCACCCTATCCCGGTAGTCGAGGTAGGCGGCCCCGAACTCCTCGGCCATCATCCTCTCCTCGTGGACCGATCCGAGATAGAAGTAGACGGTGGCGATGATGTAGAGGACCAGGAGGTTTGTGGTCATGACGGGGGTGAGCCAGAGGAAGATGAGGGCGAAGAGGAAGAGGGGGTTTCTCGTCCTGCAGTATATCCCCCGGACGATCAGCTGGCCCTCGCCGGCCTCCGGCCTGATCCCCAGGAAACGGAGGGGCCCCGCTTCGAGGAGGGTCTTTGCGAGGCCGAAGGCCGCTGCCGCCTGGAGAGCCACCATCCCCCATCGCCAGGGGGCGGGGACGGAGTAGAGGACCTCTCCGGGGAAGAGATAGAAGAGGCGGAGGAGGGGGAGGAGGGTCGCCGCCGCGACGAGGGTGAAGATGAGCCGATACCACCGCATCCCTTCCGGACCAAAGGCCCGGCGGGCCCTCCGTTTCGCCCAGGTGCCCGCGAGGAGGCTGTGGAGGAGAGCGAAGGCGATGAGGTAGAGGGCGAGGATGAGGGTGGAGGTGGTGAACATATCGAGGGCCTCTCTTATTCTCCTTTATCCTCCTCCGGTTCTCCGGTCCTACGGCCCTCTCACCCCTCGCCCGCCGGGTATCTACCCCGCCAGGGGACCATCCGGGGGACCCTCCGCTGATAAGACCGGTACTCGTCGCCGAACTGGGCGAGGAGCCTCCTCTCCCAGTGGAGCGACCCCAGGTAGAGGTAGACGGTGACGGCGGCGTATAGGATCAATATATTCGTCGTCATGAAGGGGGTCAGCCAGATGATGAGAAAGCCGGAGAGGAGGAAGGGGTCTCTTATCCACCGGTATATCCCCCGGGGGGCCAGTGGCTTCGCTTCGGCGGCCCCGGGCCCCAGAAGCTGCAGAGGCACCTTGAACCGGTGGGGCGCGTCGACGAAGGCCCTGAGGGATAGAAGCCCCGCCAGGACCTGCCCTGCCACCATCACCCACCGCCAGGGGGAGGGGACGACGTAGAGGATATTGCCGGGGAAGAGGTAGACGAGGTAGACCAGGGGCGCGATCATCACGAAGGCGGAGGCCGAGAAGATCGCCGGATACCACGGGTCCATCCGGCTTCCGAGGATCTTCGCGGCCCTCCTCTTGAAGGGGAGGCTCGCCATGAGGCTGTGGACGGCGGCGAAGCAGGCGAGATATATGACCAGGAGGAGGGCGGAGTCGGTGGGGGACATCGGGGGTTTATTTTGTCGGGATGGTATTTGGGGTTGGTGATGGGGTGACGCCCCCCCCGGCTAAATCCAGACGAGGTAGAGGACGATGTTCACCACCAGCGGCACGAACCCCAGCAGCAGAAAGAGGTGAGATCGCTGCAGCTGCCGGTGCTTGTAGCCGACGATCTCCCGGTACATCAGGCGCGCCAGGTCCGGGGAGGAGAGGTTCGTCCTGTAGGTCTCCGGCTTGAAGACCAGGACGGCGAAGCCGAGGCTGGCGAGCCAGAAAACGATGGGAAGGACGAAGAGGAGGACGAGAGCCCATCGGATTTCGCCCTCCACCACCAGGCTCCCCTTCAGGTCGCTGAAGGATATGGCGGCGAAGTAGATCGCCTGAAGGAGGCTCGTGACGGAGACTAGCTGCTTTGCCGCCTCCTCCAGGGCTGCGACCGACTCCTTCGCCGCGGACCGGGCTGTCTCCAGCCAGAACCGGTCTAGCTTCGTCAGAGAGCCGCCCCGGACCGGCTCATCGTCGCCTTCGCTCATTCCCCGTACCTCCTCACCACGTCCTCTTTCTTCACCCGTGATAGCCAGATCTTGTTCTCGCGACCGCAGTAGGGGCACTCGGCGACGAAGGAGACGGCGTCCTTATCGCCGGGTTTGGCGAGGCCGCCTCCGCCCTCGACGGAGGCCCGCTCATCCCAGGGGAAGACGCCTTCGGGCGCTGTACAATGGGGGTTTGCGCACTTGATCGGGATCATGACGAACTCTCCATCAGCTCTCTCTCTCAACCTCGTCCCAACCATCCTTTAACCCTTCCAGATAATGATGGCATATCTTGAGTCGTCCGCTCCAATCGTTCTCGAACCTGCCGAGCCTGGGCTGCGGTGGGGCTTCCAAGCTCCAGGAACAGTTCCTCAGCCATTCGAATCAGATCCAGCGAATATACCAGGTTTCCTTCCTTTTCCTCTAGAAGAGCTAACTGAGCCAAAGTGGTGGCGACGCCTGACTTGTCCCCCAGCTCTTGTTTGATCTTCAGGCTCTCGCCGTAGAGGCGGCGGGCCTCGCCGAGGTCGCCCGTGTCCTGAGAGAGCGATCCCAGGTTGTGGAGCGAGGTTGCGACGCCTGATTTGTACCCCAGCTCTTGGTAGATCTTCAGGCTCTCGGCGTATAGGCGGCGGGCCACGACGAGATTGCTCTTGGCGTGAGCGAGCGCTCCCAGGTTGTGGAGCGATCTTGCGACGCCTGACTTGTCCCCCAGCTCTTGGAATGTCTTCAGACTCTCGGCGTATAGGCGGCCGGCCTCGGCGAGATTGCCCGTGGCGTGAGCGAGCCTCCCCAGCTGATGGAGAGATATTGCGACGCCTGACTTATCCCCCAGCTCTTGTTTGATTTTCAGGCTCTCGCCGTAGAGGCGGCGGGCCTCGGCGAGATTTCTCGTGTCCTCAGCAAGCGCTCCCAGGTCATGGAGTGATCTAGCAACGCTAGCCTTGTCCCCAATCTCTTGGTAGATCTTCAAGCTCTCGGCGTATAGGCGCCGGGCCACGACGAGATTGCTCTTGGCGTGAGCGAGCGCTCCCAGGTTGTGGAGCGAGCTTGCAACGCCTGACTTGTCCCCCAGCTCTTGGTAGATCTTCAGGCTCTCGCCGTAGAGGCGGCGGGCCTCGGCGAGGTCGCCCGTGTTATGGGCGATAAACCCCATTTGTAGCAATCCACTTCCTTCTCCTAGCTTGAATTCGTATCTTTGTGCAATTTCCAGGGAGCGCATGTTCGCTTCCTTAGCTCTCTCAAGCTCACCATGACTGAAGAAGATTTGAGATTGATCATTGGCAAACGAGCCTTCGCTGTAATGATCTCCACATTTTTTTGCAGCTTGAATGGCTTGATCGAGGCGGAACTTTGCCTCACTCCAATAACCTCGAGTTTTCAGATAGTCCCTTACTGACCACATAAACCGAGTAACAATCTGCCACTCTTCCGCCGCATAGGCCCAGTCCATCCCCGCGAGGATGTTCTCATGCTCGGCCTGCAATAGAACGTAATTATCCGAGAACAGAGACGCGTAAGCCAGAAAGAAGTTCCTGGCCCTTCTCCGGTGTATATTCATCGACTCCATGCCTGCCTTCGCGGCAGCGTACTGGCGCATCTGCGGATGAAGCCGGTACCGCAAGAGCTTGATCTCGTTCCCGGACTCGTCGAAGGCAGAGAGTTCGATGGTATCCACGAAGGACTTTCTCACCAGCTCGCTCAGATCATCTCGCCACTGAGTAAGGGCGTCATCTCCTGCGAAATCGGGGTGGGTGCAGGCGAACTTGATCGCCTCCTCGGTGGCAGAGCTGGCGAAGGCCGCCATCCGGTGGAGGAGCTCCTTCTCGCTCTCGGGGAGGGGATTGTAAGAGAAGTCGAACCGCGTGGAGACTTCCTTGTGGGGAGCGGCCAGGACCCTCTGGCAAATCGTCGCGAGAGAGTCGCCGCTTCCAGCCATCGCCGCCGCGAGCTTGATCGCCAGGGGGTGGCCGTCCAGTTGCCTCGATATATCCTCCAACGCCTTCAAATCCGAGGAGGTCAGCTTCTCGCCCCATCCCGACTTTCGCCGTCTCGCCTCGACGACGAAGAGCCTTGTGGCCTCGGAGGGCTCCATCTGGTCGATGTCGATGTGGAAGCCTTCCCGCTCCAGCGCCTCCCGTCTGGTCACCAGGGCCGCCGACGGCCTCGGTATCCCCTCCAGGAACCGAAAGACGGCGGGATCCTTTATCGTCTCGGCGTTGTCGACGACGATCAGGCTCGCCGTGCTCAGATCTCGCAGGTATCCAAGGGCCACGTCCTTCTTCGCTTCCACCGGCAAAGTTCGAAACTCGTAGCCGAAGACGTTGACAAAACCATCTAAAAGCTCGTTCAAGCCCAGGTTTTCTACGTCCGCAGCGCTCCGCCAGAAGACGCCGCCGGGATACCGCCACGCTATCCTGCGGGCCGCCTCGGCGCCCAGGACCGATTTTCCGATCCCGCCCTGGCCGGTAAGGACGACGAGCTTCTCGCCTGCGATGAGGGCGCGGACCGTCCGGGCGATGAGCCCCTTTCGACCCCTCGGCGGATCGCCCCGGATGAACTCGCCGACGAAGTCGTATTCGGGAACGCCGAAGATCCGCTCCTTCTCGACGACGACCTCGCCGCGGACCGGACGGTCGACGATCCGGGCGCGGGTCCCATCGCCCTCCAGGGCCGGGATATCCTCAGCCGGAGTTCCAAGCTCGCTTTGCGAAAGTTTCGATATGGAAGAAAGCGCCTGACGGAAGGCTTCGCCGATCTCAAGGCCCGCGCCCAAGAAGGCGTATAATGGCCGGGAGAGGGCCACTGTAAGCTCCACCGGGACCGGCTCCTTCATCCCCAGGACCGCGGGAACGCCCTCCCGCCTCAGGACCGCCAGAAGGCTAGCGTCTCCGCCTTTTGCGGACTCGCAGGCGGAGAGGATGACGAGCTTTGTGGGCCTGCCGGGGACGGCGTTTATCATCCTCGCCAGATCCTCGGCCGCGAGAGATTCTTCGGTCCCGTCGTCCCGCTCGAAGGCGAGGTAGCCCCCGGCCTCTTCGCCCTCTAGGGATGCGGAGCACCGGCCGCATTTCTTGCTCTCGGGAGGGTTGAGGCCGGAGCAGCTCGGGCATCTGCGCCCGAAGGCGCCGTGTCCGTCGAAGTGGACGACGTCATACCGGTCAAGAATCTTGGTCCGCAGCTCCTCGATCGTCGGCGGCCTGAGAAATTCCAGGCGGGCGGGGGTCTTCACCGCTGATAGGCCTCTATACAGCGCCCACTGGTCGGCGATATTCGCAAGCTCGTTTAAATCCAGGGGGCGGGATATGATCACGAGAACGCGGAAGGGCGGCTCTTCCGTACCGGGCTGGGCGGGAGGCGGTGGGGTGGCCAAGGTCGTTCACCTGTCTACAGTTCAGAGGAGCGGTCAGAAGTTTATCAGGCTCTACTTGCTAAATATAAACTTCCTTCGGCATTCTCCGGGAGGGGATCATTCCCCGCGCAGTAACCTCTCCACCGCCCGCCTCGTATGCTCGACGAAGATCTCCACCACCCGGGGGTTCTCCCCCATCCCCAGAAGGTTCAGGTCGACCTCGTAGCCCGCCTCCTCAAAGGACCTCTTCCACGATTCTGAACCGTCCCCGGAGATGTCTTTTGCGGCGTGGCCTCCCGCCACCACCAGGAAGGGGACGAGCCTCACCCTCGAGACGCCGGACGCCCTCACCTCATCCAGCGCCTCCTCCAGCCCCGGAAAGCCGTCGATCGTCCCGAGAAATACGTTCTTGTGATCCCGTTTGAGGACCAGCGCCATCCGGGAGTAGGTGGCGTCGGCGGGGTGGGCCGTCCCGTGGCCTACCAGGACGACGGCCGTCTCCTCCGGGTTACGCTTCGAAGCCGCCACTTCGCCCCCAACGGTGACCCGGTCGAACTCCGGGGCGAGGGCCTCAGAGACGGCGTCGTAGTCCGGCCCCGAGGCCAGGAGGGGCATGCCCATGGCGAGCCTTCGAAAGCCGAACTTCCCCCGGACGGTCCCGAGGGCGGCGACGAGGGCCGTCGCCTCGTGAAACTCCGAGCCGGGGGCGACGTGCAGCGACTGGACTATGACATCTTCGTGGCCGGAGTCGTGGAGCTTTGCGAGGGCCGTCAGGGGGCTTTCGACCGCCGTCCCCTCTCCTCCGGCGAGCCGCCGCCGGATGAAGCCGGCGGTGAAGGCGATCTCGACGGCCGGGGCTTCGAACTCACGTCTGTATACGGCTCTTATCTTCTCGTAGGTCTTCCTCGCCTCGAAGTCGAGGCTCCCATAGGCCACCAGGACGATGGTCGGCGGTTCATCGGCTGACAGATCTTCACTCCTCCCTTCTTCGATCCTTCTTCGATCCTTCTTCGATATTGGCGGGGCGGTTATACATCCAATCTCTCTCAAACCCGCCCCTCAGATCCCCTTCTTCCTGAGGATCCGGTCTTCCTCCCGGAGCCGCTCCTCCTCCCTCTCCCTCTTTCTCTCGCCCGAGATGAGGATGGCGGCTCCGATGACGATCGACCCGAAGAGGGCGGCGATGGCGACGACGATCTTCGATATGATACCCCCGAAGAGGCCGGTTCCGACGGCCAGGACAACCTGCGGCCCCTCCCTACCCGGAGGGTACGATGCCGTCATCCTGTAGACGCCGGGATGATCGATCTCGAAGGCCGCGATCGACCTGCCCGACCGGCCGGCGAAGGTGTAGGTGGAGCTGCCGAACGGGGGCGATAGCTCCAGCTTCTCGCCGGTGGATAGGTCTAGGAGTTCTATAACGAGCCCCGGGGGCACCGTCTCCCCCGTCGAGTAGAAGCGCCCTTCTACGACGCTCACATCCTCGTAGAAGATGGTGTACTCCCCGACTTTATCGAGGTCCAGCTCCGCCGTCCCCGGCGCCGCCATCTGGACGAGGTCGCCTCCCATATCCGATAACGCCGAATAAGCCATCCAGCCGAAGATCAAGAGCCCGGTAATGACGACCAGGGCGGCGAGGGCCAGATCCCGCCGGTCAAAAGATCCAGATGATCCTGCCATTGCTCTCCTCTCCACCATCAGCCGACAAAGCCGTACCGCCTGTACCCGTCAGTGTCGATCCGGAGGAGGGCGAACTCCCCCGCAGGGGGTATGACGCTCTCCAGCCTATCTCCCCGGTGAAGGTCCTCGTAATCCGCAAGGCCGATCTCTACCCTTTCGTCCAGCTTTTTGAGGACGGAGCCTCTGGCCACCGACCCGACGCCATCTTCGACCGTCCCGGAGAAGAAGGCGGCAGAGCAGCCGCTCCCGTAGGAGCCGAGGCCGATCCTCTTTCCTGGGAAGAGGAGGTCCTGCGCGATGAGGCTTGCCAGGCCCAGGTAGATCGATCCGGTGTAGATGTTTCCGACGACCGAGGATATGAGGGTCGAGGGTTTAACCTTCCTTTCGTAGGCCTCCAGAAACTTCGCCGACTTCGAGAACCTCCTCTGGTAATCGGCCTCGACCTTCGCCTCCACCGTCGCCCCCTCCTCGCCTCCCGGCTCCCCGGGCTCGGCCCCTATCTCCTCCTCCACCTCCCGCCACCGGGGCAGGCTGCGCCACTCACGACGGAGCAACGAGGCGGCCGCGTACTCCGCCATCCGGGGGTAGGGGATGTGAAAGATTATCCTGTCGAGGTGGTCGGTGACGCACTCTCCGTCACCGAGGCGGACGATCCCCCGGGAGAGGGCCCTCTTTCTGTAGGAGCCGAAGGCGCCCTCCATAGCCGCCAGGTAGCACTGATTGCTGTACCTGCCGTTCACCACGGCGCATTTCATCCCGACGGGGCGGAAGAAGTCGTTCTCGTCCCTGGTATAGACCCCCATCACGGGGTCGAGGGCGAGGATCCTCGGATCCCTGTCGACGAGGAGGGCGACGGACCCCGCCCCCTGGGTGTACTCGCCGGGGGAGCCGATCTCATAACGGGCGACGTCCGTAGCCACCACGATCCCGACCCTCCTCCGCCGTCGGCCCGTCCCGTCGCCCTTGACTTCGGCGTTGCCGTCGCCCCATCCTCCATCGTCCCCTGCCTTCATCCAGCAGGCGACGCTCTCCAGGGCGAAGGTGGCGCCTATGCACGCCGACTTGAACTCCACCGTCGAGCACTCCGTAAAGGTCCCCGGACCGTAGACCTCCTCCAGCATCCCGATGACGTAGGTACCGATCGCCTTCGCCTCGTCGACCCCGGACTCGGTACCGATGTAGATCCTGCCGACCTCCTCGGGCTTTAGGTCGTTATTTCGCATCAGATCCAGGGTCGAGGACGCGGCCATGGTGGCGGCGTCCTCGTGGGCGTCAAGGACCGCCATCTTCTCGACCCCGATCCCCTGGGAGAGCTTCGCCGGCTCGATCCCCCTCGCCTCTGCAAACTCGCCGGTGGTTGATAAAAATAGCCTCGGGACGGCGACGGCGATGTCGTCGATCCCGACTTTATCTGGGTTTTGGGTCATGATCATCTCCTCTGGTGAACTTGCGGGCTGGACGGTTCGAACCGATCGTATTTATTTTGTGGGGTTTGGGTGGCCTGCGAGACCTATATATCCGATCGGTTGGTGGTATCTTCCGAGGCGTCAGCGGTGATGGAAGAGATCGAGCAGCTGGTGGAGAGGTTTGAGGGGCTAAAAGAGGGGGAGCGGTCAGAGGTGGCCTCGATATTGAAGAAGTACGCCGAGGGCGAGATCGGGTTGGAAGAGGTCCACTACACCCTTCTGGACGACGGTCTGATCCCGATGCCCTCGAGGTGCACCATGTACCACAAGCCGGAGCATAACCCCGATGCTGAGGATGCTCTCAGGTCCCTCATAAGAGAGAAGATCCAGGGCCGTTGACCGACGGCCTTAGGTCTTGCTCAAAGGCCGAGGCTTCGCGGCAGAGCCTCCATTTTTCCCTCCATATCTTAGAGGGGGGGAGTTATTCTTCGCCGGACTCTCCTGTTTTCTGGACGTTTTAAATAGAATCTGATCCATATCTTATAATGAAATTGTTCTGAGGAGATGAGATGGCCCCGGAAGTTGAGAAGATACCGACCATGGAAAAGAGGGAGTACGACCGGCTGATCGAGGAGGAGCACGTATGCAGGATCGCCTTCAAGGGAGATAAATACCCTTATGTGGCGCCCTTCGTATACGTCTTCGACGGCCGGTTCATGTACTTCCTCTCGACGAAGTACGGCAAAAAGATCGAGTTCTTCCTAAAAGATCCCCACGTATCGGTGGAGGTGGAGAGGTACGCCCCTGATCTATCCAGCTATCGATTCGTCACCCTGCGGGGCCGCCTCGATGAGGTCGGCGACCCCGAGGAGAAGAGGCGCGTCAGGATGGGGTTCGTCGACCTGATCAGAAGGAGAAACCTCTCAAGAAACGTCCTGCTCGCCCTCGGCCACTCCCCCGCCGACCCCCTCGACTCCATAGTCGAGGAGGAGCGTTCCCTCATATGGAAGCTCGTCGACGTCCAGAAGATCGTGGGGCTCAAGGGAGGCGATGGGTCCTGACCAGATAGCCCGTCGATGATCCCCCCCTTCGGCCACCCTCATGTCATCCACCATGGGAGCCGCCAGATTCCCTGATGCCGGACGAACGGCGGTGACGCCCTGGTCAGACAAGATTTATATACTGGATGGCCGGAAGCTCCTTTCTGATCAATCGGCGAGACTTGGGCGGATGATCCGCCCGGACCCAGTACAAATCAAAATAACAAGAGGCATTTTATGAATCTCAGACGGCCAAACGCCAACGAAGCGATCGGCACCTTCAACCGGTCGAGGGACGTCGCCCCGATGTCCGGGATCTGCACCCGGTGTGTCGACGGCTGCAGGGGCGGTTGTGATATCTGGTTATCCTCCTTCAGAGGTCGAGAGGTCCTCTATCCCGGCCCCTTCGGCGAGGTCACCGCCGGAGCGGGGAAGGACTACCCCCTCGACTACTCTCATCTGAACATCCAGGGTTACGCCGTCGGCGCCAAGGGCCTCCCCGAGGGGGTCGAGGGAAACTCCGACACCGCCGTATTCTCCGAAGTCGATACCGAGACCGAGTACGGATGGGACAGGAAGGTGAAGATGAAGCTACCCATCTTCACCGGCGCCCTCGGGTCCACCGATATCGCCGGCGCCAACTGGGACCACTTCGCCATAGGCGCCGCCATATCCGGGATCACCCTCGTATGCGGCGAGAACGTCTGCGGTGTCGACCCTGACCTCGCCCTGGACAACAGGGGCAAAGTCGTCAGGTCTCCAGAGATGGACCGAAGGATCGAGACCTACAGGCGGTATCACGAGGGTTACGGCGAGATCCTCGTCCAGATGAACGTCGAGGACACCCGCCTCGGAACCGCCGAGTACGTCTCAATGAAGCACGAGCTCGACACCCTGGAGCTGAAGTGGGGGCAGGGTGCGAAGTGCATCGGAGGCGAGATCAAGGTCCGGTCCCTCGATAGAGCCCTGGAGCTACAGAATAGAGGCTACATAGTGAGGCCCGATCCCTCCAGAAAGGACGTCCAGCAGGCCTTCCAGGACGGATCCATCAAAGAGTTTGAGAGGCACTCTCGCCTCGGGTTTGTAACAAAAGAGGGCTTCCTAGAAGAGGTGGATAGGCTCAGGGATCTGGGGTTCAAGAGGGTCACCCTCAAGACCGGGGCCTACTCCATGGCAGAGCTCGCCATGGCTCTGCGCTACGGGTCAGAGGCGAAGATCGACCTTCTCACCATCGACGGAGCCCCCGGGGGCACCGGTATGAGCCCCTGGCCGATGATGAACGAGTGGGGGATCCCTACCTTCTACCTCCAGTCCCTCGCCCGGGAGTTCGCAGAGCGGCTCGCCAAGAAGGGGATGAGGGTCCCCGACCTCGCCATGGCGGGAGGCTTCTCCAGCGAGGACGGGGTATTCAAGGCGATCGCCATGGGCGCCCCCCACTTCAAAGCGGTATGCATGGGCAGAGCCCTCATGATCCCGGGGATGGTAGGAAAGAACATCCAGAAATGGATCGAGGCGGGAGAGCTTCCAAAGTCCGTCTCAAGGTACGGGACGACGGCAAGGCAGCTCTTCGTCACCTACGGGGAGCTGGCCGAGAGGTACGGCGGAGAGGTCGATAAGATCCCCCTGGGAGCGATGGGGATATACACCTACGCACAGAGGTTCCAGATCGGCCTGCAGCAGCTGATGGCCGGGAGCAGGAACTTCAGCCTTGAAACGGTCAATAGAGACGACCTGATGGCCCTCACCGAAGAGGCGGCGAAGGTCTCGGGGATCGCCTACGTCATGGACGCCCGCAGGGACGCCGCCGAGGAGATACTGGACGGCTGAGGACCGTCGAAGCTGGTCAGAAGCCTGGTGGGATACCATGGATATTGGAGCATCCAGAAAGGAGGACATAACTGCAAAAATTCCGGACATCCGTTGATAGATGACATATATCTCCTATTTTGGTCCGGCAAGGATGCAGAATCTTCAGCCGGATCGTCCCCATTTAATGGATCCTTTATTTTTTTATCGAATACCCCGCAGCTCTGCTGCGGGGTGCGCCGCCTCAACTTGACTCGTTCGAATGATGCCATGATGGTGAGGTCGCGGAGATGAACCTCGCCCCCATGGCCGTCAGCTATAATACTATGATACGACGAAATAAAAATTGGATACAGAATTGACAGGCGCTTGTTGTAGCCTCCATTCGGACCATGGCTGGATGAAGCGACCTTTATGGGGGTCGAAACCCAGTCGAAAATAAGTCAATGACGGTAATGAGGTGGATTGGATGAAAATCGAGGTTATGCCTTCCAGATCGAAGCCCATAGGGTTTGGGATATTATTTGGATGCGTTCTGCTATGTCTTTTGACCTGCATAACGACGACGGCCCAGGAAGAGAACGTTACTTGGGTAGGGGGAGATCTGTACGATTATGCTGTCCTCAGCTTCGCCGTCCCAAAAGAGTTCGAAGATGTTGTCGAGGCTGAATCCCTGGAAGAGGGAAACTACTCAGAAGGGAGATATGTGGTGGCGTCTCTACTATTCAACGACAGCAGAATCTTCGTCCTCCTCCTTTATCCATGTGATACTCCGGAGGGGCAGCTCGACGCCGCAGGTCTGAGGACCGTCATCGAAGGCTTCAACAAAGGGCTTAATCAGACCGTCTACAACCCCGCGCTCCTCAACATCAGCGACATGCCCGCAATATGGGGGCAGCTGGGCGATCAGGTTCTGATAGCCTACCAGCCATCGGTTGAAACCGTTTCGGCGATCTTGATCGAAGCAAACGTTACCCCGGCCGCCCTGGAGTACTTCCCCGAATCTCTCTCGATAACCGTCAACGATGCCAGCACGCCCCTCTTCCCCGGATACTGCGCCGGCCTCGAGGCGGCTGTGGTACCTCCAGCTCAGGCAGCAGCCGAGGGCGCCCAGGGTGTCCAGACACAACAGCCCGTCCAGACCGAGGAGGCGGTCCAGACAGGACCTGCTTTCGATAAAGAAAAGATGGAAGCAGAGATGGCACAAGCCGTTGATATGTTTGAGGCTTGGTCTGGTAAGAAGCTCTCGTTTAAAAGATAGATCAGGCCGGCATTTAGACCGGCCATACTTTTCTTTTTATCCTTCTGCGTCGTTCTCTCCCCCAGCATCACCTTTGATGCTCCCGTTTCCCTCTACCGCTATAGAGATATCCAGAATAATCCAGAATGGATCAAAATTTAAATGCTATAGCATCGATACTAAAATCAAATGAATGTGATCAGCCCCTCGGAGGCAGTCTACAAGGGCATGAAAGGCGCGGGGATAGACTTCGTCGTCAGCGTCCCTTGCGTCAACCTCCGGGAGCTGATGCGTCTCGTGGACTGCGACCACGAGATCGATCACGTACCCGTCACCCGGGAGGAGGAGGGGGTCGGGATCTCTGCCGGGGCGTACATGGGCGGCAGAAGGCCCGCCCTCCTGATGCAGAACTCGGGCCTCGGCAACAGCATCAACGCCCTCGCCTCGCTGAACGGGCTATTCAAGATCCCGCTCCTGATGATAATCAGCCATCGAGGCGGCGAAGGGGAGACAATTTTGGGGCAGGTTCCCATGGGGCGGCTGACGCCGGAGCTCCTCGACGTTATGGAGATACCTCGATTCTCGCCGTCCCCGCAGGAGGCCGAAGAGGTCGTGGCCGTGGCCTGGGACCTGGCCAGGGCCAGGGGAACGCCTACGGCGGTCCTCCTGGACATCGGGTTCTGGAGATCGCTCCGGTGAGGCCAGGGGTGGAGGCCTCCAAGCCCGGCCCGGATCGACGGAAGCCTCCAACGATGGACTTTATATTTCAGGAGGGAATATTTCTACTGATGATGAGATTGACGGCGCGCGTCTCCGGCAGGGTCCAGACGGTGGGGTACAGGGCGAGAGTAGTCGGCCTCGCCAGGTCCTCAGGGCTGGTCGGCTTCGTCCAGAACCTCCCCGACGGTCGGGTCGAGGTGGTGGCCGAAGGAGAGAGATCCGAACTTCTGGGGTTTGCATCAGCGGTGAAGATGGAGAACTCTCTCATCCGGGTCGACGATTTGGAGACTGCTTACTCCGAGGCGTCCGGGTCTTTTCCCGGATTTCGCAAGGTAATAGACCCCGAAGAGCTGGAAGACCGTCTGGATGAGGGGGTCGGGATCCTGAAGGAGATCTTGGTAACCGTAAAAGATGGCTTTCGCGATCTGGGCGGGAAGATGGACACGATGCTCGATAAGCAGGATTCGACTCTTGGTGAGATTCAGGGTCTCAGGTTCGACATGAAGAGCTACATGAACCAGAGGTTCGAACGGATCGAGACCGATCTCGCGGAGCTGAAAGCCGCGATGAGAGAGCGAGGCATCATCTGAAACCTCGCCTTGACGGACGGGTAGAATTATAAAATCATTTTTAGGGCTTTCTGGAGTTCATCAATTTGAGACGGATCGAAGCGATCTCCATCATCGCCGGTGAGGCTGACTCCCAGGGCGCTCTTCTGGTGGGAAATATTGGATATCCGTCGAGGGAGCTATACGCCGTCGGCGACCGGGCCTCCAACTTCTACATGCTCGGATCCATGGGCCTCGCCTCCTCCATCGGCCTGGGCCTTGCCCTCGCCCTGCCCAAGAGGCGGGTGATCGCCATCGACGGCGACGGATCCGTTCTGATGAACCTGGGAAGCCTCGCCACCCTCGCCGACCAGGACCCCGATAACTACCTCCTCATAATCCTCGACAACGGCTGCTACGGCTCCACGGGATCTCAGCCGACCTGTACCGCCCGGAGGGCGGACCTCGCGAAGCTGGCGGTGGGGGCAGGAATCTCCGAGGTGAGGGTCGCCGCCACCGTCGATGAGATCAGGAAAGGCATGGGAAATAAGGGCGTCCTCGTCGTCAAGGTCGAGATAGGGAACGCCGACGTTCCCGTCATCCCTCTATCGCCTGAAGAGATCATCGAGAGGTTCATGGCGAGATCCGCTCTCTCATCAACTCGATTCTGATCAAGCTCGATCTTACGATCACGATCCAAAATGCCTAAGCAAGCGATGGACCGTGAAAAATCCAAGAAACCTTTTATACGTTCAGCACAAGTAATGACGAGAGACGATGCCCTCGCGTATTAATTATATTTATGTAACTTTATTTATGGGATCTGTTGTGGCTCTCCTTCTGGGATTCGCCCAAGGAGCCACAATAACCGTAGATGCAGGCGAAAGCCTCCAGGTCGCTATAGATGAAGCCAGCCCTGGAGACGTCTTGGAGGTCAGCAGCGGCGTATACAGGGAGAACCTGAACATAACAAAGCGGCTCACTTTGCGGGGGGTGGACACCGGCGGCGGGATGCCGGTGGTGGATGCTGGCGGTGTCGGAGATGCGATAACCCTGTATATCGATGGCATAACCCTTGAAGGCTTCGAGGCGACCAACTCTGGTTACGATTTGGAGGCGGGGATAAAGGTAATTTCAGACCACAACGTGTTGAGGAACAACTCAGCCAGAAGCAACAATGGAACCGGAATTTTTGTATGGATCTCCAGCAAAAATAATTCTATTATAAATAACGTAGTCAGCGATAATAATAAAAGCGGCGTCTTTCTCTGGAGCTCCAACGAGAGCGTCATATCCGGCAACATCGTCAGCCGCAATAAATGGATTGGGATCAGGCTCATGGATTCGTGTAGCGGCAACATAATCTCCAATAATAGAGTTCATCATAACGAGATGCACGGGATATCCATCGAAACGTCCACCAATAACAGCATCATCGAAAACGATATCGTCTACAACGAGCTTGACGGGATCTTGATCGAGGGCTCCCCCGTCAACTCCATCGAGGGCAATCGCGCTTCCTACAACGGAGAAAATGGCTTTCGCATCCTGAACTCTTCTCACAACCTCTCCCTGCGAGGTAACGACGCCGACGAAAACAGATATGGCATCTACGTCCACGGGTCAAACAACATCGCCCTGAAAGAGAACAAAGCCCGAGGAAATAGCTACGGCATCTACCTATCCAGCTCTACCAGAGGCACGATGGAAAGTAACATCATGATGGAGAACCGCTACAACTTCCGCGCCGACGGTGAGAACTACATCGACAGATCCAACCTGGTAGACGGAAGGTCGATCTACTACAGGGTGGGGGTCTCTGATGAGGTCATAGACGATTCGTCAGATGCGGGCGCCGTCTACTGCATCGACTGCGATAACGTCACAATCAGGGGTTTGAACCTCTCAAAGGGATACTATGGGATCTACCTCTGCAACACCAGCAATTCGACTGTGGAAGACAATCGTATAAGCCTCAGCTGGAACGGGATGTATCTCGAAGATTCTTCCTGGAACAGGATTACAGCCAACAACGTCATCGACAACGAAAACGGTATATATCTCAACTCTTCCAGCGAAAACGCCGTCGAAGCCAACACCATCGTAAACAACTCCTACGGCATAGTCCTCGAATCTTCAAATAAGAACAGGGTCGATTCGAACAACGCCAGCGTCAACTTTGTCGGGATCGATCTCTACAAATCCAGCGATTACAACCTCGTCCAGGGGAACAACGCCACCAAGAACGGTGTTGGGATCCATCTTCACTCTTCGGGCAAAAACAGCATCTCTGGCAACGACGTCAGCGAAAGCGAGTACATCTGCATATACCTAGTCGATAATTCGAGCAGTAACGAGATAACTGAGAATAACGCCAGCAGCGCATGGTTCGGCGTATATCTTATAGAGGACTCCGTCGAGAACCTCGTCTCGTCCAACGAAGTCAATGACGACCTCATCGGTATATTCATCAGAGATTCGCCTCGTAACGTCCTCGAAGAGAACAGAGCAACCTCCAACGAATTTGAGGGGATACGCATCCAGAACTCTCCGGTCTGCAGTCTATCTGGCAACAACGCCAGCCAGGGCCGGTGGGGGATCTACATAACTTCGTCGGAGAAGAGCGTCCTGAGAGATAACCTGATGGAGAAGAACTTTTACAACTTCCACGCTGAGGGCGAAATCGACGTCGACCGGTCGAATAGCGTTGACGGTAAGCCCATCATCTACCTGGTTGGTGCTGAAGATCTGGTGATAGACTCCTCCGACGATGCTGGAGTCATATACTGTATCGACTGCACCAACATCACCGTTAGGGATCTCATCCTCGCCAACAACACCTACGGCATATACTTGCTGAACACCACCGGCTCAAGGTTAGAGGAGAACAGGATCTTCGACAACGAGTTCGGCATCCTGCTGAATCATTCAGGCGAGAACGAGATCATCAGAAACGACGTCCATCGGAGCGTAGCGAGCGGGATATATCTAAACCGGTCGGAGAGCAACGCCGTCATCGAAAATGATCTCTCCCTGAATGGCCGCGGCATCGACCTCTTCGAATCCATCGACAACACCATCTCAAGGAACCGCGTATACGATAACGGGAAAGGGATCCATCTCGATGGCTCTTCCCAGAACTCGATCATATCAAACGAGGCCGTCCAGAATGACTTCGGGATCCATCTCGAACGGTCAGATCATAACAAGCTCACATCCAACGACCTCAGGGAGAACGAGTGGGGCATGAGCTTAAACCGCTCCGGAAAGAACGTCCTCGCAAACAACCTGATCTCAGAGAACGGGTACAACTTCCTCGTAGATGGATCGAACCGTTCGGATTTCGACAATCAAGTCGACGTAACAAACCTGATAAACGGCAGGCCGATCCGCTACCTGGTAGACTCCAGCAACACCATCGTGGATTCGTCCTCCGGTACTGGGTCGGTCGTCTGCATCAACTGCACCAACGTCACGGTGAGAGATCTGGATCTAAGGGGGAGCCGCGAAGGTATCAAGTTCTTCGAGACCAGGGATTCGACGATAAAAAATAACATCCTCAGCGATAACCTCTACGGCATAAGCCTCGAGAGGTCCAGCAACAACACGGTAGCATCCAACTACCTGCGAAACAACTCTTACGGCATATTTCTCAACGGCTCCTCCGATAACCTTCTCGAAGGAAACCGCGCCGGAGAAAAGAACACCTACGGCATCTATCTGGCGTTCTCCCGCCGCAACACCTTGAGAGATAACCTCATGGCAGGAAATCGCTACAACTTCTATGCCAGGGATGATAACGATATAGATTCGTCGAATCGGGTCGACGAAAAGCCTATCTTCTACCTGGTGAAGGTTTCCGGTGCTGTAATCGGCGGCTCATCGGGCGCCGGGGTGGTATACTGCCTTGACTGCGAAGATGTTACGGCGGAAGGTCTCACCCTCCAGGGGAACGTTTACGGGATCTGTTTTGAGAACACTACCAGATCGAGGGCAGATAATAACAGCATCAGCGAGAACATGGACGGGATTTTGCTCGAGAACTCCGGCGAGAACGTCATCAGCGCGAACCATCTATCAGAAAACGATGGCAGCGGCCTTCTCCTCCTGGGGTCGTCATCCAACGCCATAACGAAGAACACGGCGGAGGGTAACCTAGGGGATGGGATCCGCCTCTGCGACTCCCGCAACAACACCGTCTCGGAGAACGTCGCCTCCGGCAACGAAAAGACGGGGATAATACTGGAGCGCTCCGCCCAGAACGTCGTGGCTGCCAACTCCGTCCGAGAGAACGAATGGGGTATATCTCTGAACTCCTCCGGCGGGAACCGTTTGAAGGACAACCTGATCTCCGGGAACGTCTTTGACTTCGCCGCAGAGGGTTTCGTCAGGGCAGAACTGGACAGCGACGTCGATTCTTCCAATCTCGTCGGAGGAAAGAGGATCGTTTACCTGGTGGGGGCCTCAGACCGGCTCGTGGACTCGACCTCGGACGCCGGGACCGTTTACTGCATCGACTGCTCCAACATCACCCTCGAGGGGCTGAAGATCGAAAACAACAGCAACGGCATCTTTCTCTTCAACACCGTCGAATCGGCGATAAGGAACTGCAGCATCTCGAAAAACCGGGTCGGGATGAAGCTTGTGAACTCAAGCCGAAACGATATCGTCGCCAACTTCGTCCACGAGAACGGCCTGGGAGCCCTGATATCGAACTGCGAATATAACAGAATCTCCCGAAACCAGTTCCTCGAAAACGTGGCCGATGGGATCATGCTCCTTGATTCCGACCACAACGAGATCTCTGATAACGATGCAAGCCTCAACGGCGAGAGCGGGATCTTCCTCGACCCCTCCAACAAGAACGACGTCGTCAGCAACCGGTTGGCGGATAACGGAGCTTATAGGATAAAGTTCGACGCCGGAAGCGACGATAACCACCTGAGGGGGAACGGCCCGGATATCCCGTCGGCCGGCGCCGCCGACGAGGGCGGCATCCCTGCGACGCCGTCGGCTCCCTCCCCGGTACCGTCTTCCGGCGGCGGAGGAGGCGGCTTCTTTTCGCAGAGAGGAGAGGTGGCCGGGCCGTCCCTTCCCGACTACTCCGCCCTGGTGGAGGAGGCTAAGAGGAGCCTGACGAGGGGGATGATCGCCTTCGATCCAGTCCGGGAGATGCTGGTGGGCGAGACCTACCGGGTCGAGGCGAGGATATCGATCTCTGAGGCCGTCGAGAACCTGACGGCCGGGTTCGAAGAGGGGGAGGTTCCCCTGGTGGAGGAGATCCCCGTCAGCACCTTCATGAAGGTGCGGCTCTCGGGGACGGCCTTTGAGATCACCCCCATGACCGACGAGCGGCAGCTGATAACCCGGGATGGCCACAGGACCTGGCTCTGGTACGTCGTCCCCAGGAGGAGCGGGGTCCACGAGCTGACCCTTTCCGCCTTCGCCGAGGTCGCCCTCCCCGGCCAGGAGCCGATGCCGGTGGACGCCCAGGTCTTCTCCAGCCCCATCACGGTGACGGCGAGAAAGGTCCCCCTGAAGGAGAAGGCGAGAGACTTCCTGGCGACGGACTGGAAGTTCATCGTCGGGACCCTCATCCTCGGATCGGGCCTCTCCAAGTGGCTCATCGGTCGGATCAGGGCCCGCTCCCAGAAGAGAGAGGTAAAGCCCTCCGGAGACGGAGAGGAAGGGGGGGGCGAAGGGGGCGGATGTCGGGGATATAGACTTTGCCGCCCTCGAAGCGGAGGTGATCGGTCGGCGGGATCAAGAGAGATCGGGGGAAGGCCGAACGGATGCCGGTAAAAAGGTGGAGATCGACTTCGCAGCCCTCGAAGCGGAGGTGATCGGTCGGCGGGATCTAGAGGGATCGGGGGAAGGCCGAACGGATGCCGGTAAAGAGGAGGAGATCGACTTCGCAGCCCTCGAAGCGGAGGTGATCGGTCGGCGGGATCAAAAGACCGCCGCCGAAGATCGGAAGGATGCCGGTAAAAAGGAGGAGATCGGCTTTGACGCCCTCGAAGCGGAGGTGATCGGCCGGAAGGATCCAGACGCCGGGGGGATGAAAGGGGGCCGGCTCGAAGATGATCGTATCGGTGAAGGTCGCCTCGAAGAAGCCAGGTCCAGGATAGAGAGCCCCAAGGAGGCCGCGGATCCGAAAGAGCCTGAGCGGGAGGAGGCGCGGGTTTCTGAAAGGGAGGGCGGGGGACCTCGCCCCGAGAGAAGACGGAAGATGAGCTGGACGGTCATAAAGGCCGATCAGACCGGGAAGGGGGAGCCAGGGGGGGCGAAGGGAGGAGATGGGGTGATAGAAGGCGAAATGCCCGGCAAACCTCCCGAAGATCGACGGGCGACCGAGACCGGGTCAGACGAAACGAGGCACGAAACGAGGAGGATCTCAGAACGAGGAGGAGAGGGCCGGGGCGAGGAGGGGGAAGGAGAACCTGCGACCGGAGTTCAGCCGAATAAGAAGGCCCGAAGAAGGGGCAGAAGGAAGAGGACGGGCGAACTTGAAGAGGAGAGAAGGGGGAGGAGGAGAAGGCAGGAGAGGTAGATAGGTCTTCCCTATCCTGGAGGGGGATGAATCCTGAAGGGCAAGACGAAAAAGAAGAGGCGCCCTCCAGAAGGAGAGCGAAAAGGCAAAGGGCTGATGATCAGTCTTCTATCGATCTCACCAGCTCCAGTATCGTCTCTGTCGCGCTCAGGTGTCCTGTAGCCTCATCAATTCCGCAACGATCTGCTTTCCCCAATTCATCCATCCATCTTTCTAACTCCTCGATGAAATCGTCCTTCGACATCTCTGCCATCGTCAATAGCGCCTTGATGGCCACCTTCACGTCATCCAATGGTTGTCTCCGTTTTATGGCCTGCAATGCGAACGGATACAGGATCTCACTGGCGCACTGTTTATCCGAACTCAAATTTATGGTGACTGATATTTCGTTATCATCAATGTGGCAAGCCGGAACCGTAACCGTTGCCGTGTCTGTACTATGATTGCCTGCTAAACATACATGTGCGTTCAATGTATAATTCCCAGGTGGTACGCTTACAAGAAAATTATTTAGGTCTATGTAATCCCCCTTGTGGATTGGCCTCGTATCAATGTGGATCTGATTTTGGTAATTCATTACTCTAGCGATTCCATCAAACCTCTCTTGTAAGATGGGAAGAACGGTTGGGTCACCATCTATCAGGCTATTACCATCCCTAAGAATATTCAGAATTAAAAGCCAACAATTCGTAATAGGTTCGCCACCCATTTTAAACGATATCCGAAGCCTCGGTTTGAAGACCTTCATCTCAACGATAGTCTTCAGGTAGCCGTAGCCTATTCTTACGTAGCCGTTTTCGCCCCATGAAGTTCCGAAGCTATCCTTCAGGATCCAACCTTGGGAGTCGTAGCCAACAAGTGCTGCGCAGTGGTCGTATAACGGGTCAGTTATAGGCCTGTAGATGCCTCCCTTATAGTGCTTTATATCGGCACCAGCCTGATATACAACAACTAAAGGCCCGTTTTTGCATAGAGATCTCTTTATAATATCATCTGTAGAGCGATTGCCAATTTCGCTAAAACTCTTTATCCTCGTATGTTCGCTGATCGAGCAACTAAGGCACCCAGAAGAACATTCGATTATTGTAGTCGAAGTGGGACTTGTTGGATAGGGACAATTCGCGTCAAGAGGTACTCCGTAACCTTGAAGGTACTTGCAAGAGCCATAATCGCCGGTTGGTATCCATGTATCCGTACTACATGATGCCCTCTTTGGCTCGCCGGTTCCCCGACCGCATGCCCACAGATAAGCCTCAGATAGATCGATGATCTTCGAAGGGTCGTTGTAGTAGTGTATCTTCAGGAGCGCTTCAAGAGCGGAGATGGTGCCGAAAGCGACGCAACTGGAACAATTTCCCTGATTCTTTACCGGCGTCATCCAGTTCCCCGGATTGGATCTCCAGTCAAATTGGGCTGGGAGCTCCCAAGTTATTTCTTCTTTCGGCGCGACTCCAAAGCGTCGCTTGACATCCTCCAAGCTCAGCTGTGAAAGGCTCGTCTCACCTGCTATCCACTTGGCGCCCCGTTCTTCGATCCTCTTTCTTACAGACTCCAGAGTCAGTTCTCCATCCATTTAAATATGCCTCCTCATTTTTTTGAATGTAATCAACCATGATCATGATCCCAACAGCCCATTTCCCAGCATCCCATCCCAGGGCAAGCCGTGCAGTTGAGCCCCCACTCCGGGGGCCGCCAGCCCGGCGCCACCATCTCCCCGTCGAACTCTCCGACGGTGACGAACGCCCCGACGGTGAGGTCTTCGGCGGCGGAGGTCCCGTCGATAGAGAGGACCTGGACATCGGACCTGCTCGCGAAGGTCCCGCTCATGAGGGCCTCGACCTCGAAGGAGATCGTCTTCGACCCGAAGGGGAGGAGGTCGATCAGGTTCCAGGTGACGACCCCTTTATCGTACGACGAGAAGGGAACCCTCGAGTCAAGGAGCCTCATCCCCTCGGGCAGCTGGCAGGTCGCGGCGACGACCCTCGGGGCGTTGGCCTCGTTTCTGATCGTCAGGTTGTAGACGACCTGCCTGGGGTTCTCGCCGTCGGGCTTTGCGGTCATCGTCGCCGAGACCCCTCCGGCGGGGGAGCACCAGAGCCGCCCTCTCTCGATGGCGGAGAAGTTGGTGGCGTTCGCCCATCCGCCGTCGTAGCCGCCCGATGCCTCGACCCGGTTGACGAGGTCCTGGTCGCAGAGATCGGTGACCTCCAGCCTCAGGAGGATCTCGGCGCGGCCTCCAACGGCCAGATGAGTCAGGACCCATTCGGCGCTCCCGGCCGTCAGACGATACGGCCTCAGCGACGAGCTCCTGTAGGCCGCCCCCGGCGGGAAGAGGTCTTTTACGTGGACCGGGCCCAGAGCCCTGTTCCCGTCGTTCTCCAGGACTATGGTGTACTCCGCGACGGTGATCCTCCTCTCGGCCATCTCTTCGACGACCGTCTCCTCGCTGACAACCCCCGTCTTGGTCAGGTTAATGTGCGGCCGATCGTACTTCGAGACCCCCTCAAAGAGGACCTTTCGCCGGATCGAGTAGTCGCCGGCGTAGAACTCGTACAGGTCGACCCTGTCTTCGAAGACGGTCCTGTACCTCCCCTGGCCCGAGAAGCTCGCCTCCGTCTCCATCTCGTTCAAGCCCCTGGCCACCGTCTCCTTATCGAGCCTGGTGATGGAGGTGTACTCCTCGCCGATGAGGCTCGTCTCGGGGACCATCGAGGAGATCCCCTCCTTCACCTTCATCGAGGAGTTGATCGACGTGGAGTCCGTGAGTCTCGTCCTCGTCGGCGCGTGGACGAGGCTGACGTCTTTGGCGATGTAGCTGGTGTAGGTCCTGACGACCTCCTCGGAGTCGTAGGTCCCCGAGCCTGACTCGTAGGACCTCTGGGTCGAGCCGATCCTCCTATCCCCGACAAATAGCCCCGTCCCTGCCACGGCCTTCTCCGAGCTGACGGACGACCCGTACTCGTCGGTCTTCTGGAGGACCCGGAAGCTTCCGACGTAATCCTCCCTCATCTCGAAGATCGGGGTCGACCGGGGGCCCGAGCCGTTCGATGGCATCTTGAGGAAACCCATGTGACCCATACCGTCAAACTCCGATTCGACCTCCATCACCGACTCGTTCCGGTCGAGGAAGAACCTCGATTCCCGGTCTATTGTAGTGGCGTACCGGTAGGCTTCGGCCATCGATGCTCCGGTCGCCCGGTTCTTCGCCTTCGCCTCCTCGGTCCACCGGGACGAGTAGGCGATGGTCCTGTTCCGATAGAGCGTCAGCGTCGAAGGACCGTGATCCGCCGAGACGGCCTTATTCATCTCGATGGACCTGTTATCCGAACGAAGGGTGATCGTCTCGTCGCTCTCATAGAGGCCACTGCCGTGCTCCCGGGTGGAGAGCTCGGCGCCGGGGTCGTCGATCTGGACGGCGGCGCAGCCTCTCTCTCTTCCCACGATGAAGTTGTTCAGATAGAAGACTGCCTGGGCGCAGTTTTTGAGAATGTAGGAAGGCGGGGCCGTCGAGTAGTCGTTTGCCACCCTGACAAACCCCGTGCCGGCGACCCCCGATCCCATCTGGAACTCGAACTCCTGCCTCTTAGGCGCCTTAGCCACCAGGACGATCTTTCTGCACTCGCCAAGTCCGATCCCATAGAAACGCCAGAGGCCGTCTGCGTCCGGCGCAGGGGAGACGGATACGAGCTCCACCGGCCTCTCGAAGATGTCCTCGACGACGGCGTCTACGGGGACTGAGCTATTGCTGTTGCATACGGTGATGGTGTAGGTGATCTCCTCCCCGGGCCTGGCGGTCTTGCGGTCAGCGACCTTGGAGAGGGCTCTGTTGTCACAGCTCAGATCGTAGAATTCTATGGGATACATCAGGGGATAGAAATCCCGGTCAGATCCTCCAGGAATATCGTAAGGTGTGTCGCCGATGCCGTCGCCGTCGGCATCACTTCCCGAATAGTCGGACCAGAAGTTGCCCAGGTAATTGTGGAATTTGTTGAATTCTATACATTCCCCCTCCTCCGGTATCACTATGATCATTGGTTGGTAAGATATCTTTTGAGGGGAATTCCAGGTATTATCCGAATCAGACCAGGCAAGAGGGCTCGATTCATCAAGAAGGCCCGATTCATTCATAAAATTATTAAGATAAATTTTGTTGCCGTTGGAGGATTCCAGGCGGATAGCTCCCCGACCATTATCTATGGCTGAATTGCCAGTGATGACGTTGCCGTGGGAAGAGTTAAGAAGTATACCAAATCCTAAATTTTCTGTAGCAGTATTCTCTCTGATTATATTGTTATTGGAGTTTACACTAATGCCCGCCCCCGATGTATCCGAATTTTTCAATATGAACCTTTCAAAGACGCATCCATCCGCATTCAGGGTTATCGGGCTTATTCCGGTGCCATAAGCCCGCACCTCTGGCAGCCCATATCCGACGCTTATCCCCCTAAAAAATAGCGACTTGCGTATATCTAAATTTTCTTCATAATGATCCCATACAAAGATATTGCCGTCCCATCCATCGACCTCTATGATGTCACCATCAGTGGCATTATCGACGGCTTCGGGGATGGAATGTGATCGGGTAGGTCCACCTGCACCGCCAATGGAGACTGAAAAGGCATTTCCTTCAGCCTCTCCCGAGAGCGCCGAAGGTGGGGGTACAACGTAGATAACCTCCCGGGAGAACTGCGCCCCCCTCGCGAGGATCACCCTCTCGATCAGCGCCTCCAGCGCCTCGGTGTCCTCGTCGGTGATGCTGTACTCCGTCGAGAGGATCCCTGCGGCCTCGACGTGATTTGTGATGTTGCCGAGGGCGGAGCCGCTTATCCTGGCCAGCAGCTCCACCCTCATAGACTCGCCGACGGAGAGGCGGCCCAGCTCCCAGGTGACTATCCTTCCAGCAACGGTCCCGTTCCGGTCGTCTCCCAGGTATTCCAGGCCGTTGGGGAGGATGTCCGCCACCACGACGCGGTCGAACTCCATCTCCCCGACGTTCGCCACATCGATGGTGAACTTGACGACGGCTCCCGGCCCGCCCGAGGTGACGTTTCCGGCCTTGTCGACATCGATCTCGGGCTGCAGGCCGGCCATGATCAGGGGGGCCTCATCCCTCTCGGCCCCGAAGACGTGGGGGAGGTCGCCGATCCCGTTGCCGTCGGTGTCGGGGCCGGAGTACTCCGACCAGTGGTTTCCGAGGATGGCGGTGAAGGCTTCGCCCCCGTACCTGTAGGCGATGGGGTCGGAGGAGTTCCACCGGTTGGTGGAGTTCGTTGATGAGGCGTCTATTCCGTTATCTTTGAAGACGTTGAGGAAGAGGACGTTCTCGGACGAGTTCAAAAGGCCCGCTCCGCATAGGTTATCGCTAAATTCGTTGTGGGTGACGATGTTGTGGCTGGAGCTCTCGAAGAGGATGCCGCATCCGCCGTTCTCTTTCACGACGTTGTCCCGGATGACGTTCCCCTCCGACGTCACCCGGACCCCGGCGTCTTCGTCCATCTCGCTGCCGGAGTTGGTGACGACAAACCCCTCCAGGACGGCCCCCGAGCTGCTGAGGGTGATGGCGCTGCCCCTCCCCCCGGCGTCCACCACCGGCTTTCCTTCGCCGGTATCGACTCCGAAGAGGATCAGAGGCCTGTCCACGTTCACGTTCTCACGGTAAGTCCCGCTGGGTACCTCGATTATATCGCCGGGGTCGGCTCCGTCGATGGCTGCCTGGATGCTCTCGGAAGGCCCCAAGACGATCGTTCTTCCCTCGACGACGAATCCTGGGTTGACGATCATAATCGCGATCCAAAACCAGAAGAACTTCATCCAAAGACCGTTATAGCGCACCTTCTCCCTCCTGGCTATCCTAGGCTGATATCTACTATTGTGATATTAGATAAACTTTTTTATAATTCTGTAATTCAATTATTTAATATTGAAATATATATTAAACATCTTCGTGCTGCAGCCTATAACTTATAGGCTTAAAATATGAGTGAAACCGTTTTCATCCCGGCAGAATAGAATCGGCTAATAGGAAGGGCTGCATCTTTTTATCTTTAGTTTTAAATAAAATTAAATAATAAAATTTGTCAGATTCCAATGCCTAATAATGTTGGAGTGAGCGCTATCATCGGTTGGAAGCTTCTGTCAGGATCACCCCCCGCCAACGACCATCAGCAGTTATGATCATGGCGAGATCCGCTCCGCCATCTCCGTCATCCTGAAGCTGCCATCGAGGATCCTCCCCTTCAGCTCACCGGCGAGCTTCTCGGCCCGCAGCCGGTCGGACTGCCGCACGACGATCGGAACCTCCCGCCCGGCGAAGCGGAGGGATCCGAGGCGGGCGCTGAAGACGTCACCGGCGCAGGAGGTGGCGCAGAGGCCGCAGTTGAAGCACCTCCTCCGGTCGAGGGCGGGCTTCCAGTCTACAAAGCCGATAGCCCCCGTCGGGCAGATCGCCTCGGGGATGCACTGGGTACACCGCTTACATCCGTCTGGGTCGAAGCTCACCTCGAGGTCCGTCCCCTCCCAGACGTCACCGTAATTCGCCCTGCCGATCTCCTTCCTCCCGACGACGTCCATCACCGGGAGGGGTATCGACCGATCGGCTGGGGCGAGGCTATTCAAGATCCGATCGCTGGTGACGGGGACGGGGACCGCCCAGGAGGTGACGCATTCGGGTCCGGCGGATGTTGCGAAACCTCCCATGTACTCGGGGTCCATCCCGTGCATATCCGCATACCCCGAGAGGTTCGGCCGATCGGGAGAGGATCTCGTCCCCCTCCCCAGGACGAACCCCTCGGCCCCGTTTATGAGAACCCTCGTCCCGACCCCGACCGTCTCCAGGAGGGGGTCGTTCTCCAGGGGGTTCATGCGGCCGCACCCCGAGACGGAGGCGCCGCGCCAGCAGGGATCGAAGGTGGTGGCGTGGAAGATGGTGGCGACCCTCTCCTCGCTGGGGTTGACGAAGGCCGAGTAGTTTCTGAAAGCATGGCGGGTCCCAAAGAGCCTCGCCGTCGGCATATCGGAGAGCTCCAGATCCAGATCGAGGCCAAAGCCAGCGTCCGTCTCCACTTCGACCCGCACCTCCTCGCCCTCGACGAGGTCCCGCAAGAGGTGGCCTGCGCCGTACCTCGACTCCTCCCGGCTCGCCGCCGTCCCGAAGACGACCAGGTCGACGATCCCCAGCCGCTCGTTGGGGCAGGGTCCGACGGTGGCGGGGACGCCGTTGAGCCAGACCCCGATCGCCCGCCGGAAGGAGCCGGGGGGGGCCACGGGGAAGGAGAGGACGGCGTAGGTCCCGCTCATGACAGCCCTGGTGGCGCAGGTCACCACGTCCACGTCTTCGAGGGTCAGGCCATCCCCTCCGTCCAGGATCTCCCCCACCTCCCGGGCGGTGAGGACGACCGCCTCACCCCGGTCCACCTTCGCCTTGATCTCGCAGAAGGAACGGTTCATGGTACCTCTTCAATCGTCAAGCTTAATGAACTCCGCCGCCACCTCAGATCGGTGGTGATCGACGCCCCTTATTCTGGTGAGCCGCCTATCGGTCCTTATGGAGGCCAGCCTTAAGATATCTAAGAGTTCGATGACCTCACCTTCGGAGAAGTAGTGGGTGGTGACCCCCCCACCCCGCCGAAATGTCATCTCCTCCACCTCCTCCCCCTTCCCCGCCCTCATATCATCGACCCCGAACTCCAGGAAGAAGAGGCGGCCACCGGCCTTGAGAACCCGGGCTGCCTCCCCCGCGGCCCTGCGCCGGTCGCCTTCGCGAAGGTGGCCGAGGACGTGAAAGGCGATGAAGGCGTCGAAGGCCCTCTCCCGGAAGGGCAGTTGGACCGCGTCCGCCGCGACGAAATCGGGGCCGACCGGATGGTGCCGATGGTTTGAAGATTCCCGGCGCGACGGAGGTTCCAAGGGGGCAGGAGGTCCGAAAGTGGTAGAAGGATCGCGCCGATCCGGGTCTCGTCGGCAGAATGCCTCCTCCGCCAAATCCCTTCCCAGCCTCAAAGCCAGAGTCGATATGTCCAGGGCGGCGATCCGCCAGGACCGTCTCAGCATCGCGGCGAGGGTCTTGCCGTTTCCGCAGCCCAGCTCCAGGACCCTCGAGCCCGCCGGAAGGTCCGGCAGCTTCGCCGCAGCCCCCCGCCAGACCCTCCCCTTCTCTCGATACTCTCGGTTCCAGGCGAGAAGGTCCTCTCTTCGATCTACTTCCCGGCCTTTGGGGGGAGGGGGTAGGGCGGCTGGCATGAGATCGAGATGGAGGTTCACCACCAAAATCTTTACTATCCCCCACGTCATCTCTGATCCCAGGTGTTATTGATGAAACAAGAGAGTGGGGCAATAAAGTTAGTTGTCATATTTCTATGCCTGAGCTTCTCTCAGGCAGTCGGGAGTCCCGACGAAGACGCTTACATAGAAGAGACCTGGGGCGAGGACTACCTGAACTACGGCATCGGGAGCTCCCTCGGAGGTTCTGGCTCGTCCGCAGCCTACAGCTTCTCCGCAAGCTCGGGGTTCACGTATACCCAGTACATCCAGTACTACTTCACCGAGGACGAGATCATCCCTCCTGAACGGGGTCCCGCGACCTTCGCGATAACAGGAAACGAGCCCTCCGAACTCAACTTCGGCTGGCAGACGGTCCCGTACTCCGAGTACACCGCCTCTGGGATATACGCCGGATCTAACGAGCTGTGGATCGAGGGAGTGACTACCTGGACGAGGTACGCGGCCTGTCCCGTGGGGACGTGGCTCCAGCTCGTCACCACCACCCCCGCCGGAGGTGCGGCACAGTTCTACGAGGTTGGACCGTCGGGAGGCGCGCGGATCACCCGGTATGCCTTGGGAAGCTACAACAGGATGAGCTTCTTCGCCGGCGAGGTGGGAAGATACGTACTGTTCTTCGTCGCCAACAACCAGCCGAGCAACGTCGTCGTCGTCGATGTCGGGCCAGAATGGACCCCCTATGGGGTTCCAGGATCTTCTATGCCGGGTTCCGCGATCCCGGGACCCTCTATGCCAGGCTCTTTGATCCCGCCATCGGTGACGATCCCCTCCGCGCCGAGGCCCACCCCGATACCCACCAGCGGTGACGTTGCCGTCACCCTCGAGTCCCAGAATATGAGGGGATACGACGTCTACCTCAACGACAACTACGTAGGGACCGACGGTCAGGGAGGCGACGCCCTGGACGGAATCTTCAAGCTCAACGTCGTCGGCGGCCAGGAGCACACCATCAAGGTCTGGGATGGCGAGTGGTTCTACGGAAAGCCCAGGTTCTACCAGAGGAACATCCCCGTCATCCTGAAGTTCGAGCCCGCCACCACCGTCTACGTCTACGGGGGGATGCGGTAGAGGAGGACGGCCGACCTTCCTAGACATCTCTTTTTTTGCTCTTAAAGTTGTGCCGCATTTTATATCTAAAAGAGATAAGCGAGATTGATATCATGGAGTTTTATGTGGCCGAAATGCATCAGATATCAATCTCATATTTTTGTTTCAGCGGTGCATATTACGATGCATTACCTCTAAGAGATCCTTTATCCTTCTGGAGCCTGAGCAAAGACATCCACTATGACCACGTTGCTGGGCTGGTTGTTCACCACAAAGTAGAGCATATGTCTTCCAACCTGGTCGGCATTGAAGTTCATGGTGTTATAGCCCTGGTTGAACTGGTAAGTCTTGTGCCTCGAATCGGTTGTGTTGGTCTGGATCATCTCATAAAAGCCTGCAGGTCCTTCAACGGGCGCATAGGCTACCAGCTGCAGCCAGGTTCCGACCGGGCTTACCACATATTGTGTCCAGTTTGTTGCTCCCAGGATCCAGAGGTCATTGGTCTCGGATGGGACTGTGGCTGCGTACTGAGCGTACGGCAATCCTACACCGGCACCGTAGTACACAACTGATGGTGTTTTCTGGGTTATATTAAACGTGGTAGGATCGCTTACTATCCCATCCACTACAACGGTCGTATCGGATGTTACATAATACTCTGTGAAGGACGAGAACGTGCTCTCGTTATACCCTTCGGTGTAGAAGGAACCACCAACAGTATACCAGGGGAAGTTAGGGACGGGTCTATCCATCCACCGCACCATTCCGCGTATCCCTTCATCCATAATCATGGAACGATCGGAACCGCTAACAGATTCGGTACCCAACCACTCCTGTCCTTCCGGTCCATCTTCTCCGCATGCGATTCCAATCATAAAGCATGCGGCAAGCGCCGTCATACAGAGCAAAATTTTGCTATTTTTACCGAATTTCATTTTGACTCCTCCTTTTGAGATTGTAAATCAAAATGGCCATCCGTTATCTCTTATGGGCAACGGATAACCATTTATCATAGCCGTGTGCTCGTTATGAATCAAGTCTCTCAATCCCGAGCATTTAATGTGTTTAGGGGCAAGTAATTCTCAATCCTGAATTCAAAGGCCTCCAAATACGAGCGATAGTATCGCCAGGATGATGAATACTATTATCAGCCATTTGGCAATGTCCATCGATATGCCGGCACCACGTACTCCCATTACCCCGAGTATCAGAGCTATCACAAAGAACACTATGGCTAAATATAGAAGATCTGCCATTTCTGTACACCTCTACCTTACTTGCCTATAAATAATGTTGGCTGAATATGCTCTACATTATTTATTTCAGGGCATCGTCTACTTTTCCCTTGATGTCAGCTTTAGCCTTTTCAGCATCGGCTTTTGCATGTGCCATCTTATTCTCGATATCAGCCTTCGCCTTCTTGGCATCTGCCTTTATGTCAGCCTTTGCATAAGCTCTATCCTTCTCGGCCTTATCATCCTCGAAGTTTGCCTTGATCTTTTCTACACCGGCGTTCACATCAGCTTTCGCATATGCCACTTTTTTCCCTATATCAGACGTTGCTTTCTTAGCATCAGCTTTCGCCTTCTCTACTGAACTATCAGCCACTTTTGATTCCTCCTATTGAGATTCTAAATCTATAAAGGATGTCACTGAATATAAAGCTTTTGGTACTTAAATCTATATAAGCGTAAAGTTTATAACCAATGATCGTACTTAAGAAACCATAATGAAAACTACATTGACACTATCAGATCCTATAGCCAGAACTTTGAAGATTTATACCGCATACGCCAAGGGCAGCATGCGTGCTCAAAGCCAGGTGGTCGAAGAGGCCTTAATAGAGTTCTTCAAGAAACGCAAGGTGAAGGTCGAGGAGTAAACAATTATGCGATCAAGCGAGCCTTTAATTCCTTATGCAGAATAGTTCGACTCCAGCTTCGGCAGATGTACCTTCGGACCTTTCCGCTTTTGGTCTTTTTTGGTCTTATGTGTACCGTTACCGATAACATCACCAGCATAAGAATTAAACCATTAGGAGATAGGAGATCGCGGTCTGATCGCACAGTTCTTCGTTTTCCCCGCCTGGCCGCATCACTCCTTTTTCACTCGCTCTTCAGAGGAATCGACATCCTTTTCGATCTATAGCCCACCGTCACTATCTTAAGGGATCGGAGAAGGAGAATAGAGCATGAAGGGAAGGGGTCTAGTCTTCTTAATGTTGGGAGTGAGCTTCCTCGTGGCTTCCTGCCCGGCTGGCGGATGGGTCAGCGGTACCGGAGCCGTTGAGGTCAGCAGATCCGTCGTCGATCGGATGAACGAATTCGAGTACTACAACATCATGAGGGGAGACGGCAGCCTCGATATGGGGCCTTCGGCAAAAGGAGGCTCGAATCTCGAAAGAGGGGTCTCTCCCGGGACGTTCAGCCTCTCCTACTCCGGGGACGTCCCCCTGGTGGGGATGAAGCGGATCGATAAGGGCTCGGCCCTCGCCGGGACCAAGACCACCATCCAGGAGTCTTTCAGCGCCCACGAGATCGAGAAGGAGGAGACGACATCCCTGGGGACGCAGCTCGTGGGGACCGATACGAAGCTCAGCTTCAACGGCACTTATGTGACGACCTCCAACAGACACCAGATCTTCACCTCGGACGTCACCTCTCGTCAGGTATTCTCCGGAACCTTCGATATTCAAAAGCAGATCATCTTCGGAAGCATCACCGACCTGAGTCCGTCAATAACCATAGCCGTCAGCCCGACGGAGAGCTCCGCCGTCGTCGGAGGCGTGGTGACGAGATACTACGAGGTGGCAAACGTCGGCCCCGTCCCCGTCCAGGGGCTCGTCCTCGTCGATTCGAGGGCTGGACCCGTTCCCCTCAGCAAGGTCGTTCTCAACCCCGGAGAGGTCGCCACCGCCGAATCCAGCTTCGTCGTCAACCTTGAGGACCTTCCGGGCCCTCTGAACGACGCCGTCCGGGCCACGGGGTCGGATCTCCAGGGCAACGCCGCCGTCGCCTCGGCCGCCGCCAACACGAGCCTTGCGGGGTCACGGGGTCTCAACCTGACGGCGATACCCCTCCAGGGATGCGCCGGGGCGGGGGAGGCGTTGGCCTTCATCTACATAATCGAGAACGTCGGCGATCGTCCCGTGGGAGGGCTTAACCTGACCGACTCTTTCGGCGGTCCCTTCGCCGTCTACGGGACGATCATGCCAGATGGAACCCTCAACCTCACCAGGGACGGGACCCTCCCCGATACGGAGATATATGCACCCTTAACCATCACCGTCTCAATCTCAGGGATCGACTCCACCGACGATCTGGTCTACGCCTCTTCAGCGGTCGTCCTTCGGCCCTGCTGAAGCCCCTCTCTTTTTAAGATCCCGGCTTTAGAAGAAGCTGATCTATCTTCACCCTGCCCCCCTCTCGAAGAGGGGCTTCTTGCAGGGGACGTGGACGGCGGGGAGGACGCTGCTGTACGTGGCGAGAGCGCCCCCGGGCTCTCCGGGACTTGCCAGGGCGCAGGATACCATGTACTTCAGCCCCTTCTTTTTGGCGATGAGGTAGAACCCGTTCTCGTATATGTTGAACTCGATATCTTCCTTCTCCATCCCGGGAAGCTTCACATCGATCTTCATGGTGCTGGCGGCAGCGTCGGGATAGACGCTAGATCCAGGGGTTGCTGCAGTCTCTTCCTCCCGGTGGCATCCGTCCAGGAAGGTGGATATCGGCCAGGGGGTTCAGCCGAGAGAGGCAACCCGGTCGATGTAAGATCCGACGTCGAACTTCGACTTGGCTCCTTTATAGCTCATGTACCTCACCTTCCCGAAGATCTCCCTCTCCCCCCAGGCCCGGTCGTGGACGGCGCCGATGGACCAGGCTATCCCCGTGTAGCCGCTCGGGTCTCTTCCGTCCAGCTCGTACCTGTCATTGAGATATATGGCGATCCTCAGGGCTTCCTGCGGAGACTCGGTCCACTCCAGGATCTTCTTTGCCCAGTACATCCTCATGTAGCCGTGCATCTTCCCCCGGAGGACCATCTCCTTCTGGGCGGCGTTCCAGAGGTCGTCGTGAGTCTCGCCCCTTTCCAGCTCCTTCTGGTCGTAGAGGCGCTCTCTGGGGTCACCCCGGTGAGCGTTGAGGGTCACTTTCGCCCAGTCGGGGAAGGCGTCAAAGGAGTCGTATCTCCTGTTGTAGAGGCAGAAGTTATCCGACAGCTCCCTTCTCACCACCAGCTCCTCCAGGAAGGCGGCCCTGGAGACGGGGTCGGCCCCGGACCGATAGACTTCCAGGGCTACCCTTGCGGCCGAGATCATCCCGAAGTGGAGGTAAGGCGAGAGGTTCGACTGGCCGTCGATGGTGGGGTCGTTGCGGTCTCTATCGTAGCTGGAGAGCTTCCCTCTTAAGAAACGATTCAGAGCCGTCGCTGCGCCCATCTCTCCCGGCTTTATCCAGTCCACCTCGGGGACGGACCGGTCGACGTTCAGGTCTCTTAAGAGGCGGTCCCAGTCCACCCCTCCCCCATGGTCCCAGGGGTGGGGATGGACCCTTATATCGGGGAGCTCCCCGCAGAACTGGGGCAGAAGCCGTTTCAGCTTCGGCCGAAACGTTCTGGCGGCGTACTCCTGCTTCGGCGACGCCCGCCAGCAGGGGACGATGTTGTGGGCGTCCACCTCATAGATGGGGATCTCCAGCCTATCGACGACGTCGCCGGTCCAGGACCTCTTCGCTTTCAGGGGCGAGAAGTCGGTGATGAGGGCGCAGACGCCGTTCTCCTCTGCGAATTTGGAGACCTCCTCCCCCGGATCTCCCCTTAGGAGAAGAAAGGGGATTCCCACCTCCAGGAGGTCCCTCTCCACCTCCTGAAGACCCCGGAGCATGAACCCGTACTGGCGGACGGCGGCCCCGAGAAACTCCTCGGCGAGGGAGAAGACGACCCCCAGGGGCGACCTACTCTCCAGCGCCATCTCCTGGGCGATGGCTAGGGCCCGGTTGTCCCTCACCCTCTGGTCCCGGCTCATCCAGTAGACGACCGGCCCCTCCTTATCGCGACCCTCCTTCAATATCCTTAATCTATCCAAATTCATGAATGATCTCCTCCTCCGGGGGATCGTCTTAGCATAACATATAGATAGAAAAGGCAGGAACTTTATTAATATGGCGGAGAAGACTAGGGCCAAGACCCCGGATGGGACGGCGGATATAGCCCCTTCATTGATGGATTTAGGCCTCGCATCCACCTCATTTAAATAAGAGCCGTTGGGAATAGATCGTAAGGAGGTGATAGTCCCATGTGTACCGTTGGAGGCGGACCTGAGATCGGCGACGTTGAATCTCTGGCATCGAAGGGCTACATATGCCAGGAGTGCGGAAACAAGTTCAAGGGCATGGGCAGAAAGCCCCGATGTCCTTCCTGCCAGTCGAGGAACGTAAAGCCGACTGAGTGATGAGAAGATGAATATTCCCCTGGAAGACGACGAGATCGCCTACCTCTCCGGACGGACCGGGACCCTGGCCTTTGTCAGGACCCTCGGCCGCTTTTTTTATCTCGAGACTGAGGCCGAAGAGGTCGTGATATTCACCGATGACGACGACCTCCTCGTAGCCTCGACCTTCGATGTCGGCGAGAAGGCGAGGCGGGGCCTTCGATGCACCCTCTTTTTGATCAGGGAGATGAATTCGCCCCTGATAGTCCTCAGAAAGGGCCATCCCGCCTCCCCGAGGCTTAAGACCGTCGTCTCCGTAGGGGATAAGACGAGGGTAAGCTGCGACGTCCAGGCCGGGACCCACCCCGAACAGGACGTCCTCTGCGGGACATCCGACCTCGACGGGGTCCTGGTCCTCTCGGCTCCGGGGGGGGCAGAGGTTAAAAACTTCGCGGGCGTTGTGGTAACGGAGAAGTTCTTGTGAGGTGACGAAGGTACCATGTCAGAGGTGATCAGCGAGGGGTCCATCGTCAGGTACTCCGGTACCGGGACGGTGGGGACGGTCAGGGTCCTCAAGACCGAGGAGGACGGCGAGATGTGGGCGCTCCTCGATTCGACGGGGCTTTACTACCATCTGAGCACGTTACAGCCGATCGATAAATTGCCCGAGAGGAGGGAGATCGGAGCCAGGACGATGGAGGAGATGCAGGAGAGGATGAAGGCCGAAGAGGAGAGGATGAGATCGGTGAAGATGGAAGATGAGAGCGTCGAAAGTGGCGGATGAGATCGGGGTCGTCGTCCACGGCCCCGAGGTGGTGGACTCCGGGTTGGCCGAACGGGCAATAGAACATCTCTCGAGTCTCGGGGTCGTCACCGCCGTCCTGGGGGGGACGATGGGGAGGGTCGCCGTCATCGACGGATCCCTGGAGGACCTGATCGATATATCCAGGCGGGAGATGCCGAGCCGGTCGGTCAGGAGGCTCCAGGAAAAAGCAGACTACCTGATCCTCCTCAACTATGCCAAGACGAGGGAGACGGCCATCGCCTTCGGCCTGATGGTGGCGGAGAGGGCTGGACCGAAGAAGCCTCTGATCCTGGCGGATTATGGGGGAGGTTTTGCAGCCCTCCTGGCGGCGGGGGACGGGGTGGAGATCGCCGAGAAGGTCGCAGCATCTCTTGGACTGGAGCTGGTGGACCTCCCAAGACCCTCGCCGAGGACAGAGGTCTCGGGGGGCATCGTCAGAAGGAAGATCCTGGGGGCCGTCCCCGGGGAGAACGTGACCGTCGACGGTATCGTCGTAGGGGTTGCCCTCGAGGATACCGTGGAGGTCGTGACAAAAGGGGGGACGATGGTGGAGATCCGGGGAGCTAGGGTCAAGCTCCACGGCATCGAGAAGCTCTCTTTCGTCGACCTCGAGACGGCGATACTGAGGACCGGTGAGATAAGGAGGACCGGGAGGGCGCCGAGGACGATCTGCAAGGGGGGAGTTGATGCGGTTCTCATAGACCATGCCGCAGAGGAGGCCTTCGAGAGGGCCGAAGGTGCCATGGTGGCGGTGACCGTCGGCGACGACACCACCGCCATCGCCGGGGAGGTCCTGGCGAGGCTCGGAACGCCCCTTATCGGGATCGTCGACGGCGATCTGGACGATCTCTGCAAAAGGACGGCTCCTCCAAGGGGGAGCGTCGTCATAGAGGTCTTTCCCGGCTGTGACGACCTGGTCGGCCGGCGGGTGAAAGAGGAGATCTTCAGAGGGAGAGATCGGATATCCATGGATGGGCTCGGGATCGAAGATCTCGTCCTGGAGGTGAAGAGGGTCGCCGGGGGAGATCTCAGGAAAGAGCGGCCGTTGTGACGGGGCGATCGATGGAAGGGGCTTGGGTCTCGATCACCCCGTAGCCGTCATACCGACCTCTTGACTATCAGGACCGCCGGATCTGATCTCAAGGGTCTTCCTCCCAGGTGTTCTGCGATCGCCTTCTCCAGCTCCTTCATGATATCCTGGGCCGACCTCTCTTTGTTATCTTTGACGAGGGAGATCACCCTCTCGGTCCCGAACCGCTCCTTCTTCTCGTTCTCGATCTCCATCAGGCCGTCGTTGTATATGACGAGGACGTCCCCTGGATCTATCATCCACCCCTCCACGTCCAGGTCGATGTGGTCGAGCGCTCCCATGGATATCGCTCCCCCTACCAGGGTGTCCACAAATCCGTCAGAGCTGACGACGAAGGGCGGGATGTGGCCTGCGTTGGCGTAATCCATGGAGTGGTTTGAGAGGTCCAGGATCCCGCAGAAACAGGAGACCATAATGCCGTTTCTCAGGTTATCGCTGAGATGGAGGTTCGTCTCCCGGAGCGCCTTCGCCGGATCGCCGAACCTGCGGACTCCCGCCCTGGTGAGGGACCTGGTGAGGGCGGCGACCATGGCGGCCGAGAGCCCCTTTCCCGATACCTCGGAGATCACCACCACCGCCTTCGACCCTTCCGCCTCGAAGACGTCGTAGAAGTGGCAGCATCTGTGCCCTTCTGCGAGGGAGAGGGCGGCGACCTGGTATCCCTCAAGCTGGGGGATCCTATCGGGCTGGAGGAAACGTCCCACCTCGTCGGAGATCTCCTCCTCCTTCTCGGACCTGCCCGCCTCAAAGGAGCCCCTCTCCACGAGGGAGATCTGATCTTTGAGGTCGGAGGTCATCTTATCGAAGGCCTCCCCGAGAGCTCGCATCCCTTTAGAGCCGTCTGTTTCGATCCTGGAGGTGAGGTCTCCATCGCCTACCCTCACCAGGGCTCCTTTGACGGCTTCGACCATCGGAGCTACGACCTTTCTACCTCTGCGAAACCCGATTGCTCCGGCCAGAAGGGCGGATGCTATGGCGATGGCGAGGGCGTAAAGGAGGATAGAAGCCAGCCCGGCCGCATCGCCGTCGACGGACAGAGGGCCGGATGGAGGCATCATCATCCATCGGCCGCTGCCTTCCAGGGCCATGCCGGTCTCCAGGGCTAGAACCTCCGTCTGCCCCGAGATCCTGCGAAATAGCTGGTCGTACTGGGAAGCCTTGGCGGCGACGAGGTCGATATCTCCGGAGGTGAGAGCGAGGCTCCAGCCGACAGAGGGGAGGGGTGCGTAGGAGATCCTGGTGGACCCTATCCCTAGACGTAGATAGGCAGCCCCCCTCTCTCCCCGAACCATCGCCTCGGCGAGGCCGGCGAGCTCGGGGTTCCTGGAGTCGAGGAGGCTGCCTGGGGTCAGGATCTCCTCCCACAGGAATCCTTCAGGGACGGGGGGTCGGATCACCACGACCCCCTGACCGTCCAGGAGGAAGGGGTAGCCGATTGAGATATTGCTGAGATCAGAATCGATCTCCGCGAGGGATACGTCCATCCCCACCACCCCTGTGAGGTTTGATCCCGCTACAATCGGCGTCGCGCATGTGATGGCAAGAAGCCCGCTGCTCTGGCTTAAGTAGGGCTTCGTCCAGATCGTATCCTTCGCCCTGGACGCCTCCAGGTACCAGGGACGCTCACGGTGGTCGAAGGGGGCGATGAGCCGGAGCGTCTCTGTGACGTCGGGCCAGAGGACGAGAACGCCGTCGTATGTGCCTATATACCCGAGCTCCGCGACATCTTCCTCCTGTACCATGATCTTCAATATCCGGGAGGGACCCGATAGCCGTTGAAGGGTCTCTTCCCTATCTTGTGAGATCTCGTCTAATCCCTCCGGCGCGATCCAGACTCCGGCCGCTATCGCCTCTGCCATGCCCTTCGCCGTCGTCTTCCCCTCGCCGCCGATTACCCCACCCATCTGCGAGATGGAGCCGGCTCCCATCTCCCCCGGCAAGACCACCGCTGCCAGGAGGATCAGGGCCATGAGCCTTAAGCTCGGTCCTTTGAACCGTGATATATTGGCCATTTTCCTGAGTTATCCAAGATAGGTCGGCCCCGGCTGGATCCGCCCACCAAATCGATCGTCCAGTTCTGCCCCCACATTCCCGTGGATCGTCGTCGGCCTTCCGACCGAGTCTTCGAGGATCTACTTGGTCTTCAAAGTTATAAACCTAATTTCATGCAGCTCGGAAACTACTTATCAGTACGGGCTCTGGAGGGATCTCGTGGACGGTTCATACGAGTTTATGGGGGACTTGAGGCGGCTCATGGGGGCGTACAGACGGCTCGAGCTCTCCCTTTATCTTCTCAACGCCGCCCTGATAGCTGCGTTCTTGTATATCGCAGCCCTCTTCTTGGGGCTTGCGGCCTTCTTCTGGTTCTACTGGCAGGACTCGCTCTTTGCCCTATCTCCTGCCATCGTCTCCCTAATCCTCGGCCTGCTGGCCGCGAGGGTTCTCTCTGGGTCGTCGAAGTCCGACCTCTTCGCCCATCTCGACGAGGAGATCTGTGAGAAGACCAAGGCGGCCTACGACAACCGCGACTCCGACTCGGTGGTGATGGAGAGCCTCGCGGTGGACGTAAAGAGGAGCCTCGCGAAGGTAAGAGCCATTGACCTCGTCAATAACCGGCGCCTGAGCTTCGCAGATAGAAGCGTCCCCGTCTTACAGGCCAAGGCCGCAGCGTTGATAATCCTCCTCGCCGTCGCGGCGATCTATAGCCATAGCCTGGCCGGAGAGGTGGTGCCGCCAGAGCCCTTCAAGCGTCTCTCAGATCTGGGGGATCGGGCGATGGCGCTCTTCGAAGGGGAAGAGCCGGCTGACGAGGCCGTCTCAGGGCAGGGGATATCGGGCGATATTTACGGGAAGCCCTCCCTCGCGATCCTGGAGGAGGTGAACCTGGAGCTCGTCCTCTATCCGGGTTCTGCGGCTGGGTGGAGGTCCAGGGAGACCGTCCCCGCGGAGAGGATCTTTCTATCCTCTGAGCCGGGGGAAGGGGTGGCGGTGGCCACAGAGCTTTACATCGAGAGCCTCCCGCCCCAGCACCGGGAGATCATCAAAAGGTATTTCGAGAACCTGGCGAGAAGCTGAAAAGAGACGTTTAGGGAGACGCGCGATAAAGATCTCACCGAGGACTGATAGATGAGAGAAGATCTGATCAACATTTATAAGGACGCTCCTGCGATCTTCGAGACGATAAGGGGCGAGATCGGCAAAGTGGTAGTGGGCCAGAAACCGGTGGTGGAGCAGATTCTGGTAGGGATCCTGGCGAAAGGCCACATCCTCCTGGAGAGCAACCCCGGCCTGGGGAAGACCCTTCTCGTAAAGACGATAGCCGGCACCACAGGCCTCAAATTCAGCAGGATCCAGTGCACGCCGGACCTGATGCCCGCGGACATAACGGGGACGACCCTCATCGATGAGGTCGACGGGAGCAAGATATTCAGGTTCGAAGAGGGGCCGATCTTCGCCAACATCGTCCTCGCCGACGAGATCAACAGGGCATCCCCCAGGACCCAGAGCGCCATGCTGGAGGCGATGCAGGAGAAGCAGGTGACCGTCGGAAAGAACACCTACAGGCTTGAAGAGCCCTTCTTCGTCCTCGCGACCCAAAACCCCATCGAGATGGAGGGGACCTTCCCCCTGCCCGAGGCCCAGCTCGACCGGTTCCTCCTGAAGGTCTTCATCGATTACCCGAGCTACGAGGAGGAGCACGAGATCATGGAGAGGTATACCGGCCACGCCGAGCCCAAGGTAGAGAGGGTGATCACCAGGAGGGAGCTTCTCTCGCTGCAGCAGCTGACCAGGGACGTTCCCATCTCCGACGACCTCAAGAGGTGGGCGATAAAGGCCGTCATCTCTACCAGGAGCTGGGAGGGGGTCGAGTACGGGGCCAGCCCCAGGGCTTCGATAGGCCTCATCCTCGCCTCCAAGGCGAGGGCACTCCTCAGAGGGAGAGATTACGTCGATAAAGAAGACCTCAATGCCATGGCATATCCCATTCTGAGACACCGGATCATCCTCACCTTCGACTCCGAGAGGAGGGGCGTCACCTGCGACCAGATCATATCGGATATACTGAAATCGGTATAGGTGCCGCAGATGGACACCGATTTTCTCGCAGAGCTTGACCGGTTCACCCTCCTCGTGCGAAAGAGGGTATCGACGACCTTCACCGGGGCCAGAAGGTCTGTGAAGGTGGGGCGGGGTATAAGCCCCGTAGGCTACCGGGAGTACCGGAAGGGGGACGACTTCAAGTTCGTCGACTGGAAGGTCTACGGCAGGACCGAGAAGCTCTATGTCCGGGAGCACGAGGAGGAGAGGAGCCTCGCCGTCCACATCCTCCTGGATGCGAGTTCCAGCATGGGATTCGGGGAGAAGTTCGCCTTCGCTTCGATGGTCTCGGCGGGATTCGCCTACATGGCGATCAAGGAGAACGAGAAGTTCTCGATATCCAAGTTCGCAGAAATTCTGGAGCCCGGCGAGACGAGGGGGGGGAGAAGGAACCTATTTCTCGCCATGGAGGATCTCGATAGGACCGCCCCCTCGGGGGGGACGGACTTTAGGAGAACGGCGGAGCAGTTCGACCTCGCCATCAGGTCGACGAGCCTGGTGGTGGTGATCTCAGACTTCCTCGACGACGTCGAGAGCCTCGTCGCCGGGATCTACAAGCTATCAAGCCACGATCTGATACTGATCCAGGTCCTGGACCCGGCGGAGGCGGCCCTCGACTTCCAGGGGGACCTGCGGTTCATCGACATGGAGTCGAAGGGGTCGGTCTTGACGAGGGTGACGGATGGGGTGAGGGAAGAGTACATCGAGAGGATGAGAGAGCACGGTGCCAGGATCCGGGAGGCCTGCAGCGCCGTCGGGGCCGACTTCTTCTCTTATTCCGCAGATACGCCGATATTCGAAGCCTTCAACGACGTCAACCGCCGATCGAAGGCGTGGAGGAGATGAGATGAAGCTCGGGTATGGCGCCGGCAGCATAAACCTCGCGATCGAGGGGGACGAGAGGTTCGAGGTCGTCCTTCCGAAGGAGATGGCAGGAGCCCCCGACGAGGAGGCGGAGATAAAGAGGGCCCTCGACGAGCCCTTCGGCCCGTCCCTTCAGGATTTTGAAGGGCATGAGAGCGCCGTCATCATGGCGAGCGACATAACGAGGCCTGCGCCTACATCCAAGATCCTCCCGCCCCTGGCAAGAGTGCTTCGAAGCCTCGGGATAAGAGATATCCTCGTCGTCTTCGGCCTCGGTACCCACAGGAGGATGACGGCAGAGGAGGTGGGCCGGCTCCTCGGCTCCTCCGCCGGCTTTCCCTCCGTCCAGCACGATCTAGATCGATGCGTCCGCATCGGAGAGACCGCCAGGGGAACGCCTGTTGAGATCCTGGAGGAGGTGGCAAACGCCGACTTCAAAATCGGGACCGGGAATATCGAGTACCACTACTACGCCGGCTACAGCGGAGGTGCCAAGGCGGTCCTCCCCGGCGTCAGCTCCGAGAGGTCGATAGATAAGAACCACGCCATGATGGCCGATCCCCGGTCGAAGTCCGGAAGGCTCGACGGCCCCGTCCGCCTCGACATGGAGGAGGCGGCGGGGATAGCCGGCCTCGACTTCATCCTCAACGCCGTCATGAACAGCCGAAAGGAGGTCGTAAGGGCCGTGGCCGGCGACTTCGTCGAGGCCCACAGGAAGGGGGCGACAGCGGTCGACGAGATGTACCGCAGGCCCGTCAGGCCGGCGGAGATCGTCGTCGCCTGCGCCGGAGGAAGGCCCAAGGACATCAACCTATTCCAGGCCCAGAAGGCGATGGAGAACGCCAGGGAAGCCGTCATCCCCGGCGGTACCCTCATCCTCTTGGCCGAGTGCGCCGAGGGGTTCGGCCACCCGGTCTTTGAGCGGTGGGCGAGGGAGGCGGCCTGCCCAGAAGATTGCTTCGAGCGGTTCGGCAGGGAGTACGAGTTCGGGGGGCACAAGGCGGCTCTGATCGCGAGAGATTCCCTGGATAAGGATCTGATCCTCGTCTCCTCCCTGGGCCCCGCCCTGGCAGAGATGGTCTTCTTCCGCCATGCCAGGAGCCTCGCGGAGGCCCTAGCCATGGCCAGGGAGAGGCAGGGAAAAGACGCCAGGACGATCGTCATCCCCCACGGGGATCTGACGCTGGCGACCGGGGGATGAGGCCTCCGGGATAGGTCCTGGTCTGATAGCCCCCGGTGGAGGCCAGAGAGGTGCTTCCATTGAAAATAGAGATCTTCTACTTCCTCCCCTCTCTTATCCTGGAAATGTTCCTCTTAAGATCTGGTATGTCGCTCTGGATAACGTCCCAGGTGAGTGCGAGATCGACTCCGAAGTACTGATGAATCAGCACGTCCCTCATGCCGGCGATCTTCTGCCATGATATCTCGGGATGATTTCTCTTGAAATCTTCGGGCAGGTTTTTGACGGCCTCGCCGATGATCTCGATTCTGCGAATTATGGCGTCCTGGAGTTGGCGCGATTCTACGAACTCATCCAGAGTTTTGCCCGCTGAATAATCCTCGATTAGGTCTATCGACTCCAGAATGTGGGCGAGAGATACTTTGGGATCTTTCCTCATAGTATCGGGACCTGCTCGTTCAGGATTCTCTCTTTGAGGAGAGGGTGAAGAGAAGCGTAGGTGAGGACGTCCACCTCCCGGTCGATCGCCTCCTCCAGCTCGATCTTCAGCCCTGAGAGGTCCATCAGACTCTTTCGCCCCTCAAACTCCACCAGGATGTCCACGTCGCTTTCGTCGGTCATCTCGCCCCGCACGATCGACCCGAAGAAGGCGGCCCTCTTAACGTCGTTTCTCCGCAGGACGGCGAGGACCTTCTCGCGCAGCTCTTCAGTCTCGTCGGTCATATCTTCCGCCTCAAATTTGTCTCCGGCTATTTTTGATAAGAGGGCGGTGATGCGATATCACCTTTTCCGCCGCGCCCCTTTCGGGGTGGCGCGAGTTTTTGCGGAGGCGCTGTCACGGTCCGGAGGCCTGGGGCGCAGGCGACCGGGCGGCGCCGAATGGGGGCGGCTGCTGCCGTAGGCGGAAGTAGGGTGGATCATCTTGGAGCCTGAGGAAGGGCTCTCCTCCGACCGTTAAATCCCTTTAGAGTCAAAACTACTGTTAGCATGTTCTTGGAGTATGTGGAGACAGCACTCGCCAGAGCCGAATACAAGGTGATCGAGGACGACGTGCCCCGCTTCGCCTCGGTCCCCGAGCTTCCCGGCGTCTGGGCATCGGGCAGAACGGTCGAGAAGTGCAGAAAAGAGCTGATCGAGGTCATCGAGGAGTGGATCGTGGCAAGGCTCCAGAGAGGCCTTCCGATTCCGCCGATGGGCGGGCAGAGGATCGACTTCCCGCTTGATAGGTCTCCGTTCTCGGATCTCTCGCAGCGAGAGCGGTGATTCAAGACGCATTTTGGAAATCCTTGTTCTTGATCCTGTTAATGAAGATCGAGGATAGGGGCCTCAAAAGCCCTTTATATTGAGAACTGCTTAATAATCTCTGAGTAACCATGAGAAGGTCCGAGATCCTCCAGATCCTGGAAGCCCGCAGGGATGATCTGCTCAAGATGGGGGTGAAGAGCCTTGCCATCTTCGGGTCCGCCGCCAGGGACGACGCCCGGCCGGAGAGCGACCTGGACGTCCTGGTGGAGTTTGCCGGCCCTGCCACCTTCAACGGCTACATGGACCTGAAGTTCTTCCTGGAGGATCTTCTTGGCCGCCCTGTCGATCTCGTCACCAGGCGGTCGATCCGGCCGGGGTTGAAGGCGCGGATCGAGAGCGAGGCCCGATATGTCCAGGGACTACAGGCTCTATCTTGAGGATATGCAGATCTCCTGCAGGAAGCCGTTTGGTTATGCCGATAACTTGGACTCCTTCGATGGACGAGCAAAAGATTATCAGATAACTCAGCCTAGAACTCCCTGTAGGTGGGCAAGTGGAGTATGATATCCATGATCGACGAAGAATTATTGAGAAATATTGAAGAGGTTCATGACATTCTCAAAGAGGCAGCAACATATGGATGGAATGGATCTGCTGAAGATTTTAACTCGAACGATCGGCAATATAAATCTTTACGTAAATCGCTTGTGTATGATTCAACGTCAGGACATAAATTACCAAAATTTATAGATAGGTGCCGCGATCTGCACAGTTTTTCGAAATTTATCAAATCGAAGTACAGACTTTATAGTGAGCGTAGGGATTATTTAGATAGAGAATTCGAACCATTTTATTTAATTTTTAAAATTAAGTCCGATAATCCTAGCGATGAAATTGTCTCGGAGATTTTGTCTAGATGCGATTCTGAGTATGTTCACAAGATATGGCAAAAAGCATTAGAACGTCGCACTACTGATCCAGAAGGAGCAATCACAGCGGCCAGATCACTTCTTGAATCAGTTTGTAAATACATTCTCGATGAGAAGGGGGTATCTTACAACGCCAAGGCGGACTTACCGTCTCTTTATTCCTCGGTGACTCAACAGCTCGATCTCGCACCGAGTAAACAGACGGAAGAGCAATTCAAGAAAATCCTCGGGGGGTGTCATGTAATAGTAGAAAATATCGGATCACTGAGAAATAATTTGAGCGATTCTCATGGAAGAAGCAAATCTGATGCAAAGCCTGCGCCCCGACACGCGGAACTCGCTGTGAATCTAGCTGGAACAATGGCTACATTCCTTATAACCACATGGGAAGAAATTAACACATAGTGATTTGTTATTTAATTTTGTTCTACGTCTAAAACTTGCAGCCCCCCGGACGGGCGGGCGCCCCTTGGGGCCCCCGCCCTCCCGATGGCTTAGCATCCCTCCTTTAAGAGATGATCTTCACTCTTTCTTGAGCCACGGCATCATCGACCGAAGCTCCCCGCCCACCTCTTCGATGAGGTGGTCGGCCTCCATCCTCTCAAGGGCCCTCTTGACGGGAAGCCCCGCCTGGGACTCCAGGATCCACTCCCGGGCGAACTGGCCGGTCCGGATCTCTTCGAGGATCTCCCACATAGCCTCCCTCGACTGATCGTTGATGATCCGGTCGCCCCGGGTGAGGCCGCCGTACTCGGCGGTGTTGGAGACGTTCTCCCACATCCTCATGAGGCCGCCCTCGTGGATCAGGTCGATGATAAGCTTCAGCTCGTGGCAGGTCTCGAAGTAGGCGACCTCCGGCTGGTAGCCTGCCCTGACCAGCGTCTCGAAGGAGGCCTTGATCAGCTCCGTGACCCCGCCGCAGAGGTTCACCTGCTCGCCGAAGAGGTCGGTCTCCGTCTCCTCCTCGAAGGTCGTCTCAAGAACCCCGGCCCGGGTTCCGCCGATACCCCGAGCGTAGGCCATCGCCTTATCGAAGGCCTTCCCGGAGAAGTCCTGCTGGATGGCGACGAGGCAGGGGGTGCCTATCCCCTCGAGATAGGTCCTGCGGACGAGGTCGCCGGGCCCCTTCGGCGCCACCATGTAGACGTCGACGTTCTCGGGGGGGATGATCTGGGAGAAGTGGATGTTGAAGCCGTGGGAGAACCCGATGGCGTTCCCCTCTTCGAGGTAAGGCTCGATATCCTTTCTGTATATGATGGGGTGGAGCTCGTCGGGGAGGAGTATGTGGATCAGGTCCGCCTCCTTCGCCGCCTCGGGGGTGGTGGTCACCCTGATTCCGTCCGCCTCCGCCCTCTTCCAGGCCTTGGAGCCGGGAACGTCGGCTGCGACCACGTCCAGCCCTGAGTCCCGGAGGTTCTGGGCCTGGGCGTGCCCCTGGCTTCCGTACCCTATGATGGCGATCGTCTTTCCCTTCAAAACGCCGAGGTCGGCGTCCTCGTCATGATATATCTTTGCCATTTCCTATAGTCCTCCCTATTTGAGAAGTTCTGATCTGTCAGACCATCACGCATTAAATATAAACTTGATCTGGTGAGATTCGACCCTGTGAGATTTGATCTGGTAGGATCCTGTCTATCGGATATGATGAGAGGGGGTCTGCCAAGACCCGTTCCTACCAGATCGGCTAAATCGGTCAGGGGACGACGGCCTTCGTCCCCCTGACCATCGAGACCCTCCCCGTCCTCGCCATCTCCTTGATACCGAACTGCCGGAGGAGCCGGACCATCGCCTCGATCTTGTCGTTGGTCCCCGTCACCTCGATGATGAGAGACCGGGGCGATACGTCGATGATCTTAGCCCGAAAGACGCTCACTATCTGCATGATCTCGCTACGGTCCTCCTTCTTCGCCGCGACCTTGATTATCGCAAGCTCCCGGTCCACCGACTCGTTGGGGTCCATCTCGCTGACCCTGATGACGTTGACGAGCTTGTTCAGCTGCTTTGTCACCTGCTCCAAGATGACCTCGTCCCCCTCGACGGTGATCGTCATCCTGGAGTAGTCGGGGTTGTCCGTCGCTCCCACGGTGAGGCTGTCGATGTTGAAGCCCCGCCTGCTGAAGAGCCCCGCTATCCTCACCAGGACCCCGGCCTTGTTCTCGACGATTAGGGCTATGGTATGGAGCACCTTCACCCCTCCATCTCCAGGATCTCGCTTCCAGAAGATCCGGCATACGACCTCTGGGCCTCGTAGGACGGCCCGGCCGCCTCCAGCTCCAGGATCTCGCTCAGGGAGGCCCCCGCCGGGACCATCGGCGAGACCTTCTCGTCGGGGGATATTATGATGTCTACGACGGTCATCACCTCCGATTCGATCGCCTCCACCAGGACAGCTTCCAGCTGCGAGGGCTTTTCTGCCCGCAGGCCCAGGGCTCCGTAGGCCTCCGCCACCTTGACGAAGTCGGGTATCCGGTGGAGGGTGGTGCTGGAGAACCTCTTCTCGTAGAAGAGGTCCTGCCACTGCCGGACCATCCCCAGGACGCCGTTGTTGAGGACGATCACCTTGACGGCGACCTCGTTTACGACGGCCGTCGCCAGCTCCTGGATGTTCATCTGGAAGCTTCCGTCCCCGGCTATGTCGAAGACCTCCTTATCGGGGCATCCCATCTTCGCCCCGATGGCGGCGGGAAATCCGTACCCCATCGTCCCCAGCCCCCCCGAGGATATGAAGTGCCTCGGGTCCCTGTGGGTGAAGAACTGGGCTGCCCACATCTGGTTCTGCCCCACCTCCGTCACGATTACGGCGTCGGGGCAGAGCCTTGAGAGGGTCTCCAGGACGCACTGGGGCTTGATCGACTCGCCTTCGGTCGCATAGCAGAGAGGATACTCCCCCTTCCAGGCGGCGACCTTCTCGTTCCAGGGGCTCCATGCCTTCTCACCGACGGCCTTCGCCAGCTCCGAGAGGGCGGACTTTGCGTCCCCGACGACCGGTATATCAACACGAACGTTCTTTCCTATCTCGGCGGGGTCGACGTCGACGTGGATGATCCTCGCCTGGGGCGCGAAGCTCGCCACCTTCCCGGTGACGCGGTCGTCGAACCTCGCCCCCACCGCCAGGATTATGTCCGACTCCTGGATGGCGTAGTTGGCGTACTTCGTACCGTGCATCCCCAGCATCCCCAGGGATAGGGGGTGGTCTTCGGGGAAGCAGCCGATCCCCATCAGGGTCGTCGTCACCGGGGCCTTGATCCTCTCGGCGAGCTTCAGAAGCTCCCGGTGGCCGTCGGAGTACTTGACGCCGCCGCCGACGTATATCACCGGCCGTTCCGCCTCCATCAGGGCGGCGGCCGCCTTCTTGATCTGGAGGCTGTGGACCTTCAGGTTCGGATTGTATCCCGGCAGTTTGATCTCGGGATAATGGAAATCGAGCTCGTTGACGGTGACGTCCCTGGGAAGATCGATGAGGACGGGGCCGGGCCGGCCCGTCCTCGCTATGTAGAACGCCTCCCTGAATACCCGGGGGATATCTTTCGCGTCCTTGACGAGGTAGCTGTGCTTGGTCACCGGCATCGTGATCCCCGTGATATCCGCCTCCTGGAAGGCGTCCTTTCCTATGAGATTTGTTGGTACCTGGCCGGTCATCGCCACCAGGGGGACTGAGTCCATGTAGGCGGTGGCGATCCCCGTCACCAGGTTCGTCGCCCCCGGCCCCGAGGTCGCCAGGCATACGCCTACACGTCCCGTCGCTCTCGCGTAGCCGTCTGCGGCGTGAGCCGCCGCCTGTTCGTGCCTCACAAGGATGTGCCTTATATCCGAATCGTAAATGGCGTCATAGAGGGGCAACAGCACCCCTCCCGGAAGCCCGAAGATTATCTCGACCCCTTCGAGCTTCAGGCACTCCAGGATGGCCTGGGCCCCGGTCATCTTACCCATCTATCCGTCCTCCTCAAGTTGCATCAGCCTGTTGATCCCTTCCAAAACCGCCTCGACAGAGGCCATGATTATGTCAGCTCCCGCCCCCCGGGCCGTGATGGACCGGTCGCCCATCGCCATCGTCACCCAGACCTCTACGAGGGCGCTCGTACCGCCGGTGATGGCGTCGACGTGGTACTCCTCGAGCCTCACATCTCTCACCCCAGAGATGGCCCGACGGATTGCGTTTATCGCGGCGTCGACTGGACCGACCCCCGTCCCCGCCTCCAGCATCTCCGTCCCGTTGACGATGATCTTGACGCTGGCGGTGGGGGTCGCCCGGTTTCCGCTCACCACGGTGAACTCCTCGAGCTTCACCTTCGGCTCCTTCTGGATCGATAGGACGATCTCGGCGATCGTCTGAAGGTCGGCGTCGGTGACCCGTTTTCCCTTGTCCCCCAGATCCTTGACCCGAAATAGGATCTCTGCGAGCTCATCTTTCTCGCACTCGATCCCAAGCTCCCGCAGGGCCAGCTCGACGGAGCTTCTCCCGGCGTGCTTGCCCAGGACGATCCGTCTCTTCCTCCCGACGGTCTCGGGGTGGATCGGCTCGTAGGTGGAGGTGTCGGCGATGAGGCCGTGAACGTGGATCCCTGCCTCGTGGGTGAAGGCGTTCTCCCCCACGATCGCCTTGTTGGGGGCGACGGGGATCCCCGTCAGCCTCGATACGAGCCTGGAGAGGGTGTAAAGGTCGCGGGAGCGGATCTCGGTCTTGATACCGTAGAGGGACTCCAGGGTCATCACCACCTCTTCGAGGCTCGTGTTCCCTCCCCGTTCTCCGATCCCGTTTACGGTGACGTGGGCCATGGAGGCCCCGCCCCGCAGGGCCGAGACGGTATTGGCCGTCGCCATCCCGAAGTCGTCGTGGCAGTGGACGCTCACCGGGGCGGGAAGGTCTGAGAGCCTCGAAAATATCTCGAAGGCTTTCTCGGGGACGAGGACCCCGACGGTGTCGCAGTAGCAGAGCCTCTCGGCCCCGGCGTCGATACCGGCCAGGTAGATGGACCTGAGAAACGGCTCGTCGGCCCGGCTGGCGTCCTCGCCGGAGAGCTCCACGATCAGGCCGTGGGCTCTGGCGTACTCGGTCACCTCCACCGCCGACCTCATAACCGAATCCCTGTCGGACCGTAGCTTGCTTCTTATGTGAAGGTCCGATACAGGAACCACCAGGTGGACGGAGTCGAGGTCGCAGTCCAGGGCAAGGTCCACGTCCTCGGTCCTCGCCCGGACGTAGCTACAGATCTCGGCCCGCAGCCCCTCACCGGCGACGGCCTTCATCGCCCCCCTCTCGCCCTCGGAGGTGACGACGGAGCCCGCCTCGATGACGTCTACCCCCAGGGCGTCGAGATGCAGGGCGATCTCCAGCTTCTCTTCCGTGTTCAAAGAGACGCCCGGCGTCTGTTCTCCGTCCCGAAGCGTCGTGTCCAGCAGACGAACTCTACCAAATAAAGCGATCCCACGCATTCATCTTCTATCACCAAATGGATGCCATCCTGATGATGGCCGATCTTCAACCATGGGGTCTTTAATGGTTGATAAAGTTGACGACGGAACCGACGACGGCTGTTGAGATATCGCCGCACCAAATCTCTGCGAATAAAGGAAAGATTTATCACTCTATGGGCGTCATTACTGGCCTTCAGCCTAAGGGCTGCTTCGTAGATGGAGCTTTTAGAGATGGGGTCAGGTGCAAAAATGGGGTCAGGCGGCAGGACTGGATCAGATGGAGAGCTTCGCGATGCTGGAGCTTCGGGCGAGGTTGAGACTGCAGAGCTTCTTCTCACGGCGGAGATATACAACCGGTCCGAGAACCTGACCGAGGACGACCTCCCACCAAGGATCAGAAAGCACTACTTCGATCCCGTCGCCAGGAAGGTGAAGCGTCCGATCTACGTCACCGAGGGAGACGTCCAGGAGATCTATCGCCTTGGAAGCGTCCGGGATGCGGCCCGGGCCCTGCCCTTCGTCGATCGCGAGGGGCTTCGAGATCAGCTCCGGCTCACCGTCTTCGAGGTGGGGGCGAGGTGGTTTGTAAAGAGGGACACCCTGGAGAGGATCAGGTCCAACCCCACCCTCGCCTACTTCTTCGAGGGGTACGACTCCCTGGACGTCAGCTACGCCGAGGCGAAGAAGAGAAACCAGCCCCTCCTCACCGACAGGGAATGGATCCAGGCGAAGATCCGGGAGCTCTCCGCCAAGGTCGAGGAGGCCGAAGATATACTGAAGCTCGTCCGGATAAAGGCCCCCGAAGACGTCCGCGACAGGATAGAAGAGCTGGTCCTGACCGAGGAGCAGGTGACGGAGATAGAGAAGGCGGCAAAAGCCCTGGAAAACCGGGATTACCTCCGTGATATCGGCCTCTACGACATAGGAAAGCTCCTCTTCGTGGGGCCTCCGGGGACGGGGAAGACCTCCACCGCCATGGCTCTATCCAGGAGGTTCGGCCTACCTCTGGTGGAGGTCCGCCTCTCGATGGTGACGAGCCAGTACCTGGGCGAAACCAGCAAGAACGTCGACAAGGTCTTCGACCTCGCGAAGGCCCTCAGCCCCTGCATCCTCTTCATAGACGAGTTTGACTTCGTCGCCAAGACCAGAACCTCCGAAGAGCACGGGGCGATCAAAAGGGCGGTCAACACCCTCCTGAAGGCGATCGACGACGTCAGCCTCGTAGAGGACGGGGTCCTCCTGATAGCTGCGACAAACCACCCCCAGCTCCTCGATTACGCCGCATGGAGGCGGTTTGACAAGGTCGTCACCTTCCCCCTTCCCGACCAGGAGATGAGGCGGAAGATCTTCGAGAGGGTCCTCGCCAGGATGGACGCGCGAGTGGACGTCCGCGTCCTTGCCGAGAGGACGGAGGGCTACTCCGGCTCCGACATCAGGATGGTGGTAAGGGAGGCGGTCTTGAACGCCCTCCTGGAGGAGAGGAGGTCCATCGACCAGGAGGATATGCTCCGGGCGGTCCAGGACTTCGACCGGAGGATCGCAGACCACCGGGGGAGCGCCGCCCCATGAGAGTGACCCTCCTTGGGACCGGCGACGCCATAGGCACCCCGAAGATCGGATGCAGATGTCCCGCCTGTGCCGACGCCCTGGCCGGCGGAAAGAGCAGGAGGCTGCGGTTCTCGGTACTGGTGGAGAACGGCCAGGGAAAGGTCCTCATCGACACGAGCCCCGACCTGCGGTGGCAGCTGATCAGAACCGGGATCAGCCGGGTCGACGGCGTAATATGGACCCACGCCCATTACGACCATTACGCCGGGTTTGGCGACTTTCACAGGGTCCAGAACCGGGTCCCAGTCTACGCCCTAAAAGAGACGATGGACTACATATTGAACTACCTCTACTTCATGAGGCCGAAGAGGAACGTCGCGGAGATGGGCCGGCCCTTCGACCTGGCGGGGATGGAGTTCACCCTCTTCGAGGTGAGCCACCCGCCCATCTGCGAGGCCGCCGGGGTCCTGGTGCGGTCTGGAGGAAAGAGGCTTGTGGTGACGGGGGACACCAACCTCTCCATCCCCGAGGAGAGCCTCGACCTGATGAAGGACCCAGACCTCCTGGTCGCCGACGCCATAACCCCCCCTGGGTACAACCTCAACAAGCATATGGACTCGAAGGAGGCGCTCGAACTCGCCTGCCGCCTTGGGGCAAGGAAGACGGTATTGACTCACATAAGCCACCTATTCCCCCCCCATGATATCGCCGTCAAGAGCTGGCCCCTGGGGTTCGACATGATGACCTTGGAGCTCTGAACGAAAATAATCTATCGATGAGCTCTGAACGAAAATTGTTTATTTTCGCAATACTGCAGGATGTCCATGGGGAGTCTGCACCGTTCCGGGTTTGCCCTGGCAGTCGTGGCGGCCGCATCCTTATTCTTAATCCCGACGTCCGGGGCGCAGGACGGTTTCGACTGGGCCTTGAGCTTCGGGTATGATCTCGATCTGGAGATGGACGATAACCACAGCACCGATCTGAGCATCGATCCTCCTCCCATCGTTGCGGCGAACGGCAACGTCGGACGCTATCTTGATACGGAGTTGCTCCGCGATCCCGGGGGGACGCAGGAGGGGGAAGAGGGCTTGGATGGCTCGGGGATCTCCTTTGACCTCCCGCGGGGATGGAAGGGCGATGTCGCAGGGGACCGGGTTACGGGGAACCTGACTCTGGAGGGTCCCTGCGCCGCTGCTTATATCGTCTGGTTCGAGGACTATGGCATAGATCCCGAAGCGGTCCTGAGGCAGGTGGTCCGGGGCTACAGAAGCGGATCTCTCCGGTTCTCCGTCCTGACGGCGGATCCGGGCGATCCGGTGACCATCGACGGCCAGAGGTCCTCCAGCCTCGACGTCTACTACAGAATCGGCGGCCAGGAGTCGCAGAAGTGGCTCCTCGCCTGGTCCTCGCCGGGATCGGGGAGGTTCTTCTTCGCCTCCTTCTGGTCCTGCCCCGGGGCCTGGGATGAGAACCTCGAGAAGTTCCGGGCTTTCGCCGAGAGCTTCAGGGACGAGGGGTCCGACAGGTACGTCGTCCTGGAGCCGAGATCCCCTCCCCTGGACGGCTGGGGGACGGTTCTATCTGAGACCCTCCGTTCATATCGCTTCTTGAGCGTCCCGGCCCGGAAGAACCCCGAGGTGGAGGTGAAGGTGGCGATGAAGAGCCGTCGAGAGGGAGGTAGGGTCGACGATGTAGCCTGCGAGGAGGTCGTCTCCCTCGCCCGGGGAGGAGAGGTTCCGCACGAGGTGGCGGCCCTCCAGAGGCTCCTCGTGGAGAGGGGGTATGAGGTTGCGATCCTCAGGAAGGCAGGCGCCTTCTGGGCCGTCGTCCGGGGGCCGGAAGGGAGGTGGCAGGCGGTATCCCCGTCGGGACCCGGTTCGCAGATGGGATTAGGGTCCCTCATCGGTCCGGGGGATTCGGAGTGGCTCCGCGGCCTTGTGGTCGACGGGCCAGAGGCGGCAGAATGGGTCGCCGGAGAGAGAGGCTCTCCCGATGAGGCCTCCATCGAGAAGGTCTGCGAACCGCCTTGGACCGTCGATCTACCTCCCGCCACCGAGGTGGACCTGGCCTGGATCCTGGAGCTGAAGGACCTTCTGGACCGTTACGGCTACTCCCAGGATGGTTCGGGCCAGGACTCCTTCCGCCGGGCTCAGGTCGCCTGGGCCCTTCTGGAGAGGGAGGGGTACAACGCCCTCCTCGTTACGGGTTACGAGGGCCATCCCCTCAGCCAGGGTATGTGGGTGGCGGTCCGCCATCCCGGCCAGGGGGGTTACGTCGCCATAGACACCGGGACCGGCGGGGGCGGCGGCCTCGGGGAGATCGTCTCCGCAGCCGAAGGGCTCCAGGGCGTCGCCTACGAGACTAGCCGCCAGTTCTGCTGCCTCCATCCGGATAAGGGCCCGGCCATCGATCCAGCCTCTATCAGGACTCCGGCTCCGGGATAGATGGGCCTCACGGGTGAGGAAGAGACCTTAATCTTTCATGAGATCCAACCTCATAGCCATGAAATCAGAGCTGCGCCCCCTCGAACCCGAGGAGCGTGACCGGCTCCTCACCGCCCTCAACTCCGAGAGCGACAGGATGATGCTACTCCTCCTCCTGGAGACTGGCCGCCCCATAGACGACCTCCTGGGCACGAGAACCTCCGACCTCGATCGGGATAGGGGGCTCCTCCGGCTGAATAGAGGGGGAAGCGGCGCAGGGAGACGCGAGGAGGGTGGGGGTAGAGAGGACGGAGAGGGTGGAGATGGGATCGAGGAGGTGGAGATCCCCCTCTCGCCGGAGCTTTCGGCTGCCGTCGTGGAATACATCGACAAAAACCCCGGGAAGACCTACCTCTTCGAGGGGAGGTGCGGCAGGCCCGTAGGTCCCAAGTGGGTGAGGTGCACCCTCCTCCCCGCAGCCATAAGAAGCGGCATCGAAGATCCCAGGGCAGAGAGAGGTTGAACTATCTCTCCTGCCCAGTCATTACATATTCTGAGCCCTGTCTTATCGGTCCATCCCGACAAGTCCTCCGCTCATTTTTCGTGGAGCTTTCTGCGGAAAATCAATGCCAGAAGGCCGCCGACGAGGGCTATCCCCGACCCGAAGAGGACCGCGGCCAGATCGAGGTGGAATGTGAGGAATATGCAGGTCGAGATACCGAAGACCGGCAGGACCGGAAGCCTTCTTATCGCCAGGGGGACCCTGAAGGGCCTCGGACGGTCCGGATCCTTATACCTGAGATAGATCAGGGAGCCGTTGATGACGATGAAGGTAACAAAGAGGATGAAGTCGTTGGCGCTGGCGACGAAGGCGATGTCCCCGGAGAAGACGAAGGCGATGGACAGGAGGACGACGACGATGATGGCAGCCCAGGGGGTCCTCCTCGCCGGATGGACCGCGGCGAGCAGCCCCGGCATCGAGGAAGATTCCGCCATCCCGTAGGCTATCCTGGAGGACGCCAGGAGCATCAGAAGGACGGTGTTGGCGGTGGCGAAGAGGGCGATTACCGAGATGACGACGAAGGCCTCCGGCCCCAGGGCCTCCGCCGCCACCTCGGCGAAGGGGGCGTCGGAGGCTGCCAGGACCTGCCAGGGGACGACGGAGACGACGCTCACCGCCACCAGCATGTAAAGGACGATGGTGACCGCCAGGGCCAGGATCAGGGCGAGGGGAATGTTCCTCTCGGGGTCCCTCGTCTCCTCCGAGAGCTTCACCATCTCCTCAAAGCCCATGTAGGCGAAGAAGATGAGGGCCGCCGCCCCGAAGACGCCATCGATGCCATGAGGCATCTCGAAGTAGTCGACGCTCCCCAATCGGGGAAGGCCGATGTAGATCACCATCAAGAGGCCCAGAGCCTCGATGAAGGTGAAGACGATGGCAAACCAGGCGGAGATCTTGATCCCCCAGAAGAGGACCAGGGATAGGGCGAGGAGGAGGAGGATCGCCGAGGGGATGACGGGAAGGCCCGTCAGGGCGTCGAAGTACCCGCCGAAGCCGAGGGCGACCGTAGCCGCCCCTATGATCCCGCTGAAGATGATCATCCACCCGACGACGAAGGCGATGGCGTGGCCGAAGGCGCGGCGGGTGTACTCGTGCTCGGCGCTGGCCCGCGGAAAGATCGACGAGAGCTCGGCGTAGCTGAGGCCGGTGAAGACGGCGATGAGGGCTGCCAATCCAAAGGAGATCCAGACGGCGTTCCCGGCCATCCCGGCCGCCTTCCCGATGAGGGCGTATATCCCGGCCCCCAGGATGATCCCGATGCCGGAGAGGGTCACCTCGAAGAGCCCCAGCTCCCGCTTCAGACCCTTTTTTCCATCTTCGGTCATATCGATCTAGACCCCGGCGAGATTCCCAAAGGCCGATCCTCCATATATGAACTTTGCTCAATTTTGATCCTGTTTCGAAGGTTGTTTATCTTCGAAGAATGATAGTCCCCGCAGATGATGGAAAATGGATCCGTACCCCCTGAGAAGTTCAGAGAGTTGGTCGAGTTCTACCTCATCGATTACAGGACGTCCCTCGGTAAAGCCATCGACATCGCGATAATCTCCCTGAACCTTTTAGTCTGCGCCATCTTCGTCATCGACACCTACGACATATCCGAAGACCTCAGAGTCTTTCTATGGTGGCTGGAGGTCTTCGTCGTCGGCTTATTCGTCATCGAATATATAGCTCGCCTATATGCCGCGCCGGATAGGAGAAGACAGATCTCGGACGTCTACAGCATAATCGACCTGGTGGCGATACTGCCGACGCTCTTTCAAGCAGTTCTCCCCCTAGTCGGCCTCACCCTCAATATAGCCTTCGTTAAGACTATCAGGGTCTTCAAGGTATTCAGGATATTCAGGTTTCTCCGGTTCCTCGCCGACCCCCACTTCTTCTTCGGCAGCATATCTCTCGAGCTTCTCAAAGTGGCAAGGCTCGTGACGACGATTTTGATCATATTCTTCATCGGATCTGGCCTCTTCTACTACGTTGAAAGCCCTGCAAACGACGGGGTCAGAAACTTTGGAGACGCCTTCTACTTCACTGTGGTGGCCCTCACCACCGTCGGCTTCGGCGACATCACCCCAGTCACCGATGCCGGAAAATTGGTGACGATCCTGATGATCCTCTCGGGGATCGTCCTCATACCCTGGGAGGCGAGCAAGATCGTCAAGGAGTGGGTCCTGATCACCAGGAAGACGAGCGTTCTCTGCCCCCAGTGCGGCCTTGTGGAGCACGATATCGACGCGACTTACTGCAAGCGGTGCGGTCAACGCCTCTATCACGAGGAGATTCCAGACAAAGAGTTGGGGGAGGGGGATTTATCCCCTCAAATTGACCAGGACCGAGTCGCCTAAGAGAGGGATCGGATCTCTTAAAGGCGAGGGGCGTTAGTGGCGAAATCGATCTCATGGGCTTGTTTCTCAGAGCTGTTATTTCGCGAATGTTCTTACCACCTGTGGAAAGAACGAACGTACGGGGTCGGCGGCCGGATAGTCCGTTTTCAGGGAAGATCCGAGATTTTGTTCTAATATATCGGTCCATCAGCCGATCGAATCCTCTTTCATGGGATTATAGGGATCGAAAACCAGATTTTCGAGATTATTTTTCCAATATACCAATAAACAGAATAATTCGGATTTTGATAAGATAACCGGTGACGATACGGCATTTTCGGAGGATTAAACTCTCGGATCAACAGGTTTATTTACCTGGTATAGATAATGGGGCGTTGGTAAACACATGACCGCGAATAACTTCGCAAACCACCTTGATGGTCATATTTCAAGGTTTTTATCTGGATCTGCTCTAGCAAATCCAGATTTGCGCAGCTATAGCCACAAAAACGGTGCTTTCGGAGCAGTTAATACGATGGAATCCTCCATCATGGAAATTACACCTCTCTATATGAGATGTGAGGCCAATGTTTGATTCGACCTGTGTTTCCAGCGGAAAGACCGATTTTATAGCCGAATCCGCCGACGGTAAGCCTCCACAACGGGCCGAAACTGTCCACGAACTCCTGGCCCGCCTCGGCGCAGATATGGAGGAGATCGAGCGGGTGAAACGGATCTACCCCATGAAGATCAGCAGCCACTTCCTCGCCCTTATCCAGGAGAAGGGCGACCCCATCTGGAGTCAGGCGGTTCCTGCCGCCGAGGAGCTCTCAGACTTCCGCAACGTAGCCGACCCCCTCTCGGAGGGGAGGGACACCAAAGTCCCCGGCCTGATCCACCGGTACCCAGACCGGGTCCTCCTGATGGTCAGCTCCAAGTGCGCCATGTACTGCAGGTTCTGTACACGAAAACGATCCGTCGGCCGGGTGGAGCAGACCCCCATGCAGCAGATCTTCACCGGGATCGATTACATAAGAAGCCACCCCGAGGTGAGGGACGTCCTCCTCAGCGGCGGCGACCCCCTTCTGCGGTCCAACCGGGAGCTGGACGTGATCCTGCGGGAGCTGAGAAGCATACCCTCCGTCGAGATCATCAGGATAGGGACCCGGGTCCCCTCGGTGATGCCGGAGCGCGTGACGCCGAGGCTCGTCAAGGTCCTCAAGAAGTACCATCCCCTCTACATCAACATCCACTTCGAGCACCCCCGGGAGATAAACCCCGAGAGCGAGCGGGCGCTGAAGCTCCTCGCCGACGCCGGGATCCCCCTGGGGTCCCAGACGGTCCTCCTCCGGGGCGTCAACGACGATCCCGAGGTGATGAAGGAGCTGATGCAGAAGCTCGTCAAAAACAGGGTGAGGCCCTACTACATCTACCTCTGCGACCTGGTGAAGGGGGTCGAGCACTTCAGAACATCCCTCCAGGCTGGCTTCGACGTCATCCACCACCTCCAGGGACACACCTCTGGCCTCTGCGTCCCCCACCTGATCATCGACTCCCCGGGCGGGGGTAAGATCCCCATCCTCCCCCAGGACTACCTGATATCCTCAGATGATGAGAAGGCGGTCATATCCAACTACAAGGGCGAGGTATACGAGTACCCCAACCCGAGGATCTGAGATGAAGGTCGCCCTGACCTGCAACATCCTCCCCCCTGACTACTCCCGGGAGTCGGGGGACGACACCTTCGCCGAGTTCGACGCCCCTTCGACGATAGAGGCGATAAGAAAGGCCCTCCTCAGATTCTGCGACTCCGTCACCGTCGTCGAGGCGGACGAGGACGCCTATGAGACCCTCCGCCGCGGCGGCTTCGACTTCGCCTTCAACATAGCCGAGGGGGTCCGGGGAGAGGCGAGGGAGGCCCAGATCCCGGCGATGCTGGAGATGCTGGGGATCCCCTACTCCGGCTCGGGGGTCACCACCCTCGCCATCACCCTCGACAAGAGGAGGACGAAGGAGGTCCTGGTGGCAAGCGGCATCAGAACCCCGAGGTTTCAGCTTCTGACCCGCGGCAGCGACCTCTCGCAAGACCTGAACTTTCCCCTCTTTTTGAAGCCGAATGGCGAGGGGTCGAGCCGCGGCATCACGGCAAAGTCTCTCGTCACCTCCAGGGAGGAGCTGGAAGGGGTCGTATCTGAGATGGTCTCGAGGTACCGCCAGCCGGTCCTGGCGGAGGAGTACCTCGCCGGGAGGGAGTTCACGGTGGGGCTCCTGGGAAATCCGCCGGAGGTCCTGCCGATCGTCGAGGTCTCCTTTGAGGGGCTCCCCGAAGGAGCACCTCGGTTCGACTGCTACGAGGTGAAGTGGATCTACGACTCCCTGGACGCGGGGTACGATACCACCGTCTGCCCTGCCGAAGTGGACGACGACCTCCGCTCCAGGATCGAAGATGCGGCGAAGAGGGCCTTCGAGGCGCTGGAGATAAGGGACCTCTGCAGGCTCGACCTCCGCCTCGATGGGGACGGGGAGCCGTCGGTCTTCGACGTCAACGCGCTGCCCGGCCTCATACCCGACCCGGAGGAGAACTCCCGGTTCCCCAAGGCGGCATACGCCTCCGGTCGGTCTTACGACCAGCTGATCGGGGAGATCTTCGCCTCCGCCCTCGCCCGGCAGGGGATGGGCCCTTGAAGGCGGCGATCCTCTACAACATCCCCGGAGAGGGCTCCGCCAGGAGCGAGGTCGAGATGGAGGCGGAGCTCGAGGTCCTCGAGACGGTGGCGGGCGTCAAGGAGGGGCTGGAGATGGCGGGCCACGAGGCCGTCCCCCTCCGTTGCAGCATGGAGGCGCTCTTCTCCCTGAAGAGCTTCGACCTCGTCTTCAATCTCGCCGAGGGGTTCGCAGACGACCTATCGGCCGAGCCTAAGGTGGCTGGTTTCCTGGAGCTTCTGGGCGTTCCCTTCACCGGCTCCTCCGCCGCAGCCCTGGAGGTCGGGAGGGACAAGGGGCTATCTAAGCTCGTTCTCGAGAGGGAGGGGATACCGACGCCGCGGTTCCAGATCTTCCGCAGCGCCGACGAAGCCAGCTTCCTGGACCGTACCGTCCTGGACTATCCCGTCATAGCAAAGCCGGTCCTGGAGGATGCGTCGATAGGGATCACCGTTGACTCCATCGCCTGGAACGAGGTAGATCTGAGGGGGAAAGTCCGAAGGATCATCGAGACGTACCGCCAGCCCGCCATCGCTGAAGAGTACGTCGACGGGCGGGAGGTGAACGCCGCCCTCATCATCGGTCCCGGCGGGGTCGAGGTCTTCCCCATCTCCGAGATCGTCTTCGACCTGCTGGAGGGGACGCCGAAGATCCTCGGCTTTGAGGCGAAGTGGATCGAGGAGAGCCCCTTTTACCAGAGGACCGTCCCCCTCTGTCCCGCCCCCCTCTCGCCGGAGCTTTCCCATCGGATCGGGGACCTCGCCCGGCGGTCCTGCGCCGCCCTGGGGGTCGAGGGGTACGCTCGGGTCGACTTCCGGATCCGGGAGGAGGACGGCGTCCCCTTCGTCATCGAGGTGAACCCAAACCCCTGCATAAACCCTGCGGGTAGCGGCTTCGCCAGGGCGGCGGCCACCGCCGGGATCGGCTACTGCGAACTGGTCGAGAAGATCGCCTGCGCCGCCCTCGATCGGTGGGGGAAGGGCCAGCTCTGGGATATTCCGTCGGCCCCGCCGGAGGTCTTCGTCTGGCGGTCCCTCGCCTTCCGGCGGGTGGGGGCCGATGACGCACCCCTCCTCTTCGGGTGGTTTGAGGACCAGGAGCTGACCAGGTACATGGAGCCCTCAACCTCCTTAACCATCGACCAGCTGGAGGCGAGCATCCTCTGCTCAAAGGACGAGGACTACGTCGTCATGAAGGGCGACCGTCCCATAGGTTTCGCCTCCATCTACGATAGAACCTGCTGCACCTGCGAGATCTCGTACCTAATCGGCGACCCCGAGTACAGGGGCCTGGGCCTCGGCAACGTCATCGTTGAGGCTCTCCTGGAGGGGGCCTTCCGCCGCCTAGCGGTCAGGACCGTCTACGCCTCGGCGACCGTCGAGAACATCTCCTCCATCAGGGCCCTGGAGGCGGCCGGCTTTCGGAGGATAGGGACGAGACGGGCAGCCTCGAAGATCGATGAGGACTGCCTCGACGACCTGCTCCTCGACATAAAGAGGGATGAGTATTTATCAGGGAGATCTGGCGACGGCTGATGGCGGATCTTCATCGTAGGATCGTTGAGAGATATGGGACACAGTTTAATAGATGCGGATCGATAATTGCTGGTGATGACAGACCTTCTCCAAGGAGACAGCCGCAACCCTGACTATGCAGGTCGCAGTTCGGCGCTGAACGATATCAGAGGTGCCCTCGGCGAAGTCGGTGCCGCCGTCCTCCTCGGGACCGACGGGATGGGAAAGAGCGCCATGGCCGCAGAGTACGCCAGGGTCAACGCCGGAGAATACGACTTCATCTTCTGGGTGAGGTCCTGGAACGGGACCGTCCTCACCCTCGACTTCGCCTCCCTCGCCCGTCCCCTGGGGATACCCCACCAGGAGGACTCCGACCTCCTCGATCTCGGAGATGCCGTCCGGGCCTGGATGGAGGTGAACGACCGGTGGCTTTTGATCTTTGACGACGCCCCCTCCCCCTCGGCCCTGGAGGCCCATCTCCCACAGTCTGCATCAGGAGGCGGAGACGTGATCATAACGTCATCCAGGAGCGGCAGCTGGGTCGTGACCACCGCCGCCGCCATCGAGGTCGGACCCATCGAACCGCCGGAGGCGGCCGCTTTTCTTATGAGAAGGACAGGCCAGGAGGACCCTGCCGCATCCATGAGGCTTGCGGAGTTGCTGGAGGGGTTCCCCCTCGCCTTGGAGGTCGCCGCAGGCTACATCCGCTGGACGGGGATATCCCTATCCCGTTACATCGATCTTTGTAAGAGACGGCTCGGCGATATCTCGGGCAAGACCGGACCTGGCTTGCCCGAAACCCTGGCCGCCGTCCTGGATATATCGATGGAGCAGGTCCGGGCCGTCTCATCGGAGGGGGCGGAGATCCTCAGCCTCTCCGCCTTTCTGGCGGCTGAAGACCTCCCCTTAGACCTCCTCGTCGAGGCGGGCTCCCTCCTCCCCGAGTCCGTAGGCCTGGGGCTTTCCGCCCTGGAGAGGAGGGGGCTATTGAGGAGGGACGGCAGCAGCGTATCGGTCCATCCCCTCATCCAGGCCTACGCCTTCGCAAGCCTCGACGTCCAGGAGAGAACGACCTGGGCAGAGGAGACCGTCCGAGCCGTGGGAGGTGCCTTCAGCGCCCGGCTGGAGGACCTCTCTCGATGGCCAGAATGCGGCCGTCTCCTACCCCACGCCCTCGCCTCTACCGGGAAGCTGGAGGATCTGGGGGGCGGCTCTGAGGAGGCGTCCCTCCTCTTGAACCAGGCGGGGCTTTACCTCCAGCGGAGGGGCGACCTGGCGGGGGCGAGATCCGTCCTCGAGAGGCTCGTCTCCGTCGACGAGAGGTTCTATGGCCCCTCCCACGCGGAGGTGGCCACCGACCTCAACAACCTTGGATCCGTCCTTCGGGTCCTGGGGGACCTTCCGGGGGCTATGGCTCACTTCGAGAGGGCCATCGCCATCGAGGAGGCTCAAGATGCGCCCGACCAGCTCAAGATCGCCATAAGGGCGAACAACCTCGGGACGGTCCTGCGGTCCCTCGGGGACCTTCCTGGGGCTCTCGCCCAGTACGAGAGGGCGCTATCCATCGATATGGACGCCTACGGCCCGAACCACTTCAAGACCGCCATCCGGATCAACAACCTCGGAGAGGTCCTCCGTGAGATGGGCGACCTAGATGGCGCGAGGGAGGCCTTCAACCTCGCTTTGCGGGTCTTCGGCCAGTTCCTGGGGCCGGGCCACCATTATACAGAGAGGGCGAGGGAGAACCTGGAATCCCTGGGAGTTGGCGGCAAAGGATGAGGCAGAGGGGCGGAAGGGCGAAAGTCGGAAAAGTAAGCGGCGGAAGGGTGAACAAAGGAAGGATTGACGGTGGAAAGGGAGCGGGGTGAAGCGGAGTCCGCCGCCCTTCAAATGTCCCTGCCCTCTCTACTTTCCGACCGATCTTCTGGCCCGTCATCGGGTGACGGGGGCAGGACCCCAGTCCCCGGGATCGAACTTGTTGTCTTTAAAGTCCTTTACCACGGCGTGGCCGGAAGAGACGAGGAGGTAGTTGAAGTTGACGAGGGAGCCGGTATCGGGGTCTTCGATGTAGGCGACAGCGATCCACCGGCCGTATCTGTCTTTCACCCCCAGATCGTCGACGTCGAGATGGACGATCTCGTCCAGTAGCCACGCCTCAGCGAAGAACTTGGCAGCCTTCCCCGCCGGGGCGTCCATCTCGGGGGCGTCGACGTCGGCGAGCCTCACTCTGCCGAGCCCCTCGACGTCGAAGGTGTCGCCGTCTACGACCTTCGTCACCAGCCCGCAGACGGATACCTCCAAAGGCTCGGGACCATCCTTTGAGGATAGGAGGTCCCCGAGGGGGCTGCGATCAATACATCCGGCTCCTGCCAGGAGGACAGCCAGAAGGAGAGCCGCCGCCAGGGCCCGGAGGGCTTTCATCCGGCGGCCTTCCGAATTTGAGACATCTAGCCCTCCAGCTCCTCGATCATCTCTTCCACCTCTTCATAACCCTCCTGGTACTTCTCCTCCTCATCGGGGGCGAGCTCCTTCAAGAGCCGGAGAAACTCTCCGGCGTGGACCCTCTCCTCGTCGGCGATATCCACGAGGACGGCCCTCGCCAGCTCGTCGTCCGTCGACTCCGCCAGCTGCATGTAGAGCTGGACCGCCTCGTACTCGGCGGCGACCATGTACCTGACCGCCCTGATCAGCTCCTCGCTGGTGAGCTTTCTATCGCAGGCCAGGCCCGCAAAGGGGTTTGCAAACTCGGGCATATCTTCTTCCTCCAGAAACCATCGATATCTACTGGCCAGTCCAGGTTCTGCACTGGCGATATATCTTTCGGTCCTCTCCGATCAATTCCGCCTTTTAGTCTCCATCGGATCGATGTGGTCAGACGTGTCCATCTCCTCCCATCCGCAGACGGCAAGGCGATCGACTTCCAGGGCTTCTTTCACCCCGCCCTCCGGGCCGCCGCCAGGGCCAGGTAGATGAAGGGGGTGTCCAGGGCCGCTATCAGGATCTTTATGACGTACTGGCCTGCCATCATCTGGAGGAGGATCGAGTTTGGGACGAGTCCGTAGAAGGCGAGGGTGATGAAGATCAGGGTATCGATCCCCTGGGAGGTCATCGTCGAGGCGTTGTTTCGAAGCCACATATGCCTCCCGCCGGTCTTCTTCCTCCAGAAGCCGTAAGCCCAGACGTCATGGTGCTGGCTCACCAGATAGGCGATCATGGAGGCGACAACGATCCGGGGAGCGAACCCGAATACGGCGTCAAAGGAGCTCGCAAGCCCGGGGTCCATCAACGGCGATGCAGACCACCGGACGGCGATCAGGACCGAGACGAGCATCACCATGTTGGCGACAAACCCCGTCCAGACGGCGAGCCTCGCCTTCTCCTCTCCGAAAAGCTCGCTCAATATGTCCGTCAGGAGGAATGTGGAGGCGTAGACGAGGACCGCCGCCGGAGCGATGAAGGGGCCGAAGGCGATCGTCTTGATGGCCAGGAGGTTGGCGAGGACCGTCAGGGAGGCGAAGACTCCGACGGCGATCTCAAGACCGAACCTCGCTGCGAGGACTGCGCAGGCGGTGACGATGGCGAGGGTAGCCGCCGCCCAGAAGATGGGGATCGGGTCCATGAGACTCTCCCTCCCCTTCACCGGTCCATCGAGGCTGCCAGGGCGAAGTAGGCGAGGAGCGCCTCCAGCTGGATCCGCTCGTTGGCTCCTTCCGTCATCCGAAAGTCGATCTCACCGATCCTGTCCATCAGCCTCACCAGGGTCGAGGCGGGAAGATCCTCGGAGTCTATGAGGCTGATCATCTGCCGGTGGATCTGGATTATGACGTCCTCTCCTGAGAGCCCCTGGACGAGGAGGAGGTCGTCGAGGAGGCTTCGGGCCTGAGGGAACTTCCCGGCCAAGGCCGCAGAGAGAAGCTCCCTGATCTCCTCAGGCCTGGCGGTGGCGGTGATCTGGTATATCGTCTCCTCCGTTACCGCTCCCCCCATCAGGGAAGCCGCCTGGAGGGCGTTGATCGCCTTTCTCATGTCGCCCCTGGCGACGTAGACGATCGCCCCCATCCCGCCTTCGGTCACCTCGACCCCCTCTGCCTCGGCGATCTTCTTCATCCTCTCGCTTACGGCGTCGTCGGATAAGGACCGGAACCGATAGACGGCGCACCTTGACTGGATCGGCTCGATGATCTTGGAGGAGTAGTTGCAGGAGAGGACGAACCTGCAGATGGAGCTGTACCTCTCCATCGTCCGCCGGAGGGCGGACTGGGCGTCGTTGGTCAGGGCGTCGGCTTCGTCGAGGAAGATCACCTTGAAATCGGCGCCGCCGAGGGGGGCCGTCCGGGCGAAGTCCTTGACCTTGTGGCGGACGACGTCGATACCCCGCTCGTCGCTGGCGTTCAGCTCGATGAAGTTTCCCCGCCAATCTTCGCCGTAGAGCTCCCTTACCATGCTGATGGCGGCGGCGGTCTTGCCGACGCCGGGGGGGCCCGAGAAGAGGAGGTGGGGGACGTTTCTGCTCCTGACGTAGGACTTGAGCCTCTTCACGATCTCCTCCTGGCCCACCACGTCCTCCAGGCTCACTGGCCTGTACTTCTCGATCCAGATCTCCTCTTTTATCCTGAACCCCTCCTTGATGACGACCTGGTCCTCTATCTCTATATCTAATTTCCCGCCACGCCGGCAAACAGAACCGACAAAGCCTAAATAGGACGTTATCAATGCCCTACCCGTTGTTGGAGGACTAGGATGATCTCTGAGGTGGCAAGCCAATACGACGCAAAAGAGGTAGAGGGAAAGGTCCGGAAGTTCTGGGAAGACCGCGGCATCTACGCCCGGGCCAGGACGATGAGGACCGGCGGCAGAAAGTTCTTCTTCGTCGACGGGCCGCCCTACACCACCGGGAGGATCCACCTCGGGACCGCCTGGAACAAGATCATCAAGGACTCCATCCTCCGCTACCGTTCGATGAACGGCTTCGAGATCAAGGATAGGGCTGGCTGGGATATGCACGGCCTCCCTATCGAGGTGAAGGTGGAAGAGTACCTGGGCTTCAAGAGCAAAAAAGACATCGAGACCTACGGCGTCGATCGGTTCATCGATAAGTGCAAGGAGTTTGCCCTCAGCCAGAAAGACCAGATGACGGTCCAGTTCAAGACCCTGGGAGCCTGGCTCAACTGGGAAGACCCCTACATGACCCTGAAGGACGAGTACCTGGAGGCGGCCTGGTGGACCCTCAAGAGGGCGAACGAACGGGGTCTTCTGGAGCGGGGCTTCCGGGTCGTCAACTGGTGTCCCCGGTGCGAGACCGCCATCGCCGACGCCGAGGTGGAGTACTGGGAGGAGACCGATCCGTCCATTTACGTCAAGTTTCCCGTCGTCGGCGAAGAGAATACCTTCATGATGATCTGGACGACGACCCCCTGGACGATCCCCGCCAACGTCGGCGTCGCCGTCCACCCACAGTTCGAGTACTCGAAGGTCCGGGCTTGGAAGGACGACCCCGAGAAGGCCGAGATCCTGATCATGGCTTCGTCCTTGGTCGAAAATGTTCTCCGGGAGGGGAGGTACAGGGACTACGAGGTCCTGGAGAGTTTCGCAGGCACCCATCTGGAGGGGCTCGAATATTCCCATCCTCTGGCCGACCTGATCCCTGCCCAGAGAGATATCGAACACACCGTCCACCTCGCCGACTTCGTCACCGCCGAGAACACCGGGTCGGTCCACATCGCCCCGGGCCACGGCCTCGAGGACTTCGAGCTTGGGGTCGCCGAGGGGATGGAGATCTTCTGCCCCGTCGGCGAAGACGGCCGCTACACCTCCGAGGCGGGGGAGAAATACGCCGGAAAGTACGTCCGGGCGGCGAATAGAGAGGTGGACGAAGACCTCGCCGACCGGGGCCTCCTCCTCGCCGAGGGCGAGATCGTCCACAGGTACGGCCACTGTTGGAGGTGCAAGACCCCCATCATATACATCGCCACCCCCCAGTGGTTCCTCAAGATCTCAGAGATCAGAGACGATATGCTCGAAGAGATCGCGAAGGTGAAGTGGTACCCCGACTGGGCAGGCTCCGCCCGGTTCAGAGACTGGATCAGCGGCGCCCGGGACTGGTGCATCTCCCGCCAGAGGTACTGGGGGATACCGCTGCCCATCTGGATCTGCGAGACCTGCGGCAAAATGGAGGTGATCGGCTCCATGGAGGAGCTACATCAGCGGAGCGGCGCCTCCATCGGAGATCTCCACCGGCCTGCCGTAGATCTCGTCACCATCAAATGTTCCTGCGGAGGCGAGATGAGAAGGGTCCCCGACGTCTTCGACGTATGGTTCGACAGCGCCGTCGCCTCCTGGGCGACCCTCAATTACCCCAGGGACAAGGATCAGATCAACGAGTGGTGGCCTGCAGACTTCATCACCGAGGGGCACGACCAGACCAGGGGCTGGTTCTACTCCCAGCTCGGGGCGAGCATGGTCTCCTTCGGCGTCGCCCCATACAGGTCCGTCCTGATGCATGGCTTCACCCTCGACGATAAGGGCAAGAAGATGAGCAAGAGCATAGGAAACGTCGTCTCCCCCGAGGAGGTGGTCGGTAAGTTCGGGGCCGACACCCTCCGGCTCTACGTCCTATCCTCCAACGCCCCCTGGGAGGATATCCACTTCAGCTGGGAGGAGGTGGCGAACACCCACAGGATGCTGAACATCCTCTGGAACGCCTATCGGTTCCCACTGCCCTACATGATCCTGGACGGCTTCGACCCGACGAAGACGACCCTTGATATGGTAAAGGAGAGCCTCCGGCCTGAGGACCGGTGGATCCTCTCCCGGGCCAACACCCTCGCCAGAGAGGTCGAGACGAGCATGGGATCCTACCAGCTCCAGAGGGCTACCAGGGCCATCGCCGACTTCGTCCTGGAAGACCTCTCCCGGTGGTACATCCAGCTTGTCCGGCCCCGGACCTGGATCGAGACCGACGATCCCGATAAGCTCGCCGCCTACGCCACCATCCGCGAGGTGATGGCGACCCTCGCGAAGCTCCTAGCCCCCTTCGCCCCCTTCACCGCCGAGACGATCTACCAGAACCTGGTGAGGGGGACCGACCCCGAGGTCCCGGAGTCGGTCCACCTCTGTGACTGGCACCGGCCGAGGGAGGGCCTCATCGACCCCGCCCTCGAAGAGGAGATGGCCCTGGTGAGAGAGGTGGTGGAGGCCGTCTCCAACGCCCGCCAGAAGGGAGGACGGAAGCTGAGGTGGCCCGTCGCGGAGGTTATGATCTCCCCTGATAAGGAGATCCCGGACCTAAAGGACCTCCTGCCAGTCCTCAAGAGCCAGACCAACTCCAAGAGGGTGACGGTTAACGCCGTCGGAGAGAAGCCCCGGATGGAGATCGCCCTAAATCCCGTCCCCAAGAAGATCGGCCCCGCCTTCAAGGGGGAGGCCCAGAAGGTCATCCAGGCCATCAAGGATGCCAACCTTGACGAAGTGGCAGAGTTGGTGAAGCTGAAGGAGGCAGAAAAGAAAGAGGTATTTAGAGAGTCTCCTGTGGTGTTCAGCTGGCATTTGAAAGGTTATGATATTCCCCTTGATATGGTCGAATTCCTCGAGAAGATCCCAGAGAACCTCGTAGCAGCCGACTTCTCTTCGGGGACGGTATACGTCGACGTCACCCTCACAGAAGATCTGAAGGCGGAGGGGTACGCAAGAGAGGTCATCAGGAGGATCCAGGACATGAGAAAGGAGATGGACCTGCGGGTCGAGGAGGAGATCGAGGCTTCCGTCAGGCTGGATGATGAGGAGGTGGCTGGGCTTCTGGAGAGGATGAAGGACTATATCGCCGGCGAAGTTCGGGCCAGGCGTCTTCAGGTCGGATCTGAGGTGGAGGTCGAGGGTTCCCTCGTCAAGGACTGGTCTATTGAAGATCTGGAGATGACGATAGGCGTCCTGCGCGGATAATTAATATATAAGATGAGTTTCAGAGTTGGATATATGGAAGATCCGTCCCCTTCCCTGAAGGTCGAGGTGAAGGGCGTCTACGCCCTCCAGGCAGGAGGGGACCTGGTAGCCCCCGTCGTCCTCCTGGAGGATGAGGCCTCGAGGATCGTCCCGGTCTTCGTCGGCCTCTCGGAGGCTATCTCGATTCACCAGGCGCTCTCGGGAGCGGTATCACCCAGGCCTACCACCCACGACCTCTTCGTATCCACCCTCGAGAGCCTGGGGGCAAAGATCAAAGGGGTACTCATCGACGACCTGGACGGCGGAGTTTACTTCGCCCGGTTATCGGTGTCCATAGACTCCGTAGAGAGGGAGGTGGATGCGAGGCCCAGCGACTGCATAGCCCTCGCCCTCCGGTCGGGTGCTCCCATCTCCATTCAGGAGAAGGTCGTCATAGAATCGTCGATGGAGAGGAAGGACCTGGATAGCCTGAGGGGGATCGAGAACTATCTCTCTGCCGATCGTTGAAGGTCTTCTAAACCTTCTCGTCATCTGCCCATCCCCTGAAATCCTCTCATCTGATATCATTTATCCCGATCTTCTCGCCAGATATCGTCTCTCCCGATCTCATTTCATCAGATATCGTTTGTCCAGATCTCATCTCATCCGATATCATTTATCCCGATCACCTCTCGCCTGATATCGTCTGTCCCGATCTCCTCCCACCAGATATTGGCCTGATCAATCCGTGGATGATGACGGCTTCATCGAGGGGACGGCATGCTGTTCATCCTCCATTTTTCCTGTCATATCGAAGAGATGGGAAAACGTTTAATACCATCCGCCGCCAAGAATTGTATGTCTTCCCAGAGGGGGGAGGCCCGCTGTAGAATTACAAAAGTCATGATGGTTTAGCACGTCCGGACTCGAAATACTGGCGAAGATGAAATTTCGCGACCTTTAGCGAAGGGGGTACATCTTGCCGAAGGATAAGGGAGAGGATCGTGTATGGCCGTATTTGAGGTAAGACCATGAGACGTCTGTTGACCATCTCATTGACCTGCATGATGCTGGTCTTGAGCTTTAGCTTCTTTGCGTTCTTTTCATCCGCCGATGCCCAGGGTTACGAGGGGGGCGAGACTCTAATCAGATGGCAATATCGCCCACAAGAGCCGATAATCCAGGTGGGTTTTAGAGATGAGATCCTCCCGATGGGGGTCCAGAACGCCACAAAATCGGTCAGAATTCCGGGGCTCGAAAACAGGATCATCCCGGGGGAGCCGGTAGTCCCCTTCAGAACAGCGAGGATACTGATCCCCTTCGGGGAAGAGGTCCAGGAGATAAAGGTCCTTCCGGGGGAGAAGAAGAACCTGGGAAAGATCCTGATCGAGCCCGGCCAGGACCCCCTACCCATAAGCTTCTCGGGAAATCATACTTATACACCTCTAAACGAGACGACCTACGGATCGATGGACCCTTACCCCAGAGACGTCTACTCCGTCATCGGAGTCCAGGAGAAGAAAGGCTATAAAATACTATTTATAAATCTCTACCCGATCATGTACATCCCCAAGACGAAGGACACCTACTACTTTGGCACCTTCGATTTGGAGGTGAAGACGGCGCCTATAGAGACCCTCGATCGGGGGCTTTACAGAGGATCGGCAGAAGATAGAGCTTATATAGAGAGGATGGTGGACAACCCCCGGGAGGCTTCAACCTACTCCCGGGATATAGTCCCCACAGGGGCGTCTTCCCTCCTCGATGGGATCTACGATTACGTCATCATAACCAGCCGGGCCCTGAAGAACGCTCCGGTCCCCTACAACTTCACCGACCTCGTCCGCTGGAAGAGCTCGAAGGGTGTCGCATCGACTATCGTCACCGTAGAGGAGATTTACGCCACATATCCGGGGGTCGACGAGCAGGAGAAGATCAGAAACTTCATACGAGATGCCTATATCAACAACGGCATATCATACGTCCTTTTGGGCGGCGACGCCGACGGAGGTCGTTCCAGCGGCGAAGGCTGGAACAACGTCGTCCCCGCCAGGGGGTTTTGGGCCTGGGATTACGAGGCTACGCCTCCGAATATCCCCTCGGACCTCTACTACGCCTGCCTCGACGGAAACTACGACTATAACGGCAACGGCATCTACGGTGAGCCTGGGGACGGACCCGGGGGCGGTGAGGTCGATCTCCTGGCCGAGGTCTACGTGGGCAGGGCTCCCGTCGACTCTTATGCCGAACTATCCAACTTCGTCCGAAAGACGATCGCCTACGAGTCCGGCGCCAACGACGGGTACCATAAAGAAGTCCTGATGGTGGGCGAATATCTGGGGTTTGGCGGTGTCAGCGACTGGGGCGCAAACTCCCTCGACGAGATCAAAGACGGATCCGAAGCCAGCGGATACAACACCAGGGGTTTTCCCGACGATTATAACAAATCGACCCTCTACGAGCGGGATCGCGAATGGAAGAAGGAAGATCTGATGGGCATAATAGACGGCAACGTCCACATCGTAAACCATCTCGGCCACGCCCACGTAGTAAGCGTCATGAAGATGAAGGCCGAGGACGTGGGCAGGCTGAAGAACGACCGGTACTTCTTCGGGTTCAGCCAGGGATGTTATGCCGGCTCCTTCGACAATCGGGACCCCGACTCCATCTATCTAGCCACCGACTCCATCCTGGAGCAGTTCGTTACAGAGCCCCATGGTGCCTTCGCCTTCATAGGAAACTCGCGGTTCGGTTGGGGGAGGAGGTCTACCACCGACGGACCGTCTCAGAGGTACCACCGGCAGTTTTGGAACGGGGTATTCGGCGAGGGGATCGAAAATATCGGCAGGGCTCTACAGTACTCCCGAGAGGCGAACCTGGGGTCCATAGACACTACCAGCGACGGAAACGTTATGAGGTTCTGCTATTATCAGATAAACCTCCTGGGCGACCCCGAGACTTCCTTCCATAAGCCCTCCGCAAAAGATCGAGAGATCGTGATATCGGAGATGGACCTCCCCAGTTACGCGAAGCTCGATCAGCCCGTAGAGGCGAAGGTGGTAGTCGAGAACAGGGGCCTTGCGGGGGAGGAGAACGTGGTGGTCCAGCTCCTGGAGGCGGGGATCGTCCGGGACTCGAAGACCATCGCATTCATCGACAGCGGCTCATCGGTCGCCGTCAGCTTTGGATGGTCGGGGTCCCTCGAGGGCAGGTACGCTCTGGAGGCCCGGACGGTACCTCTGGAGGGCGAGGAGGATCTCGATGATAACCGCCGCCAGAGACGTATTGAGGTCATCGAAGGACGAAGCCCCATCCTCCTGGTCGATGACGACGAGGGTGCAGACTACGAGATCTATTACGAAAAGGCGCTCCAAGCTGGCGGTTACAGTTACATAAAGATAGACGGAGCGCCTGCGAGGAGCGAGCTATTGTCCTTCGATTCTGTAATATGGATAACCGGCCGGGATTTCACCACCACCCTAACAGGGGAGGACCAGGCGAACCTGGCAGCTTATCTTGACGCCGGAGGAAGCCTCTTTTTATCTGGCCAGGATATCGGCTTCAACATTCACGACACCGCCTTCTTCAGGGATTACCTCCATGTGGAGTATGTAAAGGATAACGCTGGAATTTACGTCCTGGAGGGGGTACCCGGCGACCCCATATCCGACGGGATGACCATCGGCATCTCTGGAGGCGATGGGGCAGACAACCAGTACTGGCCGAGCGAGATCATCCCCGTCACCGCTTATGCGACGGCGATCTTCAACTACAAAGACGACGGGTGTGGCGCGGTGAGGGTCGACGCCGGGAGTTACAGGGCGGTCTACTTCGCCTTCGGTTTTGAGGCGATAAACAGCTCTTCGGATAGAAACGAGATTATGAGGCGGGTCATATCATATCTCTGCGACGATTCGCCGGCCGGAATATCGGCGACCTCGCAGGCGGCCTATATCGGTGGAAGGCGCCTTGCGACCACCGATGATGCTTTCGATCCAGTAGATTTGGTAGGACCCGTCGCAGGAGATGACTTATATCTCGATCTGGCCATTGATGATATAAAGTTCGAGTTCGATCCGAGCTTCGGGAAGCTGACGGAGTTTGAGGATATCGGTCCCATCTTCAAAGGGATGGGGGCCGGGTTGGGGGAGTGAACTGATATGCAGGAAGATCGGAGGAAGACCAGGGCTTGGTGGAAGATCCTTTCAGCTCTTATATTGACGGCGGCGATATCGACCGCTGCAGCTCAGGCGGCCACCATCACCGTAGGGGCTGAAGGCTGCGACTACGCCAGCATCCAGAGGGCCGTCGAGGCGGCGAACGCTGGAGATACCATCACCGTCCAGAGCGGGACTTATAGAGAGAATCTGGTGGTCGACAAGACTCTAATCCTCCGGGGGAGTGATACAGGGTCCGGGAGGCCCGCGGTCGACGGCAGAGGCGCAGGAAGCGCTATAATCCTTCTTTCGGATCGGATTACCCTCGAGGGGTTCGTCGTCAAGAACGCGGGGCATGGGAAGGCGGGGATCGAGGTGAACTCAGATAATAACTACATAAGAAACAACCTGGTCACCGAAAATAGATGGCACGGTATATACCTTTCCGACTCCGACGATAACGTCATAACAGGAAACATCGTCACCAAGAACAGGTACGGTATATGGATCCCGGCAGGGTCTGACGGGAACAGGATCGTCAGAAACGAGCTATCGAAGAACTCCAACGGGAACGCCGTCGACGCCGGGTCCAACCGCTGGGAAGGGAACGCCTACGACGACCTAAAAGAGGGGGATACCGGCTACAAGATCTCCGGCGGGTCCAACAGAGACGAGAGCCCCAGTCCCGTAAAGCCCGAAGCGGAGCTGGCTGAGACGAAGACCTCGACGATAACGGTGAAGATCACTATACCGACGCCGATAATAGGGTCTTAGAGGCTGAGATCCGGGGTTAGGCAGGGACAGATTCTCTCTTGCCACCTATCCCCCGGTCTCATTTTTTAATGGCGGCCCGTCTTCAACGCACCTTTTTATACCCCCCACCCCAAGAGGTTCGACCCTGAGCTGGAGATGATGCCAAGGATGCTTACCGTCACCTTTCTAGGAACCGCGGGTTCCCTTCCCACCCCCGAGAGAAACCCCTCAGCGGTGCTGATCAACCGCGAGGGGGACCTGATCCTCTTCGACTGCGGCGAGGGGACCCAGAGGCAGATGATGCGGGGGAAGACGGGGATGATGAACCTGGACTATATCTTTTTGACTCATCTTCACGCCGACCACATCCTGGGGATACCTGGGCTTCTGGAGACTATGGCCTTCCAGGGAAGAAGGGAACCGGTAACCATCGCGGGTCCCGTCAGGACCGCCGAGGCGGTGGAGCATTTCGACAGGCTATGCTATTACTCCCGCAAATTTCCCACCCGGGTCCTGGAGCTTGAGGCAGGCGACGTCGTGAGGATGGAGGGGTACGAGGTCGAGGCGGTCAGGACCGCCCACAGCGTCCCCAGCCTCGGGTACTGCCTCCGGGAGGATACGAGGCCCGGCCGTTTCCTCCGGGATAAGGCCGTCGCCCTGGGGGTTCCGTCCGGACCCGCCTTTGGAAGGCTCCAGAGGGGGGAGACGGTGGAGGTGGAGGGGAGGATTGTAAGATCGCAAGAGGTGATGGGCCCCCCAAGGCCAGGCAGAAAGGTCGTCTACACCGGTGACTCGAGGCCCACCCCTGAGATCGAGGAGGCGAGCAGCGGGGCGGACCTCCTAATCCACGACGGGTCTCTTGACGACGGTATGGCCGACTGGGCCATCGAGACGATGCACAGCACCGCCGGCGAGGCGGCGCTTCTGGCAAAACGGGCAGGAGCGAGGAGGCTCGTCCTCACTCACATAAGCTCCCGGTACTCTGATGACGTATCAACCCTCCTCGCCGACGCATGGAGATACTTCCCGCAAGCTCTGGTCGCCGAGGATCTTATGAAGATCGATCTGAAGCTGAGAGACCGCTGATCCTATGGATGAAGGCCGGCCCAGGATCACTCCAACAGATCCTGGGAGGAACGCTTCAAGCCCCTCTCTCTCTCTTCTGCCATCGCCTTCCTGAGATCTTCGGCGATCTCATCGTCCCTGCCCAGGAGGGCGTCCTCCAATGAGCTGGCTACGGCCTGGAGGGCGTACTGGATGCGGCCGGCTTTGATACCCATCCTCTCATGTCTCACTCCGGCCTCGAAGATGCTCTGGACTTCGTCCTCTGGAAGGCCCAGGCCCCTGGCAGCGCTGACGGCCCGGCCGTACATCTTGGCGGAGATGTAATACCGAAGCCCATCCCTATAGAGCCTCTCCGCCTCCTCCGCCCTTCCGGCCTTCTTGGAGATGAGGGCCGCCCAGAGAAAGTCTCCCTCTTCTACGGCGATCTCCACCGCCTTATCCGCCCTTCCCGAGTCTTTAGCAAGGGAGATGGCCAGCTCCGTCTCGCCGGCGCGGATCAGTATATCTATACCCGGATCTACCAGGAAATCCGGTAGGCGTCTGAGGTTCTCGGTGAGGTAGATGATCTGATCCTCCCGGCTCATCCCGTCGAAATCATCTCTTGATATCTCTCTTCTATCTATCAAAGGATCACACGTCACGGTATCACTCCAGCAGCTTGGATATCACCGAGAAGTCCACTCTGGCGGTGTTGTCGATGGTGAGGGGGGTGATGGAGATCTTACCCTCCTGGTAGACGGCCCGGACGTCCGTGCCCTCCCGTTCTGTGCAGACGAGGTCGCCGTCGATCCAGTAGTAGGGGCGCCCCCGGGGGTCTGCCCTCTCCTGGACCCTGGTCCTGAAGATCTTCCGGGCCAGTCTCGTCACCACCACCTCCGTATCCTCGGTCGCGTTGACAGGGACGTTGATGTTCAATATATCCACACCGGAGGGAAGCCCCCTCTCCAGGACGTTCTTTGCGACCTTACGGACCATCATCGCCGCCACGTCGAACTGGTAGGCGTGATCGTTTCTGCTGTCGAACTTGTCCCCCTGGTCGACGACCTGGATCGAGGCGGTGATGGCGGGGATCCCGTAGCTAGCGGCCTCCAGGGCCGCTCCGATCGTCCCGCTGGTGGTGACGGTGTCGGTGCTGATATTCTCTCCGATGTTTATCCCCGAGACGGCGAGGTCGGGGAGCTCTCCTTTCATAAGCCAGAATATGCCCATGATCACCGAGTCGGTGGGAGTCCCGGAGATCTCGTACGCCTCGACGCCGTCGAGGTTTATCTTGTTGTACCTCAGGGGCTCGAAGATCGATATCGATCTTCCGACCCCGGACCTCTGGCCTGAGGGGGCGGCGACGAGGATCTCCCCCAGCCCCACCACCCCCCGGACCGCGGCCCTGATCCCCGAGGAGTGTACGCCGTCGTCGTTGGTAACCAGTATACGGTACATCGACAGGATATCTGGGGCCGGAGGTATAAAAATGGAGCGACCTGACTGGATTGTCTTTGGATCACCTCTCGCCTCGATAAGTCAACGGCGGGCTTTCGATCTTCAGGCACCTAAAGGAATTGAAAATTTCTGGGTTCTCGATCAGCCGCTCCCTTCGGGCTCTCTTCCAGGTCATCATATCGATGAATCTCAACTCTCACTTTTGATAAACACTTCATTAAAAAACAGAAAAAACATAAAAACAATTTTTTTAATCAATTTAATAAAAAAACTAAATGATTATATTTAATAATATGAAAAAGTTAAAATAAATTGAACAGATTAATTATATTCTAGAATGTAATTATCTAAAAAAATATTTCCTAAAATAAAATAATAAAAAAAAATAAAAAAAATTAATTTATATATTATCTGATAAATAAGAAGAGGTAGAAAAATAAATATATATTAATTAAATTAAAAATAATAAAACCCAGACTTAATTAATATTGATAATTTTATAGATTATAGTTTAAGCCGTTACATATAGACTTTTGAAGCCAAATTCATATTTATAAAATTAAAAATTCCTCCATACCGTAGAGTTATTCATTCATAGAAACTATGGGTATAGACACCACTATTTCTGTTAAATGCACTTTGAAGGAGGAATCTATCCCGTCAACCATCATGGTACGCGACGAAGGGGGCAAATTCGTATAGTGTATGGAATAAAGCCCTTTCTAAAATCGGGCGAAAATCCGATGAGAAGATATGATACACATATCATATGCGAATAGATCTCCTCTCCGAGAAACCCCGGCGAGGGATCGGCCAGGGGCCATTTTTTTCATCTTTCCATCTCCGCCGGAGGTTCGGGTGAGATAATTTAGTAAAACGATTTTCATCAAAATAAAATTTATAGAATTTATCTATAATAGAATCTCAGAGTACAAATTTCAATTACAAATTATTCAAATATAAATAACTACTAAAAATCTATAATAGTATATATAAAATATTTATTTATTAAAAATACTATTATAAATTAATATCGATATATAATTTTATTTAATTTTACATGATTATGTAAAATTATATTCAATTTACTTAATGAATATTATCTATGATGTAAAGTGAGACTCAATCTCCTTGAATTATATAATATTACGAATACAAATAATCGGGCTGATCTACATTAGGGCGGAGGAGACCTCAATAACTAAAAATAGTTCCTTGATAACATACTGTTATAGAAGACTTTGAGGTTGACCACAATGAAGAAATCGACATATATAGTCGTCGTCGCCCTCCTGGCCCTGGCCTTCGCGCCGGCGGCCTCCGGCCAGCTGGACCGTTTCTCCGGATACTGGAAGAACGTCGATTCAGACACCAGCGGGGTCACCGCCCTGGATATAGACGTCACCGGAACCGCCGTCTCCGTCCAGGCCTGGGGGAAGTGCCATCCCACCGACTGCGACTGGGGCAAAGCCTCCCCCGCTTATGCCTACGCTCCCGGGGTCGGCTCTGACCTTGCGGCCGAGGCGGTCGCCGTCAGCGCGGTCTGGGTCACCGACTGGAGCGAGACCCTGATGACGATCCGCCCCGTTGAGGAAGACCGCCTCCGGGCGGATGTATATACCAGGTTCACCGACGGGAGCGCAAGAACCTCCTACGCCCAGAGTTACATCTTCGAGGCTGGATACCGATATCAGTGCCAGGATGAGCTCCCCACCCCTGAGCTAAAGCTGCTCGGAATCGAGAATTATACGGTGGGCGAAGATATCTTCACCAGGTACAGGCTCTCTATCGCCAACTGGAACTCATATCCGTCGGAGCTCTTTGAGGCAGCCCCCGACCTTCCTCCCTGCGGCCTCAACGCCGAATCCTCCAGGACCTGGATCGATATATTCGACCAGGACGGCGTTCGGATTTACGGCTTCTGTGCCCTCGTGGCCTCTGAGGAGCTTGGAGACCTCTGGTTCGCGGTGAAGCTGGGCGAATCCCCGCCAGATTCGGTCTACGTGGTGATGACCGACCGGCGTTGTGACATCTCCGCCTCCTCGAACGATGTATCCATAGGCTCTTCTTTGAAGATGGAAACGGATACCACCTCCTCGACCGCGCCGCCCCTTCCTCCAAACCTCCAGACGATGATCAACTTCCAGAGGGGAAAGTTCATCTGAGAGGCGACGGGGCTCTCCCCTGGGGATGGCCCCCTCGTCCCCCTTCGTCCCCCTATTTCTTCTGCCCTTTGGATCCTTTTCTACATCTAATTCTCCAGCTCTCGGTGAAGCTAATTCTTTTCGATCATAAAATTTAATAGGTCATACGTCCTACTGAAGGAAGGAGGCAGGATAAATATGGAACATGAAGCAAGACAGGGGATCCCTCTCCTGGGGGAGAAGGTCCCGGATATGGAGGTTCAGACCACCCATGGCAGGATGAAGATCCCGGGGGACTTGAAGGGGAAGTGGTTTGTCCTCTTCAGCCATCCAGCGGACTTCACCCCGGTATGCACCACCGAGTTCATCGCCTTTGAGAAGATGCGGGGGGACTTTGAGAAGCTTGACTGCCGCCTCATAGGCCTATCCATCGATCAGGTCTTCTCCCACATGAAGTGGACGGAGTGGATCAGGGAGAAGATGAACGTCGATATCGGATTTCCCATCATAGCAGACAACGGGACGGTGGCAGGAAAGCTCGGCATGGTCCATCCTGGGAAGGGGAGCAACACCGTCAGGGCGGTCTTCGTAGTCGACCCGACGGGGGCCATAAGGCTGATGCTCTACTACCCCCAGGAGATCGGCAGGAACATGGACGAGATCCTCAGAGTCGTGCGGGCGCTGCAGATCTCGGACAAGAATAAGGTGGCTATGCCTGCCAACTGGCCGAATAACGATCTATTGGGTGACGAGGTTATTATACCACCCCCCACCGACGAAAAAACAGCAAAAGAGAGGCTCTCGAAGTACAAGTGCTTCGACTGGTGGCTCTGCCACAAGAAGCTGGAGTGAACCTCCAGCCCTTCCCTTTATTTTCGCGCCCTCCTTTCGCATAACTATCGATAAGCTTTCATCGAATCAATAAGAAATCAGGTGTTGGAATTATGATTCTTGATCTCAGCTTTAGAGAAATTTCACGACGCCTCTGCAGGCCCCTCTCCGCCATTCTCTCGGCCATCTGCCTATCGATCTCATCCGTCGTCGGGACGGCGTCGGGAGCGGCTGGCCCCGCAAACGCAGAGCTCCCCGCCGAGATCTTACGGCTCTGGCCCTATCACGCATCCCTCGTCGTACTGGGCTTTCTCCTCCTGGTATGGGGGATGACCTTCGCCAGGAGGAAGGGTCCTGGCTGGCTGAAGAAGCACAGAGCCCTCGGGGTGACGGGGTCTACCGTCGCCATCGCTGGAGCGGTGACGGCGTTCTACATGGTATCTGCGGCCTCTTCGGTCCACTTCCGGGTCCCCCCCCACGCCTATGTCGGCTCTTTCATCGTCCTTCTCCTGATGCTTACCCCATCCTTTGGCCTTCTTCAGCTGAAGGTCGCAGCTGAGAGGAGGGGTCGGGTCAGAGGGGTCCACAGGCTCCTGGGAAGAGCTCTTCTTCTCTCCATGGCCGTGAATATATTATTCGGGATCCTGATAGTCAGCTCTGCCTGAAGGGGGTGATCGGCGGGGGGGGGGATATAACCCCCGTCGCCCGCTAGGCTTCGGGCACCCGAAATTACGGGTTTAGCCTCCATATGGCGAAGTTAAGCACCATGGCGAAGGTAACCCAGAGGATGTATGGGATTAGGAGGAGCCCCGCCGTCCGGGAGACCTCCCTGAACTTCTGGATGTTCAGGGCTATGAGGGCCCAGAGGAGGAGGATGACGACTAGCCCCGCCAGCGGCGATCGCAGGCCGAAGAAGGCCGCCGACCAGGAGACGTTGGCGGCTAGCTGGATGGCGAATACCGCCATGGCGGCCTTAACCTTCGGATCTGCCAGCCCCTGCCTCCAGACGATGTATGCGGAGATCCCCATCATGGTGTAGAGGGCTGTCCATACCGGTCCGAAGAGCCAGTCGGGGGGGGGCGAAGGTGGGCCTCGCCAGGGTGGCGTACCAGGTGGATATCTCAGGGGCGGTGAAGATCGAGCCGATGAAGGCCGCCAGATAGCACGCCCCAAGAGAAGCAGTCAGCTTGATGAAGTCTATTCGTCTCATATCTTGATATCCTCGCTATCTATCTCTACTGCCGGTCCGTCGCCTCTGTGAGGAGGGTGACGTTCTTTTTGGTAAAGAAGCCGTCGAAGCCGCCGTAGCGGTGGATGTACTCGTTGACGAGGAGGGTGTTGACGGAGGGCTGGGTGAAGGTCTGCTTGAGGCCCTCCTCCTGGGAGCCCACAAGGCCGATGAGAAACTCAGTCCCATCCTCGACGAGGGCCGTGCAGGTCTCTTCGATATCCTCGGTCTGAAAGGCGATATGGTGGACTCGAGGGCCGTAGTTGAAGACGAACTTCTCCGTTGGCCCCAGGACCTTCTGGCTCCTGGAGGGGGATATCCCCGAGGTGAAGACCATGGCGAAGTCGGAGCCTCTCTCTCTTGCGACGCTGGTGATGGAGTTGAGCTCTTTGACATAAATGGCGAAATCGAAGGCGTAGTCTGTGAGGCTTATAAACTCCAACATCGCAGCGTCCCTATCCTCGGCTCTGATCCGGGTCGCCGCATGATCGAGATGGTTTATCTTCGATAGATGGCCCAGATCAGGCTTTGCAGGCTCCAGGTCGACGGTCTCGCTCTCCGGGGTTCTATAGCCTCCACATTTCCCGTAGGCCTTGATGAAACCGATGGAATTTCCGGTATATACCGAGGGCGCGGTCTGGATGAAGGACCCTTCTAGGCCGTCGATTACATCGTCTGTTAGAAAAGATACCCCCCTGGACCTCTGGATGGATACGAACTCTTCGATATCCCTGGTCCTGAAGACGAAGGTCTCGAGCCTCGTGTTGGGGAGGTCTCTCGACTTCGGCTGAAGGTTCCACCTCTGGAACGGGTTTCTTCCATGGAGCCTCGCTCTGAGGAGAAGGTCGCAAGAACCCTCCTTCCTGAGGACGACGGTGGCGTACTGAGGGTCCCTGAAGGCGTCGGCGAAGTCGTGGCCCGTGGATCTGAGCAGCTCCTCGGAGGCGGCCAAGAGGAGGTGGGGCTCGACATTTATGATGACGGCCTCAAGCCCGCCGACCAGCCCTGCAAGGCCCGTCTCCCTCTTCTCCGAATAGAGCTTATCGACCAACTCTTGGAGGTGCGTATCTCTCTCATCGATGACGGGGCGCGACCCATCTCGAACTTGCAATCCCCGGTCCCTTTCGCCCACTACAGCTCTCTCAGACTCCTGCGTCCTTCCCGAACAAATCTCCTCTGCCATTCCTCCCAACTCCTGGATGGGATATCCATGTAATTCGGATCCGTCACGGTGGCGGGCCTGCCGCCGAGATCCAAGGTATATCGGGCCTGGGGACGGTGGCGATCTGGGGGATCTCCTCCGCCCTCTGCGTCTGGGGCGAGATCTCCAGGACGACGGCGTAATCGCCCCGGATGATCCCGTCCTCCACCGTCAGGGTCCCACGGCCGTCCCAGAAGCGCCCCCGCCGCTGCGTCTCGATCGAGAGGCGTCCGACCTCCAGATCACCGGTGAAGGTCGTCTTGAAGATCCCGGCCTTAAGCTCGCTCACCTCCGCCCTGCCGGATATCTCGATCTCTCGGAGGATGTAAGCCCTACCGGATAGGAGCATCCGGCCTCTATAGTCGGATTGGGCATCTGCCTTTGATCCTGCTCCTCCCGAGGGGTCGATCCGATGGAGGTCGTCGAAGAGCTTCTTGGCGTGGGACGGCCGCGCAATCCGACCCCTCTCCACCATCAGGGTGATGGGCAGGGCGGCCGAGGAGTTGGAGGCGAAGCCGTTACCCGCCAGGACCAGCCCCGATTCCGCCAGAGCCGGGCCCACCGGAGCCTTCGGTGGATACTCCTGGGCTGCGGAGAAATCGTAGAGGAGGAAGTCTGGGACCGCCAAAGATGGTGCAGAGGATACCATAAAAAGTAACGCCATAGCCGATAAGCCCCCCAGATATCCGCAGCCTTTCATCTCTCTTCGCGCTCCCTCAAACGGCTTCGTCCCTTCGATCGGTTCTCTTATGATATTTTTGCCGTTCCATCCTATAAACAACCTTCGTGAATCGCGGCAGCAAAGGAGGGATGAGGCCGCGGACCGAAACCTTTGTTTACGTCTCTTGGGATAAACCCAACCCGTGACCGATGCTCCGGAAGGGTCGGGGAAGAAGAGGAATATATACCTCCTGGGCATGGTGAGCCTCTTAAACGACGCCAGCAGCGAGATCATCCAGCCGATCCTCCCCCTCTTCCTCGCATCTTTGGGCGCCGGAGGCCTGGCCATCGGCCTCATCGGGGGCCTTTCCGAGGGCCTGCCGAGCCTCATCAAGGTCTTATCCGGCTGGTGGTCGGACCAGCTCAGGAGGAGAAAGCCCCTGGTGGCGGCCGGCTATGCCATCTCCGCCGCGGGAAAGCTCCTTATGGCCTTCTCCTCCACTTGGCAGCAGGTCTTCGTCCTGAAGACTCTGGAGCGGTCGGGCAAGGGTATCAGGTCGGCTCCCCGGGACGCCATCATCGCCGAGTCCGCCCCCCGGGATCGTCGGGGAAGGGGCTTCGGCGTCCACCGGGCCCTCGACTCTTTAGGTGCCGTCATCGGGTCGATCCTAGCCTTCCTCCTCTGGCAGGGGGGTTTGGATTTTAAGAGCATCTTCCTCGGAGCCGGGCTCTTAGCCTTCGTCGCCCTCATCCCCCTCGTCCCCGTCAAGGAGAGCCCCCGATACCCTGCCGGCTGCCTCCGTCCCGGGATTCGAGACCTATCCCCCGCCCTTGCCCCCTTCGTAGCCATAGCATCCCTCTTCGCCCTGGGAAGCTTCAGCTACATGTTCTTCATCCTCCGTTCCGCGGAGTTCTTCGCCGGGAGCATGGCCGTCGCCGCCCCCCTCCTCCTCTACGTCCTCTTCAACCTGGTCTACACCCTATTCTCGATCCCCAGCGGGTCGTGGTCGGACCGGGTCGGGAGAAAAAGGGTCCTCTCCATAGGCTACGCCCTCTTCGCCCTCGTCTGCCTTGGATTCGCCCTGGTATCCTCGACGATGGTCCTCGTCCTCCTCTTCGCCCTCTACGGCCTCGTCTTCGCCCTCGTCGACGGCGCGGAGAGGGCCTTCGTCTCGGATTTATGCCGGGCCGAAGCGAGGGGGACTGGGCTTGGGGTATACTACGGTGCCGTTGGAACCGCCGCCATAGCCTCTGGTCTGGTGGCAGGAGCCTTATGGCAGTATCTCAGCCCCGAAGCGACCTTCCTCTTCGGGGCGATGGCGGCGGTCGCGGCCTCGATACTCCTCATGAGGATGAAAACCCCGGACCTCATTTCCTGAATGATATTAAAAATGAATGATATTAAAAACGTATCACTTCCCCAGGATCTTCCGCAGGAAGCTCCCGCCACCGTCTTTCTTATCGGCCTTCGTCTCCGGACCCCCTCGTTTGCCCGGTTCCTGCGGCTGGGATCCGGCAGCCTTTGTTCCCCCTGCGGTCCCCGCCGGGACCCTCGACCTCTCGCCGCCGACGATCGGCGTGCTTACGCCTCCGTGCCTGCTCTTCCTCGGCCTTATCCTGACGGTGACGGGGTGCTCGATCTCGCTGCTGACCACCATCGCCGTCCCCGGGGGGATCCTCTTTATCTCCTCCTCCAGCTCAGAGGACATCCCCTCGATCCCCTTGCTGAGGGCCCGCAGGTCGTTGGGGTTAGTGACCCGGAGGATGATCTGGGTGTTGCACTGGGATATGACGTTCTTGTCGACCCTCGCCGGCCTCTGGCTGATGACGAGCAGGCCCAGGCCGAACTTCCTCCCTTCGGCGGCGATCGTCCTGATGACGGCGGTGCTGGCGGCCTTGCCGCTACCCCTCTCCGGGATGTAGTTGTGGGCCTCCTCCACCACCACCATCCCGGGGTTGACCCTTCCCCTCTTCCTCGCCTCGAAGAGGTCCGAGAGGAGCTTTGCGACGATCATCCCCTGGAGGTCCGGCGGTACTCCGGTCATCTCGATGATGGAGGCCTTCCCCCTCTGGAGGAGGTCGCCCAGGTCCGTCGCCTTCCCCGAGAATATCCCCAGATCCTCCAGGGCTTCGAGGTGGCCGATGAGCCCCCACTTCGCCTTGCTGGTGTCCTTCTCCGCCTGGGCTATGACCTCCTCGAGGCCGTAGTCTCCTCCGTCAGAGGCGAGGATCTTTATCGCCTCGTAGAGGACCCCCCTCTGGCTGTTGTTTACGTCCTCGGGGAGCATCGCCGATAGTTCCCTGGCGGTCATCTTCTTGCCGTTGAACCGCAATCGCCGGTCGGCTCCGGGGGCGACGGCCTGGCTTGCGGGAGAGTAGACGGTGACGTCGTACCCCCTCGGCTTGACGTCGAACCTGGCAAACTCTCCGCTGGAGTTCTTCTGCTTCATGGAGGCGTACTCGCCGTGGGGATCGATTATCAGGAGGGCGACATCCTTCTCCAGGAGCTCTTCGAGGACGACGGCGGCGGTATATGACTTTCCGCTCCCGGTCTTGGCGAGGATGCTGCAGTGCTTCTGGACGAAGGTGTCGGCTTCGAGCCTCACCTTCAGGTCGTGCCCCTCCAGCATCCCTATGTAGAGGTTTCCCTTCGACAGGCCCAGGGCCATCTCGATGAGTTGGTCGTCGGCCTTCAGGACCGGGTCGCCGGGGCGGGGCGGGTTTATCGGCATCTCCAGCCGTCCGCCGGAGGCGACGCCGATCACCCGGGCGGATCCGAGGATCCGCTCTTTTGCCCCCTGGTTATCCTCGTCGATGGCGTTCAAGCCGTAAGCTACGTTGGAACGGGTGACGTCCACCACCTGGGCGAAGATCCAGTCTCTCGAGCCGTCCCTCACCTTGACGTAGCTTCCCCTCTTGACGTCTTTAGCTATCAAAAACCTGAAGTTGAGGGCGCTCGTCTCCCCCACGATAATTCCGACCTCTTCTCCCAGACTACCACCACGTTATCCATGGGCGGAGCCATCCCGCCAGAGACGCCCCCCGCCCCTAAGGCTACCTTCTCCCCCACCTCACAAGAGCTTAACGGTACCTGTATCGGTATCGGTCTTTCAGCAGCCCCCCGTAGGCGAGGCCGGCGAGGAGGCCCGTTATGTGGGCCATGTGGGCTATGCTGTCCCCCGATCCCATCATGGTGAAGTCGATGACGGCGAAGAGGACTACGGCAGCCCTTATGCTGAGAGGTATGACGAAGAAGAGGAGGACTTTGATCTCGGGGGCTATGACGGCGAGGCACCCCATGACGCCGAAGAGGGCGCCGCTCGCCCCCACCATATAGCCTGCGGGGAGGACCGCCATCTGGCCGACGGCTCCGACGATGCCGGAGATGATGAAGATCTGGAGGAACTTCGACTCGCCGACCCTCCGCTCCAGCTCCATCCCGAAGAAGAAGAGGAAGAGCATATTGAAGAAGAGGTGCTCCATGCTGGCATGGACGAACATATGGGTGATGAGGGTCCAGGGGCGGGATGAGAGGAAGGCGGGGTTGAGGGCCAGGTAGTCGAAGGTGAAGGCCGGGGCCAGGACTCTGACGAAGAAGAGGATGACACATAAGACGAGGATCATCCCCGAGTAAGTAAACGGAAGCCTGGACCTGCCGGAAGAAGAGATCCTATCCTCGTCCCAGGGGTCGGGATCGTTCCACCTGTCCTCCCGGCCCCCCTCCTTTTGCCATCTGGCCTTAAGAGAGAGCCTCTCGGCCAAGGCCCGTCCCGCGCATGCCAAGAACTCCTTCACCTCCATATCACCATCCTCGATCTTCTGCCATTTATCCATCCGTCTGGAAGAGGGGATACAAATAGATGCTGGCAAACCGTTGCCGGGAGATCGAAGCTTCCAGATCGTTGCCGAGTCGCCGCAAAATCGTTGCCAAGGGATCGAAGCTTCCAGATCGACTTCATGAGATCGTTCCTGCAAGATCGATCTCTACGACCCCATCATTCCACGACATACTCGCCGTTACGAAGGACGATGACGTAATCGGCGGAGTTCTTGAGGGCGACGGAGAAGCCGGGCTCCGCCCCGAAGATCACCGTCTCTTTGCCATGCTCCATCGCCTTCAGTAGGACGGGCTTGAAGTCGGCGTCCCTGGTGACGAGGGCGATGGTGTCGATCACCGGGTTGTATATCATCTCCATCGCCTCCACCGCCAGCTTAACATCGACGTCGCTGGTGCAGATAACAGGATCAAAACCCTGGTTCTCCACAGCCTCCACCAGCTTCTCCGAAGCGTACTGGTTTAAAAAGACCCGTCCCACCTTGATGTCGCCGTAGTCCTTCAGGATGTCCCTGATCTCCTCCAGGTCTATCTGAAACTCCTTTCGGAGCATGTTGGGGCCGTCGACCAGAAGGCCGATCTTCTTCCTCCCCTTCTCCTTCTTGGAGCCCAGATACTTCATTATGTGTTCGAAGCGTATCGGCATCGGATCACTGGTCCATATCCCTTATACTCCGGTTTTCTGATCGTTCTATTATAATTTTCCGTCTCAGGTCGAAAAAACATCTTCACAGGAGAGATTTGAGGGGCGGATAGAAGAGGAAGGCTCCGCCGGTCGGCAGATTGGCAGGAGAAAGGGGGATATCGAACGGCGATGCCGACGACCCCTCAGAGGTTGAATATCTTCCTCGCGTTGGCGGTGGTGGCCTCTGCAACATCTTCAGGCGGTAGGTCCTTGATCCTGGCGATGAGATGAAGGGCGTCGAGGACGTAGGCCGGCTCGTTCCTCCTCCTCTTCGGCGACAGAAATGGGCTGTCGGTCTCGATGAGGAGCCGGTCGAGGGGGACCTGCCTTGCCAGGACCTGGTGCTGGGCGGACCTGCAGACGACGGTGGCCAGGGATATGTAAAATCCCCGGTCCAGGGCCTCTCTCATCGTCGCCACCGTCCCGCTGTAGCAGTGGAAGACGACCTTGCTGAGGTCTTTTACCATATCGAAGGCCTCATCTTCGGCTATCCTGGCGTGGATTACCTGGGGGAGGTCGAGCTCCTCGGCGAGGGCGACGACTTTGCCGAAGACCTCCCGCTGCCTCGCCCTCCCCTTCTCGTCAGGGCATCGGTAATAATCCAGCCCCGCCTCCCCGACGCCGACGATCTCCTTCGCGTGAGACCTTATCTGTTCAAGGGTGGCGTCCACCTCAACGTCGGTCGTCTCGCCGAGGCCGTTGGGGTTGAGCCCCAGGGTCGGCCGGATGAAATCGTACTTCCTAGCCAGCTGCAGCGTCTTTCTGTTGGTCTTGAGGTCGATGCCGGAGTTGATCATCGTCGTCACCCCGGCATCCAGGGCCCTTCTGATCACCTCGTCCCTGTCTTTATTGAAGTTCTTGAAGTCGAGGTGACAGTGGGTGTCTATCACCTCGATTTTTCCTTCTGTCAAATTTCTTCTTCCTCCAGGAGCATAAGCCTGTTTATGGCGTTGATCAGCGCCTCCACCGAGGCCATCACTATATCCTCTCTTGCCGATCTCGCCGTCACCTTCCTTCCGAGGCGGCCGTTCTCGACGCCGATCACCACCTCAGCGAGGGCGTCGGACCCGCCGGTTATCGCCTCGATCCGAAAGTCGCAGATCCTGATGGCGGTCTCTTGCCCCAGGATGCCCCGGACGGCGTTGAGGGCGGCGTCGACGGGGCCTACCCCGATGTCGGCGAGGACCTTCTCCTCCCCCCGGACGACGGCCCTCACCGTCGCCGTCGACGTGAGGGTGTTTCCTGTCATCACCGCCAGCTCCTTCAGGATGACCGCCTGCTTCTCCCTCGCCAGCTCGCCGATGACCACCTCTGCGATCGTCTGGAGGTCGGCTCCGGTGACGGACTTTCCCTTGTCCCCCAGGTCCTTCACCCTCCCCAGGATCTCCTGCAGCTGGCTCTCGTCGGGAGCGTACCCCATCTCCGAAAGGGATTGCTTGACGGCGTGCTTTCCGGTATGCTTTCCGAGGACGATCCTTCTCTTGTGCCCCACCATCTCCGGGGTCATGATCCCCGGCTCAAAGGTGTCGGTCCTCTCCAGGACTCCGTGGCTGTGGATCCCGCTCTCGTGGGCGAAGGCGTTCTCGCCGACGATGGGAGCGGTCCTGGAGATCCTCACCTCCGAGAGCCGTTCGACGAGCTTCGCCGTCTCCACGAGGTAAGGGGTTTTGATGGAGGTCTCTGCCCCGTACATCGAGGTGAGGCACATCACCGTCTCGGCGAGGTTGGCGTTGCCTGCCCGCTCCCCCAGGCCGTTGGCCGCCACCTGGACCTCTCTAGCCCCCGCCTCGAAGGCGGCGAGGTTGTTGGCGACGGCGAGGCCGAAGTCGTTGTGGCAGTGGACGTCGACGACCATCTTCTTGGTGGAGCTGCATATCTCCTTTACCAGGTGGTAGAAGGTCGTCGGGATCGCCACCCCCACGGTGTCGGGGATGTTGATGATGTCGCAGCCCGCCTCCTCCACAGCCCCGAAGATCTCCTTGAGGAAGGGGAGGGGCGATCTGGTGGCGTCCATCGCCGAGAAGAGGCAGACCCTCCCGTGCTCTTTGACGTACTCCACGGCATCCACCGACTGGGCGACGATCTCCTCGCGGCTCTTTTTGATGGTATGCTGGATCTGGATATCCGATGTCGATACGAAGACATGGACCATATCGACGCCGGCGTCCAGGGAGGCGTCGATATCCTTTCTTATGATCCTGGAAAGGCCGCAGACCTCGGCATTCAGCCCTTCGGCCGCCACCATCCTGACCGCCTCGAAGTCTCCCCGGGAAGATACCGGAAAACCTGCCTCGATGACGTTGACCCCGAGCTTGTCGAGCTGCCGGGCGATGGTGATCTTCTCCTCCGGGGTCAGGGAGACGCCGGGGGTCTGTTCCCCGTCCCGGAGGGTGGTGTCGAAGATCCGGACTTTTTCTCCACGAAGCGCTTCGATGTTATAGAAAACGATCCCACACAGATGACTCTTGCGTCATAGAGATGGATTGGGGTTATCCCTATAAAACTTTAATCCAGAAAAAGAGGGGCGACGCCGCCCCCGGGGGGGCGGGCGGCGGTCCTCAATGACATGAAAGATCTTCCGGATAGATCCTCAGGAGAGCGGCTTCAGCTCTGATCATCCGGTTCTGCGGCATCAGCTGCCGGTTTTCCCTCCTCAGTCTCCCCGGACTTTGACGGCGGGGATATCAGCTGGGTGGTGACGGGAGGGGTGAGCTTGTGGCTCTCGATGTAGCGGACCTCTTTGAGGTCGAGGAGCCTCATGGCCATCTCGGCGACCCCACGCCTTATCATCGGCCACTCCTTATAGTAGCTCATCTCCCAGGGGGAGTCGATCTCGGCGACGTCACCCTCCAGGACATCGGCCTTAAGGTCGATCTTGGCGAAGATCCTGATGAGGCTCGCCAGCTTCACCTCTCTATCCTCGATCCTCTCGACGATGGAATAATCGTACTTAACGACCTTGCCGGCCAGAACATGGTTGAAGTCGATCCTCGCCTTCCTCCCGATCGTCCGGGTGAGGGTCCCCATCTTTCCGTCCACGGAGACCCGCATCCCGATCTCGGGCCTCTCCTTCTTGAACTTGTTGAGGGGTATCAGCTCGACGTTCTCGGGGTCCCTGACCCCGTAGGCCTTCTCCGGGGGGACTTCGACGCTCCCTGCACTCCCGATCTCTTTGCCCATCAGCTCGTCTCTGAACCCCTCCACCACGTCTCCGGACCCGACGATGATGAGGGCGGGACCGTACTCGACCCCATCCTCGTATATCTCGTTCTTCATCGCCACATCCCGGATGGTGGTGGATATCACCCGGCCGTCGACGCTCTCGGTGTAATCTACCCTGATGAAATCGCTGTCTTTTACCGTCATCTCAAACTCCGTCCTTGGAAGGATAACTAGCGTTTCAGCCTAACAGCCTTCTATATTAAGTAGTCTGCTATATTCTCCGCGATCGCCTGTTCGCAGTAGACGCACCTGAGGATTACGGGGTTTTTGCTCTTGACGATGAATCGGGAGTTGATCGGCTCGTTGGTGTTGGATATGCAGGAGGGGTTCGGACACCTCAACACCCCAACGATCAGGTCCGGCATATCGACGGTGTACTTATCGACGACCCGGCGGTCTCGGATGATATTTATCGTCGCCCCCGGCGCTATGAGGGATATCTTGTTCACCTCTTCCTCTTTCAGCTCCCGGTCCTCCACCTTGACGATGTCCTTTCTTCCCGACCTGCGGCTGGAGACGTTCATGAGGAGGCTAATCGTCGCTTGTGTCGTCCTGTCTATCCCCAGGATCTTGAGGACGTTGAGCGCCTGGCCCGCGGGGATGTGGTCGATGACCGTCCCGTTTCCTATGGGGGTCACCCTCAGCTTCATCTCTCCATCATTCAAGCCGATCACCTATCAGCATCTTGAGGAGGGCCATCCTCACCGGGACGCCGTAGAAGGACTGCCTGAAGTAGACGGCGTGACGGGTCTCGTCCACCTCCGGCGCGATCTCGTCGACCCTAGGGAGGGGGTGCATGATTATGAGCCGGTCCCTCGCCCCCGCCAGGCTCTCAGCCCCTATCCTGTAGCTCTTGGCGACCTTCTGGTACTCGTAGGGGTCCGGGAACCTCTCCTTCTGGATCCGGGTGATGTAGAGGACGTCCACCTCTCCGAGGACGTCCTCGAGGGCGTGGGTCTCCCTGACCATCGTCCCCTTCCCCGCCAGATCCGCCTTGATCCGGTCCGGCATCTCCAGGGTCTGGGGAGAGACGAGGGTGATATCTGCGCCGTAGAGGGCCAGGGCGTAGGCGAGGGAGTGGACTGTCCTCCCGTACTTCAGGTCGCCTACTAGGGCGATCCTGAGATCCTCGAGGCGGCTCTCCTTTCTTATGGTGTAGAGGTCGAGGAGGGTCTGGGTGGGGTGATGGCCTGCGCCGTCCCCGGCGTTCAGGACCGGCACCGGCGAGAACTGGGAGGCGAGACGGGCAGACCCCTCCTTGGGGTGGCGGATGACGAGGGCGTCGGCGTAAGCGCCTATCACCCTGATGGTGTCGGCGAGGGACTCCCCCTTCGCCATCGCCGACCCCTCGGTGGGACCGAGGCTGAGGGTCTTGCCGCCGAGGCGCATCATCGCCGTCTCGAAGGAGAGGCGGGTCCGGGTGGACGGCTCGAAGAAAAGGAGGGCCAGGATCTTTCCTGAGAGGGCGTCGCACCCCCCTCCCCGGGCGTAGGGCTCCAGGGACTCGGCGAGGTCGAGGACGGAGTCGATCTCCTCCCGGGAGAACTCCCGCATCGAGATGACGTGCCTCTTTGCGAACATGTTTGGAGGATCGGAAGCTTTTGGATATAACGCTTCTGGATCAGAAGAACTTGGAGGCGAGGGTCGCCCTCGTCTCGCAGGAGTCGAGGACGGGACAGCCGGTGCACGGACCGTCCCGGGGCCGGTCGGGGAGCTTCCCGCCGTTGATCGCCCTCACCCGGTCCCGGATCCGAAGGACCCTCCTCCGGTCGGAGCTACGAAGCTCCACCTCCCGGACCTCTCCTGCCCAGGGGTACTCCACCAGACCGCGATCGACCCGGGTGCTCATCCGGTCTTCCAGGAGGATGGCGTACCCTGTGAGGCGGAGCCGGTCGGACCGCCAGACCCCCGTCTCCGGCGGCCGGTCGGTCTTTATCATCGAGGGGATCAAATCCTCCCCTCTCCTCCCGTCCCTCTCCCCCCTCGATACGACCCGGTCTACCCTCCCGGAGAGGCCGAGCCGATCGGACCGAAGGTCCACCTCCACCTCGGAGGGGATGAGGTGGTCGAGATTCGGCGAGAGCCTTGATGCAAAATCTCCCAACACCTCGCCGACCGCCTCTGCCGCGGCGAGGAGGTCGGCAGGGTTGATCTCATCGCGAAAGATCGTTGGAAGCTCGAGCCGCGCCCTATCGAGGCTCTCCCGGAGGAAGGCCTCCAGGTCGAGCCCCCATTCCGGCTCGAACTCCGAGAGGGATAGGGTCACCTCCCTCATCAGGAGGTTTGAGGGGCTCGCCGCCTCCGGCCAGACCTTCCTGCCCATCGCCTGGAAGTAGACGAGCCGCGGACAACGGAGGTAAAGGGAGATCTCGGAGATCCTCACAGGCTCTGCCATATGCAGATGAATGTTGATCCATATTTAAAAAGATATTGAAGAGTCTTTGATCGAAGGAACAAATTAATCCCTGAATATCTCTAGAATAAAGGCAGAAGGTCGAGATGCATTCAGCTTAAAGGAGATTTAGATGAGCGAAAAAGGAGCTAAAGGAGCGATAATATTTCCCGACCACCTCTTTCGGGACCATCCGTCCCGCCAGGACCCGGAGGTATCGGTGGCATTTCTCGTTGAAGATGATCGATTCTTCTCCGAGTTCAGGTTCCACAAAAAGAAGCTCCTCCTCCTGAGGGCCTCCATCAAGCATTACGGAGAGCTTTTGGAGGGGATGGGGCTGCAGGTCGAATACCTGGAGAACAGGCCTAAAGAGACCCTATCGGACCTCTTCGCCGCCCTGAGGGATCGGGGGATAGAGACGGTGAGGGCGGCGGAGATCGTCGACCATCCCCTGAGATCGTCCCTCTTTGAGGGGGCGAAGGAGCTTTCGGTCAGGATCGAGGTCGACGAATCCCCGGGATTTCTGACGCCGATGTCCGTCGTCGAGGAGCTCTTCCGGGGGACTGATCGCCGCTCCATGGCCTCCTTTTACCGCCATCAGAGGCGCAGGCTCGATATCTTGATGAAAGACGGACGGCCCGTCGGCGGAAGGTGGAGCTACGACAGCGAGAACAGAAAGCGTCTGCCGACCGGTCAGAAGACGCCTTCGCTTCCGGCCCTCAAAGAGGGCCGCCACGTCCGGGAGGCGAAGGAGTACGTCGAAGAGAAATTCCCAGATAATCCCGGCTCGGTGGATGGTTTCAACTATCCGACGACCCATGAAGAGGCGGATCTCTGGCTCGCAGACTTCCTGGAGAGGAGGCTTGCTCACTTCGGCGACTACGAGGACGCCATGAAGGCCGACGACCCCTTCCTCTTCCACTCCCTCCTCTCCTCATCCCTCAACGCTGGCCTGCTCACCCCCCGTGAGGTTCTGGATAGGACCCTCGAGTATGCCGGGAAGGCCAACGTGCCCATCAACTCCCTGGAGGGTTTCATCCGGCAGATCATCGGATGGCGCGAGTTCATGAGGGCGGTCTACATCATCGACGGGGAAAGGGAGAAAAGATCGAACTTCTGGGGCCACCACGAGAAGATCCCGCCATCTCTTTACAGCGGTACGACGGGGATCGAACCTTTGGACCGGGTCGTCTCCCGGGCGTTGGATCACGCCTACGCCCATCATATCGAGAGGCTGATGGTCCTCTTGGAAACTTCATGAACCTCGTCGAGATCGACCCCGATGAGGTCTATCGGTGGTTCATGGAGATATTCATCGACTCCTGCGACTGGGCGATGGTCCCCAACGTCTACGGGATGTCCACCTACGCCGACGGAGGGCTCATCACCACCAAGCCCTATATAAGCGGCTCGGCTTACATCCGGAGGATGGGGGACTATCCGGTGGGGGAGTGGCAGCAGGTCTGGTACGGCCTCTTCTGGCGGTTTATCGACCTTCACCGGGAGGTCTTCGAAGGAAACCCGAGGACTAGGGTCCTGGCACGCCAAATCGACCGGATCGGCGAAGAGAAGATGAAGAGGCATAAGACTGTGGCAGAGGAGTTCCTTCGCCGTCTGAGGGGGTCAGGCGAAGACGATCCGTCCAACAGGGAGGGGTGAAGCCGGACCGGCTTTTATCCCCTCCTCTCGATCACTATCAAAAACCTTCATATAATTTGGACCTGTAGTTTCATGGAAATGGGGGTTATCATGGAGACGATCTTCGCAGAGAGGCGGGCCTTCTGGATATGGTTTGCTGTAGCGGTGGGAGTTATCTCGATCATGACTCTATCTCATGGGGGTGGTGGCACGGAGAATGATGCCGGGTACAGCCTTCCTCTTTCAAAAGATGCCATCGACAATTACGACGACTTCGCTTCCAAGGTGCCCCTGGGACCCGGGGCGCTGGAGCGGCTGGAGGAGAACGGCTTTGTGGTGATAATAGACCCCTTCTCCTCCAACCGGGACGATATGACGGCTCCCTACAAGATCCTGAGGAAGCTGGAGGTTCCGATCTACGTATCCGCCGACTCCCTCCTCCACGCGTACCACATCCAGTTCGGCGAGACGCTTCGGCGGATCGAGGAGGAGCACTTTTACGAAGACCTCTGGTCGATGACCGGGGATATGCTGGCCAGGTCCCAGGCCGAGTACGAGGCGTCCTCGGGCGAGGCGAAGGAGGCGGCGAAGATGAACGTCGCCTTCTTCTCCGTCGCCAAAAGCCTCCTGGCGCCGCGGGCCGATCAGCTCTGCCCGGGAGGCCCCCGGGAGTGCGACCCGAAAAGCTTCGAGGGTGCCTACCCCTACTTCACGCCAGAGGAGATCGACGAGAAGAGCTTCGAGGTCCCCTCCCTGGTCGCGGAGGCGGCGAACAAAGAGCTCGCCCTCATCCGGGGAGGAGCCGGGTTTGGATCATCGCCGATATTCGGCCGCGATGAGGACTACTCCCAGTACACCCCCAGGGGCCACTATGCCAGGTCCGAGAGGCTGAAGAACTACTTCCAGGCGATGATCTGGTACGGGAGGATGGGCTTTCTCCTCAAGGGCTGCGAAGGCGGATGCATAGTCTCCGAGGAGGAGGCCCGGATCCAGACCCTGGCGGCGAGCATGATAGCGAGAAACCTCCTCGAGGACCCCGCCTCCAAGGAGCGGTGGGACCGGATCTACGACGTTACGTCATTTTACGTCGGGTTCGCCGACGACCTCGGACCTTACGAGTACAACGAAGCCATCGACCGGCTCTTCGGCCCGGTCCCGGCCCGGGACCTATCCGCTGACGACCTATCCCTCCTGAAGGCGGCCCTGGCGGAGGAGAGGCCGCCCCGGATCTTCGGCGGAACTGGGGTCGACTCCCCCGCCTGCATGATCGCGCCACCCTTCACCCCCGAACAGGCGGACGACTGCCTTGCGGCGACGGCGGGCCTGCGGTTCATGGGGCAGAGGTTCGTTCCCGACTCGTACATATTCCAGAAGCTGGTCATCCCCAACGTCGGCGGATTCACCGGTGAGGGGAACGCCTTCACCCAGGGCCCCTACGGCCGCCACTTCCCCCGGGGGCTCGACGTCATGGCGGTCCTGGGGTCGGTCCGGGCTGACGAGATCCTGGCCGCCCTGGAGGACTGTAGCTACGTCGACTACTCGACCCGGCGGGCTGAGCTCGCTGATGAGTTCGGATCCCTCACCGAAGAGGACTGGCATAGGAACCTCTACTGGTCGTGGCTTTACGCCCTGAGGCCGCTGCTCGAAGTTCCCGAGCCAGGAAGCCCCGCCTTCATGAAGACGATGGCCTGGCAGGACAAGGCCCTCACCACCGGCCTCGCCTCCTGGACGGAGCTACGCCACGACACCATCCTCTACGCAAAGCAGAGCTACACCCTCCGGGCGATCTCCATGCCCCCCGAGGAGCCCGAGGCTCAGATAGGGTTCGTCGAGCCCGTCCCCGAACTATATAGGCGGCTCCTCCTCCTCGCTGAGATGAACCGGGAGGGGCTCGAAGAGGCGGGCCTCCTCGACGACCTATCCCGTAGCAGGCTACAGAGGCTGGAGACGATCCTGACAAAGCTGGAGGAGATCTCCAGGGCGGAGCTGGAAGGCCGGCCGCTGACGGAGGATGAGGTCGGGTTCATCGCCGACTTCGGCGAGACGCTGAACTCGGTCCTGGAGGGGGTCGACGACAGGTCGAAGAAGACGACGGTCGTCGCCGACGTCCATACCGACACCAACTCCGGCCTCGTCCTGGAGGAGGCGGTCGGATACGTCAGGCTCGCCGTCGTCGCCTTCGAGGACCCCGACGGCAAAATCCGTCTTGCAGCGGGGCCGGTCTTCAGCTACTACGAGTTTTTGCAGCCCCTGAACGAGAGGCTCACCGACGAGGCCTGGCGGGAGATGCTGGCGGAGAGCCCGCCAGCCGACCCCGAATGGACGGGAAGCTTCGCAGGCTGGCTCCCCCCATCGGTCCTGGGGGCGGAGCCGACGGCAGAGGTCGGGAAGGGGACCGCCGAGATCCGGCTGGAGGAGTTCGAGGTGAGGATAGGCTGGAACCTGAAAGATGGTTGGTACGCCGACTGCACCATCACCCTCGCAAACTCCGGCGACGCTGAGGGGACGGCCGACGTCGTCTTAGAGGACGGCGAGGGCAACCTCCTGCGGGAGCTGGTTGTGGCCGTCCCCGCGAACACCACGGTGACGGAGCGGGCGAAGGTCGACATCTCCGGCAAGAACCGCCAGGTGAACTCGAAGCTGGTGGAGGGGTGAGGGGCCGGAAGGCCTGGGGGCCTCTTGGCGGAAGGCCAGGTCGAGATCGATCAACTGTGGATATATCAGCATATCAGCATATCAGCGAGCAGCCAGGGGATCAAGCTTTACAGAAGGTGCATAAAGATCATGAAAAGAAAATGGCAGCACGATAGGGGACTGGAGGCGAGGATGCTTCTTACCATGTTCCTCCTCGTCCTCGTTTATCTCGCCTTCCTCGCGGTCCTGGCGAGCCAGGGCGCCGGGATGGTTACGATGCTCGTCTTCATCAGCGCATTCATGCTCGTCCAGTACTTCTTCTCCGACAGGCTCGTCCTCAAGTCCATGGGGGCCAGGATCGTCTCCGAGACGGAGGAGCCGCAGCTTCACCAGATGGTTTCAAGGCTCTGCGCCATGGCGGACCTGCCCAAGCCACGGATAGCCGTCGTCGAGACGGCGATGCCCAACGCCTTCGCCACCGGGAGAAGCCCGAACAACTCCGTGGTGGCGGTGACCACCGGCATCATGCGCCAGCTCTCGGCTGCGGAGCTGGAGGCGGTCCTCGCCCACGAGCTGACCCACGTCAAGAACCGGGACGTGATGGTGATGACGATCGCAAGCTTCCTCTCCACCATCGCCTTCTTCATCGTCCGGTACTCTTTCTTCTTCGGGGGCGGCGGCTCCGGCCGGGGGAAGGGCGGGGTCGCTGCGGCCTTCTTCGTCTCCGTCCTCGTCTGGATCATAAGCAGCCTCTTGATAAGGTCCCTATCGAGGTACCGGGAGTTCGCTGCCGACCGGGGGGCGGCCGTCATCACCGGCCAGCCCTCAAACCTCGCCTCGGCCCTGATGAAGATCAGCGGGGTGATGCCCCGGATACCGAAGGAGGACCTGCGCAAGGCCGAGGGGATGAACGCCTTCTTCATAATCCCCGCCGTCTCCGGCTCGTCGATCATGAACCTCCTCTCCACCCACCCCCCCGTGGAGAAGAGGATCGCGGCCCTGGAGAGGATAGGAAAGGAGCTCTCGACCGCCTGAGGTGAGGTCGAATTGAGGTGAGGTCGAGATGAGGTCGGTCGAGACGAGGCCGGTTGAGGTTGAGGTGTGGCGGATATGAGGCTGAAGATCTTGGATGCGATCCTGGGAAAGAGCTCGCTGCCGAAGTCGAAGCTCGACCGGCTCTTCGCCATATCGACAGCCAGCATCACCCTCCAGGCGAGCCTCGATCTCTCGCCGGCGGGCAAAGCCGGTATCTGCTTAAAGCCGATCGAGTCGTCGAGGTACGAGGCTGCCAGGTCCGAGATAGAGGAGCTCCTCCGGTACAGCTCCGCTGAGACGGGGACGAGCTTCAAGCTGGAGAAGGACGAGTACCGGTACCTCTGGGTCGTCCTGGAGGACCGGGACTTCGACGACCTGGTGGCCACGGTCCACCTCGTCAGCACGACGATGACCGACCACGGCTTCAGCGAGCAGCTCCTCTGCGCCCTCTACAGCTTTCTCGGGAGGGACGGCCCCGTCTACTGGATATACAGCTTCAAAGGTGGGGCCTACTACCCCTTCGCCCCCCTCGAGGGGCAGAATAGAGATAATTCATTGGAGTTTCGCCTGAGGTCGGTGATGGAGGGCGAACTCCCCATAGAAAAGAACGTGGAGAAGTGGTACCCCCTCTGGGGGATACCCTTCTGATCCCGTGTGATTCGACGATCTTCAACCCCTCGATCCTAACCCTCTATGAGGCCGGACCCTCGAAAGACCCTCTCCGCCTCCTCGAGGGTCAAGTCTTCGGGGGGGACGATGATGTCCGACTCGACGATCTCCTCCGGATCCAGGGGCTCGCTCTTCTCCTTTATAGTCGATATCAGCTTTTTTAGCTCTTCTTTGAAGCCGGCCTCGTCCTCCATCGACACGCGGTCGACGATTCTGTTGTCGATGACGTTCAGATCGTCCAGGAGGGAGCTTGATACCAAAAACTGCCCCTCCCCCATGATCCTGATTATCATCTCCCTTCCTCCTTCTTCAATCGAGCGAGATCCGCGTCAACTCCGCTCTTGGACTTGACCAGTGCAAGCTCCATCTCGATGTCGTCTTTTCCGGCGAACTCCTCCAGGGTTCCCCTCTCCACCAGCTCGTCGAGGGCCATAGATCTCGCCCTCATCGTCTCGATCTTATCCTCGGACCTCTGGACAGCAAGGCCCACGTCAGCCATCTCCTCGCTGATCCCGGTGAGGGACTCCGTCACCTTCACCTGGGCCTCGGCGGCGGAGTACTGGGCCTTTATCGTCTCCTTCGTCACCCTGAAGGACTCGACCTTGGCTGAAAGCCTCTGATCGATCGCCTCGAGCTTCGCCTGCTCCTGCTCCAGGTTCGCGATCTCCCGGTCGAGGCTCTCGGCCTGGACAAAGAGGGCGGACTTCCGCTCGAGCGCCTTTCGGGCCAGGTCCTCCCGGTCGGCCTTTATCGCCTCTCTGGCCTGGGTGTCGAGCTGGTCGATCTTCATGGCGAGCTTCGCCCTTTGTAGCTCCAGCCTCTTCTTGGAGGTGGCGACCTCGGCGACCCCCCTCTTGACGTTCTGGAGGAGCTCCAGCTGCTTCTGGTAAGAGTAGTCGAGGGTCTCGTTAGGGTCCTCGACCCTGTCCATGATGGTGTTCATCTTGGCCTTGACGACGGTGCTCATGCGGTTCAACAGTCCCATAATAATTCCCCATTATAGCCGATAAATATGCTTAAATAAGTCTCGGGGTGGAAGCGAGGGAGGTTCAGGGGGCTATGCCAACGCCTCCAGCCTCGGATCACCTGAAGATGAGCTCCTTATTTATCTCGAACTTCCCGTCGAGGGTCGTCTTGGTGTCGATCTTCCGGTAGATGTCGTTTCTGAAGGCTTCCAGGTTCCATATCCCGTTGAACTCGCTCTTGACATCGAAGGTGGTAGCGTTGGGCGAGATGACCATCCGGTCCATCCCCGAGTAAGAGGAGACGACATTAACGTTGGATATGTCCACCCCCGACCCCTTGAAGACCTTAGAAGAATCGAAATGCTGGACGTTCACCAGGAGGCCCTCGGGGAACTCGATCTTCCGGTCTATAGTCGCGATCCCCTCGGACTGGTTCCAGAAGCCGGTGGAGAAGTAGTCTATAGAGCCCTTGCCGTAGAGGACCTCGGTGTTGGTGAAACCCTTCCAGCGGTCGAGATTGGAGCTAACGATCTCGGTCTGGCCTTCTCCGCTGACGTTCAGAAATCCTGTGACGAACCCATCCTGAAAGGCAGGCGAGGCTGCGGCGGTCGTTGCAAGGATGGCGGCGGTCACCAGGGAAAGGGCTATCGTGATCTTCATCTTACTCCCTGAATATCATATAACGTAATTACATTTAAACCTTTTTAATTGAAAATCTCTCTGGGGAAAGAAAAGAGGGGACGGGGGGGAACTCAAGAGGATGGATAGCCTTTATCACCATTAAGCTGGAAAGGAGGGCAGCGTGTATCTGGACTTCTTCCCCTACGAGTCGCTGAGGCCATTCCAGGACGCCATGCTCGACGACGTATACGATACCGTGAGAGCCGGGGAGCACGCGGTCTTGATGATCGATGCCCCTACCGGCAGCGGCAAGACCAGCTGCATATCCGCGGCCCTGGCGGCGGCTCCGGGCAAGATCGCTGTAGCCGTGAGGACCGTCAGCCAGATAGACGTATACCTCGACGAGATCGGGAAGATCTGGTCGAAGACGAGGCACAGGCCCACCATCGCCTACATGGTCGGCAAACAGAAGATCTGCCCCATAGCCGACGAGTTCTCCGGAGAGTCGGTCTACTCCGGGTGCGCCAGGCTGCGGGATTGGACGAAGAGGAAGATGATCGCAAGGCTCGGAGAGGTTGGGGGTAAGTTCTACGACCCGTCCCAGGAGAGGAACGCCCCCTCGTCCGTCCCGGGTTACAGGACCTTCTGCCCTTACTACATGATGACAAGAGAGGTCTTCGAGCTCCAGGGCAAACCCCACTTCAGACATTCCGGCAAGATCCTGGACCTGGTGGACGACCTGCGGTCCGGTATCAGGTCTCCGGACCGTTTCATGAGAGAGTGCATGGACCTGTGCCCCTATGAGGTGATGACCCTCTCTGCCAAGGGGAGCGACGTAGTGATCCTCAACTATTCTCACCTCTTCAGCCCAGAGTTCCAGGAGATCATCTTCGACTGGCTGGAGATGGACCGGGAATCTCTGACCCTCTTCATAGACGAGGCCCACAACCTGGGGGACGCCGTAAGAGCCCTCAATACGAGGGTCCTCTCTCCCAGGATGATCGACCTCGCCGAGAAGGAGGTGGAGAAGTACCAGGAGTCGATGGGCCAGGCGAGGCTACAGGAGTCCTCTCTGGAGGCCTCCTCCCGTTTGAGGGGGGTCGAGGTGATCAAGGTCCTCCTCCCGAGGCTCAAAAAGTACATCCAGAGCCGCCAGGCCAGGACCCAGGAGGGGGAAGAGCTCCTGGATGCGGACCTCTTCCGGGAGTTCCTCTACCAGGGTTTCGACGACGTCGAAGAGGCGCTCTCGGAGGCGACGGAGGTTGCGGTGACGGTGGCGGAGCTGGAGCTGGCGGAGGGGGATCGTGAGAATCTTCAGGGAGATATTGAGCCGAGCCTCGCCCACGTCCTCCTATTCCTCGGGGACGTGGAGATGGCCGAACGGGACCTCTCTTATCAGAGGAAGATCTCCGTCACCGGCACCGGAGATAAGAAGAGGGCGTGGCTGGAGGTGAACAACGTCGACCCCGCCCCCCTGGTGAGGAGGGTCGTCGACAACATCAACGCCACGGTGATGCTCAGCGGGACCCTCTCTCCCCTGGAGGCCTACGAGCTCTACCTCCTCGCCGAGAAAGATAGGGCGAAGAAGATGAGCCTGCCCAACCCCTTCCCCCCGGAGAACAGGCTCCTCATGGTCGCCAAGACCGCGACGACGCAGCTGGAGAAGAGGGACGAGGCCGCAAATAGGAGGGAGATCACCGATCACATCGAGGCGATGATCGAAGAGGTAGCTGGAAACGTCGCCGTCTTCTTCACATCGTACTCGATGATGAGCCAGTACGAGACGACCTGCAAGGGCTCAGCGAGGAAGGTCGGAAAACTGCTCTATATCGAGCCGAGGAACGCCGAGGACGTCCCAGGGATCCTAGAAGATTTCTTCCGGGCTGGAAAGAAGGGCGGCGCCGTCCTCCTGGGGGTATCCGGCGGGAAGCTCGCGGAGGGGATAGACTACAAGGGCGAGGCGCTGAGCGGCGTCGCCGTCGTCGGCCTCCCCCTCGGATTCTACAACGAGATCCAGAGGGAGATAAACCAGTACTACGTCAGGAAGTACGGCCAGAAGAACGGGATGCTCATCGCCTACACCCTCCCGGCGATAAATAGGGGCTTGCAGGGGGCGGGGAGGGTGATCAGGGACGCCTCGGAGCGGGGGGTGATCCTCTTCTGCGACCGGAGGTTCCGGGAGGGAGGGAGGGGCGGAGTATTATCCTTCCTTCCGAAGTGGATCCGAGACGACCTGATCGTCACCGACGCCAGGAAGAGCCGGGAGATCATCAGGGCGCGGGTGGCGGAGTGGGAGAGGGTGCACAGCTGATCCGTTGGATTTTCTTTTATCTCGGCCAACCCGATCTTTATCTCTCGATCTTTTCTATCTCGATCTTCTCTATCTCGATCTTCTCTATCTCGACCGCGCCGGACGCGGGGCCTTTCCTCCTTCCATCTCCTCCGTCTCCACGAGCTTGAGGGGGACGGCTCCCAGGGCCTTTCCCACCATCGCCTTGGCGATCCGGAAGGCGTGCTCCTCGTTCTCGGCGTCGTAGACCTTGATCTCGAAGAGGAGGCCGACGATGGCGGTTCCCGCCACCATGAAGACGCCGTCGAGGGACTCGCCGCAGGCGGGGCAGATCGTCTGGCCCACCTCCACCTCGACGAAGTCGAGCTTCTTGTTGTTCAGCCTCTTTCCAGCCTCCGATATAGCGACCCCGATGGCGTCGTCGGTGGACTTGACGTCTTTGACCAGCCAGGCGCCCTCCAGAAGGACGTTGAAGTTCGTCATGTAGTCCCTGGTTGGGGGATGGAGGATATGTATGTTTTCGATGGATCGAAGGCGAAATAGTCAGAGCGGCACTGTTGCGACCTTCAGGCACTCGCATCAAGGCTCGGCTTTTCAACTATGGAGAAAACGTGGCCTTGATGGTATACAGATATTGGGATTCTCGGTCTATTATGTCGTAATCAATGTTGAGGTACTCCAATGTAATGTCGCACCATCCCGGCTCGGATATGTAAGTCGTCAGGATGACGTCGTCGCCATACGATCCATAGGCCTCTCTTGGAAAGGGATCGGTGCTGGGAAATCCTGGACCAAACAAATATATTGATCCTTGTATTCCAGGTTGGACGTCCATCTCTATCGTCACAGTTCCCGGCTCTGCCACGTAAAGGTTCCAGAAATTCCTTTCGTCCATAGGGAACATCCACCCTTCATAAGTCCGGCCGAACTCCATTTCAGGATCCCCGTCCCCTCCTTTGCAGTACGCTGCTGGCAGCGTCGCGAGGGATATCAGCATCAGCGCCGTTATCGATAAAGCCCTAATATATTTTCCCATCTTCAAGTCTCCTCTACTATGCGGTTTTTCGCGTCGATGTTTTTCATTGATGACTATCAGATTCAAGTTCAATCGATATAAATTTTCTGATAGTGCCCGATACGCTCGAGATTGCCGTTCTCTCTGCTCTTACCTCTCCTCGCCCTTTCCTCCAGTTCCATTTCGACTTCACGGGAGATCGAACTCCGCCACCACCGGGGCGTGGTCTGACTCGGGGAACTTCTTGTCCGTCGAGAAGGCGATGGACTCGTCGTGGAGGATCTCGTTGTGGATCTCCGCCCCCCTGTAGAGGGCGAGCATACCCCTCGATACCAGGAGGTGGTCGAGCATCCTCCCTTTTCCGAGATGGAGGAAGGAGTAGCGGGATATTTCGGGGACCGTCAGCTCGCAGGGGACCATCACCCTCCCGGCGAGGTCGGGGTTTCCGGTGTTCTCGAGGTCGCCTCTGATCGCCTCGAGGGGGACCTCGGTGAGGTCGGCGTTGAGGTCGCCGCATACGACGATGAGGGCGTCCTCGTTTTGATCGAAGATCTTGTCGATGAGGATCCTCGCCTCCAGGGCCTGGCCGACCCGCTTCATCGCCGAGATGAAGAACCCCTCCGCCCAGGCCGAGGCGTTCTTCCAGCTGTACCCGTCGAGCTGCCCCTTGATCGTGGAGGGGCGTCTGGACTTGAGGTGGAGGTTGATGACGTCGATAGTCGAGCCGCCCGCCTTCACCCTAGCGTGGAGGATCGGCCGCTCCCAGGTCACCTCTTCGGCCTCTTTCCCCTTTCCCTTCTCCTTGCCCTCCCCCTCGCTTCCCGGGCTCTGGCCGAGGCGGTCCATCACCTTCCGATAGAGGGGCGCCGGGGCGTATTCGTGCTTGTACTGCTGGTGCGAGAGGATCTCGTAGCGGCTGAGGATGACGAGGTTTCTCTCGTCGTAGACCTGCTTTCCGTCTTTGGTCTTGGTGGACGCCACGAAGTAGTCGGCGTAGGGCGTCCCCTCGATCAGCCTGTGAAGGGCGAGAAGGCGGCGGGGCATTCCCACCTCCTCCTGGCCGTTCACCTCCTGCAGGCAGAGGATGTCGGCCTTCAGCCGCAGGAGCTGAGGTCTCATCACGGCGATCCTCTCGGCGAGGGTCGGCTTATCGCCGGGCTTGTCGTCGAGGTTTTCGAGGTTGAAGGTTGCTATGCGAAGGGTGGTCAAGATACGGTCTCCTTTTCGGTTTGGGATGAGGGGGATGGGCTGATTGGCTTGTCAATCTGAAGCGCTTGTACATTTCGAAGTGTGGATGGACTCCATTTTGAAGAATACGTTCGGCTTTGGTTCTAATGGGTAAGGGCTAGACTGCATTGGTCATCGGTTAAGCCAAAAAACCGTTGAATAGAGACCAGGTAGCTGGTTTTTCGAAATAACAGTTTCAAGATTAAGTAATACGACTGACCTACTATCGAATTTCACGAAGGAAATCTAAAACATTATAATTAAATACTAAAAAATTATGCTCGGCATAGAAAACTGGCAAAATGCCCATAACCGATGACCAATGGGCAAGACTGAGGGTCATTTACATGAGTAACCAATTTGTCCAAATTCGAGTGCTTATGTCCTTGAGAAGCAGGTAGCCAACCGTCCAGTTCAGTTTCACGTTCTTAGCTCTGGTGTTCTGAGCTGCCCTCCCTCCCATCTCCCTCCCATGGCAGGCGGTCGAGCTTAGAGGGGAAAATTTGCATTTGCTTGCTGTCTGACTCTTGGCTTCAAGTCATATTTTTGTCCTTCGATCGAGGCAGCGGAGCCGATGTTCCATAATGCAAGGCCTCGCCCAACAGCGACCGTTTTGCCGCGTCATTGGTGATGATGCTGTTGGGGATGGTGGAACCATTAGGGGCCTTGAAGTTGGCCATCTCGACATTCTCGAAGGTGATTGGATATATGTTGTGCCACTTGACGTGGACGATGGACCAGAGAATGTTATTGATAGAGACATACATCTCTGCGTTCGGGCCTGGAAAGGTATTCGATGACCACCATTTACCTGGAAGTACCTGCAGGATGCCAGCGCTGCGGGCTCGGTTGTAGGCCAAAGCCAGCTGCTCGGAAGTCGGCAGAACATAAGGATTGTTCCACAAATACCAGGCCGCATCACTGGCCGTCACGGTTTCGTTACAGGCTTCCTGTAGCATGGCACTGTAGTCGATGCGGTCCAGGCGCGCTGTTTCGATTACGTCGTCCAGGTCGGACATGATAGAATTGTAATCCGACACGTTATTTAGATATCTTTTCACTTTGGAGGCCGTGGCTTCGATGACCTGCAGTTTATTGACCGCCTGTTCCAGCGTTGGTATTTGACTTGCTTCGGGCCTGTATAGAACCATCACCATCTCCGGATTAGCCTCGAACTTGCGGTAATCGTCGAGTTTGTCCTTCAGAGATTTCAGCTGTGAATTAAAGAAATTGTATTCTGACCCGGTGGGCGGGGAGAAGTTCCTCACATGGCGGCCCGCTAAAACGATGTTCGTGAAGCGCTGCACGGTCCTGCCGGCCTGCGCTGACAGACGATAGGAAACATTAGCCGGGTCTGATTGGGTCGATGACGTAGAGGATTCCTTCGTTTGAAGTTCTACTTGCTCCAGTCCCATGAGCTGCATCGATGCTAACTGATCCTGCAACAATCCCTCAGACGCGCCTTGGAGTTGTGCAGAGCTTCCCAATACCTTTGCCCCCATCACAGCAGCTTCACGCATCTGCTCTTCATCATCATTGGCCGAAACCATGTACCTCATTTGAATTGTCGGCTTCACGTGGCCGTACTCCTGTTGCACCACATGCGTCAGCTCGTGCGCCAGAAGCCGCTGCCCCTCGGAGCTTCCGGGCCGAAACTCCCCCTGCCTGAGAAATATGTCCTGCCCTGTGGTGAAGGCCCGCGCCTGGATCGATCGGTTGAGCCTGTCGGCCTCTCCGTCATTGTGCACCCTCACCCTGCCGAAGTCGGCGCCGAAGGCCCGCTCCATCGGTCGGCGGACGCCATCCGTAAGGGGCTGCCCGCCGGACCGCGCCCTCTGGATCGCGGATTCGAGGTCCGATCCGACGTCTGAGCCCCCGGCGGGTTCGACTCCGGCGACCTTCCGCTGTATCTCCTCTTCCTCCTCCAGCGTCTCTTCAAGCTCCTCCTCGTCTTCCAAGTCTTCCTGCCTCTGGACCGATTCCCGATCGGATGACGAGATCGTCTCGACGACCTGCCGCGCCACCCGGTCCGCCTCCTGCTCGTAACGATCGCCGACGGGGCCGAGGACGAGCTTCGGCTGGACGGTCTCCCGCGGGAGGATGCTGATATCGGCGAAGTTGAAGTCGATGCCGGGTCCTGCCGCTGGGGCCTCCTGCTCCTCGACCTTGGGAGCGAAGGGGCGCGGGGCGAAGATGCTCTCTGCATTCGCGGGCTTGATAGATGGACAGCACGAATCCTTCATCTGAACTCTTTCTCTCTTCATCATGATATCTGACCTCACCGCTTCGAAGCATCTCTTGGGAGGGTGAAGGGCAATAGAATGAACCGCCGCCCCCACTCCTCCCGCCACTCTGACCTCCAGCTCCCGTCGGGGTTCCAGCGGCGGAGCTGGGCCTGGCCGTCCTCCGGCCGGTAAATGATGAGGTGGGGGGCGCCGTCCAGCTCGAAGGGCATGAGCTGATAGTTCAAACCCCACTCGTCGGACCAGACCGCTTCGCTCTTTCCCGTCGCCGGGTCCCAGCGGCAGAGCCGGACCCGGCCGTCTCCGGGTCGGTAGCCGAGATAGTGGGGCCGGGCGGCGAGGATGAAGAAGACTAGGACCTCGCAGCCAGCGTCCCAGCCGCCCTTCCAGACCGTCTCCCTGAACCCGCCCGCATCCCAGCGGGAGAGCTCCACCTGCCCGTCGGAGGGCCGGTAGGCGATGACTGAGGCCGTCCCGCATATCTTTGCGGGGGCGGGAAAGAGGGTGTATCCGGCCTCCCAGCCGCTCTTCCAGACCAAATCCCTCGTCCCGTCCTCGGGCTTCCAGCGGAAGAGGAGGATCTCGTCCGACTTCTGCCTGCTGGCCAGATAGTGGGCCTTACCGTCGAGGCGAAAGAGCATGATGGCGTCGGAGGGGTCCCAGGACCCGGTCCAGACCGTCTCCAGCTGGTCGACGCCGCCCTCCGTCTTACCCCGGATGAAGAGCGCCCTTCCTTCTCCCGGATCGTACGCCACGAAATGGGCGACCCCCTCCAGGTCGAAGGGGATCGGGATCGAGTTCTTCTGCAGGCTGCTGAACCTCCCCACCACGACCTTTATGGTGGTGCCGCTGAGATCTCCTCGACAGAGGGCGCCCCTTCCTCCATCTTTTTCGTAAGCCAGGAAGTAGAGCTTCTTATCGAGGTCAAAGGGCATCGGAGCGTAGCCCTTCAGCGTCCATTTGCCGGTCCCGACGAGATCCCGATCGATCTTCAGGTTGGTGACATGCTTCCACCGATGGACATCAAAGGATTCTTCCGCCTGCCTGTAGGTCATGACGCAGGGCGCTCCCCCGAGGTCGAAGGGGATTAAGACCGACTCCTTGGACCAGTTGAACCACGATACCTCTTCTCTCGTCCCGTCGGGGTTCCAGCGATAGACCTTCATGGTGTGATCTCTGCCGGTACCTCCCGGAAAGACTCCATTTGGCCTGTACATCACCAGGTACGACGACCCTTCCAGCTCAAAGGGCAGGAGAAGACAACCCTCGTGCCACTTCTCGGAGGCGACCGTCTCCCTCCGGCCGTCGGCACCCCAGCGGTAGACCTGGGCGCTCCCGTCCTCTGGCCTGTAAGCGACAAAATGGGGGACCCCTTTGAGGTTGAAGGGTACCAGATTATAGCCCGGCCCCCATCCGCTTCCGAGTACCTTTTTGGAGCCGTCGGGGTTTCGGCGCCATAGCTGGACGTTCCCGTCCCCGGGCCTGTACGCCACGATGTAACCCCCGCCATCTATCTCGATAGGCGTCGTCGTCCGGTCAGGCTCGCACTCCCAGGTGGCGGACCAGAGATTCTCCCTTCTGCCCGGGGGGACCCATTTATAAAGGGCGAGGGTCGCCATCCCCTCCCCATCGATCCTGCGTGCCAGAAGATGGGGCGCAGAATTGAGTTCAAAGGGAGCCAAACCCCAATTTTTCTCCCACGTCTCCGAGACTACCGCCCTCCGGGACCCGTCCAGGTTCCACCGACGGACGAGGGCCCTCCCGTCTTCGGCCCTGTAAGCGAGATAGTAATATGCTGGCCTGCACTCGACGATCGAGACGGTATTTCCGGCCTTCTCGCTCGCCCTCGATATGTTGCAGATCTCTATCTCCTCTCTGCCGCTGTTTCCTGTGTAGAAGGCGGCGTCTGCCAGAACCCAGCCGAGCCGCTTGCCTGAGGTGGTCTCAGGGTCGTTTCTCGCCAGGTTGAACCAGTTGGAGTTGAGGGAGACGTTCTTCGCTATGATCTGGTTCTGCCCTTCGAAGACGACGTTCTCCTCCTCCACCACGTTATCGGCGGCGAGGATCTGCCGGAATACCCAGGAGTCGATCTTCTTGATCCGGGAGGAGATCTCCCCTTTTCTCGCTCCTTTTTCGACATTGTTCTCGTCTTTGAGAAGGCCCTTTACCTCCTCGACGACGATATCTTCGGCCAAGATCCTCGTCAGCCGGTTGCCGAAGAGCCGGAGGGTCCCGCACACCGGACCGCTGAATTCGAGCCGGCCCGTCTTCATCAGGTCCAAAGCTCCGGCCAGCTCCTCGGATGTCAGGTCGGGCCATGAATATGATCCGGATGAGCTGGTCGACGGCAGAGCCTGGAAGCTGGACGACCCCTTTCCGATATCGGCGACGGAAACGGGGCTTTGCCCCAGATGAACCCGTGCCGGGCCCAGACTGAACTTCCCTCTGATCACGTTGTTGACCACCATCGCATCTTCGGTAACCTGGTGGATTATCAGGGCTAACCGTTGGGCCACATCGGTTGGAAGTATTAGGTTGTTAGATAGGAGGATCTGCCGTGTGGTCGGTCCGATCCTTATCAGGGGAGCTCCCTCCCCCTCAATCCTGCAGGAGCGAATGGCGACCTTCTCCGTCCCCTCGAAGAAGATCGCCCCTGAAGGGTGAAGCTTTTGATCGTTGGAATCTATCGTCTCGATCGCCATATTATCGAAAGATATAGTGGCTAACCCGACGATCCTCATCTGGCCCCGGGAGATTAAACGGGTGCATCTTCCGCAACCTCTGACGTGGAGATGGAACTGGGGTTTCTTCGTCGGGTCAGAGACTTTGAGGGACTCGACGATATGCTCTCCAGGCAATAGACAGATACAGACCGTCTTCAGAGGGTTTTTTATATTTTTCTTTAAAAGATCTTCGATGGCCTCCGCCAGCTTTTCGTATTCGCCACCCACCCCCACCGGAACCGCACACGCGAGGCCACCACCCTCTACCTCTATCTCCGTCAGGGGCGGGAAAACCTTCCGGCAGTCTTTCACCACAGACCAGCCGGTCCCCGACCTCACCAGAACCGCCAGGGGACAGCGATGGCGTTTTATCCCGAACCGTTCGACAAAATCTTCCTCGCCATGAGGCCATTCGATGCCACCCGTCGCCCTCCGGGCCGCCATCTGCCAGTGGTCGAAGGTCCTGTAGTCCCCTCCGGGATCAAACCTGACCTGGATCCCGTATTCGAGGTCGATCCAATCGGTGCCCGTCGTGATGGCCCCGCCTTTGCCGTCGTCTTCTTCTCGCGGCTGGTGGTCCCACCGACGGACCTTCGGTCCGTTCTTCAAAGGAAAATCGGCTTCAGATAGGTCGGACCCTTCCGCCACCGTCAAGACGTTCCCATCGACGGATTCCAGGAGGGCAAGAGCTCCCGGCTGGCCCCTCAGCTCCCGGACTTCATCGGTGACCTCCACCATCTGGCCAGAAGCGAAAAATCCCGCAACCCCTATACCGGAATTCTGGAGCGTGATCCTATCGTTCTCGATCTTCTCAACGGCTCGCAGGACGGAGCCGTTCTCGCGAGACCACTTGAAGGTGGCCTTTCCCGTCTCTCCCGGCTCGTGGATCTCGACCCGGTAAAGATGGTTCTCAAGGCCCAGATAGCCCGCCCCCTGCTGGACCATGCACAGGTCCAGGGGTCCGGCAGGTCCGGTCCTGGCCGCAAGGCCTGCAGACCGGGTCTCGACGGGACAGCCGCACTCGTCTTCCGGGTTCTCTCCGGGCTCGTTCAGCTTCGCCAGTTTCACCTGCCAGACCGTCTTTGTGCGGGTTGCGGTGTCGGGTCCGCCGAGGGCCACCTCTCGGATCTCAGGGTCCTCGACGGCGGTGATCTGCCGCTCCCATACCTCCAGGTATGCGATATAGCGACCAGCGTGATTTACCTCTTCGGGCAGGTAATCGGGCTGATGCGAGTAGGGGACGGTCTCATCGTTTTCACATAGAATGCCGTCGACGTAGTAACGTCCTTTGCCGATAAATAGATCCCCTGACCCCGCAAAGATCTCAAAACCGGCTTGGTGTTTGGGTCCACCGCATCTTCCTATAACGTCTATGCCGTTTGTACCTCGGTGGTGCAGCTCAATATCAGCCTGCTCGTTCCAGTCGGCGTCCAGCTGGACGCGACCCTGCTGCATCCACACGCTGCTGTAACGTTTTTTGGGATCGAAGGTGGATCGTGAAATGTCTGTCATAGCAAATCTCCAAATCTAGACTTTCACCGTTTTGCCGAAAATTGACATCCAGCAGCGCTAAACTCTATCTGGCTGACCCTCTCATCGACCTCTATCTGGATAGATATGCCAACTCCGGTCGATATCGGCTTATCGATAGGTCCGATCCGTATCGTCTCCCAGCTCGTAGGAGCTTCCAGTTCAACAGCTTCAAATATCATCGTTTCTCCGTCATAGACCGATGCCGCTCTGATGACGCTTTTGCTGGAGCTCTTCAACCGAATCAAAACCTCGTGAGCTATCGGCATGTCGTTTGCCGGGGCCTGGGTCGTAGGTATCGAAAGATGTATCAAGGCTTTCGAGCCCTTCACCCCGGAAACTACAGCTCCAGAGCCCTGACGTTTGACTGAAAGGTCTCCCTCTAAATTATATATCTGTAAGCTGTTTCCGTGAACCCATACCGTGCGGGCCGTCTCAGCTGGTATGAGCCTGCATAGACCGTCGATGGCTGCCTGGACCGTCCGGGCACGGCCGAGGTTCGGGCAAGATGCGGGGTCGTATGCCACCCGCCCCGCGACGCTGACGTTTGCGTAAAACCGGATGGTGCTCTGGTCTGTGGGGGTCGGCTCCATCAGTTTCGCCTCGATGGCGGCGTTCTTGTCCAGCCTGCAGAAGCAGGTTGCTATGCCGTCCTCATCCGTTGAGACTTCCAGCTCTGCTTCACCCGCCCCACCACTGGTCGTCCTGAGCTCGCCCTTTTCGGGATCGATCTTGAACTTGACCTTCGCTCCGGTGACGGGGTAAGACCCTCTCGCCACCCTGACTCTTAAGGGGCCGGGAAGCTCTATTCCGGGCATCGCCTCCTGGCCGTCGCCGCCTGCAGATGAAAACGATACCTGGCGGCATAGACCATTGATGGCATCCCCGACGGTAACAGCGCCGCCCAGCTGGAGACACTCTCCAGGCGGACGGTAGGCCACCTCTTCTGCCACGCTGACGTTGGCGTTGAAGATGATGGGTTTTTGATCCGTTGGGGTCGGCTTTATCAGCTTCGCCTCGATCGCTGCGTTCTCGTCCAGCCTGCAGAAGCAGGTTGCTATCCCGTCCTCATCCGTCGAGACTTCCAGCTCCGCTTCACCCGCCCCACCACTGGTCGTCCTGAGCTCGCCCTTTGCGGGGTCGATCTTGAACTTGACCTTCGCTCCGGTGACGGGGTAGGACCCTCTCGTCACCCTCACCCGGAACGGCCCGGGAAGTTCGTATCCGGGCATCGCCTCCTGGCCGTCACCACCAACGCATGAAAACGAGACCTGACGGCAGAGACCATTGATGGCATCCCTGACGGTCTCAACGCCTTCAAGCTGGAGACACTCTCTTGGCGGACTGTAGGCCACCTGTTCTGCAACGCTGACGTTTGCGTTGAACCAGATGGGGTTTTGGTCTGTGGGGTTGGGCTCGATCAGTTCCGCTTCGATCGCTGCGTTCTCGTCCAGCTTGCAGAAGCATTCGGCTATTCCGTTCTCATCTGTTGTAAGATCAAGCTCAATTTCGTCCGTCCCGCCACTGACTTCTCTGAGCTTGCCCTTTTTGCCGTCGATCTTGAAGTTTACCTTTGCACCCTCTACGGGGTAGGACCCTCTCGTCACCCTGACCCGGAACGGCCCGGGAAGTTCGTATCCGGGCATCGCCTCCTGACCATCACCACCGACGTAGGATAGAAATACCATATCCGCCAACGGTGGGAAAAGCTTCCTGCAATCTCTTTCTATCTTCCACGTTCCTTCCATATTGCTGAGAATGGCCAGAAGACAGTTGTGGTGGTGGATGCCGAACTTCGGGACAAAATCGTTCTCCTGGTGGGGCCACTCGATCTCTCCGGTATTTCGGGCGGGAATCAGCCAGAAGTCCCCGGTCCGATAAATGTCGCCAGCTTTGAAAGAGACCTCTATGCCTTCTTCAAGCTCGATCCACCCGCCGTTCCCGGATTCCGTCTCATCTTCAAACTCCGCCACCGTGGGGATGCCCTTGATTAACAGGGACTCCTCCAACCCGCTTTCGTTCAGGTCCCAACGACGGACTTTGGGGTTTGATTCATTCATGTGCTTTGCCACGTCCGCAGTCAAGATCAGGATCAGATCAGCTTCATCGATATCCTCGACCCTGGCCAGAGTCCCGGGAAAGCCCAGAAGTTCCGTCTCGTCGCCGAGAACCTCGACCCAGTCGTCTTTGTGGATCCTCAGCTCCTGGTCCCAGCCGAGCTGCTTCAGCTTCACCCTGTGACACTCGTTCGAAGACTCGGCGATCTGCGATCCTTCATCCTCGATTTCATCCTCTATTAAATCCACTATGCCAAAGGCTATAGCGCCGTTATTTCGAGACCACTTGAACGTAGCCTCGCCGACCTCTCCCGGCTCGTGAATCTCCACACGATAGAGCTGATTCTCAAGCCCTCGATAGGCCGTTCCCGATAGGATTTCACACGGGTCAGCGGCAGAATCTTTCTGAGGGGGCTGGAGGCGAACGGCAAGGCGGGAGTCTCCTGGATCCGTCAGATCTTTTAGCCTCAAAGACGCTTCCCGGCACGATACTTCCTCCAGATCGCACCGCTTCAGCTTCACGAGCCACTCCGTCTTGGCGCGGGTGGCGGTATCCGGACCCCCCAGGGCCTTCTCCCGGATGTCGTCATCTTCAACGGCGGTGATCTGCCTATCCCAGACGTCCAGGTAGGCCAGGTACCTTCCAGCAGCCTCATCTTCGATGACCGGTTGAATCTTTCGTTCTTCGTCCAGCTCGCATAATATCCCGTCCACATACATCCGCCCGGATGATAGGGTCAGGTCCAGGCCGCCGGGCGCCACCTCGACTTTGAACCCGGCGATGTCGATGGGTCCGCCGCATCGCCCGACGACGTCTACAGCTTCCGTATCTCGAATATATTTTTGGATGTCCCCCTGCTCGTTCCAGTCGGCGTCCAGGACGACCCGTCCCTGCTGCAGAAGGACGCGGTTGTAGTTCTTTTTCGGATCAAATGTGAACCGTGAAAAATCTCCTTTCATGAAGTGCCCCCTATCGGCATTTAAGTCACGTAAAAGATCCCGGCCTCCAGCCCGAACCTCATGTACTCCTCCAAAGCCGCCCTCAGGTTAGCCTCCCGCTGAGGCTGCTCTAAAATGCCAAAGACGCCCATCTCCGAGCCGTCTTCTGCTCCCGTCCGGACCTCCTCGGCAGAGGCGAAGCTGAGCTGGCCATAGCCAGGATCGCCGTAATGAAATGATGTGAACGCGGGACGCAGGCGAATTTTCACCCCCCTCTTCTCCTCGAGGGATAGATCTCTCCCCAGCGCCTCCCGTTTTGCCGCCAGCGCCAGGTCTGGCTGGCAACGGAAACGCCGAGGCGAACTCGATTCTATGGGGATGTAAGAGAACCGGACACATCCCTGCTGCCGCAGCTTCACAGTCACCTCCCCCATAAATATGGAGCTGTGGGCCTCCAGACGGCGAAGACGGCTTTTGCCCAGGACTGTGGACCGGTAGATCTCTGCGGTGGCGTTCTCAGCGTCTATGGCGTCGTTTGCGATAGCTGCATCTACGATGCTCTCTCTCAGAATTAATCGCGACGCGCTGCCGGCCATCACGATCGGCCCGCAGCAGATCGACCGCTCAAGCGTCAATTCTGCTGAGCAGCCGTCGTCAACTTCTATGCCTCCTGCGTCCTCTTCAGGCCTCTCCGTCGGCACCAGAGTGGTGTGAGCGACCCTAAGGCTAGGATTGCCGTCTTTGACCTCCAGTTTCCCCTCGATCAGGAGGCCGTCTATAACGAGCTCGCCGGGTTCTTTTTTAGAATTAGACGATTCGTTAGAATTAGACGACGTACCTTCGGATAATTCGATCTTCCCCAATATGTGAGGCCTCAGACCCCTGGCTGCGAACTGGCCTTCCAACCTCGGAATAAGCCAGTCCGAGGCCACGATCAGAAGCTGGCAGCTTTCCGGAACGGCTATCTCCAGATTCACCTCTTCGTAGGTCCGGCTGTCCATGATGACGATCATCCCGATTTTGCCATCGAGGACACCCTTTTCCTTCCATTCGTCGATCTGGCTCGCCCATTCTGCAACGGCGCTCTCAAGATCCGGGAAGATATTATCCATCTCAAATTCGTCATCAGGATCATTTCTGCTATTTCCTGCTTCTTTTATGGACTGACTCACCCCGACCTGCCAGTCCACTTCGCCAGCCAGACTTTCCCGAATCGACGAAGTGCGATCGTAGGATCCCGCGCCCACGTCGCCGCTGAAGCCGTAAGAGAAGCTGGCGAGAACCTTCTGAGGCGAGGCCGCCTCGAGAACTGTGAGCCTTCCTCTTTCAGGATCCACTGCGATTGTAATCCTTCTGATGCGCAGGTTCGGGTGCCTTGCCATCGTCGAGACGTCCTCGTCGAGGGTCAACAACCAACCGGCAACATCTAGTTCAGCCTTCATGATGGTGGCAAATATTCCCGGGTTATTTTTCTGATCGCTGAAGACCTCCACCACCTCACCGCTGAACCAGGGACGATAACCCCCACCGTTCGCCTCTACTTCGACGTCAAAACCCGATACGTTGTTTATCGCTCTCTCAGGCTCAGAGGGAGGATATCGCCATTCAGCCATCTTGCAGATGAAGATGTCCTCGGGCGGTATTCTTCGAGGTTTGCCCCCTTCTTCAAAGACTATATCGACTCCGAATACCGGGTTAGGGTCGAAATATGACGGATGGGGATGGTCCCCAAGGCGACGCGCCTCGAGTTCGTTGTAAAGAGGATAGCGGCGCAGCGGCCCGGGAACGTTGATCTCCTCAGATAAATGAAAGATCCAGTCTTCGGTCTGGGGCCTGTTGAAGAGGGGGATCTCAAGGCCGGTGGGATCGAAGGTGTACCGGCCTTCATCGATCTTGCGGGCGGCGGCCCGGTCCAGGGGGTAGCTCTGGAGCCTCCAGAGGAAGATCCCGACGTTGGGGATGTTGTACCTCCCTCCCCGAATCGCTATTCTCCGGACGTCCAGGGTGTGGGCCGCCGTCTCAAAGGGCCCGTTCACCAGCTCCATCTCGTCGGCGTTCCGAACGCAGGCCGTCCGGCCCTTCTCCAGCTGGAGATGGTTAAGGTGCTGCGATACGGCAAGGAGCTGGAAGAACTCGACGGCGTGAGAAGGCCAGCCTGTAACGTCCCGGGAGACCTGTTCCAGAACCGAGGCGGTCCCCTTCCTCCTCCGGTAGGCGATGGTGTTGGCCACATAACCTCGCATATTCGCCACCCCCGCTGAAAGAGAGTGGTGGGCGTGAACCCCGAGTAGGTCCCCGATGTAGGGGATGGCCCAGTCTGCACAGGTCTCGATGAACCAATCGTCGTAAAGCCCCTCGATATACTCTTCCAAAAGCCGCATCTCGCCCTCGACCAGGTTCAGGAGGGCCCTCAAAGGCTCGCCCTCAGCGAAGTCGCGAGCCCGATAGACGGCGGGCAGAAGGTTGTAAAGTCGTTCCTTCGTCGATTCGGTCATGATCTCAGTTCCTCAAGCACAGCGCCTTCGTCGGCGGGGTTCAACAAGAGCAGTTCTGCGGGGAGTATGGCGCCACTTTCCTCGTCTAATCGGGCTCTTTCGGCCACCAGAACGGTCTTCAAGGATGTTCCGGTCTTCGGGGAGTCGTCTCGTTCCAGTCTGTCCAGGTCCACCGCGATCACACCCTCGACGGTCTGGATGACGGCCAGAACCTCGGCAGCCGTCACATACTCTCCGAAATCGCGGTTATCAAAGAAGAAGGTCCGACTCAGTTCGGCCTTGATCCGGTCCAGAACCTCCTCGGCGACGAGGCGAGGATCTATCAAAACTCCCGCCTTTAGGCTGAAGGTCTGAAGCTTGAAGCTCTTTACAAAAACTCGGTCCCGGACCCGGGCCACTGGGTCTCTCATGGCGTCTATCGCCGTGACGAGGTTTTTGTAGAGCTGCGAACCCTGGTCCACCTCCTTGCCGCTGGAAGAGGCGATGGTGATGTGAACCACGTTGCTCTGCCCCAGGGGGATCGAGACGGCCTGAGCCTTGCCGATGCCAGCAAAAGACCTGACGAAGTGCTCAAAGTCGCGCAAGGAGACGATCCTGTCCAGGGTGAGAACCGTCAAGGGGGCGTTATATCGAGCGTCCGAAAGCTCCTCGGGGGGCGCAGCTCCGGAAGCTGGCAGAGGGTTTGTCACCTCGCTGATCCCGAGGGGTCGGCTCTGAAGGATGGTCAGGCTCTCCCCGGCCACCTCGCCGTCGGGCCCGACGCCGCTGCGATAAGTTGCAGCAACGTTTTCATCGCCGGTGGGAAGGCGTGCACCGCTTATGCCGTCGCCGAAGATGACCGTCGCCAGGGCATCGTCGTCTATGTGGACGACGTAGCTCTGGCTTCTCTCGTCGACTCCGTAGAGGGATGGAAGCTCCTTCCAGAGGAGGCCGTTGACCCTCACCTCAAGGGTGCTTTTCGTGCCGGAGGAGGTGGGGGCAGAAACGTAAGTCAGATCTGGCTTTCCAAGCTCGAAGCTCTGGTTGGACTTTGAGCCGTCGCCGCTTCCCATAACCTCCTTCAAGGTCTCGCCATGGGTGGCGCGGACGACGTTGGCATAAACCCGGAAGGTTGCCGGATCATAGCAGCTCTCCATCGGCTCCTTGAGCAAGAGGACGGTTTTGCCCCGAATCCTCGTGGTGCCGTCCAGGGTCACAACTTCGCTAGTTATCGAATCCTTCTCCTGAGCAGGCTGGGGGCTGATCTCTCCCACAAGAGCCGTCACCGACCCCTCAAAGCCGTCGCCGTCCCTCAGGGTCCAGATGAGCTTGACGTCTTTAGGCGGATCAGAAACCTTCAAAACCTCGTCCTTGGTCAGACCTATCTCGACCCCCTCCTCTGAGACCAGCTTCAAACCGTCGACCATGACAAGAGCCCATGCTTCCTCGTCATCCGAATCCGGGCTGGCCTCGAAGACTATATCGCCGACGTCCGCCATGACTGTGCCCACAAAGCCTTCGCCCTCGGGGGTCCAGAGAAGCTCGGTGGCCTCGGGGGGTTTCAGCACCTGAAGCGAGTCATCTCTGATTAGATCTTTCTTGACGCCCCTGGAGGAGACGAGGGAGAGGTCGTCGGCCTCTATCCGGGCTCGCATCAGCTTTCCGCTGGCGATCAGGATCTTTCCGGGGGCAAGACCGTAGACCGCCCTCTCCAGCTCGATCGTCTCCCCTTCGATCAGACCTTCGCGGACCTTCACCGCAAGGCTGAGGGGCTCGCTCTGGGCGAAGATGGCGGTTTCAAGATCGGAGAATTGGGACAGATCTCCGCCAACTTCGGGCTTGATGCGGGTGATCTTAACTTTTGAAGTGAATTCGAGGGGGTCGGGTGGGGATAGACACCCCTCCGACGGAGGCACTACCACCTTGACCGTCCTCTCCTCCGTCATGAGGGAGACGCTCTCGACTTTGTAGAGACTTTTTTCGTGGAGATCTTCGTTTAGGGTCATCACAACCCAGCTTCCCGGCAGGATCCTGGGATAGACTCCCTCAAGGTCGATCCTGCCCTTGACGAGACCGGATCTGTCGAGATCGGGTCGCTCTCGCATGGCGAAGACCTGAGGGTTGGCGAAGAATTCGTCTTCGGGGTCTCCAAGATCCGTCAGCGGGTCATCCCAGGCCGCGAGGGTGTAGCTCCCCTCAGGGTCCAGCTTCACCGTCGTCAGGATGCGAATCTGCCAGCCTATGCCCCCGGTTTCAGAGCTCACCTCTTTGACGAAGAGGACGGCATCTCCCGGCTGGAGGAACGTATCGAGCCCCTCCAGCAAAATTTCGGTAGAACCGTCCCCCACCCTCTGCTCTTCGGTGAGCTGGGGGGCGAGGGCGTTCCATTCCACCCGCGCCTCGATATCCTCGGAGGTCTCGAAGGTCTGGGGCAGCTTTCCCGGCGGCGGGATGCTTTTGACCGCTAGGCCCTTCGGAACCAGAGCCGTCTTCGGCGAGCCGGGCGAGTCCTCCATGGTGAAGGCGAGATGAACGCTCGCGGCAACCCCAGGCTTCAGCTCGTATCCTATGGCCCTCGCCAGCTCCAGGGCAGAACGTCTCTCCTGAAGGGTGCGCAAAAACCCCTCGTTGGCCGCTCGTTCCTGATATAAGGCAAGAACGTCCGCCACTAAAGCCCAGGCGTCCAGGAAGGCGATGGCGGGATCGTCTATGGACCGGGTGGTCAGGGCTCGGAGGGGCTGAGATTTGTCTGCAGCCTTCTGGAGGTGGAGCTTGGAGAGGGCTCTTCGCAAGAAGCCCGAGTGAGTATCCAGTCTGTAATCTATAGACGGCAAGCCGGGCCGGTTGTAACGAGCTTTTCGGGGCTCGATCCCCTCACAGCAGCCGCACGCATCCAGTTTTCCATCGTCGGAAGTCACGGTCACATCCCTCCCGTCATCAGAAACTCGATCTTGCCGTTCTCCGGGAAGCTCGGATCGTTCTCGAGCCTGGCGATCTCCAGCCGGTCGACCTCGATCATCCCGGCTTCGATATCTCCATTGGCCTTCCGGCCCCACCGCTGGAACCGGAGCGTCTCCACCCACAGCACCCCTGGGATTCGCATGGCAGCCGCCACCAGCCTGCTCAGATAGACAGGCTGGCCGAAGGTGAAATTGTCGGGATGGAAGAACCCACGCCTTCTCTCCGGAAGGTTGACGCTGCCGAAGGTCTCAAGAAGGGTCTCTCGAACGTTGTTCTTCACATAACCGGGTGCGACGCAGACCTTGAAGGCGATATCGAGGGGAACGAACCTCGGCCCTTCGATCTCGATGTCATGGCCTGCCAACCGGAACCGCTCCAGAAAGTCGCGCAGATCTCGTTCGAACTCTCGGTCCACCTTCCTCCCCTCTTTCCGGTCGACGCTGACGAAGATGGTGTACCAGCTTCCGGTCCACCGGAGGGTCGCCACCGCCTTGAGAACGTCTGGATGGCGCTCTGTCACCTCAGCATAATCGTCTTCTGTCACCGCTCTCTCCTGTCTTCGGAACGCCTGGGGCGCGTAGAGAGATACCTGATATGTGGGCTCAAGGTCGGTGCCCCCCTGGGCGGGAAGGGGGTTTCTTATCTTCGTGATCTCGCCTTTCGTAGCGGGATGGCCACTGGGAAAGACGAGGTGTCTGATCGCTTCGGCCCCGACGTTTCCCGAGCTTCCGCTGCCGACCCGGTAAGAGGCCTTAAAACGAGTTCCCGGGGAGGGCTGTCTTCCCATCTGGTCGTCGCCGAACCTCAGCTGCGATCTGCCGTCGTCCTCCGTCTCCACCACGAACTCGGTGGCGAACCGGTCGCTGCTGAGAAGATCGCGCCTTGGACGCCAGGAGTCGCCCTCAAAGGTCAGCTCCACTGCGGGAAGCGCCTGGTGAGGGTCCTGGCCTATGGTGGCGAAAGCAGAAGTCTTCTGGGCGTCGTTGTGATCGTAATCGGCTCTAAAGGTCAGACCTCCACGTTGGAGTTGGGGCCTGTATCTTCCGATGGAAGGTACCTCTGCCGGCACCAGGTCTTCGTCCTGGTGGGTGCAGCCGTGGTCCGCCAGGACTACGTTGCCTCGTGCGCAGGAGATCGCCTTATCGTCCTCTTCATTATCTATTAGGGATGAGCGGGCGGAGATGCAGAGCGGAAATGTCAGGGCGTCCTCATGATGCCACTCGATCTCAGCTATTTTTTTGTTCAGGGGATCTATGTTCAGAGGATCTATACCATAAGATATGTCGATCAACCTCACAACCTGCCGATGAGCAGGATCAGCATCCTCCCTATTGCCGGTTGGCCCACGTAGCTCTTCGAATATCAGCACGTCCCCTGCCTGGAGGTTCAGACCGTCATCTACCAGAGTCGCTCGGGTCGCTCCCTTCGGGAGGCAGCACTCGTCGTCCCCCCATGTGTAGAAGCAGATCTCGCTATGTGCTGGGTACAGGGTGACGTCGTGGAGAAGTTCAAAGACCTCCGGACGGTCTTCGAGGGCCAGGTTTTGCCAATCGTCCCAGTCCAGCACGGCCCCTTCGCCGCAGCTTGTGAGCAGCTTCGTTCTATCCTTCGTCTTTTCGTCTTCTCTCACCAGAAGAACTGGATCGTCCCCGTCCAGCTCAAAACAGACCCAGGCTCTGGAGTTGCATCCGTCGGATATATGATAGTCCAGAAGACGGGCGTGGCGCCTGACGGAAACTCGTTTGCGAGCCGTGGTGAGATAAGCCTCAGTCGCCACTGCGTCCTGATAGTAGCTGAGGCGGTCTCCCGCGTAGGCCAAAAGCTCTGTGAGCACGATCCCGAGATCTGCGGGGCTTCTCTCCTTCCAGTCCGGCATGATGACCGAGAGACGGTCGAGGATCAGGCTTCGGAAGCTGGCGTAGTCCTTGGCGAGATAATCGATATTAGGTTCCGGGAAACTCTCTTTCTGGCAGACCGTGGCTGACATGCAGTCGAAGTCGCTGGGGCAGTTTACCTTAAAAGAGAACTCGACCTCTGATAGCTGTTTGTCGAATCCTTTAGGCGGATTCGAAGATCCCGCAGATAGAACCAGCCGGAGTCTGTAAGACGAAAAGTCGCCGGGTACGTTCACGTGGACCGTCAGAACATCTCCGCCAGCTTCGACCGATTCAACGCGGACGTCTCGAACCCGGACGCCGCCTTCGATGACAACATTCTTCGAAGACAGCTCGTCGGAGTCTGCTGGAACCCCGCCTTCCTGGCCGGGGAGTTTGTGGATGAAGTGAACTTCTAGCACCGTCTGGTCCGGGGATACCTCCAGGTAATCGATTCCGTTCAGGAGGGGCTTTTCGTCCGGACCCACGCGATCGCGGACCAGTTCCCGGCGTTTTTCGTTTTTGCAGTAGTACTGGGTGCCCATCTTATACCTCACGCGAAAACTGTGCCACATGAAGCTGCTGGGTTCGTCGGATAATGTACTGGACCGTCACGTTCAGGGTGGATTCGACGCTCTCCACCTTCACCGCCTCCACCTGGATCAGGTCGCCGAGCCACTGTTGAAGCTGACCCTGGACGAGAAACGAGGTGGCAGAGGCGAGTTCGTCGCTATTGGGAGCGAAGACGAGCTGCATTATGCCGCAGCCATAGTCCGGTCGGTTGACCCTTTCACCGGGCATGGTGAAGAGAACCTGCTCGATCAGGTCTCGGACGTGCCGTTCTGCGTCGCAAGACGCGGTTCTTCCTCTGCTGTCGATCCGAAAAGGGTAGGCTATCTCCATCTTCAGACCCCCTTGACCCTCATCTGGGTCACGATCACGTTGGGAGGACCCTGCGGTATCTGCTCAGCGCTCAGACAGATCCCGGTGCTCCCCTTCAGAAGGACCTGTTTTCCCATCACCTTCACCCGAATGGCTGGGACGATCCACTGGACTTTGACGCAGGGCTGGGGTTTGGTACCGACCATGAAGGGGCAGCCGGCCACGGTGTAGGTATCTCCCATGACAGCCACATACTGGCCCATCGCCTTCACCCTGGTGTTGGTGGAGACGACGGAGATCTGGCCGCTGTGAGGGCAGATGGCGGTGATCCCCACGTGCTGGAGAAAGTCTGCCAGTTAGATCACCTCCAGAGCGCCGTCGTTGATGGTGACCTTGGAGGTCGTCAGCTTGATGCTGAAACCGTTGTTTTTGATCTCGACCTCGTTCGATTTGACCGATATCTTTGAATCTGTCATCTTGATGGTGGAGTTTCCGTCCTTGATCTCGATCCCGGAGGAGTCGAAGACGACCTTGAGCGGCTTTTTGACGGCCGGCGAACCCAGCTCCAGGGTGAGGCTCTTCGACTCGTCCAGAACCAGGGAGAGGGAGTCGGTCTTGAAGACCTTCATCTTCTCCTCGGGCGGATCGGCCGGGACCTCGTCCGTACCCCAGAAGCAGCCGGACCAGATGGGATGGTCGGGATCTCCGGCCTCAAACTCCACCCAGACGTTCGCCCCGACGGGGGGCAGAAGGAAGAGGCCCACCCCCTTTCCGGCGTAGGGGACCGAGGGCATCGCCCAGCTGTCGTGGTCCTCCCCGAGGACCGAGGGGACTTGGACCTGGAGCCTGCCGAGTTTGAGGGGATCTTTGTTGTTCTGAACTTTGCCCCGATATTTTCCGAAAAATGCAGGAGTCATTTTATACCCTCGAAGTTTTTGGTCCCATCCCTTCACGGGCCAGGACGAACCGCTGTCTGTAATCTCCCCTCTGGATTGAGTGGGTCACCCTCTTGACGTACCAAGTTCCGTCGTAGCCGTGGCCTGCGCCGCGCAGGTTCACCGGTACGCGGGGCTTCAGGAGGTCGCCGTAACGGAGGGTGTTGAGCACCCCCTCGGCGGTGACCACATCGTCTACGGAGCTGTCTGTCATGGCCTGGGCGCGGGCCAGGGCTTCCCTGGCGTTGAGCCCTGATTGGCGGAACTGACGAGTGCGAACGTCAGATTGTGATGTCAGCGCAGGCTCTCTGGAAAGCTCTGGCCGCTGGCTGGAGGTGGCCTGGACGGACTCGATCTGGTTTGTCTCGCGGTCCTGCACCTGTCCTTCGATCCTGACGGGAGCGAGGGCGTTGTACCGGAAGTTGATCGTCTCCACGTTGCTGTTGGGCCCCATGTTCACGTTGAGCACCCCCTGAGGGGATCCTTTGCTTTTGGGAGGGCCCCAGTAGCCGGTGTTCTTTTTGGGCTTGGGGCCTGGGATGACATAAAAATCGAAACCGTAGCGTTCTGCCAGGTTCTTGAGAAGCTCAAGATCGGTGCCCTTCTGTCTGGGGGTCCAATCGTTGACACTGGGACGGTTGATCGTCTTGGGGTTTACGACGCCATCGGTCAGTCCGTACCGGGAGTAGCTGGAGATTATGGACCTGGCGATGGTGGCCTCGTCCTGGCCGGGGTGAGGCATCGCTTTCTCCTTCAGGTCCATCATGATGCTGACGTCCTCGCCGGTGATCGTCAATGTGGAGGTTCCCGTTCCGGGATCATCGTTGGGCGTAAGCTGTTGGTGGACGATGATCCCGTCCATGAGGACCTGCTGGACGGCGTTGATGGTGACCATGAGGATGACCCGGCTGAAGGGCTTCAGATCCTCTGAGCCCTTGATCCCTTTATTTGATGTCTGGAAAGTGACCTGGAATCCGGATCTCCCCTCTTCGCTGTGGGTGACCTCGACGCTCTGGAGCGCCTCGGCCAGCTCTCGCTTGGCGGGCTTGGGGGATGACTTGCCGATCCATAGCGTCAGATAAATGCCCGTCTTGCTCATCTTTCCTCAGGCCTGCGGAATGGGAACGCGCAATTTTCGTCCGATTTCGCCGTCTGCGACCAGGTCGAAGGGGTTCATGGCGTCGTTGGCGTCGCAGATCCGCCAGAAGATCTCCGGATCGCCGAGGGTGCGGAAGGCGATCAGGTCGAGGCGGTCGCCTTCGGTGACGGTGACCTCCATTAGGAGGTCCATCCCCTCCCCCCGGGGGAGGAATCGGCGGCGTTTATAGGCCACTATCCTTCCGTCCGGCAGGGTGAAGGTGGCCGTCTCCAATGAATAATAGCGGCTGGAGGGTTCGAACATGGTTTCACCTCAATCAATCAATCCAAAATATTTTATAAATATAATTCTTTCAGAGCAGCTTTATGTTGCTACCCACCACCGAGCCTAGGTTTCCGGTGCTCCCGGCGGTGGCCATCACCTCTTTTGCCACCTGGTGGGCGAGGAAGATCTTGTGGCCCGCATGATCCGAGGGCAGGTCGTTGTAGCTGAGGACCCTCATGCTGAGGGAAACCTTCGCCTGGAGGGGGTTGAGCCTGGTGTCGTGGACCTCTTCGGTGATGCTGAAGCTCTTTATCTGGACCGGAAGGACCCGGGACGGCCCCCAGACGAAGAGGGTGAGAGGGGCCTCGGGGGGGACTATCTCGATCGTGCCCTGCTTGAGGAGGGCCTCGTTGGCGATCACGTTACTGCTCTTGGGGTAGATGAGCATCTCCAGGGCCGAAAGCTGGGGGTAGATCCCCATAGCAAAGGCGGTCAGACCCCCTTTTTCCAGCTGGTCGGAGGCGTCGATCTCGATCTCGACATCGATCGTCTCCACGGGGGCGCCCCGGATCCGCAGGGGCTCGGCCCGGCTCTCGCCCCCCAAAGTCTGGGGTTCCAGCCTCCGGGTCAGGGTGGAGGGGTTGTACTGGAAGACGGTGACGCTGGCGAGGGGGTTATCCGGGTCGATGGCGACTATGGCGCCTTTAAGGAGGCGGGGAGATAGGGTCATGGTTGGTGGGCTCCTTTTGGTTGATTGAACTTTAGGTGTTAATCCGAAACTATTCAGTATTTTTATATACTATTATATATTGAACCATCTTGAATGTCAATTACACTGTTATATATATTCATAAATTTTAAATGCTTATCAACCAAATCGGAGTCGTATGCACTATTTTTATCAAATTGCGTGCGGCCCACCCCGCCCTAAAGGGCGGGGTATGCTTCGGGGCCGCACGCCCGGTTTTCCGGATTTCAGAAATTCTCGAGTCTTTGTTGCCTAGATTCCCATGAACAGTCACTAATGTTTTATCGATTTAAAGGAGCACGAAAAACGGGCGAGGGTCCACTTCATCCCCAACCTAAAGGTTGGGGTATTCGTGACCCTCTGCGCTCCCGAAGTAATAAAATTTAATCATCAATATTTCACAAAATTAATGGCGTATTTGTGCACATTTCGCTTGAGGTTGAATGCATCATCTTTTTGTCACCTTCGGGCTTAGACTACAAGGTGAACGCCATGCACATCTTCCATTCGAGGAGGACGCTCCTCACTAAGTCCAAAGTCACCGGAATAACGTTTTTTCGTTGCCAGTTCATGAAGCTTGGAGCCCAGTTTGCCAGGTTGTGATTCATAGATCCTTTCGGCACTTCCACGGATTATGACCGGCTTTCCCAACCTTGCTTTAAGATTAGCTAACACTCCAGCAATAAGTTTCTGGCATGCTGCACATGGTGTATTGGTCTGGCGGACTTCTATGATTGCCCCCAAAACTCCATCCTCCGAAAGCGTACTAGCGACCATAGGGATGTGGCCGATCAGATACAAAAATTCAGAGTGGAGGGTTAATCCTTCTTTCTTTTCAGGTTTATACTGCTGCATACCGAAATGGTAATATTCGGTTATGATCTCTCCTTCATTATTTTTATATATAACTGTCACACCACCGAGGAGCACGTTTCCTCTCGTGCCTATATTTGGCAGTTCTTGGTTATGAATCGCAGCAGGGGGAATTAAATACTCTTGACCGTCGATGTTTATGGTAACATCCAATTTATCGCTTATCGCCCAACGGCTGGTTCCTTCGTGCGTTTCCCCATTAATCTCGTACTCGTACTTCTCACCCTCGATTATTGTATGCGACCGCTGGACTATCATCTGCATTGCGTTTCGTTGCACACCCTCATTTTGCTGTACCACATGCGCCAGCTCGTGCGCCAAGAGCCTCTGCCCCTCGGAGCTTCCGGGCCGGTACTCGCCCCGCCTCATAAAAATGTCCTGCCCTGTGGTGAAAGCCTGCGCCTGGAGCGATCGATTGAGCCTGTCGGCCTCTCCGCCGGTGTGAACCCGGACGCCACCGAAGTCGGCGCCGAAGGCCCGCTCCATCGGCTGGCGCACACCGTCCGAGAGGGGCTGCCCACCGGACCGCGCCCGATGGATCGACGATTCCAGGTCGGGGCCGACGTCGGCGCCACCGGCGGCGGGTGCGAGTCCGGCGACCTTCCGCTGCAGCTCCTCGTCCTCTTCTAGGTCCAGCTCGTCCTCATATTCCAAGTCCTCTTGCCTCTGGACTGACTCTTGATCCGGGGACGAGATCGACTCGACCACCCTGCGAGCCACCTGGTCCGCCTCCTGCTCATACCGATCGCCGACGGGCCCAAGCCTGAGCTTGGGCTGGATAACCGGCCTGGGAAATAGGTCGATATCGCCGAAGCTGTGGCCGAACCGGGCCGCTCTCTCCAGCGATTCGGCTGAGGGCGGCTGATGCTCCTCGACCTGCGGGGCGAAGGGGCGCGGTCCGAGACAGCTCTTCGTGGGTGTGAGGGGCGAACTCGAAAGGGGCTTCTCTTGGAGGTGCGTTTTTCTGGTCATCGGAACCTCGTTAAGGGGAATGTTGGCGGTTATTAGAAGGTGAGCCCTTAATTCTGGGAGGGCTTTGCTCAGCTCAGCTCTCGCCGCCCGGCATCAGAGGTTAGGGGGGCGCCGGAGGCTACTTGCCGTGGATGACGTTTCCGAGGATCTGGACCACGCCGTCCTCGTTCACCTTGACCGAGAGCTTCAGCTCCCTGTCGAAGTGAAGGGGCAGAGGGTAGCCCACGGTCAAGGTCTGAAGCTTATCCGATTGGAGGCATACTACCCCGTAGGGGTTCTGCTGGGTCAGACCGGCGTTCTTTGCGGCGGCGAAAGAGTGGTTGGTCACGTTCTTGCCGTCGAGATCGAGGATCACAAAGGTGAGGTCGTTGGACCCTCCCTGCTTGGTTATCGCCGCCGCAATAAACAGGCCCGGTCCTTTCAGGTCGACCAGCACATGATCTCCCTTCGGCGCCGGTGCTCTGAGCCCCTGCGTCCTCTCGGCGTCGCAGACGCCAGGGGCGCAGGTTCTTGTCTTAGTTGCTTTAACTTCCATCGTTCTATCCTCCTTGTTAAATTGATATCACGAATCCGATGATTACAATTCTCGCTCGCGGGCTTTCTCTCATCCTCACCCGCTGTAGATTGCTTATGCATAGGCCGTCTCACCTGAAGGAAGTGGGAAGTTCCCCAACATGACATTGATGAACCAAATGGTAGCGCGTGTACGGTATCGTTTGCCATTGCCATCTAAAACAGCTTGCCACCAACTTATGGTTTTTATCTCAATATGGCCATCCAGATTGCCAGTTACGTCCACAAAACCTACAATCTGATCAAGCATTTGGAACTTCCACTCCCAAAAAGGCCCATTCAATCTGGATATTATCCAATTCTGGATTACTTCTTTCAAAGAGCTTTGATACCATGCTATTTAGTCTTCCTCAATATCCTCTAGTTCAAGTGGGCTGCCGACACCAACTTCAACTAGATCTCTAATAGCTCTCCGCTGATCTTGATTGAGTATTACATTCTCCGTTTCCTCGATTTCACGTATTACTTGATTTGTTGTCTCTGCGATAATGCGATCGACATCGAGCATGAGGTCTTCTCCTTCATTAAGGCTGCCTCCTGACAAAGGATTAAGAAAATCCAATATTTCTCCGATCCAATCCGTTGGGCGGTTCTCTTCTGCTTCAATCCGTTCCCGAACCCGTTCAGAAGCTGTAGCGGCCCTCTCACCAAAGATTGTTGCAGCTCCAGCGGTTAATCCTAAAGCCATAAATCGGTCAACAGGAAAAGCTGTTACCAACCTGCCAGATTCATCAATAATCAGTCGGAGAATTCGTTCTCCTCTTGTACCGATTGCACGACCAAGATCATTTTCCAAAACATATCGAAATTTTCCAGGCGTTCTTGTCGCTTGTCGAAAGACTCGTAACCCGCCCTGGCTAATCACATCTTCGGCACCGTGTGTGGTTGCCCTTTGTGCAAGAGCGGTTGCGTCACGAATGGTACGGGAAACAAGATAACGAATTTCTCTTGGATTCCTAAACACTGAATGCACAGCTCTCCCAGCAATTCTCCTGCCGTGCCGGGCTATATGTTTTGAAATTGTGTTAGTTGTGCGCCTCAAGAGCCAACGTCCAGCTCGAATTAATATTCTTGCAGCGGGGTGCGACATCGGCTCCGTAGCTGGTCCGGGGAATTTGACATTATATGATTGACCTCGAATCAATAAGGGCTGTGACTGGCAAGCCTCTCTCTCCCTTAGACTAGTCTCAGCCTGTCTTCCTCTCAAATTCGCTTGAGCAACGTGTGTCATTTCATGAGCAATTATTGATGGCTTAAAAGCTTCTTTTCCGAAATAAATATGATTACCTAATGTGATCGCATCTGCTGATCTGGCAGCCGTTAATCTATTAGCAAGCTCATCTCGATGAATATACACATGCGGTAATACAGTACCTAGCTGTCTTGACCAATTCTCAATACTAGAAGCCAGCATTGGTCGCCCCTCCGACTTCTGTTGCCAAAGTTGAAGAATGCCCTCATTTGAACTGTAGTCATCGAGCTGATCTCTTGCGTTCTTAATCCTTTCTTTATTTATTAATGAATTAGGCCTAAGATCAATGTGGTGTGGCTGAATAAATTTTGAATGCTGCAAGTGATTTTGTATAAAAATTATATTTTCATGTGTATTAGCGCCCATCTTGCTGAAGTCTCTTGGAGGACCACTTACGAGGTTAGGCTGGATAACCTGCCTTGGAATAATGGAGACCTCACCGAAACTGTAGCCAAACCTAGATGCCCTCTCCAGGAATTCTCTGGAGGGCGACTCGTGCTCCTCGACCGGCGGGGCGAAGGGGCGCGGGTCGAACTGGCCGCTCGTTGAAGTCGGAGGCGAGTTTTGTTTTGTCTCTCGAACCTGTTTTCCCATCATCACTTCCTCATCCCTCCATACAGCGCCCGAGCCACCTGGGCGCCGACCGCCTCCGGGCTCGCGTTCGGCGCGACCTTGAGGCTCCCGTTGTCCGGCAGGGCCACATCCCCGCCGCTGCCAAGGGATGGCGGAACGCCCTCCTCGGCAAAGAGCCGCTCCAGCTCCGCCTGCAAAGCCCGTCCGATCCGGTCCTTATCGGCTGCGGGAAAGCCGTCCAGGACCAGATCCTCGATCTGCAGCTCCAGGTTCATGTCCAGCCTCCGATCTCCCCCTCCGTCGGGGCCCGGTCCATCTTGGCGTACTCGACCCGGGCGGCCCGCAGGAGGTGGGCCATCCCCACGGATTCGCCGGAATCTGCCGCCAGAAAGGCCGCATAAAGGGCGATGTTCCTGATGTTGCCCCCGGCGACGTTCAGCCGGGCGAGCTTACCGAAGTCGACCCCGTCGGTGGGCGTCTCTTCTGGAAATATCCGCCTCCAGATCTCGGCCCGGTTCGTCGCATCCGGGAAGGGAAACTGTACTATGAACCGGATCCGGCGGAGGAAGGCCCGGTCGAGGGCGCTCTTCATATTTGTCGTGAGGATGGCAAGGCCCCGGTAGGCCTCCATCCGTTGAAGGAGATAACTGATCTCGATGTTGGCGTACCGGTCGTGGCTGTCCTTCACCTCGCTTCGTTTGCCGAACAAAGCATCGGCCTCGTCGAAGAGGAGGATGGCGCCGCCGTCCTCGGCGGCGTCGAAGATCCGGCGGAGGTTCTTCTCTGTCTCTCCGATGTACTTGCTCACCGTCTGACTTAGGTCGATCCGATATAAGTCGAGGTGAAGGTCGTTGGCGAGAACCTCTGCGGCCATCGTCTTGCCGGTACCGCTGTCGCCGGAAAAGAGGGCGCTGATCCCAAGGCCCCGGGACCCTTTGGAGGCGAAGCCCCAGCCGTTGTACACTTTGGCCCGCCCCCGGAGGTGGACGCCGATCTCCTTCAATATCGAAATCTGCGGTCCCGGCAGAACCAGGTCGTCCCATGTGGCTGCAGGATCGATCCTCTGAGCGAGATCTTCGAGCCGGGGACGAGCCTGACTGCGGCAGGCGTTCCAGAGGACGGAAGAAAACGCCCCAGGCCCGCCACCCTCTTTCGATAGCAAGGCCTGCGCCTCAGAGCTCGCGTCCCGGATCTCTTTGGTCCCCATATTGAACTGGGCTACGAGCCCCTCCAGCTCGCCGTCCAGCCCCGGAGCCAGCGGACCAAGCGCCCTCTGCCATATCTTCAGCTGCTCTGAAGGTCTCGGCCGCTCCACGTCCAGCCGGAGGGATGGACGCCTTTTGAAGCGGACCGGCTGGGGAATTGTAACAAAAACGATACACTCAAGCCTCTCGACGAAAGAGACGACCGCATGCGTCCGGGACCTTCCATCCCCACCATCCCCCCTCTCCAGATCTCCGCAGTCCAGAAGGAGGGCGGTCCCGCTGAGGATGGCCTCCCTCTCCCAGAGCCGGGCCAGAGCCTCACGTTCTGCGACCTTCACCGGGACGTCGGCGGCGTGGATCGCGTGGAGCTGAAGGCCGAGATCTGCACAGGCAGAGGCGGCGATGGCCCGCCCTCCCGCGTCATCGCCGCCGCAGAGCTGGATTATGGGATTGGCGAAAGCGCCGTCCTTCGATAGGATATCGAAGATCCGACGGGCAAGAGCCCTATGCGAAGAAGGAAGATCCTCTGTTGCAAAGACGGGGTCCGCCATCCCCCGGAGCAGTTCGTCCTGGGACGAGAGCCCCGCAAGATAGTGGAGGACCCTCTCGTCGATCCTCAGGGGGCTTGTGGTCAATGCATCTCCTGATCCCATCTCCACCAGCCTCCACCTTCGCAAGGGCGCCGCAGGGAGGAAGGCGCTCCAGTGGGCTCCAGCCAGAGCCTTCATGGCGATGCCGAAGGTCGGATAACCCCTCCTCGTATCGCCCTGGAGAGCGGCGCAGAGCGGCGCGAATCCGGAATCAAGCTCCATGCCGGCGCATAGAAGAAGCAAATCCCGCTCGAAGGGAGAAAGGCGAAAGGCCGAAACAAGGGTCTGGATAGCTGCAGGCCCGGGAAGACCTTCTATTGCCTGCTCCATGTTCTGCCGCGCCTCATCCAGCCGCCTTTCAGCTGAAGAGAGAGCGCCGCCATCGCCCTCGATCTGGGCGATGTGAAGCTCGAGCCACCAACGCAATTCCTCAAGAGCTGCGCTCAGATAGCTCTGGTTTGCCTCGGGCCAATGCTGGATCGTGGTGACTTTCATTCGATCACCACTTTCGGGCCCGCATACGCTCCGTCCTCCACATCGAGCAGGCTTTCGGCCCCGTCCACCTGTACTCGCACAAGATAAGTCCCAGACTTCACGCCGCTTATGGGTATGCTGATCTCGTTTGTGTCGGCGTCGCGAGAAGGAAGAACGAACGTGTAGGCGGCTGGTGAGTTCTCGGCCAGTTCTGTCAGCTCGTTCAGGATAATGACCACGCGCTGTCTCTGGCCGATGGTAGGACTGATGCTCACGACCTTTGTCGCGTCGTTGATGCTCGTGATGGTCGGGCGCAAAACGAAGGCCGCAACGTTCGATTCGACGCCGCGATGAGCCTCGGGCGGCGTTCCCATCATCACCTTCTGGGCTACCTGGAGGCTCTGAACCCCTGATTGAAGAGAGGCTGGCAGTGCGAGGCTGATCTGCGTATCATTGACCTCTTCTGGCTCGACCTCCGTTCCACCCATCAACACACGGGTCACTTCGCCTCGGAGTCGTTTCCCCTTGATGACCAATCTGCTACCGAAGACTATGGGGCTGTTGGACCCCTCAATAGACGAAATCTCCTCTACGATGGGCTGGCGAAACGTCGCGACGTAGATGTTACGTTCGAGGACGGGGAGAGCTCTTCTGGGGATCTCCATCCCCTCGACGAAGACCACCGAGGCCTGGTAGGCGACGGATAGGGAGTACGACGTCTGAAAAAATCCTGACCAGAGGTTGTAAAGCTCCTCTAGCGAGAGAGGGATCGGGGTGAACTTGACCAGCTCGACCTCCTCTGCGAGGTCTGACCCGTTCAAAAATCCGTTCTCTGCGTTGGTGATGGCGTCCCTTATCTGCTGGCGTGTCAGCACCGGCTGGCCGTGAATGCTGCTGACGACGCTCCCCAGCAGCCTCTGAGGCTCGAGATTCGATTCTTCCCCATAAAAGGTCAAAAGGTAGTGGAGATCCAGCGCTGCCCGGGGGCGCTGGACTACCGTGCCGTCATCGCGACGGGTGGGCAGATCCTCGTTGCGCCAGGCGGGGTTGGGGCTGACCTGGTAGAGGTAGATGTTGACCCCCTTGCCTCCCGATTCTGTCGGCCGTACTGCCGTGGCGTTCGCCCCGGGCACGTCTCTTCCCATCGTGGCATCCAGAATCTGCTTGAGAGCCTCGGTAACGGTGGCGATGGCCAGAAAGTTGCTCATGCTCGCCCTCGGTTCCGTTGCTTGAGGTATTCATCCAACGATAGCTTCTGAGCTGGCGGGACGGCCTTTCGCTGGGGCTTTGGTGGCGGAGGGCGCGTCTCTGCGGCTCGCACCTCAAGGCGGCCGATCTTTACGACAACTGAGGTGGGAGTCTCCTTCGATTTGGGGGACGTTCCCTTTACGGACTCAGAAGACCGCGGGGCAAACGGACGGGCGATGGTTGACGCCATCGAATCGTCCTCGGGAACAAGTCTCTTATACCCCCGGCCAAGATTAAAAAGAGAAATATCGAGACCATCCATTCCCAACTCTGAAGATCTGATAATCCCGGAGATCGACGGATTTTGATTCTCTTCTGAAGAATAAATGATCTTTTTTCGGGTTTGAGCCGTTGATGGGAGGTCCTTTCTCGCAGGACCCGCTCTCGCTACTCCACCCGCTTTCTCTTCATCAGCCTCGTTCTGGGCAAAGGATTTGAGAAATTCTCCGTCATTCGAGCCGGGAAGTCTGCGGCCTATTCCCAAGACCTTCGGGGTCCGACTCGGTACCCTCCACGGAGAAGGGGCCGAGATATCGACGGCTCTTCGGCCAGGCTTCTCCTCAGCATCGGGTCCGTCCTCTCCTCTAGAAGGGTGCTTGCGACCTCGACCGGTAGGCGCGGCTTTTGAGGCATTATCTGGGAACGGTCGAAGATCTGCCGCCTCCCGACGGATCGTTCCGGCAGCCTTGGTCCTGACCATCACCCCAGAAGATGCCATTGCTCGAAGTTGTGGCGATACTTCCCTGCTACCGGTCGCGGTATCGGACCGCTCAGGACCGGTTTTATTCTCCGCTCTATTCGGCTCCGGAGGGGTCTGATCGGTGATATTCTTATACTGGGTCGGCCCTGCACCATCTCCCTTGCTATCGGAGATCCGGACCGGTTCGGTTCTCATATTTGCCGCATAAGACCCCTGATGCCGTCGATTTATCGGACGATCCCTCGACTCTCCTTGATAGAAGGATCCTGTGTCGGATCTCTCCTCCTCGCCGCCAGATCTCGATGAAATCGTTCCCATCTTCTCCCTGGCCGGATCACCCACCTCCTCATCGGGATCCGGCCTGGAGAGGGCGGGGATCGGTCCTTTCGACGGGGGTTGCAGATCCGAAGCACCCGGATGAAAGGGTCCAGCCTTTGAAGTCCTGATCATCTTTTCAGGATAGCCAGGTTCCCGTTCTTCCGGCAGATCTCTTTTCCTTACCTCATGAGAGGGGGGCTCGTAGGTCGTCATCTCCATCTTGCTGACGGACTTCACCCGGATCGTCTCAGATATGCTGGAATCCTGCAGGGCTTGCTCCAGCATCGTCTCAGAGGCTGACGGCTGGAGACCAGAACCCTCCCCACTGATCGGTCCCACCGTACCACCCCTCGCCTCGCCGGAGGTGGGCGTCCCGACAACGAGATCGATATTAAGGTGCGAAGGAGGTCTAATCTGATGATCATCACAGGGCTCGACGACCTCGGATACAAATCCGTCCTCCTCATTCCGAGAGCCGACCTGTGGATCGATGGCTTCACCTCCATATTCAGACGGAGGCTCGAAGAGAGACCACTGCCTCGGTTGGACCGCCTCCGACGGATTAAGATTTTTCGCTGCTATGCGGCTGAGGTAATCGGTCATCGGTCCACCAGCTCCATGTAGATGAGCCTCCGTTTTGCGGTCATGGCCAGGATATCAGATTCGCGCCAACCGTACGCCCGAGCCAGGGTGTGGACATCGCGCAGAATGTGACGTACCCAGCCTTCAATCTCCGTCCAGAAAAACGACGTTATATCGAAGGGTGCTTCCCACCTATGGCTACATGAGGGACAGGAGAGAGAGAGCTGCAGATCCCCCTGGGGATCTAAAAGCTCCATCTCCATCGCCACCCTGTTCACCACGGAGTCGGGCAGACTGTCAAGAGAGCTCTCTATCCCCCTGTAACTAACCGCCAAGATGCAGCGGTCGAGCAGGATACGCCTTGCAGAAACAAGGTCACCGCTGTCAAGGATTTCGAGGAGATCCTGGCTGTTGATCAGACGGAATGCCACCTCGTAATCGCAAACGGCGATCGAGAACTCTTCATCTGGTTCGGGCTCTCTCTCGGGCGTCGCCCTAATATCGGCGACTTCAAAGCTGAACTCCAGACGGTCACCACATCTGGGACAGGTTGCCATCCCGATGAGATGAGGTCCAAAAGCCCACTCTCGCAACGTCAGCAGGAAACCGTCACGTCGGCCGATGCTGAGCCTCGCCAGATAGCCGGGAGAGATCTCGGGAGATGCGCAGGCTAAAAGCATCATCGCTTGTTGTACGGATGTCTGGTCTCCTCCCCGCTCCCAGACGGTCAGCAGTTCCGATGCTGAAAGAGGATGCATATCTCAGCTACGCAGAAGGCTCGGTGAAGGTCGGCTCGCTCGGCTCGCTCACCTCATAGTCCCGCTCCCAACCTTCGTTCTCCAGCTTGATGGTCTGAATGGCGATTTCGTTGGCTTTGGCGTCGAGGTCTGGGATCGCCTGGTATTCCGAAACCCAGCAGCGGTACACCTTGTAAGCTATCGCCAGCTGGCCAGCCTCGTTGTATACTTCGATTATAATGTCTTTTCGGAAGTCCTTGAGGGATACCTCCGAGCCTAGGCCTGATCCGTAGTTCCAGATTTTGTTGGCCCATTTCTCGAACTCGGTGTCATGGGTCACGCCCCTCTCCAGGGTGATGGCTTCGTATTTGGACTGGCCGGGGGATTTGCGGGTGCTGCTGGGGTCGCCCCCCTCGCGGTGCTCTACCACCTCGGTCGTCCTCTTCAGGGCGCTGACTTTGCTGACGCCGGCCACATATCGACCATCCCACTTTACCCGGAACTTGAAGTTCTTATAAGGGTCAAACCGGGTTGCATTGACGCTGAATTGTGCCACAAAAACTCCTCCTATGTCTGGATCTGACCAGCCATCTGCTGGATCTTGATCACCACAAACTCTGCCGGCTTGAGGGGAGCGAAGCCCACCAGGATGTTGACGATCCCCCTGTCGATGTCGTTCTGGGTGGTGGTCTCCTTGTCGCACTTGACGAAGTAGGCCTCCTTCGGCGTCGTTCCCTGGAAAGCCCCCTGCCGGAAGAGGCTGTGCATGAAGGCCCCCAAGTTCAGCCGGATCTGGGCCCATAGCGGCTCGTCGTTCGGCTCGAAGACTACCCATTGCGTTCCGCGGTAGAGGCTCTCTTCAATGTACAGAGCCACACGGCGTACGGGTATGTACTTCCACTCAGAAGCGAGGCGGTCATTCCCCTGCAAAGTCCGTGAACCCCATATCACGCGCCCTGCAGCTGGCATGGCCCTCAGACAGTTGATGCCCAGGGGGTTCAGCTCCCCGTTCTCGGGATCTGTCAGAGGCACACTCAGCTGAGGCACTCCCACCAGGGAGGCATCCAGGCCTGCCGGTGCCTTCCAGACGCCCCGCTGGGTATCTGTCCGGGCGAAGACGCCGGCAACTGCGCCGCAGGGGGCGAAATCTTCTATCTGGTTGTCTCGAAGCGGGTTTGGCTGTCGCAGACGGGGGAAGAAGAGGGCTGAGTTTTTGCTGGTCGTTCCAACACCGGCTGCGATGCCGGTTTTGGCGTCGTCTTTGCTGGACCAACCACTCGGCGGATCTACAATCAGCATAGCTCGACGCTTCTCGCAATAATTTGCGGATTCACCAACGAGGCTCGAATCCACATTCCCGTCTGTTTTATACGGTGGAATGCAGAGAATGTTGAAAAGGTCTGCCTTCTCCAGAGAGTATAGACCGGTTTTCGTGTTCTCTGTATTCGTAACTATGAAATCGTTACCTTCGAGATGGCCGCCATCAAATCCCTGATCTTCAGTGGCAACGCCGGTGCTGGTTGTATCATTTTCCCATATGTCGTGTCCAGGCTCTGGTTCAGCGTGAGCAGACGGCGGAGTATCTGGTAGGGACCCCCCGACTCGTACGAGGGCTGACTGATTCTCAAGTACCAGATCGACTTGGCGTCGGCTTTCTTTAACGGTTAGGTTCCGGAATCCCTCTGTATTCCCGGTCTTCATGTCGCGGATCGTCAAGTTGAAGAGATCGCTCACTTCAAGTCCGAATTCTTTTGCCATGTCTTCGGATACGTCGTCGTCCACCCTCATACGCAAATGGTTGCCCCAAGCACCTTCGTTAGCGGCCACCAAATTCAACTCATCGCGCTTCAGACTTGCTTTTGGGGATTCTCCAATTTTTCCGTGATATAACCGGACGATCACCGCCTGAGAGCCACCGTTCAGGTAAAAATCTCGCACCGCATAGCTCATGGTGCTTTTCAGCCACAGGCCGCCATAGGTCCGCTCGAAGTCGCCGAAGTTGTTTATGGTCACGGGCTCATTCACAGGACCGCGCATGGCGCGGCCGATGAAGGCGGTGACCGAAGTTGCAACACCGGTGATGGTGCGCACGCCGCTGGGGATCTCTTCTATATACACTCCCGGATATGTTAGTGTAGATGGCATTTCCTTCACCTAATCTCCATTCTTATGGCATCTTTGCCAGAGGTTAAAAAATTCTCATGATCTGTCTTTCGTCTATTCGTAAGAAAGCCTACCAAAATTTTTAATTTTTTTTAAAGGCTCATTATGCCACTTCCCCTTTACTTAGATCATCATCTACTTCTCAATATCCTCCTTCCGATCCAAAGAGAACACTCTTTTGCGACATTATCGGATGCTCTTATGAGTATTTCAACATCGGACATCGTCCCCCGGGATTTCAGCCGGTCCACTTCGAGGAGGAAAATTTCTGTGATGCCGTATTCGAACTTATTTATATCTGCGAACTTGAGAGCCAGGCTCTTCAGCTCCTTCTTCGAAGAATATCGCTTTGGAATATCTCCTTCGACGAAATTGAATACCAGGCCGCACTTGGCGTGCCCTATGGTGGGTGTGGATGGGTTAAATTTCGTCTCTATGTAATCCTTAAAGGTATCTCCATTGACAAAATCGCCACATTCGCATAGTACAACGCGCTTAATGTATTTTCACCACCTTATTTTAAGAAAAAGACCCATAGCAAGCTATATTCAGGAGGGTCATAGCATGCTGCTCGCTCCTGTATCTGAAGAGTTTCAGCGATATAGTACTTGAACTGCTTTATTCGGTAGTCTTGCTTATCACATATATAGTTTCCTCACTTAAAATAAAATTTAAAATGTTATATTTTAATATTTTTAGAAAAAGTCGGACGTCTTTAGAACAGATTATAACGGGATATCGAATCTCATGAAAATATTAATATTAAATTTAATATTATTTACTATATAATACTTTGGCTCAGACTATCATATCTATGTACCAGATAAATAGACAAATTTAGGAAATATAAATCCGACTGATGTGCTCGAACGACGCTTTTGGGAAGCGTCGGGCTGAGATGATCAGACTTATGCCTCCCCTGGTTGAAACCACCTCCCAGGTTTGTTCACGCCGTCGTTCTCTTAGAACCAGTCCGGGACCAAGGCGGTGGAGTCGCCGATCGGTCCTGCAGGAAGAATAAGAGGTCCGAGGGATTATGCCTCCCTACTCCCGTCCTCCCAGCTCTCTTCTTCGCCCTACTTCTCCTCACCGCCCGGCATCCTAGCCCCTCCGGACCTCGCCCGGAGCGCCTCTTCGTAGGCGAGGATAGACCGCTCCAGGTTCTCCTCCCGGTCTTCCAGCTTCGAGAGGTTCCGGTAGGCTACGCCGAGGTTGTTCTGGATCTTTGCATACGCTTCCGGATGGGCTTGAAGAGTCATTACGGCGAGGGCCTCCTCGAAGGCCCGGATCGCCCGCTTCAGATGAGCGGCGTCCTCGGGACCCCTGGCAGGGGCCGAGAGGATGACCAGAGCCCGGCCGAGAAGCCCCTTCGTCTCGGCGTACTCCTGGGGGTGGGCCTCCCGGGTCCTGACGGTGAGAGCCTCCTCATAGGCCTTGATCGCCGTCTTCAGCCCCTCCCGGGAAGACCACCGGATCTCCCCCTCCTCCGCCTGGGGCTGCGACTCCAGGATCAGGGCCTGGCCGAGGAGGGTCTGGGTCTCGGCCCGCTCGAAGGGGTGGGAATCGAGGGTCCGGACCTCCAGGGCGGCCTTAAAATTGATGATCGCCTTCTCCAGGTGTGCCTCCCTCACCTCCCCTTCTTCGAGCTCGGCGAAGGCCGTCCACGCCCGACCGAGGCTGTTATGGGTCTCGGCGCGGTCCACTGGGTGATCCTCTGCCGTCCTGAACTCCAGCGCCGCCTCATAGGCTTTGATGGCCCTGTTCAGCTCCTCGGCGGCGGCCGTTGCCGCAGCGGGGTCGTCGCCGGATAGATGGAGGCCTGAGAGTAGGAGGTGGGTGTCTGCGAGGTTGTTCTCGGTCTGGGCTCTCTCCTGAGCCCTCCCCTCGGCGGCGTAGAGGCTGGCCGCCGTCTCGAAGGCGAGCATCGCCCGCTTCAGGTTCTCGGCCCGCTCCTCTTCTCCTTCCCTTCCGGGCCGACCTTTCGCCGTCCAGCCCATCTCCGATGAACGGAAAAGAGACATCCCCAGGCCGTTCTGGGCCTGGGCATGTTCGATGGGATTCTTCTCAGCCTTGAAGAGCCCGATCGCCTCCTGGAAGGCGGCGATCGCTCCAGTTAGGTTCATATCCCTCGCCTCCTCGAAGGACGAGGCGTAGCGGATGAGCCCCTGCCTGAACCTGATCTCCCCCCGGACGGCGGGCTCGAGCCGGGGGACGTCTGTCAGGATCTGGTCGAAGATGGCCAGGGCTTTGTCCACCTCCCCCGCCCCGGCGAAGTCGCTGGCGCTATCCGCCAGAAGCAAGAGGACGTTCCTGTAGGTCTTCCTCGTCTGGTACTCGCCTGCGATCCACGCAAGAGCCGCACCGGCTGCCGCGCCTATTGGCCCCACAACCCAGGGGCTGCTCATCTCGATGGCCATATTACCCTCGCTCCCTCTAAATCATGAAACCAGAAACTTCTAATTTAAAAGCACGAGCGATATCTGTATCCTGCTGAATTTTACCGCTACTTGCTATTTCATTTAGGTTAGCTCTCCAATTTGATATAAAGGTGGTTATCGGGGATCAACGGCACCATATCAGGACCCCGCTTGCATTAGATCGATCAGATCAAAACGGGTCTCATCATATCGGAAGTTGGAGGATCTCGAAGGCACCCATCATCTCCAGGCCGATGTAGATCATCACCAGGGAGAAGACCGTCCTCAAGCGATCGGCGGGGAGGCGGTGGGCCGCCCGGACCCCTGCCCATGCCATGGGGATGCTGGCGCCGGCGAGGAGCGCCGCCATGAGGAGGTTGACGTATCCGAGGCTGAAGGGGGGCAGGTCGGGGACGGCGAGGCCGTGGTAGAGGTAGGAGAGGACGCCCCCCGAGGAGGTGAGGATGATGGCGGCGGAGGAGGTCCCGACGGCCCTGTGGATCCCAAACCCCATCGCCATAGAGAGGACCGGGACCATAATCAGCCCTCCCCCGATCCCGACGAGGCCGGATATGAAGCCGACAGGCAGGCCCAGGAGGAGGTAGACGGCGTCGCTCCTCGATAAGCCGCCGCCCCTTCCGTCCCCATATCCCCCGTAGCCTCCGTCCACTTCGTCTTCTCCTCCGCCTCCACTGGACTTGGTATCGGGGGAGGCAGCCATCCTCACGGCTGCCGCTATCACCACGAGGCCGAAGGCGACCCTCAGGATCTCTCCGGGAGCTACCGCGGCCACGGCCCCACCGAAGAAGGCCCCGACGAAGCCGGCAACCCCGAGGAGGAGGGCGGCCCTGGGCACGACGGCGCCCCTGCGGTGATGGCCCAAAGCCCCGTTGACGGCGGTGGGGAGGGCTACCGCCAGAGCGGTACCAAAGGAGATCCTGATCGCCAGCGTCGGCTCAACCCCCGAAGAGGTGAGGGCCCAGATCTGGACCGGGACCATGATGAAGCCCCCACCGACCCCCAGCATCCCTGAAGCGAGGCCTGCGGCCGCTCCCGCGATTACGAGGGCGACGGCGAAGATCGGTTCCACTTGGCGACGGATGACGGACTGAGATAAATATATATCTCGCCCTATCCGGTATTCTATCGTGAGACGATCGATCGGAGTGCCGGAGCTCCTCGCCCCTGCCGGCTCCTGGGATGGACTCGTGGCGGCTTTGGACGCCGGGGCCGACGCCGTCTACCTGGCTGGAAAGAGGTTTGGGGCTAGGGGGGGAGCGCCAAACTTCGACGATCAGGAGCTATCAAAGGCCATCGACCTCGCCCATATGAGGGGGGTGAAGGTCTACGTCGCCGTCAACACCCTCATCCCCGAGGCCGAGGTCGAGGATGTCGGAGAGCGGCTCCTATGGCTCTACGAGGCTGGAGCCGACGCCGTCCTCGTCCAGGATCTGGGGGTCCTCCGCCTCGCAAGAGATCTCGTCCCCGACCTGGAGCTTCACGCCTCCACCCAGATGACGATATCAAGCCTTGAAGGGGCCCAATGGTGCGCCGAGATGGGGCTATCGCGAGCGGTCCTGGCAAGAGAGCTGACCCTCCCGGAGGTGGTGGAGATCGGGGAGAAGGCCTCCATCGGGGTCGAGGTCTTCGTCCACGGCGCCCTATGCTACTCTTACTCAGGCCAGTGCCTCCTATCCTCGGTCATCGGCGGCCGGAGCGGAAACCGGGGGCTCTGCGCCCAGCCCTGCCGAAAGCCTTATTCTCTCATGCGGGCCGCAGAGAGGGACTCCTGGGGACGCCCTCTGGAGCTGGAGGAGGTCCCTCTTCCCGGGCGGTACCTCCTCTCTTCAAAGGATCTGGCCTGCTATCCAAACCTCCAGGAGCTGGCGAAAGCCCCCATTGATGCGCTGAAGATCGAGGGGAGGATGAGATCTCCTGATTACATCAGAACAGTCGTATCCATCTACAGGCGGGCTCTGGACGCCATCTCCAGATCAGATTGGGCGCCGTCGGCGCAGGAGCATCGAGACCTCGCCCTCGCCTTCAACCGGTCCTTCACCCCGGGATGGATCGGAGGCGCCGCCTGCGGGGAGATCGTCAGCTCCGACCGGCCCGACAACCGGGGCCTGCGGATCGGTCACGTCGTCTCCTGGGACCGGCGGCGGAAGGCTGCGTTCGTCAGGATCGAGGGAGACCTAGTCCCGCAGAGAGGGGACGGCCTCGTCATCTTTTCGAGGGATAAAGAGCACGGGACGGTGGTGAGAGCCCCCGTCGCCGTTGAAGACGGGCTCATCAGCCTCGACCTCAGGGAGCAGGTGGAGAGGGGGTCTCCCGTCCATCTCACCCGGAGGGCGGGGCTCGGCGAGGGTCCGGGAACGCCCGTCAAGCCGATCCCCATCGATATAGAGGTCCGATGGGGCGGGAGAACCCCCGTCCTCCAGGGGAACGCCTTCCTTCCTGATGGGAGAGTCGTATCATCGATTATGGAGGCCGACTTCTCGATGGAGCCGGCGAAGAAAAGGCCCCTATCGGAGGAGGAGATACAAGCTCAGCTTTCAAAGGCCGGGGGGACCCCGTTCTTCGTAAGGAAGATCGAGATGGAGTATCCCGGCGGCCTCTTCGCTCCCCTCGGGAAGATCAACAGCCTCCGGCGGGAGTTTCTGAAGCTCGCCCAGAGAGATGTGGCGGCCTCCTTCAGGCCCGCCGATGAGATGGTGATGGGGGCGAGGGCGAGGCTCAAGGGACGGATGGATGAGCGAAGGACGAAGGTGAATAGACCGATTCAGATCAAAACGAGGCCGTCGGTATCGGTCTACGCCGACTCCCTTCCGGCCGTCTCCGGGGCCTGCGAGGGGGGGTGCCGCAGGGTCTACTTCGAGCCCGTCGTCGCCATCGCCGGGGGGAGGAGGTGCATGCCAGAAGAGACCGGCGCCGACGCCCACCTGGAGACCCTCGCCCTCGCAAAAGAGATATGCTACGCTGGCGGAGCCGACCTCGTCTGGAAGTGGCCGCAGGTAGCGAGACGCCGCTATCTCGATCTTGCGCTCCCCCTCTTGAGGAGGGCGGAGGTGGAGGAGGTGATGGTGGAGGGGGTCGGTCTCGCCGAGGCGGTGGTCGCCGTGGCCCCGGAGGTGAGGGTCTCGGGATCGTCGGGGCTGAACCTCTGGAACAGCCTCGCCGTGGAGGCGCTGTCGGCGAGGTTCTCCAGGCTCGCCCTCTCCCCGGAGCTCTCGGCCCCGGAGGTCGAAGATCTGGTGGCGAGATCTCGCCTCATCCCAAACCGGCCGGATCTGGAGGTCCTGGTCCAGGGGAACGTCGAGGCGATGGTCGCCGAGGACTGCCTCCTATCCTCCTTTCTGGGGTGCGAGACGGTCGCCTCATCCGGCGACGACTTCTGGGGTATCGAGGACGGGACCGGAAGGGTCTTTCCCGTCAGAAGGGACGGCGAATGCAGGACCCACGTCTATAACGCCGTGGAGCTATCCCTGGTAGATCAGGTCCCTGCCCTTGCAGATCTGGGGATCTCGTCCATCGCCATCGACGCCAGGGGCAAGAGCCGCGACTACGCCCGGAGGATGGCGGAGATCTACGGCGAAGCGGTGGATGGAGGCGACCTATCCCGCCTCAAGGGGGAGGCGAAGGAGATCTCCCTCGGCGGGACGACCGGCGGAGCCTTCCTCCGGGGGAGGAGGGAAGGATCCCTTTAGTCCGGGCCTCTTCGGCGGCCGTGGTCCGATATCTCTGAGGTTTTCTACATCAGCGACCCGCCGATTACAGCTGCGATCTCGCCGGGAAAACGCTTTAAGATGCCGGGTCCAAGGGGATCTGACCAGGCCCAGGAGGATCTGACGATCATGGACCCATCCACCCCCAGGGGGCGGCACGAGGCGCTCCGCCCCGATCACCGGAGCGGTATCTGCTGCGTCTGCGGCCACCACCTCTCAAACCACCTTAAAGAAGGGGACGGCTGGAGGTGCACCGAGAGAGGGCTCGACGCAAGGCGGTGCGAGTGCTTCCTGCGGCCGATCCTGACGGCGACGGAACGGGAGAAGGAGTTCTACGACCTCGGGTGGAGGATGAACGCCTCGGAGCGGGATATCTGGGAGTTCAAGAAGAGGTTTCGGGACTCCTACCGGAGATGGTAGCCCCTTCAAAGACGCAGGATCAGAAAGGGATGATCCCGTCGTATATCTCGGCCCCGAACTGCAGGGCCTCCTCCACCGAGACCGGGTCCTTCATCAAAAAAACCCGCTCCTCCTTCGTCTCCACGTATTCGACGGAGTCTTTCAGAACCGGAGCGTACTTGCTCCGCTTATCGAGGCTTACGACGTAGCCTGCAAGATCCTCGACGACGTGGATCTCGAAGCCCCGGCTCTTCAGCTTCTCGAAGGCCTCATCCCTCTCGTGCTCGGTGAGAAACTCGAAGCGGTACCTATCGCGGCTGTAATGGTCGGCCAGCTCCTTGAAGATCTCCTTATCTGCGAAGAAGTGCTTGAAGGTCCAGATCCTGCCTATCCTGAAGGCGGTGATCTTCGCCCGCCGCTCCGTCACGTCAAATGTGCTGGGTTTCATAGTTCAAGCTGAGAGGGCGGCCGATAAAAAAGAGACGGTGATGGCCTGTGAGGAGATGCCGACTATTGGTCTGCAGAAATTCGGACCCATGGGCTCTTGTTCTCACCTTTCCATCGCTCTCCGCTTGAGGTCCTCGGGCATCTTCTCGATGGCGTACCGCAGAGCGGTCCGGGGCATCACGGCCTTCTTCCTCATGACGTAATCGAAGACCTCCTGCTGATGGCTTTTGGACGCCTCCTTCAGCATCCAGCCGTACCCCTTCTGGACGAGGTCGTCTGCGTCCAGGAGGAGGAGGTCTGATATCTCGAAGACGTCTTCGAGAAAATCGCCCTTCCGGGCCGGGAGGATGAGGGTGACGGCGGCGGCCCGCCGGAGCCACCTGTTATCAGACGCCGTCCAGCCCTTGAGGTCCTCTACGTATTCGGGGTACATCTCGACGAAGGTCCCAAGGGTGTGGTTACAGAGGGTGTCGCAATTAGCCCAGTTGTTGACGTACTGGCTGACCCACCTCTCGAAGACGGCGAAGTCGGAGGGTTCGTACTTCTTCCTCAGGGAGTAGGCCCACTCGAAGGCTATGGCTGCCTCCTCGCCATAGTCGGATTTGAGGAGCTCCTCGCAGAGGGCGAAGATCTCCTCCTTCTCCCTTCCGTCGATCTCACGGAGGCTCTTTTTGGCGATCTGCCTCACCACGGAGGCCTTGACTCCGTGAAACTTTGCCTCCTCTTTGAAGAACCTCTGGCCGCTCTCCCTTGTCCTCTCGTCTGCCTCATCCAAAAGCTGCCGCCTCACGGATGCGACGACGTCATCCTTCAAGCCCTCACCAGACCCTTTCATCCCCAACCCCACCTCATCCTCACCAGATCCTTTGATCCTCAAACTCCCCCCCCCATCCTCACCAGACCCTGCACCCTCTCCGTCCGTGCTTCTCGAAGTAGCGCTGATGGTACTCCTTTGCCCGGTAGAACTTCGACGCCGGGATGATCTCGGTGACGATCTCCCTCCTATAAAGTCCGGAGCTCTGGAGCTTCTCCTTCGCCGATCGGGCCGCGGCCTCCTGTCTGGGGTCGTGGAAGAAGACCGCCGACCGGTACTGGCTTCCCACGTCCGGCCCCTGCCTGTCTCTGGTGGTGGGGTCGTGAATCGACCAGAAGAGGTCCAGGAGCTCATCGTAAGTTACGAGATTGGGGTCGTAGACCACCTCCACCGCCTCGGCGTGGCCTGTCTCGCCGGTGCAGACCTCCTCGTAAGCGGGGTCCTCGGTCGCGCCGCCGGTGTAGCCGACGGCCGTCGAGATGACCCCTTCCACCTCCCGGAAGGCAGCCTCCACCCCCCAGAAGCAGCCGGCAGCGAAGGTCGCCTTCTTCGTCCCGGCCTCTATCGTATCCCTCTCCTCCATCCCCTTCAACTCTGGTCACCATCCCTTCTCTTCATGGTCATCTCCTAATCATCATCTCAGTGACTAAGCAGTAAGCTCCACCAACGTCTTCTGGACGGTGGAGGTGAAGGCCTCCGTCACCTTCTCCTCATAGCTCTTCAGGAGCGTTCCCGTCGCTTTATCGTAGGTGAGGAGCCTCTGATAGTCCCGGCCGTTCGTCTCCTGGAAGACTATCCCGTTCCGATCGTTCTGTATGACGGAGATCAATAGCCCGGTATCCGGATCCGAGTCCACGTCGCCGACCTCGTCTATAGCTAACGCTGTAGCGGGAAGCCAGAACCCCAGGAGCTGATAGACGCCGCTCGCCGCATAGTACGGGATCGATCCTCCGCCGTCCTCCGGTGCCGTCCACTTAATGATGGATGATTTCGGCTGGACGGAGACGACTTCAGCCCGAAGGTTGACGGGGAAAGGGGTCGGGACCGTCCCGGGGATCTCGTAGACGGTCTGGCCTTGGTATGCCGTCGTCTGGCCGGCCCGGAGCCAGTTGGGGGAGGTGCCGCCGGTCCAGGGGATCTCAACCTCCCGGAGGTTTTGCAAGGATATTATGCCGGTCTTCTCGGTGGTAGCGACGTCGGAGGATACGATGTCGTAGCGGTGGTGGAGGAGGAGGCCCGTCTCTGCGTTATAGGTCATGGCATACCTGATTCCGGTCCGCTTCACCTCCAGCCTGACCGCCTGGACGGTCGAGCCCGCCACCTCGATGGGGCCCCGGATTACCGTCAGATCGCCGTCGTCTCCCTCCGGCACCTTTGCCAGGACCTCGGGGCTGCACCAGAAGTCGCCGCAGCCCGCCGGCACCACCGACCCGAAACCTCCTCCGGTGAGAGGGCGGAAGAGCCCCAGGGGGGACCGGACGTAGCTGGCGGTGGAGGTGGCGGCGAAAGATCCCTCCAGGGCGACGACATCGGTCTGGATGAGGGCGTCGCCGACCTGGGGTTTCCCGTCCCTCGCCCCCTGGTCGACGGTGGCGTAGTAGGTCGCCCTCAGCCCCTCGACGACCCAGGAGGGCGCGGGCTTTGTATTGAGCTCGGGTAAGAGGATGGGCAGCGGGTTCTCCTTCCCGCTGGGCAGGGTCGGCAAGCCCGAAACCGACGGCGCCGACGCCAGGATGAGGCATATCGAGATAGATACGGCTGATAAGATGTGGACGCTCTTCATTATTCATTCGCTCCGGATGGGATAGTCTTGCGTATTCTCAGGATCGGATGTGAATGCTCCCCTCCCTAAAGGGGCTTCTATCGCTTTTGCGAAGAGATTGCATCCCCAATCTCAGAATGTTGATCGCTGCATTCTCGTCACGGTCCATGACCAGCCCACATTGAGGACATTCATGGACACGATCCGATAGCGACTTCGCAGCCTTCACCCCACACCTAGAGCATAGCTGACTCGTATTCCTGGGATCGACCAGCACCACTTTCGAACCGGCACTCTCAGCCTTGTTCGATGTAACTGTTACAAGCATCCTCCAAGCAGCGTCAGATATGCTTTTAGCCAGGCAGTGGTTCTTAAGCATGTTCGTGATATTTAGATCTTCGAAAGCAATCAGCCCGAACCTTTCGACCAGGTTGTGACTGACCTGATGAGCAAAGTCGTATCTGCGGTTGGCTATTCGTTCGTGGACTCGCTGTACTACCTTAACGGCCGCCCTTCTCTCTGAAGTTCCTTTGGCGCATTTTGATAGCCGTCTCTGAGCTTTGGCCAACGCCTTCTCTTCAGATTTGAAGAACCGGGGGTTATCGATCTTCTCTCCGTTGGACATCGTGGCGAAACTTTCCAGCCCCACGTCTATGCCTACCGTTGATCCGTCTTTCCACGGTGGCTTAGGCGGATCGTCGATTTCCACGGAGAAGCAGGCAAACCATTTTCCGGTCGAAGATCTCCGAACGGTCAACCTTCTGATCTTACCTTCGATGGGTCTGTGGAGCTTGATCTTGATATCTCCGATCTTAGAAAGTCGAAGCTTCCCGCAGAGCAGTTTGAACCCCGCCTGTGGATAGGTGAACGAATCGTACCATCCCCTCCCCCGGAACCTGGGATAGCCGGGTTTCTCGCTCGACTTGACTCGTCTGAAAAACGCTTTGAACGCTAACTCGACCCGTTCTTGGACGTTCTGAAGGACCTGGGAATGGACTTCGGTCAATTCAGATCGTTCTACCTTCCAACTTGGGAGGAGGTTGTGGGTCTCATATTTCGAGGTTGGTCTGCCTTCTTTCTCCCAAGTATCTTTCCGGTATGCTAGGGTTTGATTGTAGACCCATCTGCACAAGTCGAGCGTCCGCTCCATCCTCGATCTCTGGGATTTGGTTGGATAGAGCCGGTATTTGAACGACTTACGCATATTAGATTATACCACATTACACTATTTATAGTATTAGCATAAACGGGGGAGGGGCTCTACATCCCCGGCCTGAAGACCGGGGTCTTTCGCCCCTCTCCGCTCCCCGTTAAGATAAAGAGATGACATGGCGGAGAGATGGCGGTGGATTGAATGTGGTGTCGCAGCTGAAATGTCGAGACCCCTTAAAGAATAAAGGCGGATCGTTCCGTCTCAGCCCACAAGAACGATCCTTCCGGGTACGTCGATATCTGCCTTATAGCTCTTGCCGGCTATGAAGAACTCGTTCCAGCTCTTCCAGAACTCCAGGTGATTCACTTTTATGTCGTGCTGCTGGTTTCCCGAAACGCTGAATCTGTAGATCCCGTCGAGAAGGTCGGAGCCCGTACCCTCGGTCCCGACTATAACCCCGTCCACCTCAACGGAGTAGCCTTTAAGCCAGCTAGAGACGGCGGTCACCTCGGCGCTCCCAGGGATCGACGGGCCTGGATTATATCCACCGGTCCCGCTCCCTGGACCCGCGGGGTTTCCCTGGGCCTCTGGCATAGAGGGGCCGGTCCCCGGCGAATACCACCGCCATCCTGTAAACCATACGTAAACCTCGTACCCATCTTCTAGGTATACATCGGAAGCGCCGTCGAACTGGGGGAGGTAGTCGTAGTCGTCCCCCTCGACGGAGACGGCCCAGAGGTATTCATCCCAATCATAGATCATCAGCTCATCCTCGAAGGCGATCTCCAAGAGGTCCATGTCCGTCATGCCGTCCCGCTCCACGAGGGCGGTGAACTCTTCGTCGCACCAGTCGTCCATGTCGGCGTCGATGCAGAAGCTCACGGAGACCTGGTCGGCTGAGGCCGTGCTGATAAAAACAAAAACGATTAATGCGGATAGAAGGAAGCTCTCTCTCATATATGGTCGTCCATTTTATCGGATCGCTTTTTATCGGCAGAATCCGTATGCGGTTTCGTCTGGGGGGTTCCTGCCGGAGATCTCGGCTTGCTGGATCTAAAGAACCCCGGATATATTTAAGTGAAATTCGATATATACTTTTTGAGGATTTCTAATCACCCAAGGGAAAACGCCTCCTAATCCTGAATATGGAACGCTGGATACTGTATTAAGCAAAGTTATCACCGGGACCGCCAACGGGGCGGCTTGTGAAGGGACCGGTTCCATTGTGGTGGCGATGATAGTTCAGAGGGTGAAGCGAATTTTGGAGATATCCCAGCCAATTATATTTATAGTAATTATACCATAATTTTTAAGTATAAATATTGGCTACGGTCCATCGAGGCTGTTGTTGCCGGAGAGCCCGAAATAAATAAATGAATGTATTAATTCTATTGAAAAGGCACGCCGTATTTATACGAAGAATTAGTAATCCTTATGCATCTTGAGGGTTATGAAAGAATACATTTATAGTTAAGAGGTGTATGGCGATGAGCTTAACAGATAGGACGCGGAGCAGGACGCGGAGCTTTAGGACAAATGGCGTTCCCGCCGGCTGCAGAGCCGCCATCTTGCTTCTGGCGCTTAACGCCTTCTTGATCTCTTCGGTTTTTGGAGGTATACCTCCTATGAGTGAAGATTACGGGAAGGTGCGCATAGTTCTGGAGGCGAAAGATTACAGCATAACCAGGGACGAAAGAGGATTTGACGTCATAACGATGGAAGGCTTCTCATCCACCACATCATCGGGAGATCCGATGCTGGTCCACAAGATCTACGACGTCCTGATCCCCCCCGAGGCGGTCGGAGAGGAGCTGAAGCTAAAGATCGTCTCTGCCGAGGTTCAGGTCCTGGATGGGACCTTCGAGATCCCGCCGGTGGGCCCCCTGGCTCCCGTGGCGATAGAGCTGGCCGCCGATGAGGTGGGGATCGAGTATTGGGGGGAGGGCAAGATCATAGAAGATGGGAGAAACCTCGACGTCTACGATAGGGACGCCGATTATCCTGAGAATTTCCTGGAGCTTCTCGCGCCCTCTCAGATGAGGAAGTGGAAGTTTGGACGGGTGGACTACGTGCCTTTCACGTACAACCCGGTCTCCAAGAAGCTCACTGTGATAAAGAGCGCGGTGGTGGAGATCAGCTACGGCGTCTCTGCGGCTCCCCTGGACAGTACTCTTCTGGCGGATTCCGTGATGGACGATGTCGCATCGAGGATGTTCGTCAATTACGAAGAAGGCAGATTGTGGTATGAGGAGGCGGCGATGAAGGCGGCGATGGAGATGGAGGCCGAGACCCTGGCGACAGCCGACTACGTCATAATAACCACCAACACCATCGTCGCCAACAGCGCAAAGCTGAACGCCTTCAAGTCCCATAAAGAGAGATTGGGATACAGCGTTCTCGTGGTCACCGAGACGGACTTCGGCGGATTGACGGGACAGGCCCCCAACAAAAGGGCGGAGAAGATCCGCCAGTGGCTCAAGGATAACTACCTGACGAAGGGGATAAAGTACGTCCTCTTCATCGGCGATCCAAGACCCTTTGAGAGCGGCGAGGGGGACGTGCCGATGAAGATGTGCTGGCCGAGGTATGCGGAAGATAGTTATCGCGAAGCTCCCACGGACTACTTCTACGCCGACCTGACGGGCAACTGGGACGTGAACAATAACCAGATCTACGGCGAATGGATCGATTTTAGATCCTCGGGCGGAGTGGATCTGACCGCTGAGGTCTACGTCGGAAGGATACCGGTCTACGATGCCGACTACGGTACCCTCGACGGCATCCTCACAAAGGTCATCGACTACGAGACCTCTCCATCCACCGGCTGGCGAAAGAGCGCCCTTCTGCCGATGTCCTTCCTCGATGGGGGCGTTTATGGCTATTCCCCGACGGACTACGCCGCCCTGGGTGAAGAGATGAGGGTGAAATTCCTCGATGCCGCTGGCTTCTCCTACTACCGGATGTACCAGCAGGGCGGCGGAGCGTGCGGGGTGAACTCGGCATACACAAGCGAGGCGGAGCTGAGAGGAGGGACGGGGGTGAGAGATCGATGGGCCGGCAACGACTACGGTATCGTCAGCTGGGCGGGACACGGCAATCCTGTTCATACAGAAGTCGGCTATTCAAAGCCCGCCTATTGTTATGACGGCGCCCTCTTCGATAGCAGCTATGCTTCGAGCCTCAACGACCTGCGCCCCTCTTTCGTTTATCACGGGTCCTGCAGCAACGCCCATCCTGAGACGAAGGACAACGTCGCCTACTCCGTCCTGAAGAATGGCGGCATCAGCACCCTGGGGTCGACGAGGGTGAGCTGGTATTACCCCGGGGAGTCCTTCGGCGGTTTCGAAGGGAGCCCGTCGGTGGGAGGTATAGGCTTCGGGTACGCAAAGAGGATCGTCCAGGAGAATCCCGGCTCAGATGCTCTATATCTGTTCAAGCAATCCGTATATCCGTCGGCATCTGCCTTGTTGATGAACTGGTACGACTTCAACCTGTACGGGGATCCGTCGGTATCGATGAAGAACCCCAACGTTCCGCCAAAGGATACCGCGGGCCTCTTCAGGCCGTCGGACGGCAGGTGGTACTTCAACTACGACAATGCGGGTCCAAGCGAATACAGCTTCGTATGGGGTGCCAGCACTGATATACCAGTTGTTGGAGACTGGAACGGTGACGGTAAGGACACCGCGGGCCTCTTCAGGCCATCAACGTCCACATGGTACTTCGACTACGATAATGCAGGTCTGAGCGA
>DAXT01000010.1 GCA_002506535.1 Methanothrix harundinacea
AGATCGCTGGTTAATAGAAATCCTCTGCAGAATAACGAGGAGGGATAAATTGCCATACAGGATTCCAGGAATTCCGGAATGCTGGGAAGATTTCGGTCTATGTATCCTTTTGCATATGGGCTTTCCCCTTTTGCCAATTATTTTTGAATATAGTAAAACAAATGCGATAAGCTTAGAATCGATAACGATAGTTGCATCAATGTATTCCATCGCCATTGGCGTTTCATCTCGAAACAAGCTTTTTTTTGGAATTACATTAGCAATAAGTATATTCTATGCATATGCATTTGGAATTATTTCAGCAGGATCGACTATTTCAGGTGTTTTTGATCATCTCGCACGTTTTTCTATTGCATTTGTTTTTTTAGCACATGGGCTTGAAAGATACAATATCCATGTAATTGAGAGGACACCATTTCCTGCATGGACAGAAGTAAAGACGGTGATCAATCCTTGATAAGCTTTCTTGATCTAGTAGGTGTTATTATTGCACTTCTAAGTGCTGCTTTGTTATTGATTAGTATAAATAATACATATCAAAAGAAAAAGGCCGAAAAGAAGTTTTTGACTACATTACTCTGTTTATTATATAAATCCTATGAAAATTCGAATTGTGATGTCACAGATGAAGATGAATTGATTAAAATAAATAAATTGTTGACCTTAATTAATAATATCAAAAGTGATATCAAAGTAAATCTGCAAAAAGAGGTTAATCTGGATGAAAATGATACAAAAGATTTACTGAATAGTTTAGATGTGGCATTCAGAAATATGAATGCTGCTGATATAAGGGAAATTAGGGAAGGGCTATATCAACCATCTATTGCAGGACGGCTTAGCTATATCAATAAACTATTAGTGGAAGTTATTACAAAAGATAATCAAGAAGACGACATATTTCGGAGCAGAGTATGGTGGGGTGCACTAATGAATGGAATTTGGGATGGTGTAGGAAAATGGTATCTTATAAATAAAACAATGGAAGGAAATGGAATATGGATTGCAGGAACGTTACGCGGGACATGGCATGTAAAAGGAAAATGGGAAACAAAAGGTAATGGGTATGGAGATTTTGAAGGAATAGGGGAGCTTATTTCTGACATAGGCTTTATGAACATCATTCAACGTGACATTATATTTTTAGGAAGTATTCTAGCCGTTTTAGTTTCCGCACTAACTTATTTTATCTTAAATGTTGTTGATATCACAGCTTTTATCATTTTTGTTCTTATCATAGCAATAACTATGATTGCAGTTATGTTTACGCAGTCAACTATGAGGGGAAAATTATGGTTAATAGGAACATGGGAAGACGTTGGGACATATCGCATATTAAATGTTACAGGAGTTTGGAAACTCGGATATCATTCGGGTAAATGGGTCGGCAAAATGAAAGACCCCTTACCTGTATAATAACGTTCCTGCTCAAATTTCTGATCAGTTTTTTCATTTCCTTCCATTTATTTTTCACTCTCTTCCGTAAAGCGCCCCGCTCCGCTCGATCTTCTTCTCCACCCTCTCCCATTCCTTCGTTGCGAGGAAGCTCTCCTCCATGTACCCGACCGCCTTCTCGAACCTCTTCATGGGGAAGGCCATGGTCAGGACGTCGAGGGGGACGCAGGGCCGGGCCGATGGATCGAAGGTCCCCAGGACGACCTTCGGCCCGTCTTCCGGCTCGTCCTTCGCCTCGCCTTTCTCCTTCTCTTTCTGCTTCTGCTCTTCGAGCCACGGGTACAGGATGATGGAGCTGCATCCTGCGCCCATCGGGCAGATGACGCCGTTCGGATCGCTCTGGTCGAAGTTGGCGAGGGTGAAGAGGCCGGAGAGGACCTCAGGACGGGCGAAGAAGATCACGACCTCGGGCGCGTCCGCCTCTCCGAGCTGGTCCCACCGCTTGAAATGCATCTCCTTTCCCGCCGAGGAGAACTCGGGGATCGTCTTCTCCCAGGAGTCGACGATCTCCGGGGTCATTTTGTACCGCTCCCCTTCGAGGACCCCCGGCTTGCCGTAAGAGAGGAAGTACCGGAAGTCGGGCGGGCGCTCCGCGGAATATCCAGAATACATGAGCCCTCCGGGGCAGGAGATCGAATTCTCATCGAAGACGAGGGGCGTCCCCTTCCTGACCCGGTTGAGCTGGCATATGAGGCAGCTCCAGCCCTCCGGCGGCGGGACCTTCTCTACATCGGGGGATATCTCCCTGAGCTCCAAGGTTTTGGGAAGCTCCGCCCCGGGGAAGTATTTCTGCCACAATGAAGTGAACCGATCGCGGAGTACGATGTCCATAGTAGATCAAATATCTTGTAGTTATAAGCAGTTTACATTGGTCATCGGTTAAGGCTATTTTGATAGGTTTCCATGTAAAGAGTTATTCTTTTCATTATTGAATTATATTTCAATACCATCTCTGCCGTAAAAACCGATGTGATAAATGCCCTGTGTGTGGTATCTAAACCTGAAGGAGAACAGGTTTATCATATAAATTTTTAACTGTTTGTCTCAAAGAACCGCTATCGGCGGGCAATTCATTACGGTTTTTTGGCTTAACCGATGACCAATGAACCTAAACTCCGGGGCAATTAATAACCATGGTCCCACCGATAGCGAAAAAACTTGATACCTAGTTAATAAAATTATAACTATATATCAGGCATAATTAGGCTTACTGTTGTCGTATTTAGCCCGCATGGTTATTAAACTTGCGGAGTTCAGGAATGAAGCAGTTTATCATTCTCCTGGAGGATCGGAGAAGATGAGCGCGAAAGGGGGGCGGGGACAGAGGTCGGGCGGCGCCGCTGTCGGGGCCGCCCGAAAGCGCGCCGGGGGCGCGTTGGAGAGCGCTGCGTAGAGCTTTGGAGGGAAAAGGGGGTCTGGGCTTCCCGCATCCCGCAATCCTGGGGGGCGGTGGCTGTGGGGTGTTGGACTAATAGCAGAAATCGATATTAGAGCAGAAAGGACCTATTTCTATCAGAACTGCGAGGTGAGGCTCATACTTGCTCGCTCGTGGTCTTGCTGAGATGAGTATTGAGCATAAGATTGAACATCTTCCCGTGGTTGGGGTATCGGAGGTGGATCAGTTCGTGCAGTACGATCTCTGCCCGATCTCTGCCGGATAGGTCTAGAATCGAGGGGTCGAAGGTCAGCCTTCCTTTGGATGAGCAACTGGCCCATTTCTTACTCATCTTCCTGATGTGGATCTCCTTGGGCTCAAGCCTCAGTTCCTTGGCCAGCCTCATGACCTCCTCTTTGAACTCTTCCTTGGTGAGCATCACCCTGCACCCCCCTTCAGGTTCCGGATCATCTTCTGGACCAGTTCGGTAGCCCTGGGTACGTTACTGATTCCAGATTGGAGAAGCACCTTGTAGAGCTCCTGTTTGACCTCTCTCTCGTGGGCCTCGCTCGTCCTCCAGTACGGGTACATATCTAGGACTTCGGACATCTGGTTGGCCTTGCTCTTGGGGTCATCCAGACCCTCATCCTTGAACTGCCAGAATATGGAGTAGACATCAGGAGACATGCCGGACTCCGCCTGCTCCTTCATGGCCGCCACCATCTCGCTGATGATCCTCTTCAGTTCGTTGAGAGCCTCCTGGCTGATCAACTCCTTCTCCAGGGTGTCTGTGGTCTTGGCTTGCCTCTCCCGGAACCTCTGGACCACCGCCTCGGCCTTCTCGCCAATGGATATGAGGTACGGAGAGTTCTCGGCTCCAGTTTCAACCTTGTGATGGATGCTCTTGCCCAAGTTGAAGACCTTCTCGGTGCCCGATGCGTTGCTCTCTTCGATCAGCCTGAGGGTGTCCTCGTTAATCTCGTAGACTTCTAGCGTTGGACTTATGGGGCCGCTTGTGGTGTTTTTCTGGACTAGTTCTGCGGTCTTCTTGGAGAATTCCCTGTTCACGGGGGTACTCGGCTCATACGCCTCTTTCAGGATGCTGTACATTTTTCCCAGGGTCTCGAAGTCGCGGATGTAGGGGCGGAGGAAGGCGTCAGGCGATATGATGTCGTAGAAGTCAGCTAGACCCTCGAAGAAGGCGTAGAACAGGTGCCTCCTCTCGTCGTCGTTGAAGTGGTCCAGCACCGCTTCGACTGCCGTGTCTCTCCTTTTGCCCTCCAAAATGGAGAGGTGTTCCCCTTTCGCTTTCTGCATCAGCTGGGCAAACTGTACCTTGAGAAGCTCAATGTCGTTGACGACGCCCTCGATGTCCTGGGAGTCGAATGCCAGCGCCTTTTCCAGGTTCTCGAATATGCCCACGAAGTCCAGGACGAATCCAGAGGGCTTCTTCCTGCCGTCATCGTCTTCGTAGGGCCGGTTTACCCTGGCGATGGCCTGGAGGAGGACATGGTCTCTCATGGGCTTGTCCAGGTACATGCAGTAAAGGACAGGAGCATCGAAGCCTGTGAGGAGCTTCTCGGTCACGATCAGGATCTTGGGTAGCTGGTCAGGTTTCCTGAAGGCTTTCCTGACGGCCTTCTCGTCCTTGTCAGATAGGTGGTACTTCGCCATTTCGGGGCGATCGTCGGGGCCAGCGCTGTATACCACCTCGGAGTACTCTGGCGGGAGGTACTTGTCGAGAGCCTCCTTGTAGAGGGCGCAGGCTTGCCTGTCCACGGCCACCATGAAGGCCTTGTAGCCCAGGGGTTCAACGGTCTCTTTGTAGTGGTCGGCGACGTATCGGGCGACCTTGTCTACCCTATCTGGGCTCTTGAGCATGTTCTTCAGGTTCACTGCCTTCTTCAAGATCTTGTTCAGGTCGCTGATGTCACTGACGCCCTCGGCCTCCTTCAGGTCAAAAAACTCCTCCTCCAGGGTCTCCCTGTCGACTCTAAGCTCGTTGGGAGCGAGGGTGTAGTGCAAGGGGACGGTGGTCCTGTCCCGGATGGATTCGGATATGGAGTACTTGTCCAGGTACCCCTGGGGTGGATCGTCCTTGCCGAAGACGATGAAGGTCCCCGTACCGTAGACGGTCTTGTCGATGGGCGTCCCGGTGAATCCGAGGTAGGTGGCGTTGGGGAGGGCTCCCATCAGGTAGTTGCCGAGCGTGCCTCCGGTGCTCCTGTGGGCCTCGTCGGCCAGGACGAAGATGTTCTGCCTGATGTTGATCCTCTCGGGGATGTAGTCGAACTTGTGGATCATGCTGACTATCAGGCCCCGCCTGTCGCTGGATAGGAGTTCCCGGAGGTGTTTCTTGCTCTGGACTACCTCCACCCTCTCGATGCCCATGGCTTCGATGTTGCCGAATAGCTGGGACTCAAGCTCGTTTCTGTCCACCAGCATAATCACGGTAGGGTTGTGGAACCTGGGGTCTTGGATGATCTTCTGGGCTGCCACTATCATGGTGAAGGTCTTGCCAGATCCTTGGGTATGCCAGATGAGAGCCCGCTTCTTATCGGGGTCGAGGGATCTATGGATGATCTTGTCAACAGCCTTCATCTGGTGGGGTCTCATGATTACCTTCTTCAGGTCGTCATCCTGTCTCGTGAAGAGGATGAAGTCGGTGAGGAGCTTGACCACCCGTTCTCGGTCGAAGAATGACTTGACCAGAGTCTCGAAGTTGCCCGCTGCATCTTCCTTCCAATTGAAGAGCCACTTGGCAGAAGTGTTCCAGGTGCCGCTGTAGTAGAATTGGATTATGTGGGTGATTGTATAGATCTGCTCCAGGGCCATCAGTTCCGGTCCCTGCCTATGGTATCTCTCTACCTGATCCAGTGCCGCAGCCATTCCTTCATGCTTCTTTGCGGACTTCGTCTCCGCCATAAGGACGGGGAAACCATTGATAAGGAAGACAATGTCCTGCCTGATAGGCTTGGTCCCGCCGGTGAACCAGAACTCATCGGTAACGTGGAAGGTGTTGTTGTCGATGTTCTGGGTGTCGATGAACGTCACGTTCCTCTCTCTCTTCTCTGGGGGAACGAAGACCTGTTTCAGACCTTTGAGGTGCTGCCAGGCCATCAGGTTGCCCTCGATGTTCGGCCTGACCATCTCCAGCCTCTTGGCCAGGTCTTCGGCCATCTCTTTGGTCATGAAAGAGTTGAGCCGGAGCATCTGGTCGACGAAGAGGTCTTTGAAGATGGCACTATTCTGATTGTTATCTCTAATACTTAGGGCATCTTTTGGTTTGAGGTAGGTCCAGCCCATCTCAGTGGCGTAGTCGATGAGAGGGTCTTGCACTGAGTCCCTTTCACCACCAAGGTCGCTCATTTTCTCACCTCTATTTTATCGGAGCCTTATCATTTTCAGTTTGTGGAGTATAAGGCCAAAAGTTAATCGGGTTTTTTTGTGGGGAAAAAGTGCGAAGACATCGCTCTCCCGGTAGACTTACGCCCATCTTTCTCTCTTTGCATATCATATATAAATGGTGAATTACATCACATTTTTCTTTATCGCTACCGCTCAAGTGGGGGACTTCTCGTGGAATCAATAATTGTTGCCCAGTTTCTGTTCTATCCCATTCAACATATTTATCGTAATTAGACTTTGAATAAACGGCCATTCCTGCAAACAGGTCAGCAATTTGAATGGTTACTTTTTCGTAAGAATCAGACTCCTCTATCTTATTAATGCTGAAGTTTATTTGTAGCCATAAATTGAAGGGGCTATCTGGCTTTGGCTCGGCTGATTCTATTCTAAATCCCTCTAAATTCAGAATCTGTGTAACAGTATCCCACTTTATGGCGGATTGCTTATCTGGGTATAGTTCCCAAACGCTTTTGCGTGGCCATCGCTTATTCAGAACATTCTTGAGTAAATGATAATACATACGCTGCAAATTAGCAAGATCATCTCTTCCTAAAATTTTATGTCGGCTGTCTTGTGTATCCCAGATCAATACATCTACACGTACCTTACCATCTTTAGCATATTGAATCACAATATCTACTAGATCTTTAGCGCAAAATCTTGTCTTGGCTGTTTTGAGTTTTTTCCACTTGAATTCGTCTACTCCTGATTGCTCTAATATCGTTCTGATATCATGTTCAAATTCTTGAAGCACCTCAATCGGAAGACTAACCATTCCAATTGACCTGTATCTACCGGTATTATATCCAGACTCGTCCGAAAAAGCACAGTGGGTAACCTCTCTCATACACATGCCTCTATATGGTTTACCCGGATCTTTGCTGTCATGAGGTTCTGAAGAAGAGTCTGAAAGAGAGAGTCCAAAGCCGCTTTTTTGGTCTCCTGAGCTTCGATCTTTCTGTCAACTGAGGAGAGGATCTCGACTATTTGTTGTTGTTCTGCAAGTGAAGGCAGCGGTATCAATGTCCTTTTAACAGCACCTACATTCAGATGCTTTTGGGCCATTCCCGTCTCTGATGCCGAGGATTGGTCCTTACCTGCTTTTGAATTAAAGAATCTGCTGAGGTAATGGCTTCGTATCGTATCCTGATTAGGTCGTGCAATTACAAGATCGATGCAGTTGGCACCTTCAAATTTCTGGGGAACTACACAAGCAGTTCCGGGATATCCGGTCCTAACTATCAAGACATCATCTTTTTGAAGACGAGACTTTGCAAGTTTAGATTGATTATCTACTTCAGAAATGAAAACCAAGTCCTTTAAGTTTAGATAATCTTCTCTAATATTAAATGATCTGAATGCCAAAACACCTTTGGGGACGTAATAACTTGAGGGACGAACAACAATACCAACCGTTATTGTCTTACATAAATCCTCACATCTGATTATATCCCACTCCTTGGGCACCATCCCGATCTCAGTCTCCTTCAGGGACACTTTATCTACTTCTTGGAGGGGCGCGGGTCCGTAGGTGAAGAGGTGCTTCATCATGGACATCTTCAGCGCCCTGGTGGCCTCGATAGCCGCTTCTGTCTTCTCCCTCGCCTCCTGGACTGAGGAGAGCACCCGAGCTATGGACTGCTGCTCAGAGAAAGGAGGATAAGATATAGAGAATTTTGCAAAGGTGCTTTTATTTACTATGGGAATCGCGGCTCTTCCTGCCAAAGAGGGTAACTCTGTAGAACGATGAGAAAGAGTATAATATAAATATTGGGGGTCAGTATGTTCATCTGAAATTATTGCATTAATTTGCTGATTCGTAGCACTTTTTCCAGCATGTGTCATAGCTACTTTGCCTATTGTAGCTCCAATACATACAACTAGGACTGTATCAACAGGTAAACTTTTTGAGACTTCAAGACCTCTTTCCGAGAGCCATTTTTGAGTCGATATCACATATTTATTTGTATTTATATCCCCCGGAGATATAAACATATATGGTCCACCATAATATTCTGGAACCGTAGTGCTTGGAGTTTTGCCTGTAATGATTTTCCCCACATCATCCAATTTAACAACATCCCAATCCTCTGGTAAAGGTCCAAGTTCGGTCATCTTGAAGCCGTCAGGTACGTCGTTCACAGGGCCACCCCTAGTTGGGAGAGGACTTCTCGGAGTTTTCGGTCCGCCTCCTGGCACTCTTCCTCGGCCTCTTTGAGGAGGACCACGGCCTCGTCCAGGGGCAGGGTCTCGTCCTCGCCGTTCTGGACCACATATCGAGATGGGCTGAGGTTGTAGTCGTTCTTTGCAACTTCATCGGTGGTGACGATCTTGCTGATGCCATCTTCCTCGCGCCAGTTCAGGTAGATGTCCGAGATGTGCTCGATGCTCTCATCCGGGAGGAAGTTTTTTGGCCTGCCCTTCTGGAATAGGTGGGACGCGTTGATGAGCAGGATCTGGCCATCTTTCTCCTTGCCCTTGTTGATAACAAGGATGATCCCCGGCGCGGTGGTGTTGTAGAAAAGGTTCTCTGGCAGGAGCAGGACCGCCTCCACCATATCCTTGTCCACGAACTCCTTTCTGATGTCCCTCTCCCGGCTCCTGCCTTTGTTCCCGCTGCCTCTGGAGACAGCGCCAGTGTCTAGGACCACGGCCATTTTGCCACCGTCCTTGAGGGTGGCGTACATGTGCTGTATCCAGCCCCAATCTGCACTGTTCGAGGGAGGATAGCCGTAGTCGAACCGGCCATAGGAGTCGTTCTCGTAGACGTCCTGGGCGAAGTCCTGGTTCCACATGACGTTGGAGGTGACCAGGTCGAACTTCCGGAGGGAGCCGTCCCGATTGGTGAAGGCGGGCCGGATCATGGTGTCTCCCAGGGCAATCTCCGCCTCCATGTCGTGGATGAAGGTGTTCATCTTGGCCATGGCAAAGGTGGTGTGGAGGATCTCCTGGCCGTAGAAACTGAGTGGTGGCACGTTCTGGTCCTTGTACTTCTCCCTGAACCTGATGTGGCACTTGATGAGGAGACCACCAGATCCGACGCAAGGGTCATCGATCTCTTTGCCTGGCGTGGGGTCAATTATGTGGGCCATTAGGACGGCCACTTCCATAGGGGTGTAGAACTCGCCTGCACTCTGGCCAGATCCTTCTGCGAACTTTCTGAGCAGGTACTCGTAGGCCCTTCCCAGGATGTCGGAGTCCACGTCCTTGAGGCCCAGCCTGTACTTGCCGAGGACGTCGACCAGGAGCTTCAGTTTGTCATCGGTGATGATCCTCTGGCCCGCTGCCGTGGCGTTGAAGTCCACGATGTCGACGACTCCCTGGAGCTTGGGGTTCTCTCTGGCGATCGATCTTACGGCGTTGGTCAGGTGTTCTCCGACGTTGGTGGTCTGCTTGGCGATCTTTCCCCACCTGGCATCTGTGGGGATGTAGAAACGAACGAGGCTGTGATCCTGCTTCAGCAGTTCCTCAGTAACCTCTCTGCCGCCGTACATCTTGGATAGATCTGAGACCTCGTCCTCGAAGACGTCAGACAGCCTTTTGATGAAGATAATAGGCAGGATGTAGTCTTTGTACTTGGGCGCGTCGATCTCGCCTCTGATCTTGCAGGCTGCATCCCAGAGCCACGTCTCCAGGGATTTTATGTCGAGGTTCTTGGTCTGCTTCTGTTTCCAGCTATCTAATGTTCTGGTACCCTGTTCCCTGTTAGCCATGCGCTCTTACGCTCCCTATTATCTCTGTTGGAGGTGTTGCTCATTACTTCGGCCAACTGCTATATTTGACTTATGGAGCAAATAAGCTACAAGGCCTCAAATTTGAAAAATCATTAAAACTTGATTTCATCCCTCCAAGACCTTCTCTACCCCACCACCTTTAGCCCCGCCACCTCCCTGAAGTGCTCGTCCCTCGTCACCATCTCCCGGTCGCGGACGAGGGCGATCGATGCGATCACCTCATCAAAGTCGCCGATCCTCTTTCCCTCCGACCGGAGCCTGGCCGAAAGGGCGCCGAAGACGGTTGCTGCATCGTCGTCCAGGGGGAGAACGATGAGGGCGGCGAGGATCTTCTTCGCCGCCGCCATGTTCCTTTCAGGGTCCGCCGAAAGGAAGGCTCCCCGGTACAGCTCCAGAACGGTGATCGGCGTCGTGGCGAGGATGGCGCCCCGGCCTTCCAGCTCCGCCAGGAGGAGGGCGGCCTCCTTTCGCCCCCGGAGGAGGTCTACGATGAAGGAAGTGTCGAGGACCGGCATCAGAGCTCGACCGCCCTCATCCTCGCCGACCGGAGCTCCTCCGACGCCCTCTCGATCTGGTCGGCGAGGTCCTCGGTCTGGGGGCGGGCGATCTCCTTCAGGGTCTCGGAGAGCCTCCTCCGCCTCGGGTAGTAGCTGAGGATCACCTCGGAGAAGCTCATCGTTTCGGGGTCCTTGAGGTCCTTCAGCCTCTCGTAGGCCTCCTCGGTTATGCTGATCGTCTTCGTCGCCATGGATCGATCTATGTATGTACGTGTATTTATGCCTCTCCGGCCTTCGCAGGCGAGACCGGCAAGATACAATTCCAGCATCTCGGCCGCCCACCGATCCCCCCCTTGGTCTTCCCCTGGCAAAAATAGGCTAGAGCGGCCCATCCCCGCCCCCGCAGATCGGCGCTCGCCGCTCAGAGCCCGGCACCCTCCCCAGGCCGGGCGCCGGGCTTGCGCTCCCTCCTCGGGGGCGCCGGTCTCGTCACCAACCCCAGGCCGTTGGGGGGTTGGCGAGGTGGATAGCGACCCTCTGGCGGAACTCTTCGCCCGTCATGAAGAGGGGGGCGGGGAAGGTGGCCGGCGCCTTCGGGCGTCTCGCGAAGATCCCGTCGATAGACCCCGATACCCCGGCGCGGCTCATCGACGGCCCTCCGCAGACCCCCTGGAAGATCCCGCCGGCTGCGGCCGCCATCGTCAGGAGGAATAGGGCCGCAAGAAGCGCCGTCAAAACCCTGGTTCTCGGCTCTGTAAATTCCGTCCGCATTGGAGCGATATCCCTCCTTTCTCTCCTTTTTGGACGGAGATCACGATAAATATCATATATTGAAAGCCCCTTAGCTATCTCTATGTCCTCCCGATCCGTCTCGAAAGAGGCGAAGCGCCCTTCTGATAGCCTCCCCTACGACCTTGAGGAGCCCGAGGATGAGGTGGAGATAACCAGGGCTTTGATGCGCCTCTCGCAGCGGGCGCTTTATAAGCATCTGATCCGGGATTCAGGATTTTTATATCAGACGAAAATTTAATTGTGATCATCAAACCTTATTCCATTCTCCATTCCAGGAGAATTCCGCTTCTCCGCCTCTGAACGGCCCCCTCAAAAAGCCCCCCCCCTCACCACCCCACCACCTTTAGCCCCGCCACCTCCCGAAAGTGCTCGTCCCGCGACACGATCTCCCGATCCCTGCAGAGGGCGATTGCGGCGATCACCTCGTCAAAGTCTCCGATCCTCTTTCCCTCCGACCGGAGCCTGGCCGAGAGGGCGCCGAAGACGGTTGCCGCATCGTCGTCCAGGGGGAGAACGATGAGGGCGGCGAGGATCTTCTTCGCCGCCGCCATGTTCCTTTCAGGGTCCGCCGAGAGGTACGCCCCCCGGTACAGCTCCAGGGAGGTTAGGGCCTCGTGGCGAGGAGGGCACACCGGCCTTCCAGCTCCGCCAGGAGGAGGAGGAGGAGGCCGGCCTCCTTTTCGCCCCCGGAGGAGGTCGACGAGGAAGGTGGTGTCGAGGGCCACCGTCATGTATTCCACGTCGCAAGAGACGTGGCCCCGTTGATGCGCCCCGGTGAAGTCGGGGCCACCCTCGGGACATTCTACGGCAGGGCGCAAGTTCCAGAAAAACGAGGATTGAAACACAAATATATCATACAGTAAAGTCCTATTTTGGATGTCTACAGATGAAAATCCGGGCCGGATTATCGAGATGATCGAACCGGGTCGCAGATTGAACGTCCCCGTCGAAGGCCAGGGCCGGGGTGATCCTCTGGGGTGGAGCTCAGGCCCTCTTTATGGGATCGACCAGATCCGGGGCCGGAGATCTCATCGACCGTTCAGCCCTCAATCCTCTCCCGGAGCCTCTTCGCCTCCTTAGCCGTCTCTTTCTTGCCCAGGACCCGGGCCATCTCTTCGATCGCCTCCAGCCTGCGGACGACGGTGTCCAGGTAGTTGATCAGGTCGCCCGTATAGGCGTATATCCCGTAGTTGTCGGTGAACTTCTGGATGATCCGGCTGGGGCTCATCCCTTCGGCCCGCAGCTCCAGGATCTTGAGGGATGCCTTCCTCTCGGGGCAGCTGCAGTAGGGGGAGTCGGGGCAGCCGCACCTGGTAAAATCCTTCGCCAAGTTCATCAGCTCCTCCCTCAGCTTCGGATCGAGTCTGGTGAGATCCTCGCTGTTTACGAGGTCCATCACAGAGCCGTGGAGCGCCCTCGATGAGACCTGCATCCGCAGCGTCATCGAGATCCGGTCTGCAGCCTTCAGATATAGGTCTGTGAAGACGTCCAGGTCCACGGCCACCTCAAGAGCTTCCCTATCCTCGGCTAGCCCTTTTCTGATCACCACCACCTCTCCGGGGGTGAGGAAGTGGGCCGCCGCCGCCCTCCCGATCCGGGTAGGTACGATCCCTTTGACGAGATGGGCATCTTCCAGGGCCGAAAGGCTCGATCTCAAATCGTCGAGGCCTATCGTCAGATTGTGGAGCCGTATGAGGTCATCCTTAGACCCCGCCACCACGGCGTTGGCCAGGACTTCCTCCTGCTGCTCCTCTTCATCATATTCCGGGAGGACGTCCTCCATGGTCCCCCGCAGGAGGCGCAGGGCCACCTCGTCCTCGGATTCGCTCTTACCCCCCTGGTACTTTTTGCCGGGCTCGGGGAGGAGGTAGACGATCCCGCGGTCGTGATAGCCGGGCCTTCCGGCCCTCCCCAGCATCTGGTTGAACTCGTGGACAGACAGCCACTCTATCCCCATGGCGAGGGAGTCGAAGATCACCTGGGAGGCGGGAAAGTCGACGCCTGCGGCCAGGGCGGCGGTGGTCACCACGGCGTCGATATTAGCCCCACCGAAGAGGAGCTCCACCTTCCTCCTCTGGTCGTACTGCATCCCCGCATGGTAGGCGGCGGAGTTTGGTATGCCCTGGGAGAGGCTGTTGCAGTTCTTGCGCGAGTTGGTGAAGACGATCGTCTGTCCCCGATACCCTGTGGAGGAGGTCTTCGAGGCCGCCTCTTTCACCAGCCTCCTCAATAGCCCCTTCTTATCCCGGGGTTCGGCGAAGATGAGGTGGCGTTCTATCGGAACCGGCCTGACCTGGTAGTCGATGAGGTCGGTCCCCAGCTGCTCTGCAAGGGTGGAGGGGTTTCCCACCGTCGCCGAGAGGTAGATGAACTGGGCTTGCGGGTACGAGAACCGGAGCCTTCCGATCAGCCCCGAGAGCCTGTGGCCCCGCTCCTTCTCCTCGAGCATGTGGACCTCGTCGATGACCACAGTCCCCACCTTCCCGAGGTCCCTTCCCGTCCGGAGGATCTGGTCTATCCCCTCGTAGGTTCCGACGATGATCTCCGAGTTCAGATCCTGGTTCATCCTCTTCCCCTTGCCGAGCTTGATTCTGCTCACTCCAACCCTGATGGAGGTCTTGGCACCCAGATCCCGATAGAAGGAGAGCTGATCGTACTTCTGGTTAGCGAGGGCCACCAGGGGGACGAGGAAGAGGAGCTTGCCCTTTCCCAACAGGAAGTTTTTGATCCCGGCCATCTCCCCCACGAGGCTCTTGCCGGTGGCGGTGGCCGATACCACCAGGAGGTTCTTTCCCTCCAGTAGCCCCCCCCTGACGGCCTTGGCCTGGACGGGGAGGAGGCTCTCCGTCCGGTTCTTTAAAAATGCCTTCAGATCCGGGGGGAGGTCGAGGGACTCGACGGGCATCGGGTCCTCCTCTTCGGCCGCCGGGATCTCGTCGAACTTCGTCAGGTCCGGGTCGAGCCTCTCCAGGGCGAGGAGGGCGAGGACGTCGTCGAGGTTTCTCCTCTTGAGGAGCGTCCTCGCCAGGTGGAGCTTCGCAGCCCGTCCCAGGTGCCTGAAGTCGGCTTCTCGCTTCAGCTCTTCTAGCGCGCACCGCTCGCAGATCACCCCCCCCTTGAAGCGGACGGCCCCGCCGTCCAGGGGGGTGAACTTCCTCTTCTCGGAGAGGCAGTGGTGACATATCGAGACCTTCCGGTGAGGGAGCTGATACCCTTCGAGAAACTCGATGAACTGCCCTTCGGTGGCGGGGTCCCCCCTGGCGACGTAGATGGCGCTGGCCTTTCGCAGGAGCCTCACCAGATCCTCGGGCTGGAGGTACTTCTCATCCCCGTCTTTGTTGACGAGGAACTTCTTGGGGCGGGGGCCCTTTGGCGTCTCCTGGAGGCGGAGATACCCTTCGAAGAGCGTCTCAGCCCCCTGGAGGGGAAGGATGAGGACCCTGGCCTTCTCGGCCCTGGCGAGGACCTGGATCGGCATCTCGGCCCGGTCAGGAGGTCGAGAGGTCGACGAGCTCGTACTTCAGCCCCTCGCCCTCGAGCCTTCCCATGAGGTTTGGGACCTGTTCGTCGACGCAGACGATCACCGAAGAGACGCCGTGGAAGGCAGACTCCACCGCCGACTCCTTCGCCCCGAAGAAGACGTCCGGCTCCCGGCCGATCTTCCTGAGGGCGACCAGAGGCTCTATCCCGAGGGCCCCCACCATCTTTCCCTCTCCGACGATCTTTCTGAGGGCGGCAAGGTCCACGCTCCTGGATCCTCCCATCTGGACCCTGGGAACCTTGCAGACGGTGATCGTCCCCTCCTTGAGGCTTATGAGCCCCTTGAGGTTTGATACCCCCACGTCTTCGCCGGCGAGGGCGTCGGAGATGGTGACGGCGGTCGCACCGTCGCCCTCCGTTCTTCCGGCGTAGAGGAGGCCGGATCTCATCTCGAGGGAGACCGTCTCCCCCTCCTGGAGGTCCTCGTCGGCGATGGCTCCCCAGACAGAGACGTGGCTTATGATCTCCTCCATGACGAACCGTGCGTACCGTTTCAGCTCGGCGGCGGACTCCAGGAGCATCTCCACCCCTTCTTTTGTGATCCGGTACCTCATCCTCCCGTCGGATATGACGAGCCCGTCGGCGACCAGGTCCTTGATGTACTCGGAGATCGCCTGGGGAGTGACGCCGAGCTTCTCCGCCACCTCTTTCTGCCGGACGTTCGGCTGGTTTGCAGCGATCTCCACCAGGATCTGGAACCGTGAGCTTTCCCTCTTGCTCTGTAAAACGTCGACCATCTTCTAACCCTCTTCCTTGGAGAGCTCTATCCTCTGTCCCCTGACGGCGAGCCTCTCCGCCCTTTTGGCAGCGCCCCTAATGAACGCCTGGCTGAGGTCGAGCTCTCGAGATAGGTTCGAGAGGGAGGTGTTCCCCTTGGCGACGATATCCTCGATCTTCTCCGTCGCCTCCCGCAGCTCGTCGTCGGACATGGATGTCAGGTATATCAGCTCGCTGAGATCTTCCAGGGTACATACGAAGTTCGCCTGGATCCTGGAGTAGCTGGAATGGTACTCCTTCTCGGGGCTTTCGCCGGGGTTTGGCATCTTCCACTTCGTCTCGACGAGCCCGCTCGTCTTGAGGAGGGCAAGGCTCCTGTGAACCCCCTTTCCGTCGCCCAGGAGCTTGGCGAGCTCCGCCTCCGTACGCCAATCGGAGCTGAGCTCTTCGAAGACCCGTTTGTGGACTTCTGAACCGAAAGCCAGGAGCAGAGGAACAAGATCTGATGGATCGTTGATGATCCGGGTTCTCTTTCCCATCGCACTAAACCTCGCCGGTCAATTGACTCTCAAATTTGATAAATCTTTTGAAGACGCCGGGATCAGATCAGCCTCACAGTCTCCAGGTTCATGGGCGCCATCGTCGGTATCCTGTACTTCTTGTAGATGGAGCTGGCCAGGTCGAGACAGTTGCTCTCATCGCCGTGGTTTGTGATCACCCTCGCGGGCTTGGGGTAGACCCTCCTGACGTAATCCATCAGCTGGTTTCGGTCCGAGTGGCCGGAGAAGCCGTCGACGGTCACCACCTCCAGGTTGATCTTGAAGGTCTGGGTCCTCCCCTCGGAGGAGAGGGGAACCTCGTTCCAACCCTTCTGGATCCTTCTTCCCATGGTCCCCTCGGCCTGGTATCCGACGATCACTAGGGTGTTCCTCTCGTCGGGGCCGAGCCCTTTGAGGTACTCCAGGATCGGGCCTCCGTTCATCATCCCGCTTGTGGCCAGGATGACGCAGGGGTCGCCCTCCATGATGCCTGCCCTCTTATTTGCGCCCTCCACCTGGACGAAGCATTCCGAGAGGAAGGGGTTGATCCCCTTGTGGAATATGAGGTCCCTCAGCTCGTTGTTCAGGTACTCGGGATAGGATGTATGGATCGCCGTAGCCTCGTAGATCATCCCGTCGAGGTAGACGCTGATATCCTCCAGGGACTTCTTCCTGATCGCCTCCTCCAGGGCGATCATCACCTCCTGGCTCCTTCCCACGGCAAACGCGGGGATAATCACCTTTCCGCCCCGCTTTATCGTATCCCGGACGACCTTGAGGAGCCTCACCTCGGCCTCCTTCCGGGAGGGCTGGGTGCTGGACGACCCGCCGTAGGTCGACTCCATCACCAGGGTCTCGAGCCTCGGGAAGGTGTGGACGGCGGGGTCGAAGAGCCTCGTCTTCTCGAACTTGAAGTCTCCTGTAAAGGCGACGTTGTAGAGGCCGTCTCCGACGTGGAAGTGGCAGATGGCAGACCCCAGGATGTGGCCCGCGTTGTGCATGGTCAGCTTCGTATCGGGGGCGATGTCGGTGACGTCGCCGTAGTTGAGGGTTATGGTGTGCTTCAGAGCCTCCCTGATCATCGCCGACTCGTAGGGTGTCCTCTTCCCCTCTCTTCCGGCGACGTCGATGTAGTCGAGCTGGAGGAGGACGAAGAGGTCTCTCGTCGGCTGGGTGCAGTATATCGGCCCCTCGTACCCGTACTTGTATAGCATCGGAACGAGGCCGGCATGGTCGAGGTGGGCGTGGGTGAGGACGACGGCGTCGATCTGGTTCAACGGGTAGACCTCGGGGATGTAGAGGTAGGGGGTGGCGCTGTCGTCGGAGCCGACGTTGACGCCGCAGTCGACGATGATCTTCGACTCGGGGGTCGATAGGAGCATGCAGCTTCTTCCCACCTCCCGGCACCCGCCCAAGGTCGATATCCTAACCCACTGGTCCTTGGAGGCGACGTCTCTGTGGATCCTCTTTCCTATAGTCTTCAGGATCTCCTTTCGTTCCGACTGGACGGACCGGAGGTACTCTTTTGTGTTGGCTATGGTGGATGACCTCACCGGCGGCGTCCTCACCACCTTCGGGGTCCACCCGATGAGCTTTGTGATATCCCTCAAGGTGGCCCCGTGCCTTCCGATGACCAGGCCGGGCTTTTCGGCCTCGATCACCACCTCGCCGGTCTCGCCGTCGAAGTAATAGTTGGTGAGCCCGGCCTCAGGGGGGACCACCTGCTGGATCTTCTTTACCGCCCCTTCGGGGTCGGCGAGGACCTTCAGGTCGGGCCTCACCACCACCCTCTTTCGCAAATCTTTTGCAAGGGAGCGGACTATCTCTCCATCATCTGCCAGCCTTCGGGGGTCGTCGGTGTATATTACCAGCTCAGGCCCCTCGAATTCGATGCCGGTGACGTTTATGTTCGGAGGCAGCTTGCTCTGCACTCTCCGCTTAAGCTCAAGTAGGACTTCCTCAACAGACAATGAAACACATCCAAAAAAAGTTTATTTAATTAAAGGGTCTGCCGGATCTTCTCCACAACAGATTCATCTACCACCTCATACCTATCGCCGGTGATCTTGACCACCTGTATGACGTCGCCGGAGCCCGAGTCTCTCTTCATGGCGTTGTGGATTGCCCTGATACCGAGCTTCTCCCCCTCCACTATCGTCATCTCCGGGTCATAGAGCGCCTCCAGGACGCCGTATGCCGTCGGGGAGCCGGATCCCGTGGCCACCACCTTCTGCTCCTCGATCTGCCCCCCAAGGGCGTCGAGGGAGAAGATCTGCGGTCCCTTCTTGTCGACGCCCCCCAGGAGGAGCTGTACCATGAAGGGGAAGTAACGCCTTGAAGCGAGGACGTTGGATAGAAGAGACGTCGTCCCCCGGACGGTCATCGGCTCGCCCCTCTGCATATTGTAGAGCTTCGACTCCACCTGGATCATCCTGACGATGGACTGAGCGTCCCCCACCACACCGGCGGTGGTCAAGCCGACGCGGTCTGCGATCTGGTATATCTTCTTTGCAGTGGTGCTGGCGATGAAGTTGCCCATGGTCGCCCGGCTCTCCGAAGCCAGGACGACACCATCTTTGCAGACGATCCCCACCGTAGTTGTGCCTTTGAAGACCTCGACCATCTAAATACCTCGGATTAAAATCAGAAAACGGACGACTTCTCTTCGCCACCATCACTATATAAATCTTCCGCGCCCTTCTCCTTCCTGGGGACGAGAAGTGGCTGCGGGAGCCGCAGGCTCCAGTCTCCTATCTCTCTGCGGCCTCCTCGGCCCCCGCAACGATCTCTAAATATACCATGGCGCCACCAACTCCGTCCATATCGAGATCGAGGAGATCGCGGGAGAGGAGATGGGCCCTTTGCACCCCTGGATATATGAATACTACATAGACCCCATCGTCTACGACACCGGCTACAACCCGGTGAACACCATCACCTGGGCCCTGGTCCTGGGGCTGATGCTGATGATGGTGATGAGGCTCTTACGAAGGCTCGATATCAGGATCGACGAGCGTTTCGTCCTCTCCACCACCCCCTACATCCTGGCGGGCGCAAGCCTCAGGGTGGTGGAGGACGCTGACCTCCTGACAGCTCCATTAAAGTACCTGCTCATAACGCCGCTGATATACTTCCTGGTGGCGGCGGTGGCCCTTTCCGCCCTCGTCTTCTCCTGGTGGGCGATGAAGGAGAGGTACCTTGTGGGCTATGCCGCCGTCGGCCTCTTCTGGACCGGGGCGAACCTCACCGCCCTCTTCTCCATTGGGACGGAGAGCCTCCTCGCCCCGGCGGCGATATTCGCCCTGGGGTCTGCAGCAGCCCTGGCGGCGTGGGCCGTCGGCCGCAGGCTCAACTTCCAACTCCTATCGGACCGGCTAAACCTGCTCATCCTCTGGGCTCACATGATGGACGCCGCCTCCACCTACGTCGGAGTGGACTGGTTCGGCTACCACGAAAAGCACGTTCTACCAAACTTTTTGATCGACCTTTCGGGGACGGCCCTGGTGATGTTCCCCCTGAAGCTTATGATCATCATCCCCGTCCTGACCCTCATCGACGGCGGCCTTCGGGAAGACCCATCCCTGCGAAACCTGACCCTCCTCGCCCTCCTAACCCTGGGGCTCGCCCCGGCTCTTAGAAATACCATCAGGTTGACCCTGGGGATATGAGTGATAACAATTGTTATATAGCCGTCGTAACCGTTCTTCGACCTCATGATGGAAGAGATATCCCGATTGAAGGAGGATCTCGGGGCTGTCATCCTGGCTCATAACTATCAGCCCGGTCCGGTCCAGGTTCTGGCCGACCTGGTGGGAGACTCCCTGGAGCTCTCCAGGACCGCTGCGAGGCTGGACTGCCAGGTCATAATATTCTGCGGCGTCGACTTCATGGCAGAGACGGCGGCTATCCTCTCCCCCGATAAGAGGGTGATACTCCCGGCGGCGGAGGCGTGGTGCCCCATGGCCTCCATGATCGCCGCCGAGGATCTGAGGGATATTAAGTCGGCTTATCCGGAGGCGGCCGTCGTCTGCTACGTCAACTCCACCGCCGAGACGAAGGCGGAGTCCGACATCTGCTGCACCTCGGCCAACGGGGTGGAGGTGGTCGCCTCCCTGGAGGAGGATGAGGTGATATTCGTCCCGGATCGAAACCTAGCGGACTACGTCTCCAGATGGACGGAGAAGAGGATCATCAAATGGGACGGTTACTGCTACGTTCACGACCGGTTCACCCCTGAAGAGGTGAAAGCGGCGAGGCTCGCGCACCCCGGGGCGGAGGTCCTGGTCCATCCGGAGTGCAGGCCCGAGGTCATCGACCTCGCAGACCACGCCTGCAGCACCTCCGGGATGGGGAGGCGGGCGAAGGCCAGCGGCGCCGATGAATTCGTCATAGGGACGGAGGTGGGGATGATCTACAGGCTCGAGAAGGAGAATCCGGGTAAGCGGTTCTACCCCTTGAGCCCGGAGGCGATCTGCACCAACATGAAGAAGACGACCCCGGAGAAGGTCCTCCGAGCCCTCAGGACCCTGGAGCCGAGGGTGGTGGTGGCCGAGGAGACGGCGAGGCTGGCCAGAAGATCAATAGAGAGGATGCTATCCCTTTAGAGAGGTTGCGGCTCATCAGACCTTTATCCTCTCCCGGCCGGTGTAGACGTTCATCTTCTCCCCTCTAACGAAGCCAACGATGGACAGGCCGGTTCTTTCGGCGATCTCGATGGCGAGGCTCGTGGTCGCCCCCCTGGAAGCTATGATCCCAACCCCGGCCCGGGAGCATTTGAGGGCCATATCCGAGGATATCCTCCCGGTGGTGGCGACGAAGGTCTCCTCGAACCTGATCCCATCCAGGAGGCCGCGGCCTAAGACCTTGTCGAGGGCGCTGTGCCTGCCGATGTCCTCGACTTTGCATATGACCCCCCGTCTATCGAAGAGCCCCACGGAGTGGACGCCTCCCGTGGCCTTATGAAGCTTCGAGATGGAGATCTCCTTCAGGGCCGCTCGAAGGTCTCCTCTCTCGACCCTCAGGTCTGATGCCACCTTTGCAAGATTCGACTCGTCCAGGAAGGAAGAGGCTCCACCGCATCCGCTCAAGATCGGCCTCTTTGACCTGATCGCTCTTATCGGATTGGTCAGTACCACCTTTACAACGTTCTCCTCTACGTTCAGGGATTCGATCTCTTCGAGCCCTTTTACGATCCCTTCCGAGAAGAGGTGGCCTGCAACGAACTCCACCTTCATCGCGGGGCTCGTCATGGCCGTGGCGAAATGCCTTCCGTTTATGAATATCGAGAGGGGCGTCTCCTCGACCACTTGGTGGACGCCTTCTATGGCCTCGTCACCGTCCAGCTTGAGACATGAAAACATCCTCATCAATGAAGACCACCCCGAGATATTGAGACGTTCTTGGTGCTTCAGGTTATCGGACCGTCATATGGAACCGTCATATGGAACCGTCATATGGAACCGTCATTCTGACCTAAGCCATCTTCGATATCTCCTCGACGGCCGCGAGGAGCTCCTCCACCTCTTCGGAGGTGTTGTATAAGTATAACGACGCCCGGACGGTCCCCGCCGGAAGGCCGAGGTGTTTCATGAGAGGCATGCAGCAGTGGTGCCCCGACCTGACCATGATATCCGACCCCTGGTCCAGGAGATGGGCGACCTCGCCGGGGCTTATGCCCGCAACGTTGAAGGAGACGATCCCGAGCCTATCCCCAGTATTGGCGGAACCGTAGACCTCGACCCCCTCGATATCGAGAAGCCCTGTAAGAAGCTCTCTTGTGAGCCGGCCCTCGTGGTGGGCGATCTCCTCCATCCCGACCCTCCGGAGGTAATCGACGGCAGCCGCGAGGCCGATCCCCCCCGCCACGTCGGGGGATCCCGCCTCATACCCCTCGTAACCCCCCTTCAGGGTGTAGCCCTGAAGGTCGACCTCCTCGACGGCCCCCCCGCCGACGAGGAGGGGGAGGAGGTCATACTCCCTCATCCAGAGGACCCCCGTCCCCGAGGGGCCGAGCATCTTGTGGCCGGAGAAGCAGAGGTAGTCGCAGGCGAGGTCGCCGACGTCCGTCGGGATGTGGGGGACGGACTGGGCACCGTCGAGGAGGAGGAGGGCGCCCCTCTCCCGGCAGATCTCCGATACCTCCCTCGCCGGAAGGGCGGTCCCCAGGACGTTGGAGACGATCGTCATGGCGACGAGCCTCGTATCGTCTCCTATGGCGGCTTCGAAGCTGGCGGGGTCGAAGGATCCATCCTGGTCCGGCTCCACGATCTTCAGGCCGACGCCCCTCTCCCTCAGCCTCATCCAGGGGAGGAGGTTTGAGTGGTGCTCCGCTGCCGTCGTCACCACCACGTCCCCCCGACGCCATTTTATCCCCTGGGCGACGGCGTTTATCGCCTCGGTGGTGTTTCTGGTGAAGACCACCCCCTCTTCGGCGCCGATGAATCCGGCGACCTTCCGGTGGGCGTTTCTGTAGATATCGTCCGCGAGGCGGGATAGTCTGTAGACCCCGCGGCCGACGTTCGCCCTGTAGCTTCGATAGTATTCGAGGATCGAGGCGAGGACAGGCTCGGGGGTGAGGCTCGTCGAGGCGCTGTCCATGTAGATGACGTCTTTCAGGATGGGAAAGTCCCGCTTTATCTCTTCGGGGTTCATAGGACCTCGTTTGCGCTTCCGGTTCTGTACCCTTCCAGGTCCAGGCAGATGTATGAGAAACCGATCCTGTGTAGCTCTCTTGCGACCTCTTCCCTCATCCCCAGGACCCTATCGAGATCGGTCTCTTCCACCTCGATCCTGGCGGTCCTCCCGGAGACCCTCACCCTGACGGTCCGCAGTCCCAGGCCCAAAAGGAAATCCTCCGCCTCCTCCACCATTCGGAGGTTATCGGGGGTTATCCTCTCGCCGTAGGGGATCCTGGAGGCGAGGCAGGCCATGGGGGGCTTATCCCAGAAGGGAAGGCCCATCTCCCTCGCCAGGGCCCTGATATCCGGTTTGGCGAGCCCTGCCTCGGCGAGGGGGTGGATGATCCCCTCCTCGTCGGAGGCTCTGATCCCGGGGCGGTAGTCGTCGTAGTCCGAGAGGTTCACCCCGTCGGCGACCCTTCCGATCCCCTCCTCTTCTGCGATCCTCTTGAGGGTGTTGGCGTCCGCCCTCTTGCAGAGGGCGCACCTGTCGGGGGGGTTATCGGCGATATCTTCCGATTCGAGGATTCTGGAGCCGACGATCCGGTGGCGAAGGCCCAAGGATCGGGCTATCTTCTCCGCCTCCAGAAGTTCGCTTCGGGGCATCGCCTCAGAGTCGAGGGTGACGAGAAGCGCCCCATCCCCGAGGACCTCGGCGGCCACCCAGGCGAGAAAGGAGCTGTCAAGGCCGCCGGAGAAGGCGATCAGTATCCTTTCATCCTCATGGAGGATCTCCTTAAGCCGATTCAGCTTCTCCGCCCTCTCTTCGAGCCTCACCGTCAGTTCTTCTCCGCCTTTCATATCCCTCGGCTCGTATCACCTGCAGCCTTCGCATTCATCCCGGACCTCGACCTCTTCGCCCTCCCTCAGCATCCTGCAGATCTCGCAGATCTTGTCGGTGGGGTCGAAGGCATCGCTTCTGACCATCTCGTCAGCCAGCCGCGTTATCGCCTGGTTCACCTCTTCGCTGAAGGCGATGCTGTACCCCCTCTTCTTGGAGACGTACTGAGAGACGGCGGGAGGGCTGATCTTCAAGAGCTGGGAGACCTCTTTCTGAGATAGCCCCCGGTCCACCAGCTCTTTGGCGACGGCAGCCCTTATGTTCGGGAGGGTGTCCCAGACGGCGGATTCACATGGAAGCTTCATATTTCACCAAAGATCTATTTCGGTCTATCGCTCTTCTGGATAACGATCGTGAATTTATGGGATATAAACCTTCTCGATACGCCGGGAAATTATGGAAAAAATGAGGGGAGAGGTCAGAAGGGGGATTCGGGGCGGCCTTCAGAGCCCCGCCCTCTCGACGATGACGTCGGCGACCTCTTTTGCGCTCTTGAAGGGAAAGTCCATCTCCTTCAGGACCTTTCCGGCGTCTCCGGCCGTCAGCTCGCAATCTCCGGCTTTGCACTTGGTGGCCGCACCCGCGGGCATGGCCGCAAGAAGCTCTTCGGGGGTCTTTATGGGAAACTTCGCGTTCTTCAGGGCTCCCTCGATCTGGGCGTGGATCTCATCTCTTATGCTCATGGCTTTTCACCGAACTCTCCTATGCTGGGTCATGGATTTATACTTTCGCGTTATAGAAATATACAAGGGTCACTCCGATGTATCCGATTGACTTCGAAATACACGATGGAAACCTTTTTACCCCTGGAGGTGAGGGATCAATTCATGGGATCGGATCTGGAGAGGGATGTCGCCGCCATCAGGTCGAAGCTCGAGGCCGTCCATGAGGAGCTCTTGAGGTTCGTGGAGAGGTCAAACCAGCAGCATCTCGCCTCGATCCTGGAGGGGTGCAGGGTCGACTACGGCAGGGCGATCCTCGGCTATGCCCTCGAGGAGATCGAAGGGGGGCTTGAGGCGAATATGGTCGGGGACTGCCAGATGAAGACCGCCTGCAAAGCCCTCTTCTCCGACCTCCTCAAGGGGAACCTCGACCACATCAAGGCCGGGGGGATATCGGAGGAGGCGATAGGGGGGGCGAAGTCGAAGATGGAGGATATGAGGCGGAAGGCCCCCGGGGAGGAGTGCGCTACATGCTTCTCGGAGGCGGGAAGGCTCCTGGAGAAGCAGCTAGATCTGATGCGCTCCCTGCGGGTATATCGAGACGCAGATATCGAGAAGGGCTCGATCGAGGATCTCGACGAAGAAGGGGCGGTCCGGGGGCTTCTTGAGCCCCTGGGAAACGGTCAGAGGCTCCAGATCATCAAGGCCCTCGCCCTGGAGACGAAGAGCTTTTCGGCCCTCTCGAAGCTGACGGGGCTGCGGGGCGGAAACCTCCTCTTCCACCTCCAGAAGCTCTCGGAGGCTCGAATGATCATCCAGAGGCATGAGAGGGGGGACTACATGATTACCGCACGGGGATATAAGGCCCTCAAGGGGATCTCGGACCTATATTCTGATCTCTTCGACCTGGGGACGGGGGAGGAGAGAGTGGTCGGCCCTCAAACGGCAATAATCTAGCTATCCCTTCGCATGAAAAGCGAAAAAAATTGCTTAATCTGGCCGTCCCGGATGGTGTACATCTTCTCAGCCTGCCGCGCAAGATCCAGGCTGCGGGAGATCATGACCAAGAACGTCCTGACGATCCTCGAAGGGGACTCCATCGAGACGGCCGCCAGAAGGATGAAGGATCACGACATATCCGCCCTCCCCGTCCTGAACGGAGAGGGAAAGGTTCTGGGAATGGTGACCAGCGACGGGATCAGCAGGCTGTTCGGTGCCTGTCGGTAGCATGCGGCATAGCGGATATATTGGAGGAAAAATGTTGATACATATCAGGGCCTTTGCCAGCTTCAGGGAGATCCTGGGAAAGGAGACGGATCTTGACCTTGGAGAAGGTTCGACGGTGGGAGATCTCCTGGAGATTCTCGTTTCGTCCCACCAGGGGCTCGGTCCCGCCATCTTCGAGGACGACGGCCGGGTGAGGGAATACGTCATCATCATGAAGAACAGAGTGCGGATCGACACCCTTGAGGGGCTGGCAACGGTCCTGGAAGAGGGGGACGAGGTGGCGATCCTCCCACCGGTGGCGGGAGGATGACCGGCGAGGATCCATTTCCTCCCAGACGGCAGGTCTTGATCGCCGAAGAGGAGTTCTCGACGGATGAGGCGATCAAGGCCGTCAAGAGAGATGACGCGGGGGCTGTCGTCGCCTTCATCGGTACCGTCAGGGACGACGGCATAGATGAACTCCATCTCGAGACGTATAAAGAGGCAGCCGAAGAGGAGCTTCTGGCCATCAGGGAGGAGGCGCTGGAGAGGTTCAAGCTCTTGGAGGCCGTCGTGATCCACCGCTCAGGGCGCCTCCGTATAGGGGATGAGATCGTCATCGTAGCTTGCTCTGCAGCCCACAGGAAAGAGGCCTTCGATGGATGCAGATACATCCTCGAGGAGCTGAAGAGGAGGGCTCCGATCTGGAAGAAGGAGGTGGGTCCCGCAGGGGATAGGTGGCTTGAGGTCGGGGGAAATTCAACCCTGGCCCGGCCAGAGGAAGAGAGGTCCCATGAGGGGCGAGACGACCTCGAAACGGGATAGAACGGCGTAGATTATGGGATACGAAATCGCCCTCGAAAGGGCTTGGAACGAACTAGAAAAGACGACCTCGGCCTTCGAAGTTGCCGTCCCCTTTCTGACCGACGTTTATCTGGTGAACCCGAAAAAGAGAACGATATCTTCAGCCCTCAGGGAACCCCTCCGGGATGACATCCGCATCCTCGTCCTCCACTACCTCATCGGCATCCGGAAGCACAGACCCATCGAGAAGGAAGAATGGATCTCGTTTCGAGAGATCGAAGGAGGGATATCCTTTCTGCCCGCCTTTGAGGAGACCGTCATCAAACCTCTGGTCAGAGGCTTTGACAGAGACCCCGAGGGACTGATCCGAAACCTGCTCCAGCGGTTTGGCGGCAGGATTGCAGAATGTGGCGACGTTGGCGTGGAGATCTCCCCCTTCCCTGAAGGGCTCATCAGAATCGTATTTTGGAAAGGAGATGAGGAGATACCGTCCCACGCCGCCATCCTCTTCGACCGCAGTCTCGCCCGTATCTTCAGCACAGAGGATATCGCCGTGTTATTTCAGCTGTTGGTCCAAAAGGCCCTGGAGGGGGTCGGGTAGCCTTCATTCAGTCTAGATCGGGGATCCAATGCCAAGACGAGATCGTAATCTCCGTCATCTCTCAGGGAGAGCCATATGCGAAGAGATATTTTCCTGGCATCTCGTCGCTCACCGAGGGCTCCCATCAGGGAGGCCGAAATAATGGATCTTGGCCAGCTTTATATCCACGGTCCTATCCTCCACCTTTCAGAAACCCTTTTATTGGATAACAATTGTTAATGGAGATTTTGTGGCGACAAAATGATATGCTGGAGCTTCTCGTGGATAAGGGAGAGATCCCTCGCCGCTAGCCTTGGGGGGAGAACGGCTCCATTAAATGAGAGGTATATCGATGAACGTCGAAAGGTTCCTTGATAGGTATGACCGGCAGATCCGCCTCTTCGGAGTCGAGGGCCAGGAGAAGATAGCCGGATCGAAGGTCTTCATCGCCGGGGCGGGGGGGTTGGGCTCTCCCATTTCCGTCTACCTTGCAGCCGCCGGGGTCGGAGAGATCGTGATCGTCGACGACGACGAGGTGGAGCTCTCCAACCTCAACCGCCAGATCCTCCACTGGGAGAGGGACATAGGCAAGAAGAAGGCGGTATCGGCCAAGGAGAAGCTCTGCGAGATGAACTCGGACATCGTCGTCGAGACGACGGCGGAGACGATATCCGAAGAGAACGTCTCCCGTCTCATTGGGGACGCCGACCTCGTCATCGACGCCATGGACAACTTTCCCGTACGGTATCTTCTCAACGAGACGGCCATAAGAAAGAGGATACCCTTCATCCACGGCGCGATCTTCGGCTTCCACGGCCAGGCGACGACGGTCCTTCCCGGTGTCTCGGCTTGCCTGCGGTGTATCTTCCCGCAGGCACCCCCTCCCGCCACATTCCCTGTGGTGGGGGTCACTCCAGGGATCATCGGGCTGATCCAGGCTACGGAGGCGATCAAGTACATCACGGGGACCGGGGAGCTCCTTGCCGGAAGGCTCCTCCTCTGGGACGGGCTCGCCCCCACCCTCGAGACGGTGGAGGTGGCAAGAGATCCCCGCTGCAGGGACTGCGGAGGCCTCGGTCAGACCATGCCCCCCGGATAGATCGATGAAGACGGAGGAAGGCCTAAAATCCTCTGGGAATAAATCCTCTGTGAATATATAGTTCCTCGATGGATCAGATCGATTGAGGAGAGACCGATATATGAAACGGATATACATGGATCATGCCGCCACGACGCCCCTCGCCCCCGAGGTCCTCGAGGCGATGATCCCTTACTTCTCGAAGCGTTACGGAAACCCTTCCAGCCTCCACAGTTTCGGCAGAGAGGCGAGGGAGGCGGTGGATGATGCCCGGACCGAGGTCGCTGCCCTCCTGAACGCCGAACCTTCGGAGATATACTTCACCAGCGGGGGGACGGAGTCGGACAACCTGGCCATCAAGGGGATCGCCCGTAAGAATAAAAAGAAGGGGCGCCACATCATCACCTCCTCGATAGAGCACCCCGCCGTCCTGGAGGTCTGCAAAGCCCTGACGAGGGAGGGGTTTGAGGTGACCTACCTTCCGGTGACCAGCGAGGGGCTCGTGGAGATCGGGGCGGTGGAGGAGGCGGTCCGGGAGGATACCATATTGATCTCGGTGATGCACGCCAACAACGAGATCGGGACGATACAGCCCCTGGAGGAGATCGGTAGGCTTGCAGGCGAGAAGGAGATTTACTTCCATACAGACGGGGTCCAGACCGCAGGAAAGATCCCCGTGGACGTGAACTCCCTCGGCCTCGACGCCTTCTCCCTCTCGGGCCACAAGCTCTACGGCCCCAAGGGGGCAGGAGCCCTCTACATAAGAAAGGGCGTCAGGATCGAGAGCATCCAGCAGGGCGGAGGCCACGAGAGGGGTCTCAGATCGGGGACGGAGAACGTCCCGGGCATTGTGGGTTTGGGAAAGGCCGCCAGAATCGCAGAAGAAAATATGGCGGAGGAGTCGGAGAGGGTGAGATCTCTGCGGGATCGTATAAAGGAGTTCGTCCTCAATGAGATCGAAGACTCCTGGCTGAACGGCCACCCGGTTAAGAGGCTTCCTTCAAACCTCAACTTCGGCTTTAAGTACATAGAAGGGGAGTCCCTCCTCCTCTATCTCGACGCGAAAGGGGTCGCCGCATCCACGGGATCGGCCTGCTCGTCGAAGAAGCTTGCTGCAAGCCACGTCCTCTCCGCCATCGGCCTATCTCCCGTCGAGTCTCATGGATCTCTTCGAATGACTCTCGGGATGGCTAACACGGAAGAGGATGCCGACTACGCCTGCCGGGCCATCTTTGACTCGGTGAAGAGGCTGAGGGAGATGTCGGCCATGAGGCCGGAGTGAGCGGTCTCCAACCTTCGGCGAAATAATAAGAGGATTTATATGTCACAGCCAGGATACAGCGAGAAGGTGATGGACCACTTCATGAACCCGCGAAACGTAGGCGTCATCGAAGATCCCGACGGTTACGGGAAGGTGGGAAACCCGACCTGCGGGGACGTCATGGAGATGTTCATCCGGGTGAAGGACGACAGGATAGAGGATATTAAGTTTCGGACCTTCGGGTGCGGCGCGGCGATAGCGACGAGCAGCATGACCACGGAGATGGCTTTGGGCAAGACGGTGGAGGAGGGGATGAAGATCACCAGGCAGGACGTCGCCGGAGAGCTGGGGGGTCTTCCGCCAAATAAGATGCACTGCTCGAACCTGGCCGCCGATGCCCTTCATATGGCCATCGAGGACTATCGGAATAAGGCTGCGGGCCAGAAGGGGTGACCTTCGAGCTGGCAGCGATCTCGCGGGATCGCAGGGGGCTCGATCGGTCCGATACGAGGACTCTGCCGCAGGCTCGCGGCCGGGGTGGGGTCCCGATTGGTGGTGCCGGGACCCTCGGGTCGAAGGGAGCTGCCGGGGCCGAAGATCCCATCCCATATGTATCGGGAGGATTACGGGGGAAGGAGGATGGGGTGGCCGGAGGTCTTCTGATCTGGGCCCCAGAAGCTCGTGCGAAGGGTTGCCCCTGGAGTTCTGATCTAGCCTCGCCTGTAATTCTCCCGGGGGACGGATATCTCAAACCTCGCCCCATTCCCCTCCACCCCCGTTTCGGATATCGTCATCCCCCGTGATCCCCAGGATCTCCCGGCTGAGGAATAGGCCGTAGCCGGTGTGCCTCCCAAAGGCCTGGTCGAAGATCCGGGTCTTCACCTCAGCCGGGACCCCGGCGCCGTCGTCCTCGACGACGATGACCCCCTCGGCTCCGCCCTCGTCTCCGTCCCCCTCCTCACCCCCCTTCGCCCTCTCCATGAAAGAGACCCGGATCTCAGAGACGGAGCCCCCGTGCCTCGCGGCGTTCTCGAAGAGGTTGCTGAAGACCTTCTCCAGCATCGGGTCGGCGAATACATCGAGGGTTTCCGTCGATACATCAAAGCCGATCTCTCCTGCGGCGATCTCGGCGGGAGCCGCGGCCTTGGCCCGTCGGAGGACGTCGCTGACCCGCTGCCACTCCGGGTCCTTGACACCCATCGCCTGGTAATCCCGGGTGAAGACGAGCTGTTTATTGATGGTATCCGCCAGCTCCATAACCCTCCCGATGTACTTCTCGGCGGCCTGGTCCTGGGGCACCATCTCCCGGAGGAGGTGGGCGTAGCCGGAGAGGGCGGTGATCTGGTTTAGGATGTCGTGCCTGGTGACGCTGCTGAGGAGGTTCAGCTTCCTGTTAGCCTCCTTCAGGGCATCCTGGTACCTCCTGATCTCGGTGATCTCCTGGGTGATCCCCACCATCCTCAGGGGGCGGCCCGCCTCGTCTCTCGTCATCACCTCGCCCCGGTCGTGGACCCATATCCACCGGCCGTCTCTTCTCCTCAGCCGGTAGTCGATCTCGTAGTGGGGGCTTCTTCCCAGGAAGTGGTCTTCCAGGGCGGCGGTCACCTTCTCGAAGTCGTCGGGATGGATCATCCTCTCCCTCTCCCGGACGTGCCCGGCAAGCTCCCCCTCAGGGCATCCGAAGATCTCGACGAGCTGCCTGTTTCTGACGACCTCCCCCGTCGCCACGTTCCTGTCCCAGATACCCAGCTTCGCCCCCTCGATGACGAGCTTCAGCCTCTCCTCGTTCTCCTGGAGCGCCATCTCCGTCTCCTTGATCTCGGTGACGTCCCGGATCGACTCGATCGCCCCGGCGATATTCCCGTCTTTGTCGAAGAGGGGCGAGGCCGTACCCCAGACGTAAGAGCCCTTACCGGTCCGGGGCGGGACGACAAAGGCCTCGGCGAATAAGGTCTCCCCCTCCTTTTTGACGTAATGGTAGAGCGCCTCCTGCTCTTTGTCCCAGGAGAAGATAATATCTATCAGAACGGGCCGCTTTACACCGTAGAAGACCTCGCCGTAAGCGTAATCGCCCTCGCCCACGATCTCATCCTTCCTGACGCCGGTCATCTCCTCAATCGCCCGGTTCCAGGCGATCACCTTCCTTTCCGCGTCGATGACGAAGGTAGGGTCCGGGAGGAAGTCGATGATATCCAGGAGCTGTTTGTGGGCGATGATCAGGTTCTCTTCCGCCCTCTTTCGTTCGGTGATATCCTGCCCCTGGATTATCGTCGCGACGACGGCGCCGTCCTTCTCCGAGCGGATGTTCGCCGAGTTCCAGAGGACGATCCTGACCCCGCCGTCCTTGCACCGGACGGGGATCTCCACCGACTCCCAGCACTCGCCTTCCAGGGTGTAGGCGATCTTCGCCAGCGCCTCTTCCCTTCCTTCGTCGGGGAGGAGGATCGTCGCATCTCTCCCGATCACCTCTCCGGCGGCATAGCCGGTCAGCCGCTCGAAGGCCCGGTTGAATCGGATGATCTTCATGTCGGGCCCCCAGACCGCTACGGGGGCGTTGGCGCGGTCCAGGAGGCTCTCCAGGTAGTCCCTCGTCTCCCGAAGGGCCACCTCCGCCCCCTTCCTGTCGGTTACGTCCCGGATCGATTCTATCGCTCCGACCACCCTCCCGTCGTCGTCGAATAGCGGCGAGGCGATCGCCCAGATGTAGGCTCCCCTCCCACCGTAGAGGTGGGGGACGTAGACCTCGGCGAAGATGGCGTCTCCCTGACGGCGGAGATAGTCGTAATCTTTCTCGATCCCCGAATCTTCTGAGAAGATGGCGTCGATGAGGACCGGCCTTTTGAACCCGTAGAAGGGTTCTCCGTAGTCGTAGGCCCCTCTTCCTACGATCTGATCCTTGGAGACGCCGGTCATCTCCTCGACGGCCCGGTTCCAGGCTATCACCTTCCTCTCCTCATCGACGACGAAGGTGGCGTCGGGGAGAAAGTCTATTATCTCCTGGAGCTGGTGGTGAGCCCGGCAGAGATCCCCGGTCATCCTCTTCTCCTCGGTGATGTCGGAGAATATCGCCGCAAACTCTCCCCTTCCCATCGAGTAGGCCGATATGCTGAAGTGCCTGCCCGTCTCCGGGATCCGCCCCTCGAACTTGGCAGGAGACCCGGTCTCGTCGACCTTGCGGTACGTCTCCAGAAACGGGGGGACTATCGACCCGAAGATCTGCGAACCCCTCTTTCCTATCGCCTCATCCGGCCCCAACCCGGCGATCTCCTCGAACTGGGGGTTGGCGTCCTTTATGACGTAGTCGACGGGAACCCCCTCAGCGTCCAGGACGAACTCGCAGAGGACGAGCCCGTCGTTCATATTCTCGAAGAGGGCCCGATACCTCTCCTCGCTCTCGATCACCGCCTTCTTTGACCTCTGCCTCTCTGCAGCCTGCCGGATCTGGTGGATCAGCTCGGCGTAGAGGACCCTGGGGTTTGCGTCCTTCTGGAGGTAGTAGTCGGCTCCGTTGTTCAGCGCCTCGATCACCACCTCTTCGCGCCCCTTCCCGGTGAAGAGGATGAAGGGGATCTCCGACCCCCGGCACCGGACCTGCTTGAGAAAGGATATCCCGTCCATCTCCGGCATGACGTAGTCGGAGACGATGACATCGTAGCCGCCATCTTGCAGCCTCTCTGTCGCCTCCAAAGCCGAGACGACGGCATCGACCTCGATATCCCCGGACCTCTCCAGGAATACCTTCGTTATCTCCAGGACCGCGGGGTCGTCGTCCACCATCAGAACTCGGATCATGTTATCTTCTCCGGCCGGTCTATCGCTTCAGAAACGGGGGTCTCTGCAATAGGTGATCCGCCATGGCTATAATGCCTTTCGGAGGGAATCTCAGGAAGCTCTGGCTCTTTTAAATTCATGAAGTCCCACGACCATTAAAACCGATGGACAGTTGCGTTTAATCGAAGTAAATATAACTGGAGAAGTTGAATCCCTATCTGTCAATTGAGGTGAGAAGTTTTGTGGACGGGGACGTTATTGAGGCTGAGATTGGGGCTATTATTGGTGCTAGGATCGCTGATTTTGTCCACACCGACCGCCTGGGGGGAGCCTGAAGAGGTCTGGAATACGACCTATGGCGGGCCGGGGCACGAGGTGGGGGGAATGATCTCGGAGGCTGGAGATGGAGGATACATACTGACCGGTATGACCGAGTCTTACGGGGCCGGGAATTGTGACCTATGGATCTTGAAGATCGACTCAAACGGAAGCAGAGTCTGGGATCGGCCATTCGGAGGAACGGGGATCGATGTCGGCGTTGAAGTTCAGAAGACCTCTGATGGAGGGTATATAATCGCCGGCTATACCACCTCCGGCGGCGCGGGCGGCAAAGATGCGGTCCTCGTAAAGACCGATTCAAATGGAGATGCTGAATGGGAGAGGACCTTCGGCGGCCGGGGCGACGATGTCGCCTCGTCAGTCCGGGAGGCTAAAGGTGGTGGATACGTCTTCGCAGGCTCTACCGACTCTTACGGCATTGGTAAGGGTGATGTCTGGCTCGTCAAGACCGACCGGTCGGGGGTGGAAGAATGGAACAGGACCTTTGGCGGGCCCGGCGATGACGAAGGGATGGCCATCGTGGAGGCCGAAGATGGAGGGTATCTCATCGCTGGCAGGACCGATTCCTACGGATCTGGTGGATACGACGGCTGGCTCGTCAAGACCGATACGCAAGGCAAGATAGAGTGGGAGAGAACCTTCGGGGGCCCCAAGCAGGACGGCTTCACCTCGATCGAGAAGGCCAGTGACGGCGGCTACGTCATCTGCGGATTTTCAAACTCGTTCGGCGCCGGAGATTTTGATGTATGGCTTATAAAGGTCGGCTCGGAGGGGGATCTAGAGTGGAGCACCACCTTTGGCGGACCAGCTGGGGATTTCGGAAACTCGGTCAGGGGTTCGGATGATGGAGGCTACATCGTCGCGGGCTGGACTTCCCAGAGTGGCTCCAGGACGAGCCCTGACGAAGCCCTCCTCATAAAGGTCGACCCCAACGGGACGGAGGAATGGGAGAAGAGCATCGGAGGTGACGGAGTTTACAGCGGCATCTCTGCCATCCAGACGACAGATGGCGGTTACCTTCTATCGGGCTTCTCGAATCGGCGTGGGGCCGGTGGGTTCGATTTCTGGGTGATGAAGTTGATCTGAAGATGCGGTGGCGATCTACCTGATCTTTGCGAGCCATAGATCCGGACTTCCAGCAGAGGTCGTCCAGCCGGTGGTGACGTAGCTCCCATCCCCGGCGACCAATACCGACGACCCCTCCTCTCTCCCCGATTCTTTACGGACGACCTCCCACTCCTTCAGACCGGATCCGTCGGTCTTTATGAGCCAGGCGCTCGACTTTCCATCTGAACTCCGGCCTGCGACTATGAAGCCTCCGTCGCCGGTCTCCCTGACCGAGGTGGCCAGGTCGTAGCTGGTATCGCCGAAGCTGAAGATCTTGCCCCATATCGGGGTGCCGCTCCTATCTGTTCTGATCAGCCAGGCGTCGCCGACCGGGGGCGTGGCCGTTGGAGGGGTGTTCGCACCGCCTGCCAATATATATCCGCCATCTCTCGTCTGCTGGACCGATTGACCCATGTCATCCTTCGACCCGCCGAAGGTCCCGTTCCACTGCTCGTTCCCATCGGAGTCGACCTTCAGGAGCCAGAGGTCCATACCGCCTCGGCCAAACGATTCTGTGAATCCCGCGATGATGTAACTGCCGTCGTCGGTCTCCTGTATTGAGCGGCCGCCGTCATCTTCTGCGCCTCCAAAGGTCCTGTTCCAGATCAGAGCGCCCAGAGAATCGGTCTTGACGAGCCAGAGATCCATGCCGCCAGAGCCGAAGGACTCGGTCTCCCCGAGGATGATGTATCCAGCGTCTCTCGTCCTTTGGACCGAGTAAGCCCAATCGTAGCCAGGGCCGCCGTAGGTCTCATTCCAGAGCTCTCTTCCCGTCGAGTCGGTCTTTATAAGCCAGACGTCGAAATCTCCGGCGCCAAAAGAGTTCGTTCCGCCTGCGATGGCGTAACCGCCGTCAACGGTCGCGACAACCGCCATAGCCTCCTCGTCGCCAGGCCCGCCAAACGTCTCGTTCCAGACCTCTCTACCTTTCGAGTCGGTCGATAAAAGCCAGGCGTCGTATCCCCCTCCTCCGCGAGAGTTCGTCGCTCCGGCGATGATGTGCCCGCCGTCTCTCTTCTCCAGGATCGAGGTCCCCACTTCAAAGCCGGGGCCGCCGAAGGTCGAGCTCCAGACCTCCCCCTCGGTTTCAACGCCGCTAAAGGCGTAGAGGATGAAAAATAGCATCACCATCAGCGCAGCCCCCAGTATAAGGGGCTCTTCGCTGAACCTCGTGGAGGTGAAGTACTCCTTCGCTTTCAGGATTGGGCGCTTTATCGAGGATCCGATGGAGGGACGTTCGGGCATCGCATACTCCTTAAGATGGGTTTTGATCAGATGAGTTTTATTCCATTAAAGTTTTTGGTCAGTTATCATCGTTTTATCCCGTTTCGGACGAGTCCCATTGGATCGAGGGCTTAAGCGGCTGAATCGTTCTCTTCTGGGGAGATTCTTCGTAGACGAATATGTCTTCGATCTTGACCCCGAAGATCCTCGCCATCTTGAAGGCGAGGTCTAAAGACGGGTTGTACTTTCCCTTCTCTATCGCGATTATCGTCTGCCTCGTCACCCCCAGCTCTTTTGCGAGCTGCTCCTGGGTCAGATCGTGAACCGCCCTGTAGACTTTGATCTTATTCTTCATCGGAAGGCTCGTAACCGTATCTTCTGTTGTAGTATCCGTAGAGGAGGGAGTACAGGATCATCAAGGCGCAGGCCGAGAAGGCGAGGGCGAATCCGGCGTACATGTACTCTGGATGTTCGATCCTCAGGGCGATCAATATTAGGCCAGAGAGAGCGCTGGCCGAGGCGAATACCGCTACGGCGACCTTCGATGCCTGCTCGCTCACCCTTGCGTCCCTCTCGTCTTCTTGGATCTCCGCGACGCTTCTTTTACAAATATAGAATAAAATCGCCCCTGGGGCGATGGAGATGATCACGAGCACGAAGTCAGCCATCGCTGCAAACCAGCCCGCCAGAGCCACCGTCGCGACGATGATGATCAATCTGCAGATCCTGGAATCTCTCGCGTCCATCGGCATCACGATGTAAATCTTCTATTACATTTGGTTATATAAACTTAACTATTCATGTCCATATATCTTGATAAGACGAGGCTATCTGAGGTCGGATTCGCCTTTTGTTGTGAAATATTTTGCTGATGAAAACCGGCTGGTCGCCGAAGTCTGATGGTCGTTGTTGGGGAATATTCTTTACAGATAGTAAAGTTAATATAACATTATGTAATTCATGGGTGACATGGGGTGGGGGAGTTGGGGTTTTCGTCTTCACAGACCATTATCTGTGAAGCCGAGATAGAGGCGGCCTCTCCGAGGCCGGGAGCTGGGGCATGCCCACACGCCCAGCTCAATCCTCTCCATCCCTTTAGGTGAGGTGATACTGTTGAGCGGATTGAACAATATCCTACCGGATTTTGGCATATGGGCCAGGTTCGCCATCATGTTGGCGGCCATGGCATCTCTTTGCATATGTGCTCTGGCGGAGGATGGGATCGAAGAGGACGATTCGGCAGAGAGCTGGTTCGAGAAGGGGGAGGAGCTGTCGATGAACGGCTCGACGGAGGAAGCCCTGGCAGCCTATGAGTGGGCCGTTGAACTTGACCCGGAGATGGCCGAGGCCTGGATCGGCAAAGGTTACGCCAAGAGCAGGCTCGCCTTTATCGATAAGGACCCGGCCGGATACAACGAGTCTCTTCTCTCTTTTGAGAGGGCGATCGAGCTGAACCGGTCGCAAGCTCAAGCCTGGAATGGGAAGGGCACTGTTCTATCGATGATGGAACGGTACGAAGAGGCGGTCGAGGCGTACGGCGCCTCCCTGGAGATAGACCCTCTGCAGCCCTGGGTCCTCGTCGGAAAGGCGAACGCTTTATGGAAGCTTGGAAGGCATGATGAGTCGATAGCGGCCAGCGACGAGGCGATAGATGCCGCCTTCGAGACCGTCGAGAAGGCGTTCGTATGGTTTGAAAGGGCTCATCTATTCGCGGAAGATGGCGACTACAACGGGACGATGGAGGCTCTGAATCGGGCCACCGAGCTGGCGCCCGATGATAAAAACTTCTGGATCAACGGGGGCGTTCTCCTGTCGGCTCATCTGGGAAGGTACGAGGAGGCCCTCACCTACATCGATAGAGCCCTGGAGATCGATCCAGAATATGTCGACGCCTGGTTCTCCAAGGCCCAGATTCTGGGGCCCAGCCTGGGCAGGTATAATGAGTCCCTCGAAGCCTGTGAGAGAGCCATAGATATCGATCCCGAAGATCCCGACACCAGGCGTTTGAAGGGCCTCATCCTTATGAACATGGGAAGGGACGCGGAGGCCCTGGCGGCCTTCGAGGAGGCGATAGAGCTTGATCCCCAGAATGGGTATGCTTGGCATCTGAAGGGCAGTTTGCTTCAGCGTCTCGGCCGCGAAAGCGAGGCTGAGGCGGCTTTAGCCAGGGCTGAAGAGCTAGGGTTCACATCGCCTATTGCAGGGATCCTCGCCATCACCGATATCAGCGCTGCGGGCGAGGATGAGTTCGTCGAGATCGCGAACAACCTAGACGATGCCGTAAACCTCAAAGGATGGACCCTGGTCGTCGACGGGGACGAGACGAAGTCCGTCGTCCTTCCCGAGTACATCCTGGAGCCGGCGGCTAAGGTGAGAGTCCACTTCGGTGCGGGTGAGAACTCCGGGACCGACCTATTCATGGAGAGTGGGATCGCCCTTAACGACGATGCTGCGAGCGTCACCCTGAGGGACGGGGCCGGGAGGGAGGTATCGTTTCTGGGATTTGAAAACCTCCCGGATGGCAGAGTCGTGGGGACGAGGGGCAGCGGGGAGTTTGAGTATCAGCCTTCGTGACCATAGCCCGAAAAATATTATGGATAAGAGAGCGGAGTGGGTTGATTTGAAAGGAAAAACTGGATCGTTGGGCACGGGGACCAGCCTTGCCATAGTCTTCGCGGCTCTGGCGATGCTCTGCGCTCCCGCCGGAGCGCAAGAGGAGACCGTCGACTTTTGGATGAATAGGGCCCAGGAGCTTTACCACAACGGCTCCATCGAGGAGGCGATCTCAGCTTACGATGAAGCCCTGAATATCGATCCTGAGAACGAGACGATCCTCATCCGAAAGGCCTTCGAGCTCATGGTCGTGGGAAAGGTGAACGAGTCTGCCGAGACCTACGAGAAGGCCCTCGTCCTTCTGGATGAAGACCTGGAGGAGGACCCCGGCGACGCCAACGCCTGGCAAGATAAAGCCCGGGTTCTGAGAAGTCTTAACAGACCTGAAGAGGCCGCCCAGGCGTATGAAGAGGCCCTGGGCGCCTACGACCAGAGGATCGAGGCGGACCTAGAGGACGCCGACGCCTGGATGGGCAGGGCCAACGTTCTTTTAAACCTCGGCCGGTGGGATGAGGCCTCCGCGGCCTACGACAAGGTCACGGAGCTGAAAACCCTGGACTACAACGTCTGGTGGAGAAAGGCCGAGGTCATAAGCGCCATAGGTGACATGAACGAGTCCGTCGAGGCCTATGATAGGGCCATCAGCCTGATACCTGCAAACGATACTGCTGAGCTCGCCCTGGCCTATGCTGCCAAGAGCGAGGATCTGGCGGTTGCAGAGAGATGGGAGGACGCCCTGGAGGCGGTCGATAAGTCTCTTGAGCTGAACCCCAAGAGCGGCACCTGGTGGCACTTCAAGGCTTTTATTTTGACGGAGCTGGAGAGGAAGGAAGAGGCTCTGGCGGCCTTCGATGAGGCGATCAGGCAGAACCCCGAGGATGTCAGCAGCTTGCAGTGGAAGGCGAGCCTCCTCGTCGAGATGAAGAGGTACGACGAGGCCCTGGAGGCTTACGACGAGGCCCTCGACCTGATCTCGGAGAGCGATACGGAGACCCTGGCCCAGACCTGGCTTTCCAAGGGGACGGCCCTGAAGAAGACCGGGAAGCAAGGAGAGGCGACGGAGGCCTTCGCGAGGTCGCTGGCGCTTTACGAAAAGGCCATATTGGAGGATCCCGGCGACGTCGTCCTGCTCCAGACGAGAGGCAGAGCCCTCTACGAGCTCGGAAGGTACGACGAGGCCTTGGAGGTCTATGATCAAATCCTCGGATCCTCTCCCGGCGTCGAACCCCACATATTCGATACCACCGCCTGGATAGGCAGGGGCGACGCCCTGCGGGCTCTTGGCAGAAACCAGGAGGCCTTGGATGCATACAACAAGGCCATCGAGCTAGGCCCGCATTGGAGCAATGCCTGGTACGGCAGGGGTGAATCCCAGAGGGCGCTCGGCCAGGTTTACAACGCCACCATGTCGCTTCTGGTGGCCGATAAGCTGGGGTACGAGATGTGATCCCAGCTCAAATTTTATGGTAGTTTTTGAAGGACGAAAAGTGGAGTGGGTTGATGTGAACGGAAAAACAGGACTGTTGGCAGCCCTCGGTGGGCTGCTGAGATTTGGAGCAGGCATGAGGTCCGCTCTTGCGCTGATCGCCCTGGCTGCGCTTTGCAGCTGTACCTTGGCGCAGGAGAAGACAGCAGAGGACTGGATCGAAATGGGCGAGGAGCTCCTTTTCAACGGCTCTCTGGAAGAATCGGTTGAGGCCTTCGATAAAGCGATCGAGGTCGATCCCCAGAACGCCGAGGCCTGGCGGTACAAGGCTCTCATCTTTCGGGATCAGGGCGAGTATGATGAGGCGATCGCAGCCTTCGACAAGGCCATCGAAATCGACTCCCAGGACACCAGGACCAAGATGTATAAGGCGAGCCTTCTCATAATAATGGGCAGGCAGGCCGAGGCCCTGGAGATATTCGACGAGTCCACAGCTGAGGTCCCGAAAGACCCCGACGAGAGGTTCTGGCAGAGCAGCGCCTGGCGGAGCAAGGGGAACGTATTTGCCGAAAAGGGGCTCTGGAACGAGGCCCTCACCGCCTACGATCGGGCGATAGAGCTTGGTTCTGGCGACCCACTAGCCACTTATGCCGCCTCGTCCAACAAGGGCCGCGTCCTCAACAAGCTTGGAAGATACGAAGAGGCGGTCGAAGCCTGCGATAGGGCACTGGGTGCCTACAATGAGAGCCCCGCCATGATCGGCGGCGAGCCTTTGCTCTGGAAGGGCGATGCCCTGGAGGGTCTGGGGAGAGATGATGAGGCAGCCCGAGCTTATGAGCAAGCGGCAGCGGCCTTCGAGCTCGATACCTCCGCATATCCGCAGATAGCGAAGTTTTGGTTGTTCTTGGCCCGCGCCCAGGATGGTATGGGCAGACACGGGGAGGCGGACGCATCCTACGAGCGGGCGGTCGTGGCCTTCGAGGATGAGATCGAGACCCACGCCGAGTCTTCAAACGTCTGGAGGTATCAGTGGATGGGCGAGGCCCTGGAGGCTCTAGGTCGCGATTCCGAAGCGGAGGCGGCATACGCCAGGGCCGGGGAGCTGGGGTATGTAGGCTGACCCCAGCTCAAATTTTTTGGTGATTATTGATGGATAAAATGTGGAGTGGGTTGATTTGAAAGGAAAAACTGGATCGTTGGCGGCCCTTGGTGGGCCGCTGAATTATGGAGCGGGAACCAGGCTCGCCTTGGCCTTTGCAGCTCTGGCAGTGCTGAGTCTGGCTGCCCTCGGCTTTTGCGCCGCTTCCCAAGAAGATACGGCAGACTATTGGGTCAAGAAGAGCGAGGAGCTTTTCGTCAACGGCTCTTACGACGAATCTGTCCAGGCCTTAGATAAGGCCCTGCAGATAGAGCCGGAGACCGCCAACCTTTGGCAGACCAAAGGCTCGTTATTGGCGCTCATCGGCATGGAGGACGAGGCCCTTATAGCCTATCAAAGGGCCCTGGATCTCTTCGACCTGACCATCGAGGGGAACCCTGAAGATGCTGAAGCCTGGTTTCTCAAAGGCCCATCTCCTCGGATCGATGAACCGCCTGGAAGAGGCCGTCAAAGCCTACGATGAGGCCATCGAGCTCATCGAGCTATTCCCTCAGGAGAATACGGGCTCCTTTATCGCATGGTCGGCCTGGAGGAGTAAAGCAGATGTTTTGATGCAGCTTGGAAGATACGATGAATCCATTGAGGCTTATGACAGGGCAATAGTGCAGATACCCGCCAACGATACCGATCTGCAGGCCGTTGTCTACAGCACCAAGGGTATATCACTTAACAATCTTGGCAGATACGAGGAGGCCCTCGAAGCCTACGATAAAGCCCTGGAGATCTCTGACGAGGGATCTCACGCATACCTGCCCACCCTGCAAAACAAGGGAATGCTCCTATTGGAGATGGGCAGTTACGAAGAGGCGATCGAGACCTTTGATGAAGTCATCGAGATGGACCCGGGCTTCGCGGGTTGGTACGGCAAAGGCAAGGCTCTGAAGGCTCTGGGCAGGTACAACGAGTCCATCGTAGCCTTCGATAAATCTCTCGAGCAGTATCCCGATAATCCCTTGGTCTGGGTAGATAAAGGTGAAGTCCTGCAGGCATTGGGAAGTCACGAAGAGGCCTTGAGAGCTTATGACGAAGCCATCGAAACCGCAAGATCTTCGCCATTTTTCATAGATGAAGGGACATCGGCCAAAGCCTGGCATAACAAAGCCCTTTCTCTGAAGGCGCTGGGCCGCGATTCTGAGGCTGATGCCGCCTTCGCCAGGGCCAGGGAGCTGGGGTACGTAGGCTGACCCCAGCTCACGTTTCTTTCTTGTCCTCGGACCCTGGGCTCCGGGCCGAAGCCGCGATGGTTTGGCGAGATCTTCGAGGACGATACGACTCGTTCACGAAGTCCGGCCAAAACTTCAATTTTTGCGGACTTCGGTCGGATGGTTCGGGCCGGCTTTAGGGGAGTCTAGATCGATGAAGATGCTGATCGGTTTACTGATAGTCTTTCAGATCTCTACCAGCTGTGCGGTAGCGGTTGGTGATCTATCTAGCACCTGGCTGATCGGCTACGAATTAGAAGGCGGAAACGACGGAGGACCTTTGGCTCGCGGCAGTGTCGCCTCCATCTCCGAAGCCGGCTCCACCCTCTGCGGAAGATCGACCTTCGGCGAACGAAACGACGGCTTTCTGATAGGCCTGGCGGAGGGGAGGTGCATCGACATAGCCATCACATTTCGTCGCAGCCCCATCATCTTCGTCAGGCTGGTGGGCGGTTTTGACTCTAACGAAATACAGGGCAGATTTTTCGGCTTACTCCTCCGATGGAGATTTCTGGATGGGGAATTTTTCGGCGAGGCGGGCTGGCCCTGGTGAGGGTCGTGCGAGCTACGCCGAAGACGCTGATTTGGTTCCAAAGCCCACCGCCTTCATAGATCCGGAGGCGATTTGGAGTGAGCAGCAGGGCAAAGAAAGGAGAGACTCCTTCGAGATCAACTACTCCAGAGATACGGTTCTCATGTGCAGAAACAAGCCGATGATCTGGCAGTGGTGGCTCTAGCAGGGGCGGAGCAGGCTTGGATCGGATGGAGCCGAACTTAGAAGAGGGTCGTCTGCCCCTTCGCCTCCGGGGACGGGGCCGCCTCCTCCCCCGGCCCCCCTAGGAACTCGCCCTCGGGATCGTGGCTCTTCCGCCGGCGCAAGGCGAGGTCCCGACGGAGGACGGCGTAGCAGAAGGCGCATCCTGCGGCGCAGGTGTCGTACTCGCCGATGTCGACGGACTCGTAGCAGCCGCACTCCGGCCGCTTCCCCTTCAGCCGCGCCCTGATCGGCCGGCCTCCGACGGCGGCCAGCCTTGGAGCGTCGACGCACCGGGCGGCCTTCGCGCCAGGAACGATGTACCTTCGCTGGGAGCAGACCGAGAGGCTCATGCCGTGGGATCTCGCTATCTCCACCAGCCGGGCCGCGAGGTCGCGCTTCGCCCCGTCGGGCGGGTCCTCCCACGAGAAGCCGAACTTTTGAGCCGCGTGGTCGAGGTTGCGCGCCGCCTTCCTATAAACTTGGGCGAAGGAGATCGCCACCTCGTCGACGGACCCCTCCAGAGCAGAGGCTAGCCGCTCGAAGTTATCAAGGTGAAACTGCGCTGGCGTCAGGGAGGTGAAGAGGATAGGGTCGTACCGCCAGACTGCGGCCTTCGGCCCGTAGGCCTCGGCGACCGCCCTGATCTGCCGGACCGCCCCGGCGGCGCCGATGGCCGCGGGCTCCAGGGCCCGAGGGTAGCAGGTGACGGTCTGCTGGACGACGAAGGGGCGGCCGAACTGTGCCACTCTCTCAAGCCTGCTTTCGAAGGGGCCGAGGTTTCTCGTCCAGAAGACGAAGCCGTCGACGTCCTCCGGCAGGAGGCTCACCCGGCGGACCTGGCGGTTGTACGGATTGGCGACGGAGCAGTAACCGGCCTCGAGCCTATTCTCGAACCACTCGCCGTAGAAGGCGGGGATGTCCGTCCTGTAACTGGCGGAGATGATCATTTATCTCATCTTGCAGCTCTTCTTGTAGTGGGGGCACCGCTCGTTGGTGCAGACGTTCTCCCGGGTGAGGGCGACGAGCTCGACGTGGAGGAGGTCGAGCCTCCCCTGCAGGTCGGGGGCGAGGTCGGGAAAGTCGGGTCCGGCGACGATCTCGCCGATTCGGTCCCTCAGCTCGACGGACCGCATCCAGTCGCCGGAGAGGGAGGAGAACTCCCGCTCCAGGTCGGAGACGATTTTGGGCCAGGTCAGGGGATTACGCTCCGGTTCATTCAAAAGGGGGTTTCAGGCTCAAGGATATACATAGTCTGCGATCTACTCGATAGGGGATGATCCTTGCAACTCTTGGGTTATCAGATTGTGAATAGATGGAATAAAAGGGGCTCCTGACTCACTAAAAGCTAGCGTTTTTACCGTAAAACGCTAACTTTTAGGAAGTCCAGGTCGGATTACAGAAATGACTGTGAACTTGAAGGCGGCGGAAGATGCCGATTTCCGGTTGGGTCATGTCAGACTGTATCATATTCAATCGAATGATTTAAGCGATAAATCTAATGTGATAAAAATAGAAACTTGTGAGAAATTTTAAACTTGAGGGTTTTACTAGCTTCGTGGGCCAGTCGATTTCGGGTATCCAGAGCCCCAGCGTTATGCAGGTCAAAGTGTGCTGAGGGTGCCACTGGACCAGATCACCGATGGTAAGACTGTGTCGAACCGCCTCTAATCAGCCTTTCCTCTGTCGCTTTCGTCACTCTCGGTCGCAAGTATCTCCTCGATTTTCAGCTTCAGGTCGAATGTATATCGCCTCGCTTTCACCCCGCCCCGGCGGACGTTCTGAGCTTGGACCCTCGCCGCCTTCATGATCCGCCCTAAGGGCCTAGACTCCATCCCGACGGCCTCCGCCACCTCCGCCGCCGTGGGCTCAATCCCGCGGTTGTGGAAGTTCTTGATAACCTGGAGAACTTGTTTAACTTGAGTTTTATCATCGTTTAACGCTGGCTTCGTCGTGGTTTTACTCTCGTTTAACTTTGGTTTTATTTAACGAATACCACGCAGCTTGCTGCGGGGTGCGCCGCCGCAATTTGACTACCGGCTTTAGGGCCAGATTGAATTTTATATTTGTTTAGATGATTAAATATTGATCGGCTTCACGTCACAAAATAATTTCTCTGTAGTCATATGGACATTCGTTCTAAACTTCTTACTTGCAGTACTATTTTTCGGGACTTCCATAACGAACGATTCAAATTCATTCCCACACTCATCGATTATGGTCACGATAGCTTTTCCATCCTTGTTACCTTTATTAGACAATATCACGGTACAATCAGCATAAAAGCCTTTAATTATATCCCAATTTATAGAAATAGCGAATTTTTCTAGATTTATATTTTGAGATAGATCCTCCTCATTCGGGTCGGGGAAAATCATAACAGGAATTGTAGGTTTTGATCCTGATAAATCCAGTGAATATTCTTTACCGATACGTCCTCCTTTTATACCCAGGCTCGGTATGTCCCCCTCAAACATCGTATCAACGTGTACCTTGATTGCGTGATCTTCTTCAGTATCAAAAGAGAATGGCCACTTTAGACAAACACCGTTTGCTCCTGTACATAGATTTTCATGAGCATTGAACCCATAAACAAATGTCCAGCAATCGTAATCGTTCTCATCCGCGAAACAATTAGATGGTTTCATTCCAATGGTATAATCTATTTGCCATTTTTCGATATTACTGTATATACTATCTACATCTAAGCCAAAATTTGTGAAAATTATTTCTGTCCCCTCGTATAGTAGTTCAACTGGTGCCTTAATAATCGAAAAGATAGCTGTTTTATAGAGATTGGCATCCAAAGCCTGAGCTGCTGAAAGAGTCCCTTGGTAATTCATCTTAACGAATTCCCGTAAATTGTCGTCATAAACAACCCATCGATTATGCGGGATAAGAACACCCTTAACTATAAATTTATTATGTACTAAATCATATTCACTTTCACCTATTATTATAGGATCGACAAGCATCAACTTCGTCGTGCCATGGAACTCATTTTCTTCTCTTAAATTCTCATTGCCAGCAATTTTTATTAAGCAAAAACCTAAAATATTGTTTTGCCAATCGGGCTTCTTGTTATGCCCTTGGTTTTTCGTAGTTACAGATATATTTAGCAATCCTATTTCATGCGCCATTAATCCATTGGGGTATTGCATCTTGATTTTTAGGCCCGTCTCGATACCATCATCGCTTTTGATTATGTAATCATTTACATAATAATTATTGTTAAACGCTTCTGGTACGTATTTGCTGAGATCTTTAGATCGCTTTATTTTACCGTCGTCGGAGTAAATTGATATCATATTGGGAAGCTTCATAACAGTATAACTGCCCCACTCTGGACCTGCTTCATGTATGAGATAGTCTGCCGTTGGTGCCGTAGATGCTGGAGGAGATGTAATTTGAGCCGTTCCCACGAGTATCTCATCAGTTTTTATATCGTCAAAATATACATAATAATCTTCTTTTTCTGCCCTCAGAGAAATATTATAACTTCCATCCTTATTTGAGTTAACTGTGATATCGTAATCAAGAATCTCATTACTTTCTATTGCTCCTGTCTGACCTAGCCCTGAAATGATACTAGCTAATAGCGCCAGTATAACCAAAACCATAGACCCGGACTTACCCATCTTATATAATTCCTCCTAAGCGCCTTAACTAATCTATTTGTATAAAGAACCTTTCTTCACCGGATGAGGATCATCGCCCCGGGTACAGTCCAATACCACTATCATCAGGAGCCAGCCACTGTAGGTGGCGTTGGTGACTGTCACAGCCTACCGGATGATCTAGTATGCGGTAAGGAATAAGTGGTGGGAGAAGGCAGCCACCTGGGTCTCCACCTTTTTTGACCCCATGGGGGCAGTTCTTGCTCTTTCTCCCAGAAGCCATCGATAACGAACAGTCTAAAAGTTGGCGTCTTTCTCCATAAACGCCAAGTTTTCGCCAGTTAAGTTACGTGGCTCAGCTACCCCAACACCCTCCCATCGACCCCGATCCCCAGAACTTCCCTCGCCCCGCCATACACATCCTCCGCGATCAGGGCGCACCCGAGGGCCGCATCGCAGCTTGCAAGCGCCAAAACCTCCCGCCCCAGAAGCTTCGAGACCCTGCCAGCGATCCGGGAGGCGGGGTCGCCAGCGAGATAGAGCGCCGGTTTCGCTTCGCCATGGTCCCGGAGGAGGACGGCCATCGCCGCGATCTCCATGGCGGCATAGAGCGCCAGCGCCTCGAAGGCCGCCTCCTTCTCTTCATCGGTGCAGCCCTTGAGGGTGAGGCCGCGCTTTCGCAGGATCCCGCCCCGGGTGAAGGCCTCGTTGGCGGTCATCTCGCCGGCGTCGACCTTTCGGATCGCGGCGACGTCCAGGGGGCCGTGGAGAAGGCCCGGGGCAAAGATGGGGGCGTCGATGGCGCCGACGATGCGCCCATCGGCGACGCCGATGGTGACGACGTTGGAGCTGGCGTCGGAGATGATGAAATCCTCCGGCCCGTCCTTTCTCACCTTGTAGGCGAGCCCCACCTTCTCGGGGCTCGCGCCGTGGGAGAAGACTTTCATCCGTGGGTCGATTTTGGAGCGGTCGTGAATCCCGGGCAGGAGGATCGCGGGCCATTTCGCCTCGCGGACGGCGTCGAAGACGTTCGTCCCGCCCCCGACGTGCAGGCCCGCGCCGTCCTGGCTGATCACCCCCCGGTTTTCGGCATCCTCGATTTTGACGATCTCGGTGATCCCGTCCCCCATGGAGTAGCAGAGGGCGAGGAGGTCGACCTTCTCGGCGCTGCCGGCGCCGCCATCGCCGCCTCCGCCGGAGCCGGGGGCGATGTCGAAGGCCTCCCGGATCCGGTCGGCGATCTGCGATGGAGCGAGCCTCCCGGCTTCCGCCCTCGGGATGACGAAGCACTTGCCGTCGGTGTTGGCAAACCTGATCGCCCTCGTCCCGTGATCGACGCCAAGAAACATCTTAGACTCCCTCCTCCGCTTCAGTCCCCATCTCTTCGTCCACGATCTTCACGATCTCCTTCGCCAGCCTCAGGCTGTCATTCTGGTCCTTCATGACGGTGTCGAGCCTCACCGAGGGGCCCTGGTAGTCGCTCTCGGGGCTCACCACCATCAGGTCGACGCACCCCAGGATCTCGGCGACGGCCTTGTCGGTGACGGGGTAGCCCTGCGCCCGCATGAATTTGGCTGCCGGTCCGCTGACGGGCCGCCCGCCGACGAGGGGGCTGACGGCGACGACCGGGCACTTTCCCCTGCCACCTCCCAGGAGGTCCCGGACCCCCCGGAGGGCGAGGATCGGTCCGATGCTGGAGACGGGGTTACTCGGCCCGATGAGGACCGGCTCGCCTTTCTCAGCCGCTTTCTTCAGGGCGGCGATAAACCCGGGGGAGGGGCGGGCCTCCTCGATACCTTGGTATCTCACCCCCGTCACCTCCGGCTGGCCGGATCGGCCGACCCAGAACTCCTGCAGGTCCATCTCCCCCTCAGGGGTCGATATGACTGTGGAGACGGGATCGTCGGTCATGGGGACGACCTTCTCCTCCACCTTCAGGGCACGGCAGAGCCTCTCCGTCGCTTCGGAGAGGGAGAGGCCTTCGCGGAGGAGGCCGGACCGGAATATGTGAACGGCGCGGTCGAGGTCGCCGAGGGCGAGGAGCTCTTGATGGCCCAAGCTTTTGAGGAAGTTGTGGGTATTAAAAGAGTCTTTTTCGATCCCCCACCACCTCGACCTGTCGATCATCCCCGCCAAGGTGTAGACGATGGTGTCCAGGTCCGGGGAGACCAGGTTTCCGGAGATCCAGAGGTCATCGGCGGTATTGGCAACGACGCTCACCTCCGATGGATCGAGGACCTTCTGCAGGCCCAAAAGGAGCCTCGGGGTCCCGGTCCCGCCGCTGAGGACTATCAGTCTATCCGCCTCCCTGGGCTTCGCTCCTCATGCGGGGGAGTCGAGGATGATCATCCCGGTCTCGAGGCCCTCGCACTCTTCGGGGGTGAGCTTAGTCGAGGACGCCTTCTCGGAGACTATGGCGCTGTTACCGAGGGGGTCTTCCAGGATCACCGTCAGCGGCCCTGTCCCTTCCATCGCCCTCTCGATCTTCTCCAGGATGAACTCGCCCCGGCATACGTTCTCCTCCGCCCCGGCGCTCCGGGCGGACCGGGTGGCGAAGAGGACGATATCTCTCACCCTCTGAAGTACCCCCTCGACGTTGGAGATGTACGCCTCCGAGGCGGGGCCGGGCTGCACATCGATCCCCAGCTCCGGGATTCTGATCGTACCGCTGGTGGACCTGATCACCCGGGCGTTCAGATCTTCAGCGTCGTCGATGGTGATGGTGTACCTCACCGGCTCCCCCTGGGAGAGAAGGATCGTGTCCGATAGCCGAAAGCCGCAACCTCCGCAGACCCCGGCGATGATCAGAGCCTCGCCGAAGTGGGGGATATCCATCGTCTCCCAGTCGAAAGAGATCGAGGCCTGGCAGATGGGGCAGCTCGAGGTCGTCTTGACCTTCAATCCTCCACCCCCAGAAGGTTCTCCCGGTCTATCCTCATATTGGCGGGTACGACTATCACCAGGTTGTCCCCCAGGCCTGCGATGTCCCCCCTCTGCTCCTGGACGGCGGCCTTCAGCTCGCCGATCGCCTCGTCCAGAAGGTCCTTCTCCCGCCTCAATGGAGATATGTCCACCAGGACCAGGTTTCCCTTCCGTATCTCCATCTTTATATCGGGGAGAACTTCAAGGTCGTTCAGCTCCGCCATCCTCACCAGAATCTCGAAGGGGCCTTTCGCTGAGACCTCCTCGAACTGTCCCAGGTCTATGTTAACGTAATCCTCATCGCCAGACCTGCCCATCAACTTGTCCAAGATGCCCATATCCCACCCTCTGTCAAGAGGTATGCTGCTCCCAGATCTTCAAATCTTCCAGATTCACTCCTGGACGTTCAAGAGCCGAAATCCGGCCCCGCCCATCAGGAGCATGAAGGCCAGAACTGCAAATACGAACCCCGCCGGCTGGAGGGGTTCGGGCGCGGCGAGCTGAACCAGAATCATCAGGGTGATCATCAGAAAGACCAGCCCGCAGCTTACGCCGATCTCAAGGGACTTTTTGCTCATACGCCACCTCCTCTGCGCTGATATATGATATCATTTGCGATTCCGATCCGAGATCTCAGAGTCGTCCCGCCTTCTCAGGCCGTCGGGCCCCGCCAGCCTCTCCACCAGTTCTCTGGTCTCGCTCCCATGCCATCCCAGATCGATGAACCGGGGGTAGACGGCGAGCCTCTCGACCATCTGGAAGCCTGGAAGGCGGGATCTAAGGACCTCGGGGGTTGGCCAGAGCCTCCCGGGGTTGATCCAGTCCGGGGTTACGGGGCTGATCCCCCCCAGGTCTGAGGCTCCTGCCTCCACCAGGGGGAGGGGGTCTGCCAGGTTCGGCGGGACCTGGACGGCGACCTCCGCCGGGAGGATCGATCTCGCCATACTCACCGTCTCCACCAGGGTCTCCATCCTCGGAGGAGGGATGGCGGCCATGGCGGTCTCATCCTTCGGGTCGAAGGGCTGGACGATCACCTCCTGGATGGTGCCGCAGGTCGCGTGGATCTTTTTTATCGCCTCGATCGATCGGATCCGGTCTTCTCTTGTCTCTCCGATCCCCACCAGGATCCCGGTGGTGAATGGTATCGAAAGCTCCCCAGCGGCCGCCATCGCCTCCAACCTCAGGAGGGGATCTTTTCCGGGGGAGGAGCGGTGGGCCTCAACCTCGGCCGTCGTCTCGAGCATCAGCCCCATACTGGCGTTGTAGGGGGCTAGCCTCCTCATCTCCTCCTTTGAGAGGAGGCCGGCGTTGGTATGGGGGAGGAGGCCCTTTTCCAGGGCCAGCATAGATAGCTCGATCAGATACTCTATCAGGTCGTCTATTCCCGCATCTTTGAGCCGGCCGGAGAAGCCGGGGACCTCCCAGGGCGCCTCCCCGAGGGAGAAGAGCGCCTCGGTGCATCCTGCCCTCGCCCCCCGGTCCAGAAGGTCGATCGCCTCCTGGCGGCGGATAACCCTCCCGTCGTCCCGGCGAAAGCCGCAGTAGAGGCACCTATTCTTGCAGACGTCGGTGACGGGTACGAAGACGTTCCGGGAGTAGGTCAACAGCTTCCTCATGCTGGCGATCCGGGGGCCTTGGAAGAGGCCCAAAAAATCGGGGTGGTAACGGGCGGCTTCAGCGCCTCAGCTCCACCAGCTTCAGCTTGTTTCCGACCTCGCAATCCTCGGGCACCTCCCCAACCACATCGACGATGGTGCACCGGTCCCCCTCCTTCAGGCCGACGGGGTGGCAGAGCTCGTACATGGTGCATTCGTACGAATCGCATTTGGGTGGTTCAAGGACGGTCTTGGAGCCGGCGAAGGCCTTCCTGGCGTCGATGGCGGCGATGATGGGGCTTTCGGTCACCTCCACCGCCCGGACCCCCGCCTCGTGGATGGGGCAATCGTGGACCAGCTCCCCGCGGATCCCCAGGATCCTGTACCTCCTCCCCGACTCCAGGTTTGTGCAGGTGTTTCTGAGCTTGCAGGTCTCGCACTCCGGGGACGGGGCGTTGAATATGAACTCCATCCCTATCGTCGCGAGCTTGGTTCCTATCAGGGTGATCTGTGTAGCTGCTTCGGACATGATATTCGCCTCAAGTGAATAATTATATTATTTTTGTCTTTCTGGCGGCCGCCGTCGCCGCCTCTCGGGTGATCCCCGATCCGAGGATGGTGTAACGCTCGGGGCGGATGTTGTGGGCTGTTGTCAGCGCCTCGATCACCGTCTCCTCGTCGATACCGATCTCGGAGGCGCAAGTGGGGGCCCCCACCTCCCGCAGGGCGGTCTGGATCATCTTCCAGTCGCCTCCGTGAAGGTACATCATGACGATCGTTCCGAGGCCGCAGAGCTCGCCGTGGAGCGCCTTCCCCGGATCGATCCGGTTTATGGCGTGGGCGAACTTGTGCTCCGAGCCGCTGGCGGGGCGCGAGGATCCGGCGATGGACATGGCTACGCCGCTGGATATGAGCGCCTTGACGACGACCCTTGCCGACTCTTCTAGCCCCGGTTTCAGGTCTGGGGCGGTCTCGACGATCATCTTCGCCGTCATCTCCGATAGTGCCGAGGCGTACTCGCTGTACTCCTCGCCCCGGAGCCTGGAGCCGAGCTTCCAGTCCCTTATGGCGGTGATGTTGGATATTATGTCGCCGCATCCGGCGGCCAGGAGCCTTTTGGGGGCTTTGGAGATGATGGCGGTGTCGGCTACGATCCCCAGGGGTGCGTGGGCGGAGACGGATGTCGTCTCGCCGTCGATGGTGATGGAGGCCTGGGCGGAGCAGATACCGTCGTGGGAGGCGGCGGTGGGGATGGAGACGAAGTGGAGTTTCGCCCTCTGCGAGGCGAGCTTGGCTACGTCTATCGACCTTCCGCCGCCGACGGCTATGAGAAATCCGGCATCCATATCTGCCGCCAGCCGTTCGGCCCTCTCCACCTCCTCGAGTTTTGAAAATTTTGTGATCATCAGGTTTGTATCGAAGCCGCGATCTTCCATCCGCCGGGAGACCTCTGCCCCCGCCAGCTCGCAGGTGGTGGGGCCGGTGACGATGAGGGCTCCGCCCTTCAGTTTGAGGTCGAGGCAGACGTCGGCCACCTCTCGCGCGACGCCGCTGCCGACGACGACCAGCCGCGGAAGCTCCATCCATTTCGATCTAGTCAACGGTCTCACCAGCTTGGACAAAATTCGTATCTCTACGAATATAAACGCTCCCTAAAACGGACCGTCGGCCGGCCGCAGGCCGGGTCGGAGAGGATGGGATAGGGGCCGGAATATATGAGGAACATATGAGAAACAGAAAAATATATTTTTCAACCATTTCTCAGGATCTTCAGGTCGGAGAGGATCCTCTCCCTGTACCGGTTCACCTCGGCGCTGGTCCTGATCCGGGGCCTTGGGAGGTCGACGTCGATGATCTTGTTTATCTGCCCCGGCCGGGCGGACATGATCACCACCCTGTCGGCGAGGTATATCGCCTCGTCGACGCTGTGGGTGACGAAGACGACGGTCTTCTGTTGCTCCTGCCAGATCCGGAGAAGCTCCGACTGCATGACGTTACGGGTCTGGGCGTCTAAGGCCCCGAAGGGCTCGTCCATGAATAGAGCCCTGGGGTTGTTGACGAGCGCCCGGACGATGGCGACCCTCTGCTTCATCCCCCCCGAGAGCTCGTGGGGGAAGCTGTTCTCAAACCCCGCAAGGCCGACGGCCTGGATGTACCGGCGGGCCTTCTCGTGCCGTTCCGCCTTGGAGACGCCCTGAAGCTCCAGACCGAAGGAGACGTTGTCGAGGATCGTCCTCCAGGGGAAGAGAGAGTACTCCTGAAATACCATCCCCCGCTGGGGCCCCGGCCCCTCGATGGGGACGCCGTCCAGGGTCACCTCGCCGCTGGTGGGCCTCTCAAGGCCGGCCATGATCCGCAAGAGGGTCGTCTTGCCGCAGCCGGAGGGGCCGAGGATGCAGATGAACTCCTTCTCCCCCACCGAGAGGTTGACCTCGCGGAGCGCCTCGAAGGTCTTGCCCTTCACCGAGAAGCTCTTCGACAGGCCCTTGATCTCCAGGAGCGCGGTCATAGTGGCGGGGATTTGGTCGGCGGAAGTATAAGGCTTTTCTGTCGCGAGCGGGTTAGGGCCGCAATAGGTAAATGACCTGAGAAAGAGATATAATGCGCATCTGTGGAATTAATGTTAAACTCGTGATACGACCGATCATATCACTTTGGTATTTTAGCCTTTATACATCGAAACTACGGATTCATATTAATATAAAACAAAATTTTTGTAGTAATATTATTATATCTCAAGCAACTTGGAGTTTTATTTGATCTCGATTAATCCTGTGGAGCTATTTATGATAATCTCTTCAGCAATAAATCGAAGAATTGGGATTTCCTTCACGAGATATCTATCATGTTTAATTGGAATGCAACTTGGCTTTTCACCCCTCTTGCTGTGGACTATAGAGTTTCGTATACCATAGATCCTACTAGCTATTTTCTCAAATATATCATTTTCTGATTTGGAATTTAGATTAATCGGATATTTGTTCAAAAACGCTACAGGTTGATTATAATAATCGACCAAACTTGCATCATGATTTTGGATTTCTAGTGTCAAATCATTAATTTTCACATATCTTTTTAACGTCAGTATTAGTGCTTCTTTTTCGTTAATATTTTCAGCATTTCTAGGCTTAATATGAGACTCTATAACTTTAATAATGGCCTCTAAATCTCCATCTCTGTTATATGAGAATCCAGGCTTGGTTATTCTATCTCGAATTTCTTCGACAATATGTTGATCGTATATTTCTCTAAAGAAATGTTCGATAATTTGGTAAAGTGATAAATACTGAAGTTGCATATTATCTGTAGAAATTGCTATCTGATAACGATGAACTAGGTCCGAAATATATATTCTTTTTGGTGGATCCATCTCTTCAATAGTAGCCCTTCTAATTCTGCTAATTCTATTTATTCCAAGCAATTCTTCTGGGGATTTGAGCTCAATTACAGAGATTCCAAGGTTATAAGATATATTAAATATAAATGAATTTGCAAATTTTGAAAATCTCTCCAGATCTAATGTGGTTTCGGAATCCATCTTGAGTGTTTGTATTCTGGGTTGTATTCTAATTGCATAACCTATTAAGGAAAATAAATCTCCGTCATGTTCTGAATTACAGAATCTTTCTAAGGCGTATCTCCTCATACGACGGAAATTCCCTCTATAAAAGTTAGGATTATCTTTAAATATATTGATTATGTATATTAAGTATTCCGGCGACGGCGTGGAGATTTCATAAGTTATCCCATTATATATATCTCCTTTCTTTAATTCATTGAATTGGCCAGATGATCTAAATGGATAATAAGGTATAAAATTTACGGGACTTTCATAATATTTATCATAGTACATAGTAGCATCATCATATTTCATCGAGTTAAGTGATCCGTATATATTCGTTATCCTAACCTTAGTTGTAGTAAGTTCGACCTCTCCCATTAAATTTATTTTGATCTCGTCTTCAGTCTCCTCTATAGGATCCTCGGTGATATTAGATATTAACTCTTTAAACTTATCAATAGGAGAATAAATGTCCTCCGACATATTACCTCGGTCGTTATTTTGTCAGCACTTTTTGATGGTGTATCTCGCATCAACCAGATAAATACGTTGTGTTTAATCCACTTAGGCGCACAATATATACAATAATATTGATTTAACAAATTGGCGCTACAGCTCTCAAGCCTAAGATCTCTTTCTCTCCCCATCGATCCCCAGAATGAAGCTCTTCACCGCCACCTCCTTTCCCGCCCTCTTCATCGCCTGCCGGACGAAGGCCTCCAGATTCGAGCAGCAGGGAACCTCCATCTTCTCATGGGGTCGCTCTTCTCAGCTCTATTTTTCGTGCGGCCTCCATCTGCGAGACGGACCAGATAAGGCGGTCTTCGACCAAAAAACCAAATAACATTGGTGCGCTTTAAAGTGGTGATCTGAATGAAGATTAAGGCCGTGATCACAGGACCTGCGGTGCAGGACGTGGTTTATAAGGTATTCCTGATGCACGAGGCCGTCATTGAGGGTATTGAGAGGTTTGCGGCCCTGAACGTATCAGATGATACGGTAGTCGTCCTAGCCGAGGCTGATGAAGACACGATATCGAATTTCAAAGATTTTCTGCGCACCCGTCGTCCAGAGCACGCTCAGGTATCCGAGGTCAGAATAGAGGATTTCAAAGGAAAGGTGATGACTCTCCAGGAGGCTACCACCTTGAATACCGTCGAGCAGATGGATAAAGCGATCCCCATCCTCATCAGCATGGACGGAAAGATGGAAAAGATCAGCGAAAAGATGGATCGGATAGACGGAAAAATGGAGAGGATGACCGAAAAGATGGGTGGGATGGCCGGAACGATGGAGATGATGGTAGAAAAGCAAGATGAAACCGTCGACGAGGTGCGTGGATTGCGCGAGGACCTGGGAACCATCCATGGCGAGCGAATGGAGAGGATGGAAAGAGACATCTCCGCGATAAAGGCTAAGATCGGACTCTCCTTAGACTAATCGGATTGTATCGGCGCTCCCGACATATTTTCTATCCTTATTCTTCCGAAGGCGCTGGTTATGCTCATACTTTAGAGCGCCGGCCTTACCCCTGCACCTCCCCCTCGATCCCCAGAATGACGCTTTTCACCGGCACCTCCTTTCCCGCCGCCTTCATAGCCTGCCGGACGAACGCCTCCAGGTTCGAGCAGCAGGGAACCTCCATCTCCAAAACGGTGATATCCTCCACATTGTGGGCGGCGAGGATCGCGGCGAGCCGCTCGACGAAGCTCTTCCTCTCGTCGAGCTTCGGGCAGCCGATGAGGGTCACCCTCCCTCTGATAAAATCCTGGTGAACCCGAGGCGAGGCGAAGGCGGTGCAGTCGGCGGCTATCAGGAGGCGGGCGCCGTCGAACGAAGGGGAGTCGACGTGAGCGAGCCTCATCTGGACAGGCCAGTTGGAGAGCTGCGGCCTGCCCGGGGCCTCCACCTCTCCCCCGGCGCCGGTCCGGAGCCCCGCTCGACCGGCTTCGGCCATCTCCCGCCTCTTCGCCAGCTTCGAGGAGCCGAGCCTTCCTGCCCCCGTCCCCCTCAAAGCCATCGGGCAGCCGCCTTCCCCCTCGGCGGGGCCGTCCTCGCAGCCGCTCCCGCGCCCTGGCAAGGTCGCCTTTCGGGCCGATTCGACGGCCGGCTTCGCTGCACCCTCATCGAACTCCTCCGCCTCCCGCTCCTCCAGGGAGAGGGCTCCCGCCGGGCAGTCGCCGATGCAGGCTCCGAGGCCGTCGCAGAGGGACTCCCTCACCACCTTCGCCTTGCCGCCGACGATCTCGATGGCGTTCTCGGGACAGGCGAGGACGCAATTTCCGCACCCGTCGCATAGGGCCTCATCGATCTTTATGATCGTTCTATTCACTATCTTCATCCACCTCCCCCTCCTGATCCGGATCGGCGCCGCCGGGCCGCCTAGCTCTTCTTCTCGAACTCCTGCTGGACGTCGCAGCCGAGCTTTCCGATGGCGTCGGACCTGCACTGCCGGCAGTGCCTCATCTGCTTCATGATCTTGGCCATCTCGTCCTGGACCTTCTTCTTCTCCGAGGGGGTCGGGGGCGAGAGGTGGGAGAACTTGTACTGGGGGATAAGGGGCATCACGTTCTGGATGTAGACGCCGAGCTTCTTGATCGCCTTTGTGATCTCGATGATGTGGTCGTCGTTGACGGTGGGGATGATGACGGTGTTCACCTTGACGATCATCTTCCTCTTGACCGCCTCTTCAAGGCCCTTCAGCTGGTGGTCGAGGAGGATCTGCGCCGCCTCAAGGCCGGTGTACTTTTTGCCGCCGTAGATGACGTGCTCGTAGATCTCTTTTCCGATGTTGGGGTCAACGGCGTTGAGGGTGACGGTGACGTTGCTGACCCCGAGGGCGTCGAGGCGGTCGATGGTGTCGGGGAGGAGGAGGCCGTTGGTGCTGATGCACAAGATGACCTGGGGGTACTTCTCCCCCACGAGCCGGAAGGTCTCGAAGGTCTCCTCGTTGAAGAGCGGTTCGCCGGGGCCCGCCACCGCCACCACCTTGATGTAGTGGAGCTTCTCCATCACCTCGTCGACCCGCCGGAGCGCCTCCTCCGGCTTCAGGACCTGGCTCGTCACCCCGGGCCGGGTCTCGTTGACGCAGTCGAAGTCCCGGATACAGTAGTTGCACTGGATGTTGCACTTTGGTGCGACGGCGAGGTGCATCCTGCCGAAGCGGTGGCAGGCCTTCTCGCTGAAGCAGGGATGTTCCTGGATCCTCCTCAGCTGCTCGGGGTCCCAGGGGATCTCCTGGTCGCCGACCTTGGCGGTGGGATAGGCGTTCTCGCTCATGATCACGAACTCCGCAGACCTCTCTTTCATTTCTTCTCTAAAAGGGTATCTGAAAACGGACCGGGGAAGAGAGGTCGGGAAGGGAGGTGATGGATACGAGTCGGGATAACCTCAACCTCTTCCCCATCTGAAGAAGCTCTTGCCCGTCTCAAAAAGGCCAGCAAGGGCAAAGGGGGCAAAGGGGGCAGAGGGGGTAGAAAAAGGTAGAAAGGGCGAGAAGGGCAGAAAGGGCAGAAGTGGCAGATTGAGGAGAAAGGGCTTAAGGGGCCATAAATCTTATCCGGCAGGGGGACGATCGGTCTAGACATGTCAGGAAGAGACGGCCGGGTGGTGATCTGGCCCGCCTACATCGACGCCGGCAAATCGAGGGGCGAGGGCAGGCAGGTCTCGAAGCGGGACGCCATAGAGAACCCTACGATCGACGAGATAATGGCGGCCGCCATGGAGATGGGGCTGCAGGCGGAGGCTGAAAGGGACAAACATTACCCTAAAGTGTGGTGGGAGAAGTCCGGCCGGGTCCTGATGCCGAAGAAGGGTCCCAAGACTGCCCTCGTAAAAGAGATCGCAAAGAGGATGAAACGGAGACGGGGATGACCCCTTTTATTTGAGATGATCTGAAGATCAATCTATAGATCGATTTGAAGATCAATCAGAAGATCGGCGGATCAGTTCGTCGTCGTCGGCCTCAAGGCTAAAAACGGCCGAAAGCTGCTCAAGGCCGATCTTCATCTGTCCTGGGCGGTCTCCACCCCTTCAACGATCTCTTTTCCTGCCACGACCTCGTCGATGCTGTGGATGACGCCTCCGAAGTCCTCGATCACCGACTCCACGGCCAGGTAGTCTATCTTGTCCCCTTTGATGGTGATCTTGATCGTTTCGGTCTGCTGGTCTACCTCGGAGAGGCTCAGGTTCACCCCCGTTATCCCGCCGAGCTTGCTTAAGGCCTCGGCGAGCTCCAGGATCGTGGGGACATGGGGCTTCAATACGTCCAGTACCAGACGTCTGATGGCGGTGGTCATTGAAAACTCCCGGCGTCTTCTTGGGCGGGTTCTGTTGAAGGCAATACTTAATAACGTTTGTGATTCTGGCAATCTCATGATCGATCTTCACACTCATACAGTATTCAGCGACGGCGAGCTGATCCCAAGCGAGCTCGTCCGCAGGGCCGAGATGAAGGGATATCGGGCTCTGGGGATCACCGATCATGTCGACTTCACCAACGTGGAGACGGTATTAGAACAGGTCTCCAAGGTGAAGGAGCTCGAGGAGGTCCTGGAGATGAGAATCCTGGCCGGCGTCGAGCTGACCCATGTCCCTCCGGCGAAGATGGAGAAGCTCGCGACCCTCGCCCGGAGGCTCGGCGCCGACCTCATCGTCGTCCACGGAGAGACCCCCGTCGAGCCGGTGGCCCCGGGGACGAACCGCAAAGCCATAGATATCGGGGCCGATATCCTCGCCCATCCCGGCTTTTTGACAATCGAGGAGGCGGATCTGGCGAGGGATAACGGCGTCTGCCTCGAGCTGACCGCCAGATGCGGCCACAATTTGACGAACGGCCACGTGGCGCGGCTCGCCCTGGAGGCGGGGGCGAAGATCGTCGTCGACACCGACGCCCACGCCCCCGAGGACCTCATCGACCGAAAACGGGCTATCGAGATCGCCCAGGGCTCGGGGCTGACCCTGGAAAAGGCGACGGATGTCGTCGACCACCACGCCATAATCGACCTCTGACGAAGAGATGGTACCTTGGACGTGGTGGCCGTCGACATATCGGGGAGGCATGCGGAAGGCGATAGGTACATCATGGTCTGTGCGTCGGTGGCAGCGAGGATATCCCCCGAGGGGGTCGAGGGGATCAGAAGGATGAGGCTCGTCCCTCTGGTGGCGGAGTCGGTGGATTTGGAGGTGGTGATCGGTCTCGTCGAGGAGTCGATCCGGGGGCTCTCCGGCGTCGTCCTCGCCGAGAGGGGCGACCTCTACAACCTCGCCCGGTGGCGGGTCGAGAGCATCCTGGGGCGGGAGTTCAAGTACCCCGAGTCCCGGGGAGAGAGGAGGGCGATGGAGGTCGCCCACCACGCCTCCTTTGCGGGGCGGAGGCTTGTATTGAAGCTGATGGACGATGAGCCCGGCTATTGGGCTGGAAGGAATGCAGCCGGAGGGAGATGAAGGAGGAGAAGACGGCGGTCCTCCTCTTCCGGGAGGACCCGAAGGAAGAGCTCCGCCCCGAAGAGGTGGCGGAGCTTCGGGGGCTCGCCGAGGCGGCAGGCTACAGGGTCATCGCCGAGGTATCCCAGCGGAGGGGGAGGGACAGGAGGTTTCAGCTGGGGAGGGGGAAGATCGCCGAGGCGGCATCCTACGAGCCTGAGAAGCTGATATTCAACGACCCCCTCAGCCCAGGCCAGATCTTCAACATCAACAAGGAGTTTCTCCTCCAGCCGATGGACCGGTTCAACCTGATCCTGGAGATCTTCGCATCCCGGGCCTCCACCCGGGAGGCGATGCTCCAGGTGGAGCTCGCCCGCCTCTCCTACGAGGCGCCCTTCGTAAAGACGATGGAGTCCCTCAAGAAGCTGAGCGAGCGGCCCGGGTACCGGGGATCAGGGAAGTACGACGTCTCGATGTACAGGGACATCACGGGGAGGATGGCGAAGATCAGGGCGGAGCTGCAGGCGGTGGAGGAGACGGGGGAGAGGAGGCGCAAGAGGCGGAGGGATCAGGGCTTCGACCTGGTGGCCCTGGCGGGCTACACCAACGCCGGGAAGAGCACTCTATTCAACCGCCTCGCCGAGGAGTCCGTCGCCGCAAGAGATCAGCCCTTCACCACCCTATCCCCGACGACCCGGGCGGTGGCGGCAGGGGAGAGACGGTTCCTCCTCACCGACACCGTCGGGTTCATCGACGACCTCCCCCTCTTTCTGATCAAGGCCTTTCGGTCGACGCTGGCGGAGATCGTCGAGGCGGACCTCGTCCTCCTGGTGGTCGACCTATCCGATCCGCCGGAGCTCTTGAGGGAGAGGGTCGCCTCCTGCCACGAAGCCCTATGGGACTGCGGATGCTACGCCCCCATCATATCGGTCCTGAACAAGGTGGACAGGATCGATCCCGAGGTCGCCCTGGAACGGTCCGATCTGATCCGGGACCTGGCCCCAAACCCCGTCTTCATCTCAGCCCGGGAGGGCCACGGCCTCGACTCCCTCCTCGATATGATAGCTGAGAAGCTTCCCCCCCTGGAGGAGTTCGTCCTCCGCCTGCCGTCGTCTGAGGAGGGGTTGAAGCAGCTCTCGAGGCTCTACGAGGTGGCGGAGCCTATGGAGGTGAGGTACGGCGAAGAGGTCGAGGTCCTCCTGAGGGGGAGGCGCGAGATCGTCGCAAAGGCGCTGAAGGGGGCAGGAAGGTCTCTGATCGATCCGGAGCCTTCGCCTCCGGCGGAGGAGTGACGAGAGGGTGACGGAGGCATCAGATCTCCAGAGGGAGAGGTTCCGGCTGAAGGAGACGATCGTCACCATCACCGCTCAGGAGAGAGACCACCTGGAGGCGGCAAAGGAGGAGATCGCCCTCCAGCGGGCGCTCCTCGAGGAGTTCATAAGATCCGACCCCTTCTTCCTCGTCACCCTCGATCCCTACGACCTCCCCGCAAAAGACGCCCCTCTGATCGTCCGGGAGATGGCGAGGGCGGCCTCGGCCGTCGGTATCGGCCCCATGAGCAGCGTCGCTGGGACGATAGCCAGCTTCGCCCTGGAAGCGATGATCAGAGCCGGGGCGACCCACGCCGTCGTCGACAACGGCGGGGACGTCGCCCTCATCTCCGACCGCCCCCTCCTCATGGGGATATACGCTGGTCCCTCCCCCCTCAAAGACCTCGCCTTTGAGATCCCACCCCGGAAAAAGCCCCTCGGTATCTGCACCAGCAGCGGGACCGTCGGCCCCTCCATCAGCTTCGGCGATGCGGATGCGGCCGTCGTCGTCTCCGACGACGTCCCCCTGGCGGACGCCGCGGCGACGGCCCTGGGCAACGCCGTCGGGGAGGCGTCGCCCCTCGCCGACTCCTTCCATACGGTGGCGGTCCCCGGGGTGGCGGGCGCCCTCGTCATTCGGGGGGAGGAGATGGCGCTCTTCGGGGAGCTACCGCCGCTGCGGAGGGCGAGGCTCGCTCCTGGGCTGATCACGAGGGGGTAGAGGCCTGCAATGGAATCGCCAGTAAGAGCTCCCTGGCTACCCCGATATCTTCTCCGTCATGAACAATCCGAATTCTATTTGGCTCCATACCCCCTCGGCACGAGACACTCCGGCCCCTCGCCGTTTAGATCCTTCCGCCCGGCGATGCGGAGACCCTCCCGGATAAGCCCCCAGTTCCTCTTATCGCGGTACTGGAGGAGCGCCCGCTGGATCTCCTTCTCCCGCCCCTTGGGGACGTGGACGGGCTTTCCGGAGAAGGGGTCGAGGCCGGTGTGGTACATGCAGGTGGAGATAGTCAAGGGGGTCGGGGTGAAGCCTAGACCTGCTCGGAGCGGAGGCGGTGGTCCCGGATGCGCTCAATTGGGTCCATCTTCCTATTTTACTAATCTCATCTGATGACGCACTGGATTTGCTGGAGAGCGCACCAAAACGATTTGACTAAGGATCGAGAAATAATCTTATTTCTAAATATACAAAAAATATACTAAAAAAGATGGTCTCCAATAGGATTAAAGTGTATATTCTATTAAATGATATTTTAATGAGATCGATGTTAAATCCGCCACGATGAAGACCAATTTGGAATACTCCGTAATGAAGACGATACTGCTCGACAGGATAAATGTGCGTCCAAATGCCTTTCTTTTTATATAAATTAAACAATTCATTTTCGATCAATTTCAGACGCTCCCTTCTAACATTATTGTACTGGCGGAATAACTGCATCATGAGCCACCATGCGATAGCCAGATATTGTATTACAAAAACGCCTAAAATGGCAAGATAAAATGAATATTTGAAGGTTTCATTATATTCTTTTACGAAATAACCTTGCATTGTAAAGAGGAGGGGTATAAATATGCTCGTTACGACCCAAGAGACTTTGTGGTTCTCCCACATACTTTCGTGCAATTGCTCATAATTAAATTTTAAAGTATTTATATAATCCTCATCTGGATCTCTGCTACAGGGTGACGATTCTTGCGACATTTATAATCCTCTATTGATGGCTATTTCGTTGATAACGGCGTTATCCACTTTTTTCTTACCAAATAGCTCATCCTTTAGGCTTGATCGGGGCTGGCATGGCCCATTCTAACTCTTACCATTTTGTTAGAATTTGTATAAAAGTCTATCGGCACAAATGAGGCAAAAATCATCATAGCTGAAATGTATCGTGTCCGAATCTCGGGATCGCGCCCTCATCTCCCTCCTTCCTTCGGCACTAGACACTCCGGCCCGTCGCCGATGAGGTCCTCCCTTCCGGCCAGGCGGAGTCCCTCCCGGACGAGGGGCCAGTTCCTCCTATCCCGGTACTGGAGGATCGCCCTCTGGATCTCCTTTTCGCGACCCCGGGGGACGTGGACGGCCTTGCCGGTGAAGGGGTCGGTGCCCGTATAGTAGATGCATGTCGAGACGGTCATCGGCGTCGGGGTGAAGTCCTGGACCTGCTCGGAATAAAGGCGATGGTCCCGGATGTAACAGGCGAGCTCTATCATGTCAGCGATCTCGCAGCCGGGATGGCCTGAGATGAAGTAGGGGACGGTGTACTGCTCCTTTCCCACCTCTCGGCTGGTGGCCTTGAACCGCCGCAAAAACTCCTCCAGGACGGCCCGGGGGGGCTTTTTCATCGCCGCCAGGACGGAGGCGGAGACGTGCTCGGGCGCCACCTTCAGGTGGCCGGATACGTGGTGGCGGGTGAGGGTCTGAAGGTACTCCATCCCCGCGGGGGTCTCGTCCGCCAGGATCAGGTCGTGCCTGACCCCGGAGCTGACGAAGACCCGCTTGACGCCGGGGACCTCCCGGAGGCGGCGGAGGAGCTCCAGCTGCCGGCTGTGGTCGGCGGCGAGAGTCGGGCAGGTGGGGGAGCAGAGCTTATCGGCGCAGGCCCCGCAGGTCTTCCAGCGGCTGCAGACCATACCGTACATGTTGGCGGTGGGGCCGCCGACGTCCTGGATCACCCCCTTGAATCGGGGGTGCTCCGTCATAGCCTCCGCCTCCCTCACCAGGGAGTCGATCGACCTCGACTGGACGATTCGCCCCTGGTGGTGGGTGAGGGCGCAGAAGGAGCAGGAGCCGAAACAGCCCCGGTGTGTGGTGATGGAGAACCTCACCGGCTCCAGGGCCGGTATCTCCTCATGGTAGGAGGGGTGGGCCTCCCGGGTGTAGGGGAGCTCGTAGATCCTGTCCAGCTCTTCGGTCGTCATGGGGAGCGCCGGCGGGTTCTGGACGACGACGGTCTTGGGGTGGGGCTGGACGACGGCTCTTCCTCGATAGGGGTCCTGCTCGGCGTGGTGGAGGCGGAAGGCCTCGGCGTACATCCTCTTCTCCTTTGCCACCTCTTCGAAGGAGGGGATCAGAAGCCGCCCTTCCCGGTCCGAAGACCTCCACTCCCGAAGCTCCATCTTGACGGCGGTCCCCGGTACGTCCCTGATCCCGGAAGGATCCTCACCAGAGGCGAGGCGGCGGGCGACCTCCAGGATCGGCCTCTCCCCCATCCCGAAGACGATCATCTCGGCGGGGGCGTCGGCAAGGATCGACCTTCTGACGGAGTCGGACCAGAAGTCGTAGTGGGCGAACCTCCGCAGGGACGCCTCGATACCTCCGAGGACGATCGGCGTCTCGGGGAAGAGGGCGTGGACCCTGTCGGCGTAGACGATCCCCGCCCGGTCGGGGCGGAGGAGGCGGCCACCGGGGGAGTAGACGTCCCTCCTCCTCCTCTTTCTATTCGGCGAATAGTTGTTGACCATCGAGTCGACGTTCCCGGAGGCGACGCCGAAGAAGAGCCTGGGGGTCCCCATGGAGGAGAGGTCTTCGGCCCGCCTCCAGTCGGGCTGGGGGATGACCCCGACGGCGTACCCCGCATCCTCCAGGACCCGGCCTACGACTGCGACCCCGAAGGAGGGGTGGTCGACGTACCCGTCCCCGGAGACGAGGATCACGTCGAACCGGTCGACGCCCCGCCGCTTCGCCTCCTCCATCGATATGGGGAGGGGCGGCAACCCCCTTCCCTTCTCCCCGCTTCCCTTTCGTCTCCTCCTCATCTAGAACCTCTCTTTCAGGTTGGGGAGGAGGCCGGACTCTTCGTCGAAGAGCCTCCTCGCGGAAAGACCCAGAAGCTCGAATACCACCGCCTCCACCACCAGGTAGATCTGGGCCTTCTCCCGGAGGCAGCCGGTGAGGGCCCGCTCGCCCCTCCCGAAGGAGGCGTGGATATGGACCTTCGGCTCCCCACCCTCCCCCGGATAGACGGTGGCGACGCCGAAGGTCTCGAAGCCCCCCTCCAGATCTTCGACGAAGGGGCTTTTCGGGGGTATCGTCAGCTCCCGGGGACCCGTTACGATCCGCCCCCCCCCCGGAGGGCCCCGAGGAAGAGGATCATCCCGGAGGCGACGCCCTTCACCGCTAAAAATCGATCCACCGAGCTGATCAGATCCTCGCCGTCCTCAAGCCTGATGACGAAGACCCTCCCGAGACTTCCCTGCGAGTACTCCATGACGGTGGCTATGGGGTGATGATCGTAATAAAACCTTGACATCCCCCGGGAGCAGAATATCGTCGACGTCGAGAAAAGGCCGCCCGCCGACCGACGGATCCGGTCTAGACCGACGGATCCGGTCTAATCCGGTCTATCTTCATCGAAAGATCGATCGATACCGTTATCTACCCGGAAGATATTTCCAGCCGACAGGTTCCGGACCGTCCGGCACCTTTCAGATATGTGGGGGAATATCATGAGCCGAACTGAATTAAATGTCTTCATATCCGTGCTCTTCATAGTGGCCATCTCCGGCATAGGAGGATGCGCCGTAGTGATCAACGAGGTGGAGCTTAATCCGCCGGGAAACGCAACCAAATGGGTCGAGCTTTACAACAACGGCGAGGATGACGTGGACGTCTCAGGCTGGGTCGTATCTATCGTCAACCTGCCCTGGATCGGGCCGATGCCGATACCCGAGGGGACGGTCATCCCGGCAAAGGGCTACTATGTAGCCGAGGGCTCCCTCCAGTGGGGCCAGGAGTACAGCGGGTATGTGACCCTGGTGGACGCCGGGGGTTTCAAGGTCGACGAGACCCACCTCATCACCGACGACGGTGACAGCGATTTCACCTTTGGCCGATATCCCAACAACGGGGTCGACACCGACCAGAAGTCAGACTGGAAGCTGATGAAGGCCACTCCGGGGTCGGAGAACGTCCTATCCATCAGGACCTGAGGGGCCTGATGGGAGAGGCCGACGTAAGAGTGGTGATTGAGCCGTCGGAACGAGCCCGGACCCTCCGCCCTGGTTCGAAGGGTCACAAGCTCATCCGACGTCTTAGTCTGGGTGCGGGAGATCCTGTAATGACTCGAATTTCTTTGGGGGTACAAACCTCCATCCTTCTGGTCTTGGCGATATCCGCTCCGGGCATCGGGGCGGTGGTGATAAACGAGGTGGAGCTCAACTACGGGGACGGGAGCAAGTGGGTGGAGCTTTACAACAACGGCGGAGAGGTGGTGGAGATCAGCCGCTGGACGGTATGGATCGTCGATCTGGAGCCGCCCTGGACAGGAGTCATGAAGATACCTCAGGATACCCTCGTCCTTCCCGGCGGCTTCTACGTCGCCGAGGGGGATAGACAGTGGGTACACACCACCGGGACAGGGACGGTGATCTTGAAGGACGAAGACGGGGTGGAGTTGGACAAGACCCCCCTTCTCAGCGACCAGAGCAACAACTTCTTCACCCACTTCCGATACCCCAACGGGGTTGACACCGACCAGAGGTCCGACTGGATCTTCGGAAAGGGGACGAAGAACGGACCCAATTCCTGAAGGGCTTATGGATCGACAGGTGCCATCTCCTCCGCCGAAGGCCGGCGGCGTTTCACCGCTCCATCATGCCAATTTTCCTGAAGGATCTATGAGCTCGTCTGATGGAACCGGCGTCCACCGCCGCGAGGAGATGATCAAGATCTCGGAGGGCCTGGCCCTCGTCGCCGGTCCAGGGATGGAGAAGGATTATCCCACCTCAAAGATCGCGGGGGGGCTATTGATCCGCAAGGATGGCGAGGACCTCTCAGAGGAGGGGGTGGGCTTCGGCCTTCCAGTCCTGAAGTTCGGGGACGAGGCTGCCTTTCCAGGAAGGTCCTGGCACAATCTCCGGATGGAGGGGGAGACCGCGGTGGTGGAGATCGGCTACGAGCTCAACCTCGTCAGCAGGCTCAGCCTCGGTGACAGGCTAATAGACATCGAGGGGCTTTGCCGGGTCAAGGGAAGGGTGGATCGCCTCCACCGGGACCACAGGTCCATAAGGCGGGCGATGGACTTCGGATCGGCCCTCTTCAGGCGGGCCCTCTCCGTGGAGACGAGGCTCTTGGAGGCGGATCCCTTCGGCTGGGCCAGGGTCGTCCACACCATATCTCCCGGGGGGGCTATCTTGGTCCGGGCGAGATGCTGGCCAGAGGCGGAGGGGTGCACAGAGGTGGCGATCATGAACGAGCAGGGGGCGAGCGGTTTCGACCGGTACATCGATTCGGAGGGGCTCGACCTCTCGGGCGAGGAGATAGGCTCCTGGGAGAGGACGCGGGCGGATTGGGGAGGGTTCGCGGACCCCGGTCGCCATCTCTCCTTCAAGGTGTGGAGGGCCGCCGGAGCAGAGCTGTTCTATGGGCGGGAGGTCAAACCGGGCCGGCTCGCATGGGCGGGGCTATCCCAGGTCGCAGCGATGCCCAGCGGAGAGATCGAATACAGGATCGAGGTAGGTGGGGGGGCATGACCTCCATCCTCCTGATATACCCCCACTTCAACCCCTCCCGAAAAAGATCGAGCTTCCTCTTTCCGCCCCTCGGCCTCGGCTACGTCGCCTCGGCCCTCCGGGAGAACGGCCACCGGGTCGATATCCTCGACTGCACCTTTCTGAAGGTGGCGGAGGCCCGGCGGAGGGCTGAAGCCTCGGGGGCGGAGGTGGTGGGGATATACTCCATGGCCTCGATGCGGCAAGAAGCCATCGTTTTTGCTCGCCTTCTCCGGAGGAGAACACAGCTGCTGGTGGCCGGAGGACCTGAGCCCTCCTCGGATCCCGCCTCCTTTCTGGACGACTTCGACCTGGTGGTGATGGGGGAGGGGGAGGAGACTGTCTTGGAGCTCCTCGGAGCTCTGAAGGAGGAGTCCGACCTCGGATCGCTGAGGGGTATCGCCTATCGTCGGGGACGGAGGGGAGATCTTGTCAGGGCCGGGGAGCCTGGCGGCGGGGCGGTCGTCGTCACTGAGGGGCGACCTCACCGGGAAGACCTCGACTCCATCCCCTTCCCCGCGAGGGACCTCTTCCCCAACGAGGACTACATCCGCTACTGGCGGGAGCACTTCGGAACCGCCACAACCTCAGTCATCACCACCAGGGGCTGCCCCTTCGCTTGCGAGTTCTGTAGCCGCTCGGTATTCGGGACATCCTATCGGGAGCGGTCGGCCGGAAACGTCCTCGACGAGGTGGAGGAGGTTCTGGACCTCGGCTACGACCACATCCACTTTTCCGATGACGTATTCACCCTTAACAGGGAAAGGGTCCTCGATATCTGCCGGGATATCCGGAAGAGGGGGCTCTCCTTCAGCTGGGAGTGCCTATGCCGGGTCGATGGAATCGACCCCGCCGTCGCCGAGGCCATGAGGGTGGCGGGATGCCAGCGGGTCCTCTTCGGGATCGAATCGGGCTCCGACGCCGTCCTCAGCCTCATGAGAAAGAGGATAACGGTCCAGAAGGCCGAAGAAGCCGTCTCGACGGCCCGCTCCGCCGGCCTCAAGACGGGCGCATTCTTCATCCTCTGCTATCCCGGGGAGACGGACGAGACGGTCCTCCAGACCCTCCGGTTTGCGACCCGTCTCCCCCTCGACTACCTCTCCTTCACCGCCCCTCACCCTCTGCCGGGAACCCCCCTTTACGAAAGGGTGAAGGAAGAGATGGGCTGCCTCGATGCATCCCGGAAGGATGGCGCCATCTTCTGCGGAGGCTTCTCCGAGGGGAAGGTGAAGTTCGCGAAGGTAAAGGGGGAGGTCGAGTTCAATATCCGAATACATTTCGGCCGGGGGGCCTCCCTCTTCGTAGTCCCCTTCGAGGCGGTCACCGACCGGATCTTCGGCCTCATGAAGTAGATTGAGATGGTCGAAGGGGCTACACGCCCCCCCCAAATCGACACGGTTATTTATCCGGAGGTGGTCTTTACTCATCGGGCCGGGACGGGGAGTCCCGGGACTGTGAGTTCATGTGGGGGTTGATCATGAAACTTATATTGAAGATGTTAATCGCGTCATTGACGATATTGTCCGCCTGGACGACAGCATCGGCGTCCGTCGTCATCAACGAGGTGGAGCTGAACCCGCCTTCAGGCGGATTGGAGTGGGTGGAGATCTACAACGGCGGGGAGGATTCCGTGGATATAGGCCGCTGGACGGTATCCATCGTCGAGATCCTGCCCACCTCCGGCAGATGGACGGGAGCCATGCCGATCCCCAAGGGGGTGACCCTCCAGGCCGACGGATATTACGTCTGGGAGGGCGATCCCCGTTGGGTTCATGGTAATAATGGGACCGTCTACCTGACCACAGATGAAGGGATCGAGATAGACAGGACCCCTCTGCTCACCGACGAGGAGGGCAATGACTTCTCCTGGTCTCGATACCCCAACGGCAGGAATACCGGCACGAGGTCCGACTGGGCCTTCATCAAGTCGACCCGGGGGGCGCAGAACTCTCTCCGCGTCGCTCCGGGCCCATGACAGGGCGGACCCTTTAATCTGTGGGACGGACGGTCTCAGGTTCTGATCCATCTCGTCCTGGAAGGGCCCGGGACGATGGGAGGTGTCGTAGGAGCTTTAAGATGCTGCCGATTTGGGCTCCTGCCGCCTTTCGAGGAGGGGCTCGTCATAAGCCCCTTCGCATTCATTTATATGAGAGGATGCTGTAATTAGCCCCAGGTGGAAGTTCATGGTATCTCTGAACGTCAATGCGGAAGCTAAGGCCAAGCTACAGGGAAGCGAAGATGCCGCTAGGTATCCGATCGTCGCCGAGGTTAAGGGGACGGGCAGGGACGGGGGTCTCCTGGTCTCCGTAGGGATCGAGTCGCCGATATCCGCCAGGGTGAGCGGCGATAAAGAGAGCCCCGTGGCCGTCAGCCTTTCCGATCTTCGAGAGATATCCCAGGCCGTCGCCCGGATGGCGGAGGGGGTCAGGATCGAGGTCGCCGGCGGGGAAGACCGTCCCCTGAAGATCGCCCTCGGCAGGGTACCCGTCGACCTCACCATCCAGGTCACCTCTCCCAAAGACGAGTCGGTTCTGACGGTCAGCATAAAGGGCTCGATAGGGGATTGAGGAATTCGCAGTTCATCGTTCTTCGGTCCGGGATGAAAGAGGGTCAGAGCTATTTAGAGGGTGGTCGATCTGCTGGATATCTTCTACTCGATCCCGGGCTGGCTCGCTACCTTTCTCCTGGCGATGTCGCCGGTCTTCGAGCTGCGGGGTTCGATACCCCTGGCCATAGGGGTCTACGGCATCCCTCCCCTGGAGGCCTATGCCATATCGGTCGTCGGAAACCTGGTGCCGGTCGTCCTCCTCCTCCTCTTCCTGGAGCCGGTCTCCCTGCGGCTGATGAGATACCGGCCCGGCAAGGTCTTCTTCTCCTGGCTCTTCTCCCGGACCTACAGAAACCACGTAGATAGGCACCGGAAGTACGGCCTTCTCGCCCTCATCTTCTTCGTCTCCCTCCCCCTTCCCGTGACGGGGGCCTGGACCGGCTCTGCCATCGCCTTCATCTTCGGCCTGAAGTTCAGGGACGCCTTCTCCGCCATCGCCCTCGGGGTCCTGATCGCAGGGGCGGTGGTGACGGCGTCAGTCGTAGGGGTGATAACCTTCGCCTTCACCTGAGCCGTCGGAGTGATAACCCTCGCCTCCGGCTGGGCCGTCGGCCCGGTGAGCATATCACCGGCCCAATCCCCCAAAAGGTATTAACCTTGACAATAAATGGTGCCATTGAGGTGGGTGGTGGAACGTGTACGGCATGACCCCGCAGATCGAGCTCGCCTTCATCGTGGTGGCCGTGGCGGTCCTCCTTATGGTCACAGAGGTCGTGAGGGTGGACGTCGCGGCGATCCTCGTCCTTCTGATCCTCGCCTGGACCGGCCTTGTGACCCCCGCCCAGGCGCTCTCGGGCCTCGGGAGCAACGCCGTGGTATCGGTGGCAGCCATCATGATCCTGGGACGGGGGATGGAGAGGGCCGGGGTCGTCAACCGCATAGGCAGGGCCGTATTGAGGGCGGCGGGGTCCGACGAGAGGAGGCTATTGGCGGTCATATCGTCGGTTGTGGGGGTCATCTCCGCCTTCATGCAGAACGTCGGCTCGGCAGCCCTCTTCTTGCCGGCGATCCTGAGGATATCAAAGAGGACCAAGACCCCGGCATCGAGACTTTTGATGCCTATGGGGTTTGCGGCTATTCTGGGGGGGACGTTGACGATGGTAGGATCAACTCCCCTCATCATCTTAAACGACCTGATGATGCAGAGCGGGGAGGAGCCCTTCGGCTTCTTCAGCGTCACCCCCATAGGCGTCGTCCTTCTCGCCTCTGGGATCGGCTACTTCATCCTCTTCGGCCACCGCTTCCTTCCAAGAGATGGACGGCCAAAGGCCGATTCCACCTTCCAGGTGGATCTGATCGAGACCTGGCAGCTTCCATCGGTGGTCAGATACTACTTTGTATCCTGGAAGAGCGATCTTGTGGACAAGGCTCGGGAGGACGCCCGGATGAGGCGCAGCTACGGGGTCACCCTCCTCGCCATAGTGGAGGGCAAGGAGGTGATCTACTCCCCCTGGAGGCGGACGAGGTTCACTGCTGGTCAGGTGCTGGCGCTCCTGGGAGAGGCCCGGGACCTCGATAGGCTCGCCTCTGAGCACGGCCTCTGGGAGATCACCGACGACTCCAGGTTGAGCGATCTCCTCTGCGAGGAGGAGGCGGGCTTTGCGGAGGTCGTCGTCCGTCCGAAGGCTTCCATCGTCGGCAAGACCCCCAGGCAGATCGGTATAAGGAAGAACTACGGCGTCGAGCCGATCATCCTCTTAAGCGGTACAGAGGAGCAGAGGAAGGACTTTGCCGACCGACCCCTGAACCCGGGGGACACCTTCGTCATCCATGGCCTATGGGACAGGATAAGAAAGCTCGGCTCCGACAGGAACTTCGTCCTGATGACGCCGGTGGAGCCGGAGAGCAACAACCCCTCGAAGGCGGCGCCTGCGACCCTCTGCTTCCTGGGGGCGCTGGCCCTCGCCCTGGCGGGCTTTCAGATATCCATCGCCCTTCTCACCGGCGCCATGGCCATGATCCTTCTGGGGGTGATAACCATCGACGAGGCCTACGGAGCCGTCGACTGGAGGACCGTCCTCCTCCTGGCGGGGCTGATACCCCTGGGGATCGCCATGGAGGAGAGCGGAGCCGCCAGGTTCGCGGCGATGGAGTTGATGAACCTCCTCCAGGGATCGCCGACGATCGTAATCCTCCTGGCGGTGGCGGCTCTCACCACCTTCCTCACCCTCTTCATATCCAATGTGGCGACCGCCGTCCTCCTCGTCCCCCTGGTGATGGTGATGGCCCAGGGGCTGGGGATCGACCCGAGACCTCTAGCCCTCATGGTGGCGGTATCCGCCTCCAACTCCTTCCTCCTCCCCACCCACCAGGTCAACGCCCTCCTGATGGCCCCCGGAGGATACCGAAACGCCGACTTCATGAAGGCGGGAGGGATCATGACGGTGATATTCATCATCGTCACCGCGGTGATGGTGGATCTCTTTTACCTCTGAACGTTCAGACCTTGCGGACTATCACCTCTTCCCCGAAGGGGGCTCCCAGGGCCTCGGAGGCGCTCCCCATATTGATGGCGATCTCCAACCGTCCCCAACGGTCGATGAATGCGACCCATTCGCCGACGGGGACGTCGGCGTAGGTCGACCCGAAGACCGCTTCGACGATCTCTTCGCCGACGCAGACTTCGATATGATCTTTTCGGGCGAGGCCCGCTTCATCCGCCAGATGGTGAGGTATGTTGGTAACCAGGTTACCAAAGTGGTCGACGTGGACGACGGCTCCAAAGAGGGCTCCATCCTCGATCCCGGCCCGCCTCGCTTCGATCCTGACGGGATCAAAGATCCGGGGGCCGACGGAGGAGGGGTCCATCCCGGCGGATAGAAGGCCGGCGACGGGGCCGTATATCCCGACCCCTCTGAAGGCGGCGGCCTTCCCTCCCTCTGTCAGGTTCGGGTCTATGATCTCCCGGACGGCTGCCACCCCGAGGTCGTCCATAACCCCGGAGAAGAGGCTGTTGTCAGGGCCGACGAATAGTTTGCCGTCCTCCGTCTCCAGGACGATCGACCTACCATCGGTTCCGACGCCGGGGTCGACCTCCGCCGCAAAGACCGTCCCCGGCGGATACTCCCGCGCCGCCTGAGCCAGGATGTATGAACCCTCGGCGACGTTGAAGGCAGAGACCTGGTGGGTTATCGTCGATATCCTCGCCCCCGGATTTGTCGAGTAGATCGACCCCTCCAGGGCGCCGACGTAATAGTCGCAGGTGCCGTAGTCGGTGAGGAGTACCACCAGGTCTTCGACCTTACTTACACCGGGGTCGGCTTGACCCCCGGTGAGGAGGGGTGAGATAGATGCCATCACCGCCGCTATTATCAGAAGTTGCCTCATCATTCTATAACACCCTTTCAAATCCGTCCCCGTCTTCGTACCAGCTTTATAAAGATGTGACGACGTAATATGGTGGTATGGAGGGGCGGGACGGGCCCGAGGATCTCAAACCTCGAAGATCCCCAGCCCGACGACCCCCACCTTCATCGAGCTTCGAGGAGATGCTGATGCTGGAGTATCTGACGATGGATCTATGGTCCCCCTACGTAGCCGGGGCGGGTATAGGGGTCTTGAGCATCCTCGCATTCCTAATATCCGATAGGCCGATCGGCTGCTCTGCAGCCTACGCCAGGACGAGCGGGATGATCGAGAAGCTCTTCGTCGGAGATCTAGTCTTCGAGAAGGCGTACTACAGGAAGTTCGAGCCCAGGATAGAATGGGAGGTGATGCTCGTCATAGGGGTCGTCATCGGATCGTTCCTCTCCGCCATCTTATCGGGGGAGTTTCGGCTGGAGGTCGTCCCACCCCTCTGGAATGAGCGGTTCGGCCCCGATCCGGTTCTGAGGGTCGCGGCCGCCTTCGCCGGGGGAGTCCTCATGGGGCTGGGGGCCCGGTGGGCGGGGGGGGTGCACCAGCGGCCACGGAATCAGCGGGACGCTCCAGCTCGCCGCCAGCTCGTGGCTTGCTGCGGCATCCTTCTTCGCCGGCGGGATCGCCGGGGCGATGATCCTCTTCAGGGGGATCTTCTGAGGCGGTGATGGAAGATATGCCCGATATCCTCGAAAGACTCCGTAAGAATCCCGGCAGGCAGCTCTTCATCGGCCTCTTCATAGGGATCGTCTTCGGCTTTCTCCTCCAGAAGGGGGGTGTCACCAGGTACGACGTCATCCTCGGCCAGCTCCTCCTCGCCGACTTCACCGTCTTCAAGGTGATGGCCTCGGCGGTGATCACCGGGATGATAGGGGTCCACCTCCTGCGAAGCCTGGGCTATGTCAGCCTCCATCCCAAGGCCGGCTCCTGGGGCTCCTCCGCCCTCGGCGGCCTCATCTTCGGGTTCGGCTTCGCCCTTCTCGGATACTGTCCGGGAACGGTGGCCGGAGCCGTCGGCCAGGGCTCCATCGACGCCCTCCTCGGCGGGGCCGTCGGGATCCTTCTGGGGGCCGCAGTCTTCGCAGAGCTCTATCCGAGGCTGGAAGAGACGGTCCTCTCCAGGGGCAACTTTGGAGACGCCACCATCCCCGAGATCCTGGGGGTCAGCTCCTGGGCGGCGGTCGTCCCGACGGCTCTGATCCTGATCGGCCTGCTTCTCTGGATCGAAGGGATGGGTCTATGACTCATGTAAAAATTCAGCTAATACCCGCCTCGCGATGCCTATGGGACCCCATCTCTCCACACCGTCTCTCGACACCATCTCTCGACACCATCTCTCGACACCATCTCTCGACCCCAAGAGCTCCCGTCTCCCGGCGGCGACCCGGGGCAAAGGCCGGGGTGGGGATAGAACCATCAGTATAAATAGAGGCGGTGATCTAGACCGGGATAGATAGAATAGAGGGGGCAGACCTCCTGCAGTTCAAGCGACTTCTTTCAGTGGTCCCCCACGCCGGCCTCGTCATCCCGGCGGAGATAGACCCTTCAAGGCTATCGGAGGAGTTCTTCGGTCTAGCAAGAAACATCGACTGGTTCGCAGATCATCTCTACGACTTCCGGGACGTCCTCAACAATGACCACCTCACCTTCCCCTACTGCAGCCTCATCTTGGAAGCGAACCGCGATCCAGCGGTCATCGAAGACTCCGTCCCCTTAAAAGACGTCTTCGGAAGGGCGATCTACAGGGAGGGGGACGAGCCGGCCAGATCCGACCGAGCTTGCCTCTCCGATAGATATCTCGTCCCCTTCCACCGGGATATAGGCGATAAGATCGCCTCAGGCTGCTGCTTTCTCTTTGAGGGACACTCGACGATAACCGCGAGGGGGGTCGGAGACGATCAGATAGATGTAATGAACTATCAGCGTTCGAGGGACGGCGGGGATATCGTCCGCTTCTCTCCTGATATCTACGTCGAGATCTACGCGGAAGAGCTCCAAAAGCGGCTGGCGGGGGTTAGGGTGACCGTCAACTCCTCCGAATATGGCGGCGTCTACGGCTCCATATGCGCGGACCACTCCGTCGATTCGATGGTCGGGGTGGGGAGGAGGGCACCCGCCATCCTCCAGGAGACGAACCAGCGGCTGTACCTAGACGAGGATGGCGTCCCGGACCTGGTGAGGCTCAACGCCCTGCGGGTCGCTTTCGCCGAGTCCCTCTGCGCGATGTACAGAAAGGCTCATGGGGTGATATGATACGATGCCCGTAATAGATGTCGATATAGGAAGGCAGGCCTTCGACTTCGACTGCGGTGCCAAGGCGCTCCAGCTGGTGATGGCCTACTACGGCGTGGACCTGCGCCTCGACGAGCTCTTCGAGAAGCTCAAGACCGATGAGATGGGCACCTCGATCCATAACATGATCGGCGTCGCCGGTGAGATGGGCTTTGAGGTCCAGGCGAAGAACATGTGGGAGCTTGGGGAGGTGAAGGGCTCCATCGACGATGGCAGGCCCGTCATCGTCCTCCTCCAGGCCTGGGCCGAGAGGTACATGACCATGGAGGACTGGAGGACGGACTATGATGACGGACACTACGCCATCGTCATAGGCTACAACAACGGTATCCTCATCTTCGAAGATCCCGCATCCTTCCGGCGGACGTGGCTCCCCGAGGAGGAGTTCCTCGCCCGGTGGCACGATAAAAGCCCAGACAACGGCGAAGTCCACGAGCATTTCGGGATGGTCCTCCTGGGCCGCGAGCCGGTGAAGCGGACCCCTGTGAAGATGGGGTGAGAGGGGGCCCGAGGGTCCCATGAAAATCGTTTTTCTCGGATCGACCGGATCGGACGGATTGAACTGATCGACCGGATCGGACGGGGCCAGAAATACGTATTATGTAAATCTAGGGCCTTCAAGGATGAGCAATATCCCCGGAGCATTTAAATATGCGGTAGCATCTTTTAGGCTGAATAGTACAAAATCTATACTCTCTGCGATGCGGGTGGTACAATATGAAAGTTGCAGTTCCAACCATGGGGGATAGAGGTCTCGACGAGCTGATCTGCGCCCACTTCGGCCGGGCCGAGACCTTCACGATAGTCGACGTGGACGCCGGCGACTTCGATGTAGTGAGAAATACGAGCGAGCATATGGGAGGGACCGGCCTACCCCCGGAGCTGATATCCGCGAAAGGGGCCCAGGTGATGCTGGCAGGTGGCCTCGGCCCCAAGGCGGTGAAGATGTTCGAAGGATACGGGATCGACGTCTTCGTCGGGGCGACCGGGACCGTTCGGGACGCCATAGCCGACTGGAAGAAGGGGTACCTCGAAGAGGCGACCGACGATAACGCCTGCAGGGAGCACCGTCACTGACGGGCGCTCACCATCATCCCATAGTTTTTGGAGAGCTCTATTCCGGGCACCCTATCCGGGCATCCTGGACTTTGTAGACCCCTAAATCAGATCTTCATGGGGTCTCCGTTCCCGCTGACGTGGCAGACGGAGCAGACCTCTTTCTCCTCTTTGAGCTCCCGGGTCGCCATGGCGAGGACGGTGGCGTTGGCGATGTTCCCGGCGATGAGGAGGGCGGCGCCAATCTCGTCTTCCGAGATCCCCATCCGTTTCGCTATCCTCAGGTGAAGTTTTAAACAGTGGCTGCAGCGGATGGCCGCGGCCACCGCGATGGATATCAGCTCCTGGGTCTCCTGGTCCAGGGTCTGGGAGCTTCTGATGATGGCGTTGTTGTGAAGGATCTTCGTCACCAGAAGCTCGGGCTTGTCCTTCATGAACCCGAATATGTAAGGGACCTCGCCGTAGGCTTTCTCGATGGAGGCTAGCATATCCTCCGCCGTCTGTTCGGTGCCCTTATCGAGGATCCTCTCCAGATCTTCTTCAAAACTCATTCATCTCACCTAGACGACAAAGCCGGTTTCAGAGATGGGCAATATCCTGACGAGTATATAGCTCTTCATCCTCGAGGGCGAAACCCTCGCGATCTCTCCCAGGGTCACCCCCTCGTCGAAGGTGACCCCTTTCACCGCCTCGCCGTAATCCTCGAAGGGGAGCTTTATCCTCAGGCCGTTCAGGTTTAGGGCTATCGGCAGGGGTGAGAGCGACTCCAGGACGTCCGGCACCTGCTCCCTCACCGCCTCCATCACCCGGGGCGGCGTTGTGGTGAGGGGGTCCTTCGATATCGAGGCCCGGACGCTGTCGAGGGCTCTTCCGACGGCGGCGATGATGTTGTCCAGGGACCCGATCTCCGTCGCCTTCCGGGACCGATGGGCGATCCTCCCGACCCGCGGGACGTACTCGAAGGCGTAGGGGAGGTCCTCCTTCTTCATCTGGGGTCCCCCGGTGACGATGACGGGGACGGTGAGGCTCCGGTAGAGGTGTTCCTTTTTGAGGATGCAGTCGGCGAAGTTGCCGAAGGTGAAGACGACGGCGTCGTGCTCGTTGATGAGGGCGGTCTCGAACTCGTCTATCTGGGCGATCTTCTTTGCGACCCCCCGGCTCATCCCGATCATGTTGCTCTTGGCACCGTGCCTTCTGAGGTACTCGGCGACGTCGCAGGCGGGGTGGGGGAGGTGATGGATGGCGAGGGTCGGGGTGACGACGGCTATCTCCGTCCCCGCCAGGGGCGCCCGTTCGAGCTTTCCTCGCAGCTCCTTGGTGAGAGCCTCGATAATGGGAAGGTCTTCGTGGGGGACGAGCATCAGGAGGATGACTTCGCTCTGGGTGACGTTCTTCTGGAGGAGGTAGCCTCCCAGATCCTCGACGAGCTCCATCACCAGGTCGTGCTTGTAGACGCCGCCGGTGAACATCACGGGGTCAAGCATCTTGCATCCCTCCCAGCCTCTCCTTGGCCTCGGCGATCAGCTCCGGGGTAATCGTCTCTTCCGCGGCCAAAAAGAAGAAGCTCTCTTTTACCATCTCGCTCCTCCGGTTACGAAACCCCTCCGGGGCTATCCGGACGAGGGCGTCCAGGAGGTCCCGGCGAAACTCCGTCGCGGTGTCCGCCACCACCAGATCCCCGGGGGGCTCCTCCGAGAGGACGACGAGGACGTTTCTGTCGGGCTGCTCCACCTTCTCCCGGCCGTACCTCCCCCAGAGGGCCCGAATGAGGCCGGCCATATGCTCCTCATCGTCGACGGTGATCTGATACCCCCCCTCCGCGGATAAGAGATCTCCGACGTCCGCCACCTTCAGGGGGAGCTGCTTGCCCCGGATCATTCCATAGACGGCGAAGTAGGGTGTCTTTATGTCGACGTAGACGTAGAGCCTCCCTATCGACCTGATCAGCCCCAGATCCTGGAGGATGTCCATGATGATCTCCCTGTACTTCTCTGCCCCGTAATCCTCTCCGGGCATCTCGACCTCGAAGACCTCGAGGGGGTCCATCTCCATCTCAATCCTCCACGAGGCCCGAGACGAGGAGGCTCGCTCCGACGCAGCCGATGTACTGGGCGTAATCGGGGACCGTCACCTTCAGGCCGAGGAGCTGCTCCATCGCCCGCGGGAGCCCTTCGATGAGGGCGGTCCCTCCCACCATGATGACGGGCTCTTTGACCTCCACCTCCTGGAGCTGCTGCTCGAAGACCTGCTCTGCGACGCTGTGGCAGGCGGCCATCGCCACGTCCTCGGGGCTCGACCCCGCCGATAGGCTGTTGACCAGGGACTGGGTACCGAAGACGATGCAGTAGCTGTTCATGGGGACGTTCCTATGATCCCCCTTCAGGGCGAGCTTGCCGAGCTCCGTTATATCGACGCCTAGACGCTTGGCGGTCAGCTCCAGAAACCTACCCGAGGCCCCGGCGCAGATCCCGCCCATGGTGAAGGTGCCGGGGACGCCGTCCTGGACGGATATCGCCTTGTTGTCCATCCCGCCGATATCGATCACCGTGGCGTTCCCCTTCTGGGCGTCCGCCAGGAAGACCGCCCCCTTGGAGTTGACGGTGATCTCCTCCTGGACGAGCTTCGCCCCGAAATGTCTGCCGATGAGGTGGCGGCCGTATCCCGTAGTCCCGAGGCCCTCGATCTCCTCCTTCTTGACCCCCGCCGATTCGAGAGCGGCGCTGTAGGCGGCCTCGGCGCTCTTGATCACCTCCGTGGTGGGGACCCAGCCGGTCCCTACGACCTTGTTATCCCTCATCACCACAGACTTCGTCGTCGTCGAGCCGGAGTCGATCCCGGCGGTCAGGCCAGTCTGTCTCTCCCGGGAGAGGAGCCCTTTGAACCGTGCGGTGGTGACGAGCGCCTCCATCCTTGTGAGGAGCGTCTCGGCGGTCGTCCTCTCGGTGAAGGAGTAGCTGAGGACGGGGATCCTGGAGTTCTCGTGTATGTACTTTCGGATCTCGCTCCTGACGATCGCCCCCTCGGCGCACCTAAAACAGGTGGCGACGAAGACGGCGTCGGCGAGGTCGGGGTTCTCCACGATCCGCGTCGCCCTGGCCATGGCGAGGTTCAGGTCGCCGCTGGCCACCTCGATCCCGAACCTGTTCTCGACGTCCCTCACATCCTCCAGAGATACCTCGGGGAAGACGAGCTCTGCGCCCACCATATCGGCGGCCTTTTGAAGCTCCCCCTGGACGCCGCTGTACTCGGGGCCGCAGGAGAGCTGGGCTATCCTGATCAACTCAAGCCCTCCAGAAATTCGCGAATCTTGAAGACGAACCGCTTCGCTTCAACCTCATCCTCGGGATATTCGAGCTCCAGGAGGGGGATCCGTTTCGTTTTGAGGAGGAAGCGGGTGAGCTCGTTCGTCCTGGCGCAGCCGGTGCACCCCAGGGTGCAGTCGTCTCCCTTTATGACGATCGCTGCCTCCGCCTCCTCGATCATCGGACCCAGGAGCGCCATCCTACCCCTCACCCCGGAGGGTACGTCTACGGCGGCGTATTTGAGCCCCTTCTTGGGGTCTTCGGGGGTCATGTTCAGGGGGGGGGAGTCGAGACCGGGGGTGACTACCTTCTTTCTCACCTCTTTTGAGACGACCAGAGCCTCGTGACCTTTCCTCTCGACGAGATCCGCCAGGATCATGCTGGTGGGAGGGTATACCATGACTTTAACCATGAAAGAACCTCAGGAAAACTCCTCGTTTATCATCGCTTCCAGCTCCTCAAGGGTCGGACGCCTCTTCGCCTCGACCCCGGCTGGAGGATCTTCGCCCCTCGCCTCAGAGGTGAGCCCCCGGGATATCAGGGGGAGGATCTCGGACTCGTGCTGCATCATGTAAAAGCCGGGCCTCGCCCCGCCGCCCCGGTGGCCCCGGCACCTTCGTGGGTCGCCGGGGGAGAAGCCCCGGTCTTTGATGAAGATGTTGGACTCGTCCATCTTCCTAACCTCTTCCACCGTTGCCGAGACGTCCTCTTCTTCGCCGTCGATGATGACGCCAAAGCAGGTCTCCTTGACGTTTATCTCGAGGCCCAGCTCATATATCCTGAGGGCTATATCGGAGGGGAGGACGTCGGAATCCGGACTCGTCACCACATACTTGGTAGACTTCACCTATCGGACCTCCAGAACGTAAACGGTCTCTTCCTCTCTGACGGACCGGAGCTTCTCGGGCTCGAGGATCCGGCCGACGATGTTCGTAGCCAAAAACTTCTCTCCTGAGGGGCCGTACCTGGAGTCGTCGATGAGCTTGACCCCCACGAGGCCGGCGTTCTTGGCCGCCTGGTTTGTTACCCCGATCTCTCCAGCCTTGACCATATCCTGGGGCTTATTCTCGGGGAGGATCTCCTTGTAGCTCGTCGCCGAGATCGCCGGCTTGAAGAGGACGGTGTTCTCGTAGACGAAGTAGACGGGTAAAGGTCCAACCGGCTTCTCTTTCAGCCCCACCACGTGCCTAAAGTAGTCGAGGGTCTTCGGGGCCAGGTCGTCGTAGAGCTCTATCGCCACCATCCTGCCTGATGGGATGGACGTCACTACAACCCTCCCCTCCTTGAGGATCTGCATGGTGGTGACAGGCCTCTGCTCCACCACCACGGCGTCGTCGCCGGTGTGCCCTTCCACCTCAAAGCCGATACCTCTATCTTCGGCGATCTTCTCCGCCTCTTTGAGGGGAAGCCCCATAAGCATGATCCTCTCGGGGTTGACCTTCACCGCCAGCTTCATCCCCGCCTCGGCGAGCTTAACTAGGTCCATCCCCGATATTACCTTTCCCACGGCGGAATGGGCGTTGATGGATGTTCTGTCTGCCTTATAGATGAAGATCCTCCCCAGGCCCCTCCCGCTGGTCCGGATGGTGACGGCGCCCTCGCTTCTCGGCTCGCGGTTCTCAAAGTCTATCCGCTCTCCCAGGAGGACGTCGGAAGAGGCGAAGGAGCTGGAGGTCCCTCCGACGGCAAAGACGCCGTCCCTCGTCGCACCGAGGAAGAACTCCGCCCCCTGGGGAGCCGAGTCGGTCAGGTCCACCTCGAATCTGGTGTATATCTCCATCCCGTTGGATAGAGGCAGATCCAGGTCCTGGGTGGCCATCTTCTCGGAGAGGGCCGCCCACTCGACGATAGGCTCAACCTCCAGGATCGAATCCCCTGCCTCAAGCCTCCCCAGGAGGTCTTTGCCCCCCACCACCGTCGCAAAGACGCCCCGGTTCTCTGCCGGGGAGCCGTAAGCTGCAGAGTGCCTCTTCCTGGCGAAGAGTATCTGGGACTTATCGGCCTCAAAGCCGCTGGCGCCCAGGGCCACCTCCCACCGGTCGTACTCCTCCACCCCCCTCGATGGAGCCATCCTGGTGGTGATCGGCCCGAAGGCGACGGCTGCACCGTCGCTCCACCGAGCCCGAAGCCCAGGGATCTGGGGGACGGCCTCGTGCCAGACGTCCTGCAGTCCCGTACCCAGAAGCTCAATCCTCAGCTTGCCCTTGGTGGTGTTGAGCCAGTAAGAGTCCGTCTTCTTCTCCACCTCTTCCCGGCCCTTGACTATTCCTATGGTGGCGCCTTCGGGGACCTGAACGCCCGCTTCATCCAGGGCGTCTCTGAGGGTCAGGCCGTCATCGAGGGAGATCTCAGAACCGTTGACAGAGACTTTCAAGCTAACTCCCCAGCATCTCCTCTTCTTCCTCTTTGGTCATCAGATTGAGGACGCCGTCGGGGGTCCCCACATGGACGATCTTTCCGTTTCGCATCAGGGCCGCACGGTCGCAGACGTTCTGGACGAAGTCCATATCGTGGCTGACTATCAGGAAAGTCTCCCCGAGTTCATCCCGGGCGTTCAAAACGGAGTTGGAGACGTCTATCTTGGTTATCAGGTCCATCGTACCCGTCGGCTCGTCCAGGACCACTATCCTCGGCTCCTTGATGAGGACCTGGGCCATGGCCACCCTGTGCCTCTCCCCCTCGCTCAGCTCGTAGGGGTTCTTGGAGAGGACCTTCACCGCCACCTCCTCGGAGAAGCCGACGGTGGTGAGGGTGTGGATCGCCTTCCTCTCGGCCAGCTCGAAGGGCAGGGCGAGACCTATCGACTCGGTGAGGTTGTCGATGACGCTCCTGTAGGGGTAGAGGGTGTACTCCTGATGGAGCATCCCCATGTATTTTGTAGCCCTCCCCTTCTGGTCTGCTCCCAGGACCGTCATATCGACCCAGTCGTCGCCGACCCTGCACCAGATACCCCCGGAGGTCGGGAGGATGATCCCGTTGAGCATCTTCGATAGGGTGGTCTTGCCGGCTCCGCTCGTCCCCACCAGGCCGAAGATCTCCCCCTCGTATATCTCCAGGTTGACGTCGTCGACGGCCCTGACTACGCCCCGGTCGATGCTGATGTACCGCTTGGAGAGGTCTCTGCACCGGAGGATCGGTGAGCCGACCTCCGTCATCTTCCGCTCCATCATCTTGCCGGCCATGGCGGCGAACTCGGCGGCGATCTCCGAGGGCTTCCCCTGAGATACGATCTTGCCGTGGTCGAGGAGGACGGCGCGGTCCGTCAGCTCCACCATGACGTCCGGCCAGTGGCTGGTGATGATCATCGTCATGTTGAAGTCTTCGACGGCCCGCCTTATGCTCTCGTGGACCAGGTCTGCGGTCTTGGGGTCCAGGGTCCCGGAGGGCTCGTCAGCCAGGAGCATCATCGGCGACTTGGCGAGCTGACGGGCGAGGACCACCCGCTGCTTCTCGCCCCCCGAGAGCTCTCGAGCGACGTGCATCATCCTGTGGGACATGTTCACCTCGTCCAGGAGGTCTGCCGCGCGGTTGACGCTGATGGACCCGCCGCTCGCCTCCTCGACAGCCCGCATGACGTTGACGATCACCCTCTCGTCGCCGTAAAGGGCGAAGGTCCGCTGGAGCATTATGGCTATCCTGCGAGATATGTCCCGTCTATCCCGGTCGTTTATCCCGAGGGAGACGAAGTCGGCGTCGAAGGGCAAAAAAGACCCGCCGCATCTGCACTTCTCTCCCGCCTTGCTAGGCGGCTCGACGTTGCGGCATTTTGCGCATCTTGCGACGTGGTAGATCACATTGCCGCTGATCTCCTCGAAGGTCTCGACGCCACGAAGGACGTGCAAAAGGACGCTCTTTCCCGATCCGCTCCTCCCCAGGATGCCGAGAGACTCCCCCTCCATGATCTCCAAATTGACGCCACGCAGCGCTTCAACTTCGCCAAACCGCACCGTCAAGTCCCGGATCTCAATAAATGGTGTCAAATTATCTCGCCTCGAATTGGTATTGTGAACGAAGTACAAACCATCACAAATTTAAGTTTATCCGAGACCGTCTCGTCAGAGACCGGCAACATCGATCATCAACCCCGACCATCCATCTCAACCCCATAGATAGCCCATCCCCGAGCAGGTCTCCGGGTCCGAGGGACTCTTCCCTCAAATAAACGGTGGAGATAATCGGGTTGATGAGGATGAAGCTATCCTTCTCCTCCCTTCTTCAGAAGAAATTCTTTGTCCAGGTATGATTTATGGGCAGCCTCAAGACATTCTTTACAGACGTTAAAAACGGTGTCCTTGATTCCGTGAATGGTAGCCTGCTTCGCCTTTACCGGGAGCGTCTCCTTGTCGATAGCACACATTTGACATTTCATCTAAGTCACCTCTTTTCCATCTGATTTTCGTCGTTATAAGCATTTCCGCTCATTGGAGTCCTCCACCTCCTGGAGAGCTGGTGCTCGGCGCCCAGGAGGTCCAATACCCTCCCCACCACCACATCCACCATCTCCTCGACGGTCTGGGGCTTCGTATAGAAGCCGGGGCACGCAGGGAGGATTATCGCTCCCGCCTCGGTGGCTGCGACCATATTCCTCAGGTGGACGAGGTTGAGGGGCGACTCCCGAGTCACCAGTATCAATCGGCGCCTCTCCTTCAGGCAGACGTCGGCAGCCCGGGTGATGAGGGTGTCGGAGAAGCCGTTTGCGATCCCCGCCAGGGTTTTCATGCTGCAGGGGGCGACGACCATGGCGTCGAAGATGTAAGAGCCGCTGGCGATCGAAGCTGTGAAGTCCCGGGGGGAGTATACCTTGTCGGCCATCATCTCCACCTCGATGGGGCTCTCATCGGTCTCGATCTCTATTATCTTCCGGGCCGCATCGGTCATCACTAGATGGGTCATGGATCCCATCTCCGCCAGGACCTCTAGGAGCCTTATCCCGTAGGCTACACCGGAAGCTCCGCTGATCCCCACCACCACGTCCAGAATATTTCCCGTCCTCTTAATGTTACCACGCCCTCTCCAAACTGAGAAGATCGATCAGACCCTCTTCTTCTCCAGCCTCGTCAGAGTCGCCGCCACCATCAGAGGTAATGTGATGGTTGCGTCGCCGTAGACGGTGACCTTCTTCGCCCCCGCCCCTATCTTCCCCCAGGATACCGCCTCCGATAGGGACGCTCCCGAAAGCCCCCCGGCCTCGGGCCGGTCTGTGGTGAGCTGGATGGCGAGGTCGAAGCTGTTGGGGGTTACGAGCATCGACTGGAGGGCGAAGTTCTTAGGGACGCCTCCACCGATGATCACTATCCCCGACCGCTCAGCACCGTAGCAGATATCCACCAGCTCCCCCACGTCCCCGAAGGCGTCGACGTAGAGCTCTCTCGTCTGCCTGCAAAGCCAGGCCTGAAGCCCTATCATCGAGTCGGATAGGGCGGGACAGAAGATGGGAACTCTGCGGTCGTAGGCGGACCGGAGGATAGACCTCTCGTCCTCGATCCTCCTTCCCAGGACCCTCAGAAGCTCGCTTCCTGTCATCGGCTCGGAGCTCTCGGGGAGCGCCTCCTGGAGGATCTCCTCGAACTTGACGAAATCATCGTCCTCGACGTAGACGTCGAATATCCTGCTCAATCCCTCGTCCCTCAGATCGGCGTCGCAGGCCAGGGGGTCGCCGCGGATGTGGTGGCTGTAGCCCTCGATGATGTCGTGGACCAGGTTTGCTCCTGTGGAGACGAGGACGTCTATCCGCCCGTCCCTTATGAGGGACGATATTATATTTCTCATCCCCGCCGGGACCATCGCGCCGGCCAGGGTGAAGACTCTGGTATAATCTTCCGAGAGCATCTCCTCGTAGATATTTACGGCTTCGGCCAGCCTTCTGGCCCCAAAGCCGCACCGCTCCATCATCCTTACCAGCTCATCTATCTCCATCCCTGCCTTTATATCGATCTGGTTTATATAGTCCACTGAAACTCACCCTAATAATGCTGATTTCTCCCCTTTTGGGATCGACTGCATCCCTGCTTAGCGATCGTGGTGCTAATCGATTTTCTCATAAACCTTTTATATCAGTACTTTGTGTTTAGCTCTTACGGCTAAAGGAGGTAAAAAATGAGCGGCGAAATGGTGGCAGTGGACTATTATATCCCACTTATTATGTTTTTGATAATAGGTGCTCTAGTGCCTATCGGCGCGCTGGCTGCCGTGAAGATCATATCTCCTCAGAAATCAACTTTTCGGAAGAGGTCCACCTACGAGGGCGGTCTGAGACCCATCCGGGACGCTGGAGTTCAGTACAACGTCCAGTACTATCTCTTCGCCATCGTCTTCGTGATCTTTGACGTTGAGGTTTTGTTCCTATACCCCTGGATCTACGTCTACGCTTCCGAGGCGATCCCCGCCGTCGGCGGAGTGAGCATTGCGATCACCGGGATGCTGATTTTCATCGTCGTGCTGTTGATCGGTCTGCTCTACGACATTAAGAAGGAGGCATTGCGTTGGGTATAAGTGATGTCATACCTGTTCCGGTTGCTGTTGATGAGGAGCTAGAGAAGTGGACGATCTGGGGAAGGCCCCTCACTGACGTCTGGTTTACCACCACGGAGAAGATCCACGAGATCATCGATATGGGCCCCATAAAGAACGTCCTGAACTGGGGCAGGAAGAACTCGCTGTGGTTTCTGATGCAGCCGATGGGCTGCTGCGGCGTCGAGATGCTCGTCTTCGGATGTCCCCCTTATGACTGCGATCGGTTCGGGATCTTCCCCCGGGCGACGCCACGGCAGGTCGACGTCATGATCATCAGCGGCTACATAACCAGGAAGTACCTTCCGGCGATAAAGGACCTCTGGGAACAGATACCGGAGCCGAAGTGGGTGATGGCGATAGGAGAATGTGCCATATCCGGCGGTCCCTTCTACGACTCTTACAACATCATCAACAACACCGGCCGATTCTTCCCGATAGATGTCTACGTCCCTGGCTGTCCGCCGAGGCCCGAGAAGTTCATCGAGGGGTTCAGGGCGCTTCAGGAGAAGATCAAGCAGCGTAAGGACAAGAGGGGCTATTAGAGGAGGAGTTCATCGTTGAAAACTGCAAATGATGTCTTGAGCGCCCTGCAGTCGGCCTTTCCGGGAGCGATCGAGGAGGCGAAGGTCGCCCCCGAGCGGCAGCTCTGGGCCACGGTCAAGCCGGAGAGGATCGTAGAGGTCTGCAAGTATCTGAGGGACAATCACAGCTTCGATCACTACTCTGGCGCTGTGGGCGTCGACAGGATCGGTGAAGGCCTCTTCGAGGTGACGGAGATGTTGGCGAGCCACGGCGCTCACCAGGTGGTGGCTCTCCTCAAGGTCAAGACCAGAAGGGACGACCCTCATGTCAAGTCCCTGACGGGCCTTTACTGGAACGCCAACTGGTACGAGCGCGAGATCTGGGAGATGCTGGGGATCGATTTTGAGGGCCATCCCGAGCTTTACCCCCTCCTCCTCCCTGACGAGCTGGTGGGATCATGGCCCTGGAGGAAGGACTTCAAGGGCTACCCGGACTATACCACCGCTGAGAGGGCGATAGAGAAGATCACCCCCGAAGGGTACACCGAGTATTCCATCCCTCCGACGGAGGCGGAGATCGCGGCCGGAACAGTTCCCACCGAGAGGCCGAAGTACCCCACCTTCCGGGAGCGGGAGGAGATGGCGATCGAAGAGAGCTCTGAGATGATCCTCCACCTCGGCCCCCAGCACGCCATCGTCCCTGGCCCCTTCCTCCTCGACATCCTAGTCGACGGGGAGAGGATCAAGAAGGCCTTCCTCGACATCGGTTACATCCACAAGGGGATCGAGAAGATCATGGAGAACAGGACGTACGTCCAGGGGATCCCCATAACGGACCGTCTCTGCTACATGGCCGCCCTGACAAACAACGAAGCGTACTGCGGAGCCGTTGAGAGGCTCCTCGGGATCGAGGCCCCCGAGAGGGCCCAGTACATCCGGATCATCACAGAGGAGCTATCGAGGATCCAAAGCCACCTCCTGGGGACCGCCGAGTTTCTGACCCTCATCGGGAGCGCCGTCTTAAGCCCCTTCCTCTATATGATCATCGACAGAGAGGACGTCCTCACCTGCATCGAGAGCGTTACAGGAGCCAGGATCAACCACAGCTTCGTCCGGTTCGGCGGGGTCAGAAACGACCTTCCCGACGGCTTCAAGGATATGACCCTGGACGCTCTGAAGATGGTCAGAGAGAAGACCGAGGAGTACAAGGAGCTCTTCCTCTCCGACAGCATGTACCGCAAGAGGATGGAGGGGATAGGAGTTCTTTCGCAGTCTGAGGCGAGGAGGCTCGGCGTCTCAGGTCCTCCCCTGAGGGCGTCGGACACCCCCTACGACATGAGGAGGGATGATCCGTATCTCCTCTACAAAGACCTGGACTTTGAGGTGATAACGAGGAAGGAGGGAGACTCCAGGGCGAGGGTCGAGGTGAGGCTGGACGAGATCATCGAGAGCTGCTACCTAGTCGAGCAGTGTCTCGACCAGATACCGAGCGGTCCCATAATGGCCGAGAACGTTCCAAAGAAGATCAAGCCCGAACCTGGGGAGGCCTACTATCGGGTCGAAGACGCCCGGGGAGAGATGGGCTTCTTCGTCGCGAGCGACGGGTCGGACAAGCCCGTCAAGGTCAAGGCCAGGGGTCCCGTCTACGCCTACTTCCAGGCCCTTCCCCCGCTCCTCGAGGGCGTCTACATAGCCGACGTCGTCGCCATCGCGGGCAGCATGGACTCCTGTACCAGCGAGGTGGACCGGTAGGAGGGTTGTTTAATGGAGTTATTATCTGCGATCACTGATTTTGCAGCCCGGGAGCCGAAGATATTCGCGGTGATCCTAGGCCTCATCGGGGCAGCCGTCCTCGCTTCGGTGATAAATGTGGCCGCCATGGCCGTCGTCTGGCTCGAGAGGAAGGTCATGGGCGACCTTCAGGCCAGGTACGGCCCCAACAGAGTCGGCGGACGGTGGGGGATACTCCAGCTGGGGGCTGATGCCATCAAGCTCTTCACCAAAGAGGATATCATCCCCCGGGGCGCGGACAAGTCTGTCTACGTCTGGGCTCCGATAGTGGCGTCCGCGACCACGATGCTCGTCGCGGGTGCCATACCCTTCGGCGCCGTCATCATCGACGGGAGGGAGATCCCTCTCGTGGTGGCCAACATGGACATCAGCGCCCTGTACGTGGAGGCCGCCCTCAGCCTGATGGCGATAGGGGCCTTCATGGCCGGGTACTCTTCGAACAACAAGTACTCGATGCTGGGAGCCTTTCGGGGCGTGGCGAGGATGATCGCCTATGAGGTCCCCATGGGCGTCTGCGTCATAAGCGTCGCCGTAATGGCCCACAGCCTCAACCTCGTCGAGATAGTCAACGCCCAGCAGAGCATCTGGTTCGCCGTTGCTCAGCCTCTGGGGTTCGTGATATTCGCCATCTGTCTCATAACGGATCTGGGGAGGATGCCCTTCGACCAGACCGAGGCTGAGGAGGAGATCATCGCCGGCTACAATACAGAGTACAGCGGAATCAGGTTTGGTCTCCTCTACTTCCAGGAGTACAACATGATGCTCCTCGGGTCGATCCTTCTCGTCCTCCTATTCCTCGGAGGCTGGAACGGTCCGGTCATTCCGGTGATATCCTTCATATCGCCGATGATCTGGTTCTTCATGAAGCTCCTGATAGTGCTGGTGGCCTTGATCTGGATCAGGGTATCTCTGGTGAGGTTCAGGATAGATCAGGTCACAGACCTGGGGTGGAAGGTACTGCTTCCCCTCTCGCTGGTGAACTTCGTATGGGCGGTAGCGGTGGGGCTCTACTTTGCGTGAGGTGATGATCTATGGTGCTTAAGAACCTCAAAATGACCCTCAGGCGCTCTGTCAGCGGCGTCGAGGTCACGCGTCTCTATCCAGAGAAGATCATGGATCTTCCCGACGCAGAGAGGGGCGTTCACGTCCTGGAGATAAGAAAGTGCATCGGCTGCGGTGCGTGTGTCAGGATCTGCCCCAACGACTGCGTGAAGCTGGTGGACTACAAGCGCGGAAACCCCATCAAGAACAAGAAGCTCCAGTATCCTCAGATCGATTACGGCAGGTGCATGTTCTGCGGCCTCTGCGTAGACGACTGTCCTGCGAGCTGTCTTATCATGTCCAAGGCCTTCGAGATAGCCGGCTGGGAGAGGGACGATATAATCTACGGACCCGAGAAGATCGGCGTCGGCATGTACAGCGACCAGGAGCTCTCAGAGCTCGCCGAAGAGGCGAGGAAGGCTGAAGAGGAGAAGAAGAGGAAGGCTGCAGAGGCTGCCAAGGCCAAGAAGGCGAAGGCTGCCAAGGCCGAAGAAGGAGAGACCGGTTCCGGCGAGAAAGCTGCCAAGAAGAAGGCAGAATGACTATCGGAGGTTGAGATCAAATGATAGATCTTGCTCAATTTTACGACATAAGGTTCCTGATAGAGCTTGGGGCGTTCTCCCTTTTAGCGGTGCTGATCCTCGGTTTCTCGATCCTCACCGTATGGTCCAGGAATATGGTCCATGCCGCTCTATATCTATTGGGGGCCTTCGCCTCTGTGGCCATGTTATACGTATCCCTGAACGCCAGCTTCGTCGGCGTTGCCCAGGTTCTCGTATACATAGGGGCCGTTGGAGTGCTGATACTCTTTGCAGTGATGCTCACGAGGAGGACTCTGGTGGAGGAGGAATCCCATGGTTAAGGTAAAAACAGCGATCTTAACGCTGATCTTTCTGGCGACGCTGATCGTATTTTTCGCAGCGACACCATGGGACGGCGCAGAGAAGAGCCCGTACAGTTTCGAGCCGAGAGAGGGGGTCAGAGCTCCGGAGAGCGGGGCGGGGGATATCGGCGTTGAGATCTTCACGCTCTACATCTTCGCCTTCGAGGTCCTCGCCCTGGTCCTTCTGGCGGCTATGATCGGTGCGATCTACGTCGCAAGAAAGGAGTTGCCGAGATGATGGGGTGGAGGGAGGAAAAGAGATGATTCCACTGGTGCTTTACGTGCTGCTGGCGTCGGCGATGTTCGCCATCGGCCTTTACGGCCTTCTTACCCAGCGCAACGGTATCAAGCTGATGATGTGCGTGGAGATCCTGCTCAACAGCGCGATAATCAACCTGGTGGCGTTCTCGGCGTACCTGCCCAACGTAAACGGCCAGGTATTCGCCCTCTTCGCCATCGCTCTCGCAGCTGCTGAGGCCGGCATCGGGTTTGCCATAATGATCGCGCTCTACCGGCTGTATGGAACGATAGAGCTGGACAACATCAACGCGTTGAGGTGGTAGACGGATGTACCAAGATTACGCCTATCTGATCGTGGGGTTGCCGGTTCTGGCCTTCGTCCTCACGATCTTTCTCGGTTGGCGTCTGCCAAAGGGCGGAGGGTTCTTCACAGTTCTGGCTACCTTCGCCGGGTTCATACTCTCCTTTGGGATATTCAGGGAGATCTACCCGAACAACGAGATAGTCCATCAATCGATGCACTGGTTCGCCAGCTTCAACGCCGGGATACTGATAGATCCGCTGGCCATAGTGATGCTCCTGATGGTGACCTTCGTCTGTACTCTGATCCACACTTACGCCCTGGGGTACATGGAAGGCGACCCCGGCATGGCACGGTACTTCGCCGAAGCGGGACTTTTCACCGCGGCGATGCTCGGCCTCGTCTTCTCGGACAACCTCCTTCAGCTCTTCATATTCTGGGAGCTTGTAGGCCTATGTTCGTACCTTCTCATCGGGTTCTGGTACCGCAAGCCCTCGGCGGCCTCTGCCGCCAAGAAGGCGTTCCTGGTGACGAGGGTTGGAGACGTGATGTTCCTCGCGGGGATAGTTCTCCTCTATTCCAACATGGTGAAGCTGAACCTCGTCCTCCCTGAGGGGGCGTACCTCCTCCAGTTCCAGACGATATACGACAGCCTCGTCCACATACCGCCAGACCAGCTCACCTGGATAGCCCTCCTCCTCTTCGGAGGTGCTGTGGGCAAGTCCGGTCAGTTCCCTCTGCACGTCTGGCTTCCCGACGCCATGGAGGGTCCCACCACCGTCTCGGCTATGATCCATGCCGCGACGATGGTTACCGCCGGCGTCTACCTGGTGGCCAGGATGTTCCCCCTCTTCTATGCGGCACCCGATGCCCTCATGGTGGTGGCTTACATCGGCGCCTTTACGGCGCTATTTGCCGCGACGATGGGCCTTGTGATGTTCGACATCAAGAGGGTCCTCGCCTACTCGACGGTGAGCCAGCTGGGATACATGATGGCGGCCCTCGGGTTCGGCGCCGCCGTAGGGGCGACGGCCGTCGGAGTCTCCATGTTCCATCTGATAGGCCACTCCTTCTTCAAGGCCCTCCTCTTCCTCTGCGCCGGCAGCGTAATCCACGCCGTCTCCACCAACGACATGAGGGAGATGGGCGGGGTATTGAGGTCGATGAAGTGGACCGGCCTCACCATGCTGGCGGGGTCGCTGACCCTGGCAGGGTTCCCCCTGACGACGGGCTTCTTCAGCAAGGACGAGATCATAATCCTCGCCTTCGAGAACGGGGCCTTCGGCCTCGGATGGATCCCGTACGTATTCGTCATCCTGGCGGCCCTCCTGACGGCCATCTACACCTTCAGGCTCTGGTTCCTAACCTTCGACGGCGAGCCGAGGTCTGATTATCACAAGCACGAGTCCCCCTGGATCATGCTGGGTCCTCTGGTGATTTTAGCGGTCTTCGCCCTCTTCATGGGGATGCCGACACAGGGGCAGTTCTACGACTACGTCGGGAACAACTTCGAGCACTTCGGGGTCGACTTTGAGGAGCTGGCCCATATCGGAGGCCATCACGTCGAGCACGGCCACGTCCACGAGCCGTTCATATTCAAGATCCTCCCGATAATAGTCGGAGTCGGCGGGATAATCATCGCGGCTCTCTTCTATTCGAGATGGAAGAGGTTTGACCCGTCGATGATAACCTCGGAGAGGGATCCTCTGCGGCGTATCCTCCTCAAGAGGTACTACCAGAACGAGATCTACACCCTCTGGTTCGCAGAGAAGGTCGTCTACGGCATAGCCCTCGTCTCCAACATGATCGACCTCAAGATCATAGATGGGGCGGTGAACAAGATCAGCGCAGTATCCGTGGGTTTCGGCGGAACGCTCCGTAAAGTTCAGACCGGCGTCATACAGAACTACATAACCGCCATAGTTCTAGGACTGGCAGCGCTGTTGATATTGATTAAGCTGGCTACTATGGGGGTGGCGATATGATGGATAACGCCATTTCACTGATGATCGCCATACCGCTCCTGGCGGCCGTCGTCGCCTTCCTCTTCGGAAAGGGAGCGAGGTACGCCGCCCTGATAGGGTCTCTCTTACCTCTGGCGATATCGCTCCAGATGTTCAGGGAGTTTGACAGGACGACGAACGTCATGCAGTTCGTCGAGAGCTACGACTGGGTCCCGGCCATCGGCGTCAAGTACACCGTCGGCGTCGACGGCATAGGGATGCCTCTGATCCTCCTCTCGACTATCGTCACCGTACTGGTGGTGATATACTCCTGGGGCGAGAAGAAGAGGCCAAACCAGTTCTTCGCCCTCCTCCTCCTCAACGAGGTGGGAGTACTCGGAGTCTTTGCAGCTCTGGACTTCTTCCTATTCTACATCTTCTGGGAGGTTGTCCTGATACCGATGTTCTTCCTGGTGGGGATATGGGGCGGTCCGAGGAAGGATTATGCAGCCATCAAGTTCTTCATCTACACCCACGTGGCGAGCTTGATAATGCTCCTATCGATATTCGCCCTCTACTTCAGCTACAGGACGCCTGAGGGCCTGCGGACCTTCGACATGATGACCCTCCTGGCGGCGACGGGGGACTCGACGATATTCTCGCCGATGGCGCTGAACCTGATCTTCTTCGGGCTCCTTTTCGGGTTCCTGGTGAAGATGCCCGCGGTCCCGTTCCACACCTGGCTGCCCGACGCCCAC
>DAXT01000023.1 GCA_002506535.1 Methanothrix harundinacea
TTAAAGTTTGGTTTTAGACTATATTTCACTAATGCTGATTGCATTGATTTAAATCAGATCGTAAGGCCAGATTATGGGTGAGGCAAAATATCCATGAAATCGATTGCAGTATTCAACAATAAAGGTGGCGTGGGAAAGACTACTCTAACGTACCACCTAGCATATGCACTAGCTGAATTGGGACATAAGACACTACTTATCGATTTGGATCCTCAATCCAACCTTACCCTATTTCGCTTGACTCCGGAGGAACTACATAAGATCTGGGAAATTGAAGATCCTTTTATCGACGATTTTCAGAAAACTCGTGATAAAGCAATATCTAATGACTTTGATCGCATAACATCAGACGTCCGATCTATTCACTTCTTGCTAAAACCAACTGAAGATGGAACTTCTGAGCCTGAAAAAAGATCTCGCCCGCTAGAGATTCATGATAATCTTGGAATGATTCCTGGAAGACTCTCAATACACACCTTTGAGGATAAAATAGCTAAGATGTGGAGCGAAATATACAGAGGAGACCCTCAAGCTATTCGTATGGTTACAAGAATTCGAAGTATTTCTAATGAATATGCTAAGAAATATTCATATGAATTCGTTATAATAGATACTTCGCCTAGTCTTGGGATGCTAAACAAAGTGATAATTTCAACGGTGGATGGCTTTATCGTACCTTGTATGCCAGATATGTTCTCTCTTTACGGAATACAGAATATCGGAAAATCACTTAGCGGATGGAAAAAAGAATTTGATATTATTTATAAATTACTGTCGGAAGAGAAGAGAGGATATTTTCCACAAAATTTTGTTAGATTTTTGGGTTTCACAATATATAACGCTAGTAAATATTCAGGTAAAACGAACAATCCTTGGGACTTATCCAAGGCACATTACGATTATGCCCAGCAAATACCCACAACAATTAGAAAATATATTTCTTCAGATCTTTGGCAGCACCTCACAGAAAACCAATTAGAAACGCCAATTGGTGACAAAGCTATTATGCACACCCACAACACGCTCCCAAATATGGCTCAAACGTACAAAACACCGATATGGAAAGTTCCGAGTTGTGGCAAATTGGACCCAGAACATCGAGGGACAATTTCTGGTAATAGAAAACAATATGAGAAAACTCGAGAGGGTTATCATACATTTGCACGTGATCTCCTACAGCGATTAGAGAACTTGGAGGCTAGCGATGATTGACGAAGCAAGCTTAATGATTATCATGAAGGAAGTCGAAAAGAACCGATTTGGATTCGACAATTTTCGAAATAACGTAGTTTATTTTTTTGAACATCATCCTCAATTAAATGGAAGCCCTCCGGTTGTTCATACTGTTAAAAGTCGTTTAAAAGATCCCCAACATATACGCGAGAAGATATTACGGAAATCTGCTGCAGAAAACCCTATAACGTTAGATAATGTTTTTGATAGGATTACGGACATAGCCGGTGTTCGAGTTCTTCATTTATATCAAGAGCAATTTTCTCAGATTCATCAGGCAATCAATAAACAAATTGAAGATCAAGAGTGGATATTATCCGAAAAACCTAAAGCATATACTTGGGACCCTGAATCGAAGGAGTTTTTCTCTAGACAAAATCTTTCAGTTGACGTTAAAGAAAGTTTCTATACAAGTATTCATTATGTCATAAAGCCGAGAATAGATTCGCCATTCAGTTGTGAGATCCAAGTAAGAACACTTTTTGAAGAAATTTGGGGTGAAATCGATCACCATCTCAATTATCCTAATCCTACAGAAAGCGTATCTTGCCGTGAACAAATTCGAGTATTAGCTCGCTTAGTAGGAGCAGGAAGTCGTCTTGCTGACTCTATTTTTCGAACTCACTTTGAAGATATGAAAAGAAAAGGTATATAAAAATTATTTAATAGTTTAATAACTATATGATTTTATACCCTACCTCCACCTCACCTCCACCTCGTCCGTCCGGTACCCCGGTCGGACCCGCGACTCGGCGAGGGAGGTCGTCACCCCCGCCTTCAGCATGACAAGGCCGGTGTAGGCGATCATCGAGCCGTTGTCCCCCATGAACCGCATCTCGGGGACGTAGAACCTCGCCCCCCTCTCCTCGCACATTATATTCAGCATTTCCCGGAGGCGGGAGTTGGCGCCGACGCCGCCCACCAGTAGTACTTCTTTCTTCTCGGCGTGGGCAAGCGCCCTCTCGGTGACCTCGACGAGCATGGCGAAGGCCGTCTCCTGGAAGGAGGAGCAGACGTCGGCGAGGTCGTGCTTCTTTGCAGCCTGGGCCGCCGCCGTCGAGAGGCCGGAGAAGGAGAGGTCCATCCCCTTGACGACGTACGGGAGGGGTATGTACTCCTTCGCCGACTTCGCCAGGGCCTCCAATTTGGGGCCTCCGGGGTGGGGAAGGCCCACCTGCCGCGCGAACTTGTCCAGGGCGTTTCCGACGGAGATGTCCAGGGTCTCGCCGAAGATCCTGTACCGTCCGCGCCTCAGGGCCAGGACCTGGCTGTTTCCGCCGCTGACGTATAGCACGACCGGGTCGGTGGCTCCGGTCTTCCACTTGCCCACCTCGATGTGGGCGATGCAGTGGTTGACGCCCACTAGGGGGACCCCGAAACGGAGGGAGAGGGCCCGGGCCGCAGTCGCCACCGTCCGCAGACACGGCCCGAGGCCCGGCCCCTGGGAGAAGGCGACGGCGTCGATGGCGAGGCCGTCACGTCGGGCGGCGTCCAGGACGGCTTTGACGACCGGAGCCATATGCTCGGCGTGATGCTGGGCCGCCTCCCGGGGGTGGATCCCCCCCTTGGCGGGGACGTAGGTGGCGTTCTCCTCGGCGATGACGTCCTCCTCGTCGACGAGGGCAGAGCTGAGGTTCCAGGCCGTCCCCTCCAGCCCCAGGACGACCGTCCTTCCATCCTCTCTTTTATCCAGATTTTCTCCCATCTATCGACCATCCCCTCAGCTTCACCATCTCTCCCACCGATCTCATCTCCCCATCTTGCCTTCAGGGGAACAGGCCGATGTCCCGCCGGTACCTGATCCCGTTGAACCTGATCCTTCTTATGTTATCGTAGGCCCTCTCCCTCGCCGCCACCAGGGAAGCGCCCCGGCCGACGACGGTGAGGACCCGCCCGCCAGTGGTAAAGAGCCTCTCCTCCCCCCTGGCGTCCTTGCCGAAGGCGGTCCCGTTGTGGTAGACCAGGACGTCGGGATCGACCTTCTCCAGGCCGCGGATCGGCATGTTGGTGTAGTGGGGGCCGGGGTATCCGGGCCGCTCCTCCGCCGGGCCGCTGGAGGCGGGCTTTACCACCCTCCCGCTGATGGCGCAGACCCCGACGCAGGTCTCGGGGGACCACTTGAGGTCGACGGAGTCGAGCTCTCCATCCAGGACCGCCCGGGAGAGGAGGTACATGTCCGTCTCGAGGCGGGGGAGGATCACCTCCGCCTCGGGGTCCCCGAGCCTCACGTTGATCTCCAGGACTTTTGGGACCCGTTCGCCCTCCTCCTCGGTGATCATCAGGCCGAAGTAGATCATCCCCCGGTACTCAAAGCCCGTCTCCTCTCGAAACCCCCGGATGGTGGGGACGGCGATCCCCTCCATGATCCGCTCCGCGAGGTCGTCGTCGAGCCAGGGGTGGGGGGAGTAGCCGCCCATCCCGCCGGTGTTGGGGTTTTGGTCGAGGGTTGGGTTTCCGGCGAGCCTGTTGTAGAGGCGGATCGCCACCTCCTCGCCGGGGCCGAAGGCCCGCTTGTAGTCCATCGCCGACTCCAGGGGAAGGACGGTCCTCCCGTCGGTGACGGCGAAGAACATCAGCTCCTTTCCCTCAAGCCTCTCCTCGATGACGATCCGGCGTCCGGCGTCGCCAAAGAGCCTCGGCACCACCATGATCCTCTCCACCGCCGAGGCCGCCTCCTCTTCCGAGCTGCAGACTATCGACCCCTTCCCGGCGGCGAGGCCGTCGGCCTTAACCACCAGGTTGATCCCCGGATTATCGGCATAGAAGGCGGCAACGTGCCCCAACGCCTCCTCGGGGTCGGTGAAGTTTCGGTGGCGGGGGATGGGGACGCCGATCCTCTTGAGGAGGTCCTTGGCGTAGCCCTTGCTCCCCTCCAGGACCGTCGCCTCCCGTCGCGGGCCGACGACGTCGAGCCCCTCCTCGGTGAAGACGTTGACGATCCCGTCGGAGAGGTACCCCTCGGGGCCGACGAAGGTGAGATCGACGCCCTTCTTCCTCGCGAAGGAGACGAGATCCCCGATCTCCTTGATGGGATCTCCATGGGAGTGGGCGATACTGCACTTCTCCATCATGGAGCTCCCGGCGTTCCCCGGGGCGACATAGACCCGATCCACCAGGGGGGACCTCGCGAAGGCGTGAGCTATGGCGTTGCCCCTGCCGCCGGCGTCTACTACCAGAACCTTTCCACCAGACATTAGATCTACCGCGCAGTTCCTGGTAGATGCCAATAGATAAGGGTAATTGAACCTCCCACCGGGGCGATGACTATATTAAAGGAGGTCGGTCCATCTGGGGTCTTTAGAGGAACCAGTTGCCCCCAAAGATTGCCCCGTCGGGCGGGGCGAGGGGGATATTATCAATAGCCTGCATCAAGGGGTGTTTGACCGATCATGTACTCAATAGACCAGTTGCTAGAGACGATCCGTGACAAGAACGTCGAATCCATCAGGCTCCAGTTCACCGACATCCAGGGGCTAGTTAAGAGCGTATCGATCCCCGCAGTACGCCTCGGAAAGGCCCTCGACTCGGGTACCGGCTTCGACGGCTCTTCCATCGAGGGTTTCGCGCGGATCCAGGAGTCGGATATGCTCCTGCGCCCCGACATATCCACCTTCTCGCTCCTCCCCTGGAAGGCGAGGGAGAACAAGAACGTGGCGAGGCTGATCTGCGACGTCTACAGGCCGAACGGCGAGCCCTTCGAGGGGGACCCCAGGTACGTCCTCAAGAGGGCGGTTGAGAAGGCCGAGGAGATGGGCTACACCATGAACGTAGGCCCCGAGCTGGAGTTCTTCCTCTTCAAGATGGAGAACGGGAGGGCCACCACCATCCCCCACGACTTCGCCGGCTACTTCGACTTCGGGCCGGTGGACCTGGCCGAGGACATAAGAAGAGAGATCGTCTTATCCCTGACGGAGATGGGGTTCAAGATCGAGGCCTCCCACCACGAGGTGGCGAGGGGCCAGCACGAGATCGACTTCACCTACGGCGAGGCGCTGCGGACCGCCGACAACGTCGTCACCTTCAAGTACGTCACGAGGACGATCGCCATGAAGAACGGCCTCGCGGCAACCTTCATGCCCAAGCCGATCTACGGCGCCGCGGGATCCGGGATGCACGTCAACATATCCCTCTTCCGGGGAGGTGAGAACGCCTTCTTCGACCCTGAAGGGAAGATGCAGCTCTCCGACCTCGCCCGATACTTTGTAGGAGGGCTCCTGGAGCACGCTCCCGCCATAACCGCCGTAACAAACCCCCTGGTCAACTCTTACAAGCGTCTGGTATCAGGGTTTGAGGCTCCCGTATACATAGGCTGGTCGGGGCCGAACCGATCATCCCTCATCAGGGTCCCCAGCGGCAGGGGCCTGAGCACCAGGCTAGAGTTTCGCTCGCCCGACCCATCCTGCAGCCCCTATCTCGGCTTCGCCGCGATCCTGGCGGCGGGGCTCGACGGCGTCAGAAGGAAGATCGACCCCGGCGACCCCGTGGACCTGAACATCTACGAGCTCTCGGACGAGGAGCGGGAGAGGCTCGGGATAGAGCTCCTCCCATCGAACCTAAAAGAGGCGCTAAACCATCTCGAGGAGGACAGGGTCGTCAGGGACGCCCTAGGCGAGCACGTCTACGCCAACTTCAACAGGCTCGGCTCCCTGGAGTGGAAGATGTACAACAACTTCGTTCACCCCTGGGAGGTGGAGAGGTACATCAACAACATCTGAGGGCGAGATGATCTGAGGGGCGAGAATATTAGAGGGCGAGAGGATCGCGGCTCTTTATACCCCTGGAGGGGGGGGGTCGCCGGCGGCGGCCAACTCTCTTCAAAGCCGAAACGTATATAACCAGCATCGTATATGGAAAAGTCCGGGCCGGTAGCTTAGTCAGGCAGAGCGAAAGGCTCTTAACCTTTAGGTCGGGGGTTCAAATCCCTCTCGGCCCGCTTTGAGGGGCTGTGGCCTAGTCAGGTATGGCGACGGGCTCCAGCGGTATGATTGATGATGAGCAACGGGTCTGCTGAGGCCTCTCGACGGGGAGGCTGTTGATGATCCGTTGGAGCACTGAGAGGTCTGCTCTCGGTATCGGAGAGACCCGTCGATCGTGCGTTCGAATCGCACCAGCCCCACTATTTTTGAAGATGGATGTCCTTAAATATCTCTACGGAAGATAGAGCGGCGGTTGGTGAAGATGTACGATAATGTCATTACCATGTGCTGGTCCATCAGAGAGGTCAACAGGAATCTAGCGGACCGAGAGCCGACGGCAGATTACTCCATAACCTACCTGAAGAAGGCCTGCCAGGACCTCTCCAGGATGCTCGCCTCCGGGGAGGGTTTCGACCAGGCGGAGGAGATCGAGGTGGTGAATCGAGCCGGAAGGCTAACGAAGTTCACCATCGGCGAGGTGGCGGAGATGCTGACGGATACAAAGAAGATCATCGAGTTCAACCTCATCGACCACGTCGACCGCTGGGCGAGGTCCAGAGCGAATAGCGGCTGAGTTCTTCTGCCGGTTGCGTGAGAGAGGGCCATTTGACCTGAGAGGCTCCGGCCGCCTCAGGACTCATAGGGCTCATCATAAGTTCAGGAATCTTTTTTCCTCATCGGCGGCTGGAGAGGGCGGCCCCGAAGGCCAGCGACCTCTCTATCTCCGGCCTCTTCGGGAAAGTATAAAACGGTTCCCTAGCCAGGTTCCTCAGGAGATCAGGCCTCGTTAGCTTTGCTGGACGAAACATCTATGTCTGATAATATGACGACGGTCTCAATATCAGAGGAGGTTTAACAGATGGTCAGGGTCGGAGCCCACGTCTCCATCGCGGGATCCATAGATAGAGCGGTGGACAGGGCGGCGGATATCGGATGCGACACCTTCCAGATATTCTCCCGAAACCCCCGGGGCTGGAAAGTGAAGGATATCGCAGAAGAGACGGCGGAGGAGTTCAAGAGGAAGATGGAGCGGGCCGGGATCGATCCAGCCGTCGACCACATGCCTTACCTCCCCAACTTCGCCACCGCCAGGGAGGATGTATACGAGAAGTCTGTGGAGGCTCTGGCCCTGGAGCTTAAGAGGTGCGATATCCTCGGGATACCTTACCTCGTCGCCCACCTGGGTAGCCACCTCGACGCGCCCAAAGAAGAGGGGTTCAGGAGGACCTGCGAGGCGATAACAAAGGCCCTTTCATCCTCGGAGAACGGCGTCATCCTCCTTCTCGAGACGACCTCCGGCTCCAAGAAGAGCGTCGGCGGGTCCTTCGAGGACCTGGCGGAGATCATGAGGAGGGTCGACCGGGATGACAGGGTCGCGGCATGCTTCGATACGTGCCACGCCTTCGCCGCCGGATACGAGATGAGGACCGAGGAGGGGTTGGAGGCCACCCTGGAGGAGTTCGATGGATCTTTAGGCCTTGAGAGGATCAAGGTCGTCCACCTCAACGACTCAAAAGGGCCCAGGGGATCGAAGCTCGACCGCCACGAGCACATAGGCCTCGGAGAGATCGGGTTAGAGGGGTTCAGGCGGATCCTCCGCCACCCTGCGATAAGGGCTCGCCCCCTCATCCTCGAGACCCCCGTCGACGATAGGAGGGACGACCGGGGCAACATCGCCCTGGTTAGGGAGCTGGCGGGAGGGGATTAGGTGGGCCTCTTCGCCTCAGGGCCTCGAGGGGACGCAGCCGTCGTCGCGATCCTCGCCGCCTTCGGGAGCCTCGTCCTGGCGACGCTCTGGGACCGGCCTTACGCCGCAGCCCTCCTTCTCCTCGTCCCTCCGATCATCCTCTCTTCGAGGGTCGGCGATCCGAGGAGGGCGGCGGTGATGGCTATCGCCGGCGCCGTCGCGGGACCTCTGACGGAGATGGCCTGTGTTTATGGAGGGCTGTGGACCTACGCCAACACCGGAGGTCTCCCCCTGGTTCCACCGTGGAACTTTCCCGGATGGGCCTCTTTTCCCCTGGCCGTATTCCTTCTGGCGAGGGCCCTGCCGGGGACGGAGTCTCCGGGGCGTTCGCCGCGGGTTCTTCTTCTCGCCCTCGCCGGGATAGGGGCGGAGATCGCCGTCTTCGTCTCCCTGGGGGGTGAGACGCCCCTGGCCCTGGCGGCGGGAGCGGTCCTGGCCGCCGCTGTCATCTTCGCCTTCCCCGGGAGGGCCACCCTGGCGATGATGGGGGCCGGCGCCCTCCTGGGACCTCTGATAGAATCGCTTCCGATCTATGCCGGAGCTTGGTGGTACTCGGCTCCGGCCGATCTCTTCGGGATGCCGGCCTATATGATCCTGGCTTACGCCGTCTTCGGAGGGCTTCTCGGCAACGCCTCCATAGCGGCGGGGGAGATCTTCGGTAGGAGCGATGGAAGAATCGTAAGACCCGCAGCTTCTTTCAGGTGAGGTTGCTCAGGGTCATGAGAAGATCGTCCTCGGTAATCGGCTTCAATAGATAGGTGACCGCTCCCAGGTCGTAGCTCTTCTGGATGTGCTCGGATACGAGGGACCCGGTGAGCATCACCACCGGTATCCCCCGGAGGTCGGGGCTTGATTTGAGCCGCTCCAGAAGCTCCATCCCGCTGAGACGGGGAAGTCTGATGTCCAGGAGTATCAGGTCGGGAAGGCCGGTCCCCTCCTGGCGAAGATATTCCAGGCAGCTTTCGGCCTCTTCGGCGTCCGCGGCGAGAAAGATGTCTCTATCCTGGCAGATCCTCCGCAAGACCCTCACCGTCAGCTCGGCGTCGTCGGGATTGTCCTCGATGAGCAAAATTTTTAACCTATGGCATCTATTGAACAACTTCACCTCCGAGCTTTTAGGTACTCGAATCGTCCCAGACATCGATCCTATTCTCCGATCATCCACGGTATTTTACCCCTAAAAATACTTTTCCCGCAGGATACGCTGCCAGGATTAAAATGAAGAAAAAAACCATATAGTAACTATTAAAAATCATACAAAATTTGATGGAAATCGGAGGATATAGGAGGCTTCAGAGATCGATCATCTCTCTTGCGCTCCCCCTGGAGAGGAGGGCGACCCTGCTTAGGGGGACGTCGTCTTTCAGGGTGTAGCCGAGGGCAGAGGATAGATCCTTCGCGAACTCCATCACCTCTTCGTGGGAGGGCATCGAATCCCTTCCGAGGCGGTTTCGGGAGCTTCCCAGGTGCATGTAGGCTTTCACCTCTACGAAGTCCGGCTCTGCGGTCTCGATCAGCTTCGCGTAACCCTGGGGGTCGTTCATGTTGAGGCCCCGGGCCAGGGTGAGCCTCGCCACCGTCCGCACCGGCGAGTCCCTCATCCTCTCGAGGCTCTCGAGGAATCGGCTCCAGAGGTTCGACCGGGGGTTACATACCCTCCGGTACGTCTCCTCATTCGGGGCGTTGAGGCTGATGTAGAGCTGGGTCGGCCTCACCTCGCCGATCGCCTCAGGGTTCGTCCCGTTCGTCACCAGGAAGGCGGTCATCCCGCGCCCCTTAACCTCCTCGACGAGCTCTTTTATCATGGGGTAGAGGGTCGGCTCTCCCATGAGGGAGATGGCTACGTGAGCCGGCTCCTTCGCCTCTTTTAGCCTCGCGGAATCGGTCGTCTCGGGGGCGCCACCGTAGCCGGAGATGAGCCTCTGCTGCTCGATAAGGATCCCGTCCAGAAGCGTTGCCGGCTCGATCCAGCCCCCTGAGGCGGTGGGCATCTCGTCGATGGGCCTCCAGCAGTGGAGGCAGCGGTGGTTGCAGAGGAGAGTCGGGGTCATCTGGACACACCGGTGGCTTGCGATGCCGTAAAAGTGGTGTTTGTAGCACTGATCCCCACCCCGGATGGACCGCCGCAGCCACAGGCAGGGCTTGACGGCTCCGGAGGCGACCAGGTGGTAGCCCTGCCTCTCCAGCCGTTCTCTTATCTCAGGGGGGAACTGCTCCATGATGCGGGATCTGAGGGCTGCGAGCGGTTATATAGTTATTCGAGGGTCTGTAGAGGGGCGACGAAAATAAGCTTTTTATAATCCCTAAGACGGTCGTAATAATTCAGAGGGATCACGGGATGATAAAGATGAGTATAAAGCTTTCGCCGATTCTGGCCCTCCTGGTCGTCCTCGGGGGCGCCGGGGTGGCAGAGGGCGCGGCCACCCTGAAGGTATGTGAATGCAGAGGATGCGGCTGTCAGTACCTCAGCATCCAGGAGGCTATCGATATAGCCAGCCCCGGAGATGTGGTCCTGGTCAGGGGGGGAACTTTCCATGGAAACATCAACGTCACAAAGCCGATAATCCTAAGAGGTGAGAGGTGGAAGTATCCCGATCTGCCCATCATATACGCCGACGGGAACGGAAGCTGCATCACTGTAAGCGCCGACGGGGCGACGGTGGAGTCGATGCGGTTTTCAAACTCCGGAAACGAGTCCGGGGACGCGGGGATAAGGGTCGTATCCGAGGGCGTCACCATCAGGGATAACTATGCCTTCGCAAACGGGGGCGCTGGGATACTCCTCGACGGGGCGAGAAACTCTACAGTCTTCGCCAACGCCGTCTTCGAGAACCTCCTCGGCATCAGCCTCGTCGGCTCCGAGGGCAGCCTCCTCTTCAACAACAGGCTCTATAACAATACGGAGTTCGACGCCTTCGACGACGGCATGAACCGGTGGGACGACGGCGCCATCGGAAACTACTACGGCTCCTTCGACTGCACCGACGGGGACGGCGATGGCATATGCGACTTGGCCTATGAGATTCCGGGAGGATCGAGCTCAGACGCCCTTCCTATCGTCAGCTGAAGAGAGATCCCCCTTTCATATTTATCATAGACCGACGATAGATGGTCTGCCGGATTTGCAGCCCAGAGGTAGGCGGTGCAAAGATGGTCCGCCAGGGTTTTTCGGACGGCCCGAAGGGAGCACCTTTAAATAGTCGTATGTTTTATCTCAGGACAACGAGGAATTGAAATGGTTACTGGCACAGTGAAGTTCTTCAACAGAACAAAACATTTCGGCTTTATAGCTGGAGACGACGGGACGGACTATTTTGTTCACTCAAGCGGTCTGAAGCCGGGCGTATCCATAGATGAAGGAGATAAGGTCAGCTTTGAAGTGGAAGCTGGCGACAGGGGCCCCAAAGCAGAAAAGGTGGAGAAGACTCAGTAGTTCCTGATCCTAAATTTTCATATTTTCAAAAGAAGATCGACCGGACCCGTTCCGGCCGATTTTTGCTTTTATCCGGTTTTGCTCCCTCTACAGGTGGCGTTATCCTCTGATCTAATCCAGCCGATCTTGCTTCTTCTCGATATCATCATCTATCAGGGGTTTTCTATCTCCCAAGCCTCCGGCGGAGGCGTTTATTCACCCACCGGACCATCTGGCTGACGAACGCCGACGGTGACATCCTCTTGCTCTCGATCTTCACCCGGCCTTCCCGGATCGATCCGAGGATATCATCCAGGTCGGCGCCCTCCTCGACTTCCACGACGGTCACCCCCAGCCCCACCGTCCCTGCGATATGGGCGTCGCTTCCCGCCACCATGGGAAGCCCCCGCCTCTCGGCCATCCTTTTGGCCCAGAAGTTCGCGATCCCGAAGATGTACTTGGAGTTGTAGACCTCGACGGCGTCACAATCGGGTATCCTGTACATGGAGTGTCTGAAGAGGTGGTAGGGATGGGATACGATAGCTATTCCGCCCTGGCGGCGGACGAACTCGACCGTCTCCTCGGTTCTCCGCCCCGGAGGCGGAAGCTTCCTCACCCCCAGGGCGAGGAGGTGGCCGTCGGAGGTGGAGACCTCAACGCCCGGTATCACCAGAAGGTCGAGGCCCCTCTCCCCGACGATCCTCTCAGCCTCGATGGACCCCTCCAGGGTGTCGTGGTCGGTGATGGCGATCCCGTCGAGGCCGCCCTCCAGGGCCGCCTTCAGGATCTCCTCGACCCCGTCCCTGCCGTCCGAGAAGGACGAATGGACGTGGAGGTCGAGGCGTAGGTGCCTTTTTGGGCTGGGAAATCCACCGTCTATGGCAAGATCGATGGATCTCTCCCCGCCATCCTCCTCCGTAGATCCCATCTCTGCTCCTTCACCCCCGCCTCTCCTCTTCCAGCTTCAGACATACCTCGGGTCGGCGATTACGCCCTCGACGGCCGTCGCCGCCGCCGTCGCCGGAGACGCCAGGTATACGAGGCCGCCTTTTCCCATTCTTCCCGGAAAGTTCCTGTTGGCGGTGGAGAGGCAGACCTCTCCCTCGGCGAGGACCCCCATGTGGGCGCCGAGGCACGGGCCGCATCCCGGCGGCCCGATCATCGCCCCCGCCTGGACGAGATCCTCGATGATCCCCGAGGATAGGGCCCGGAGGAGGACCCTCCTCGAGGCGGGTATGACGAGGGTCCTCGTCTTCACCCTCTTCCCCTTGAGGATCTCGGCGGCGACCTTCAGGTCTTCGTAGCGGCCGTTGGTGCAGGTCCCTATGAAGACCTGGTCGACCTTTGTCCCCGCCACCTCCGGGACCGGCCGGACGTTGTCGACCCTGAAGGGGGCGGAGACGAGCGGTTCCAGATCCGAGACGTCGAACTCCATCTCCGAGGCGTAAGATCCGGGATCGGAGTGGACGGTATGGTACGCCCCCTTCGCCCTCCCCCTCAGGAACTCTTCGGTCACCCCGTCCGGGGGGACGATGGCGGCCTTCGCCCCCATCTCGACCCCCATGTTGGAGAGGGTCATCCTCCCCGAGATGGAGAGGGCCTCGATCGTCTCGCCGACGTACTCCAGGGCCTTGTAGGTGGCGCCGTCGGCCCCGATCGCACCGACGAGCATCAGGGTGATGTCTTTGGCGAGGACCCTTCTTCTGAGCCGGCCGGTGATCCTGATACCCACCGTCTCGGGTACCTTGAACCAGAGCCTTCCTCTGGAGTAGATCTCCGCCATGTCCGTCGCCCCGACCCCTGTCCCGAAGGCGCCGAAGGCCCCGTAGGTGCAGGAGTGGGAGTCGGCCCCCACCAGGAGCGTCCCCGGAAGGGCGAACCCCTCCTCGGGGAAGACCTGGTGGCAGATCCCTTCACCGCCTTCGAAGAAGTGGACTATCCCCTGATCCTTCGCCCAAGTCCGTACCATCTTCTGCAGGTCCGCGGAGACGCTGCTGTTGGCGGGGACTATGTGGTCGAAGGGGATGACGATCCTCTCGGGGTCGAAGACCCGCTCCGACCCCATCTCGCCGAAGGCCTTGATGGCGAGGACGCTGGTGCCGTCGTGGGACATGGCATAATCCACCTCTGCCTCAACGATCTCTCCCGCCTCGGCCCGGTGGCCGCAGGCCCTGCTGAATATCTTCTCGCTGATGGTAGCCAAGGTCAGATCCTCCATAAAAGAGGGGCCGGCCGGAGGGGCCGGCCCGCTATTCGCCACCGAGGGAGCCTCACTTGAACTCCGGGAGCATGAAGGCGATGTCGTCCTGGGGGTGGCGGTAGAGCCTCGAATCGAGCCTCTTCTGGTCGAGGATGTGGCCTATGATCCCGATGGACCTTCCCAGGGCGAAGAGGCCGTTGAGGTAGCCGTACTTGATGACGTCGTCGATCTCCCTCTCGTCGAAGACCTCGCAGGAGCTCATCAGGTCGATGAAGAGGACGCCTATGCAGCCGTCGACGTTGAGAATGAGGTTTCCCTTCTTGGCGGTGGTGATCTCCTGGACTGCTAGGGCGTAGTCGAGCAGGTCTGTCCTCTCGAAGTTCTCCCTCGCATAGCCGATGAGAAGCTCCACCCTCTTGTCGGGGTTCTTGACGCTCTTTATCCTGTGGCCGATACCGGGGATGTTGATCCCCGCCGTCTTCATCTCTCTTACGAACTCCTCGGGGGAGAGGCCGGAGTCTCTCGCCCTCTTGAACTCCCGGGCGGCGTCGTCGATCGCCCCGCCGAACCGGGGCCCGATGGTGAGAAGGCCGCTGGCGAGAGAGGTGATGAGGTCTTTTCCGGCGCAGGAGGCTACGATGGCGTTGTGGGCTGCCGAGACTGCGGGGCCGTGGTCGGCGACGATCTGCAGGACCAGCTCTATGAACTCGGCGGCCCAGGGGGGGATCTCCTTCTTGAACCAGAGGAGGCCGATGACCCCTCCGATCCCCATGCCGTCGTCCAGGACCCGGCTCAAGGGCTTTCCTCCGTAGAGGACCTCCTCGCCCCGGTCGTCGGAGATGGTGCAGATGAGGTTTGTGGACTTTCGGACGATCCCCTCGGAGACGGCCTTGGCGTAGTCCATGGGGATCGTCGGGATCTCGGGCTCTTCCACCTCACGAAGCTTACCCTCGGCGAGGAGACTCTCGTAGACCCGTCTTATCTCGTCGCCGTAGCCGTCGAAGGAGTCGGGGACTATGGCCCCCGCCTCTTTCAGCGCCCGGTTCTTGGCGTCGGCGGTCTCCAGGTCCGTCTGGGCCTTTGCCCCGGCGTGGCCGAACTGGACGGACCCGGGGAGGACCTTGGAGCAGGTCCCGGTGACCCAGATCACCAGGGGCTTTGTAATCTTCCCCTCCTTCAAGGCCTCGACGATCCTGTACTCGTCGGTGCCCCCCACCTCGCCCAGGGACGCTATTATGGCGACGTCGGGGTTCGTCTCGAACCGGAGGATGTGGTCGAGGAGGTCGGATCCCGGATACCTGTCTCCTCCGATGGCGATCCCCTCCACTGCACCGCTGGAGTTACGCGCTATGATGTTGAAGGCCTCGTTGAGCATACCCCCGGACTTGGAGACGAAGCCGACGCAGCCGGGGCGGTGGAGCTTCGACTCGATGATGTTCTCGATGGTCCCGGCGGTGTTTCCTATCCTGAAGGCCCCGGCGGTAAGGCCGCCGACGGTGGCGGGGCCGATGATCGTCTTTTTCATCTTCTGGGCCGTCGCCGCCATCACCCTCGCCATCCTCTCGGGGACCCCCTCGGCGATGATCGCCACCGTCTTTATCCCTGGAGAGGCGAGGGCCTCCATGCTGGTCTCGAAGGCGGACCTGAAGGAGGCGAAGTTGACCATCACATCCACCGATGGGTGGGCGGCCACCGCCTCGGGGATCGTCCTGTACATGGGTAGGAGGATCTCCTCGGTCCCCCAGAAGAGCTTGTGGACGCCGGCCCGGTTGGGGTTGATGATGGCGGCGACGCTGGGGACTGACCTTCTGCAGAGATAGTCGAAGTCGAGCATCCTCTGGATGGCGTTCGTCTGAAAGCCGTAGACGAAGGCCCGGGTGTTCCTGTCGAAGAGCTGGTAGTCCTTCATGGTCATCACTCTCCTCCTCCCAGGGCCATCGATACGATCCGCGTCATGTGGGTCTCGGGGCCGTAGACGTGGATCGGGACCCCCAGCCTCTCGCCGAGCTGTCTCATTATGCGAAGCCCCTCCTCGTAGTGGGGCCCGCCCCTACGGACGTAGATCTCGACGCCTGTATCCCGCAGCCTGTCCCGGTAGTCTTCGAGGCCCATGACCACCCCCTTGAAGGTCTTGGCGACGTCGGTGAAGTTGGCGATCCCGCCGCCTATGAGTAGGAACTTATTCCTCCCTCCCGGGTCTTTCTCCCTGGTCATCAGGTCCAGGATCGTCTTGGTGTACTCGTAGGTGTCCTGGGTGGAGGGGTCGCCGCTGTACTCGCCGTAGTTGGCGAGCTCTCCGGAGAAGCCGAGGTCGCAGATGGTGTCGGCGTAGATGACGGAGGCGCCGCCCCCGGCCACCATCGTCCAGACCCTCCCCCTGGGGTTCAAGATCGTAAGCTTCAGGGAGGCTCCCGTCCGGGAGTCGATCTCCTTTATCCAGGCCTCCTCCTCCGTCAGCGCCCGACCGAAGGGCTCGGGAAACTCGAGGCCCTGCCAGGTCTTCCTCTGCCAGAAGGCCTCGGCGTCGTCGAGCCTCGCCACCAGGTCGAGGGGTACGATCTTGCCTTCGGCGAAGACGAAGGGGTTGATCTCGAGGTAGGAGAATCCCAGGTCTCTATAGAGCCGGTATAGCCCCCGGATGAAGGCGGCCGTCGGCGCGAGGCGGTCGGCGAGGCCCGCCGGAAGCTTTGATCCGAGGTCGATCTCCTCGGGCCTCGCCAGGACGGAGACGGGGATCTCGGTGACTGAGTCCCAGTTCGCCTCGATATCGATCCCGCCCCGGAGGGAGAAGTAGATCACGTCTTTCTCCCTCTCGGACTTTATGGCGACGTAGTGCTCCTCCTCCGGTCCGTGGGGTACGAAGGGCTCGATGAGGAACGTATCGAGGGTCCCGACGACCGACCCCACCAGAACCTCGCAGCCCATATTCTCCTGGATGTACTTTTTTGCCTCGTCCCAGGAGGCGTCGAGGAGGATGAGGCCGTGAGCCCCTCTCTTGCCGAAGAGCTGGTCGGGTTTGACCACTAGCTTTTTCTTCTTGACCCAGGGGTTATCGACCGCCACCACCTCCAGGTCTGTATCCGCAGTAACAAGTGCTATCTCACCATTGTAATCGAAATCATCGATATAACCGGGAAGCATCTCCGCCAGGATCCTCTTGGCGTCGAATTCCCTTATCCCTCTCTGTGCCATCTTGATAACCTCCTCCCCCTGGTGAGGGCCCTTTTTGTTTACAAATCTTTCTACGAAAGGGGGCCAAAATGTGTCCGGAAAGGCTGAAATACCGTCCAGCTCCATGGACGGGGGATGCCGATAGCCAAGCTCCCGACGGAGACGATCACCCCGGCGGAGGAGGTCCTGGCCCGCCTCGATCTGCTTTACATGGCCTGTCCGGATTGCCCTGCGGAGCCCGGCCTCGATAAGGCCGCGAGCTTCGCGGACTTGTCCGCGATGGGTGGTGGCCGGAAGCGTTGTTCCGCCTGCGGCAGGGCGCCCCTGGACCTGGTGATGGTGGAGGCGATGGAGGTCCTCGTCGGCCACCGGCTCCGCAAAGGGTCCGACCCCCTCCGATCAATCGGCTGGCCCCTGGTGGAGGTGGGCTACCCCCTGGCGTACCCGCCGAGGCTGGGGCCAAAAGAGCTTATCCTGGTCGGCGAGCGCCTGACGAAAGAGGCCGCCGCTGAAATAATCGCCAGAGTCCCGGAGATAAAGGGCGTCATCCGGGGCGGGGGCGTCCCCGGCGTATCGGACCTCCAGGCCGGCCCTCACCGGTGGGAGCTTCTGGCGGGCTCGGACCTGCGCTGCGACGTCGTATCCTCTCTCATCGGCGATCTCGTCATATACAAGCATCAGTCGAAGATCCACGTCGAGTTCCCCCGCCAGGCAGCCCCCAAGATGACGGTCCTGGAGGAGCTATACTTCCGGGGCAGGCTCACCACCGTCTCCGACGTCCTCTGCGGCCCCGGGACCCTGGGCCTCGTCGCCGCCCTCGGCGGGGCGGAGCGGGTCGTCATGAACGACGGATGGCTCCCGGCGGTGGAGGACGCGATCCTCAACCTGGAGGCGAACCGGTCGATTCTGGGGATCGATAGGATCGAGCGGCCCGAAACCCCCGAAGGAGAGATCGGGGGAGAGCCGGTCCTGGCGGCGGAGGCGGAGGGCGACGGCTGCAGGATCGAGGTCTACTTCGGCGACGCCGAGAGGCTCTTCTCGCGGGCGGAGCCGACGGATCTCTGCTTGATCGACCCCTTCCCGGGGATGAAGTACGACCGGATCGCCGAGGCGTGCGGGGTCTGCGGCGAGGTCGTGATCGTGTAGGAGATTATCGGCGGAGGGATTCCAGGTTCTCCCGCACGAGTTTGGTTTTGGGGTGATCCTCGCCCAAACGGTTCCAGAATATCTCCAAAGCACGCTCGTAATGCTCTTTGGCACCCTCCGGTTCGCCCAAAGCTTGTAGGACCACGCCGAGGTTGCTCAACTTAATAGCCACGGCGGGGTGGTGGGGTCCAAGGGCCTTCTCGTCGATCTCCAGGGCCTTCTCGTAACACTTCTTGGCGCCCGCCAGGTCTCCCATGTCCTGCAGGACACTGCCGAGGTTGTTGACCCTGATTGCCATGGTGGGGTGGTCTGGTCCGAACGTCTTTTCGCCAATCTCGATGGCCCGCTCAAAACGCTCTTTCGCACCCACCAGGTCGCCCAAAGCTCGTAGGACCCCGCCGAGGTTGTTGACATCCGTGGCCACGTTTGGATGGTCGGGCCCGTAGACCTTCTCGTCGATTTCAAGAGCCCGCTCGAAACTCTTCCTGGCACCGGCCAGGTCGCCCATGTCCTGCAGGACCGCGCCGAGGTTATTGACTCCGATGGCCACGGTGGGGTGATGAGGTCCGAATATCTTATCGTTGATCTCGATGGCCCGCTCGAAACGCTCTTTGGCGCCCACGAAGTCTCCCATATTCCGCAGGACCTCGCCGATGTTGTTGACGTTTGAGGCAACTTCATTACTGTCTCGTCCGCAAACATATTCTGCGATGGGCAAAGCTCTTTCAAAGAGGAACCTAGCCTCTTTGAATTCGGCGCGGCCAAACAAATAATTGCCAGCATGATTCAACAAACGTACTGTTTCGTTCTGGGTCACCTCAAGCTCCTCGGCATGTCCCGCCGAGGCCAGGGCGTGGGGCAACAGGACGGAGCACTCTTCCCAGGTCCGGACGTCTTGACTTTTCTGAGGGAAGGCATCGTTCACGAGCCCGACTGCGGCCTCAGACCACCTCTTCCGCATCTCATCGGACAACCGGTCCCGCGCCACGGCCTGGACGAGCCGATGGACTGAGAGAGAGTCGTCGGCGACGGTCATCAGCGAGTAGCGCTTCAGGGCGGCGACGGCGTCATTCAGCGCAATCTCATCTGTCACGGCCGAGGCCAGGAGCTCTGGCAGGTGCTCAACGCCGTCGGTCAGGAGCGACTTTGGTATGTCGTCGGGGGCCAGGAAAGCGCAGAGGTTCAAGAGATCCGAGCTGGCGGGCACCTCTTCTCTCGCTTTTTGGAACGAGAGGTCCCAGGTGGTGGCCACGGTAGCGGGGTACTCATCTCCAATTGGACCGAATTTCTCCAAGATCTCCAATTGACGTTCCTGGAAAAGCTCAAGATAGCGCGAGAGGCTTTCTCCAGTTGATCTGATGTATGCTCCGGCTTGCTCCAATCCTAGGGGTAGATCCCCAAGCGCGTCAGCCAACCTGTCTGCAGCAGTCGCGTCATTTTGGCCCGTTCGTTCGAGAAGAAACTTTATCGATTCCGCTTTACGGTCAAACTTAGTAACTTCCAAAGGCGTGGCTGCACTTTTCCAGTCCCTGGAATCTCGGGAGGTGATGATGACGTGACCTGAGTCAATTTGCGGGAGATAGCTTCGAACGCTCGCGGGTTCTTCAGCATTGTCAAATACAAGCAGCCAATCTCTTTTCTTGCTCAGGCAATTACGAACAGCTTCGATAATTGCCTTTTGATCCGCATCTTCTCTCTTCGACAAATTCAGCTTGTTGGCTAATTCAGCATAATCGGAAGCTAAAGTGGTAGGTTCTCCCGATTTTACCCACCATATAATTTCGTAGTCAGATTTGTGCTGGTCAATATATCTGAGCGCAAGCTGGGTCTTGCCTATCCCACCTAGACCATAAAGGGCGACACGGCCGTTTGAGGCCAAAGCCGCTCTGAGATCAGCAAGGAGCTTATCGCGTCCTGTGAAATTGAAGCTTAGGTAGGGAGGGGCATTTGAGATCTTGCCAGGGCCAGTAGTGTCTGAAACATCAGATGGCTGTGATTTGCGCTCTTCGGTTTGAGGTATGTTTTCTTCAGGGTTTCTATTTCTGCGCCCCTGAAAAATTATATTTTTAATATATTTTAGAAGACCACAAACATAAGCGATTATCGTAATTAAAGCAGCAATAACTAAAATGACCCATTGATTCTGTTCAAGCCATTCGAGGTATTTTGCATCCGTTTCTTCTAGAGCGCCAATATTAGAGCTTTCAGCTCCAACGAGCTGAGCCTCAGAGATGTTGGTGGGTCTCACCTGATCTGTGCCGTTCTCGCCTCCTTCCACCTGGGCCAGCGCAGTTGCTGCCATCGACAGCACCAGCAGCGCCAGGACGATGAGCGGCTTCGATCTCGTCGGGGACTCCTCCGGTCGAAGTTCATAGCTCGGATTCGCAAAAGATGTTTTGGTTGGAAGAAGAGGTCTCCGGCCTTTCCATCTCCAGAGCTTTCTCGATTTTGCCCATCAAAACCATTTTAGGATAGCAGTTGATGGGACAGCGCGGATTTGAACCGCAGTCCAAGCGTCCCAAACGCTCGAGGATGGACCAGGCTACCCTACTGTCCCGCCAGATGGGGGTTGACGCCTCGATGGTATTTAACTCTATTTCAGAGTTAAGCCAACCTCAGAGCCAAGCCAAGCCGGGCCGGGGCCGGGCCGGTGAGGGGCCGCCGGCAACCAAACCCGCCGTCTCCCCCGCCGCCCTTCGAAACCTATTTAAATTCGGTCCCGGATGTAACGGCTTATGGGAAAGACAGGAAGCGTTGAATGGATCAAAATCAAGGGAAGAAATGGACAGATTAGACAGGTGCCCAGGTCCGAGGCGACTCACAAGAGACCTGGCCCCCTCCAGAAGTTCACCTCCGCCGGCGCACGGAGAAGGAAGATCGCCAGGTCTGCCAAAGCGATAGTCGCCAGGTAAAGGACGGCATGACCTCTTTCGACTCGGTCCTGGTCAGGTACGGCGAGATCGCCCTCAAGGACCCCTGGACCAGGAAGAGCTGGGAGAGGATCCTCGCCTCCAACATCGTCTTCAACCTGAAGGAGGCGGGTATAGACCACTCTTTATCTATGGAGCGGGGGAGGATCTTCGTCGAGACCTCCGACCCCAGGGCTCCGTCCATCATCGCCGACGTTTTTGGGGTAGTATCGGCGAGCCCCGTCTGGACCTGTGAGCCCGATTTAGATGTTATTGCAGAGGTCGCCTCTGAGGTGGCGCTTGACCGTTCTCCAAAATCCTTCGCCATTCGGGCCCGCCGGGGCGGAGGCGTCATATCCAGCACCGAGATCGGAGTCTTCGTCGGCGGTGCCGTCCAGGAGAGGACGGGGGCTGCGGTGGATCTCTCGGACCCGCAGCTGGAGATCTTCGTTGAGGCTAGGGCGGGGAAGGTCCTCGTCTTCACCGACGTCGTCCGCGGGGTCGGTGGCCTTCCCATAGGCACCCAGTCTAAGATGCTCGCCCTCATCTCCGGGGGGATCGATTCGCCGGTCGCCGCCTGGATGATGATGCGGCGGGGCTGCCCCGTCTCCCTCCTCTACTTCGACGCCCGGCCTTACGTCGACGCCCTCCCCCAGGCGGAGAGGTCGGCCGAAGTCCTCCGCCGCTGGACCTCGGGGCGCAAGGTCAACTTCATCCGGGTCCCCATCGGCGAGGGCCTCGCGAAGATCGCCGCCGCGGAGCCGAGGGCGACATGCCTCCTCTGCCGGCGGCTGATGTACAGGATAGCCGGGATGGTGATGGCGGAGGAGGAGGCCTTCGGCGTCGTCACCGGCTACTCCCTGGGGCAGGTCGCATCCCAGACCCCGGCGAATATCATGGCGGAGCAGTCGGGGATCGACCTTCCCATCTACCACCCCCTCATCGCCATGGACAAGTCGGAGATCACCGACCTCGCAAGGAAGATCGGGACCTACCGGGCGACGGCCGACGCCGCCAGCTGCACCGCCGCCCCCAGAAAGCCGATGACCCGGGCCCGGGCCGGGGAGATCCGGGCGATGGACGAGGAGCTGGGCCTCTCGCAGATCGCAGGCCAGCTCTTCGCAGAAAGGGCGAAGACGAGGTTTTGAGGGGCGCCCCCCGATGGGATCATGAAGGTTGCAGCCCTTCAAAGAGAACTGAATCGAGGTGGTTTTGCGTCATGTGCTTTATCTGCGGATGCTCGATAGATCCCACCGAGGGGTCGGGTTACGTAAAGAGTTACAGATGCCTATCCTGCGAAAACCGGTTCAAGGCCGGGGGTGTCGTCTTCCGCTGCCCCTCATGCGGATCAAGAGAGATTGAGAGGGTGGTTGAGAGGACGATTTGAGGGGCGAGGTGGAGGCCTCCACCGGGGCCTAATCGCCTCATGGATCGCCTCCCCGAAGGCTCTATCGATCTTCCGTCGGCGATCCCCGCCCCGCCACCCCGTCGCCTGAAGAAATGCCGGTCAGTAGTTCTCGCAGAGGAGCTCGAAGTATGCTCTCTCGTGGTCGCAGGCGGGGCACTCCTCCGGCGCCTCAGCGCCCTGGTGGATGTAGCCGCAGTTTCTGCACCTCCAGCTGACGACCCCCTCGCGCTTGAAGACCGTCCCGTCGTCGATGTTCTTCGCCAGCGCAAGGAACCTCTTCTCGTGGCCGACCTCGGCTGCGGCGATATTCCTCATCGTCTCGGCGACCTCGGAGAAGCCCTCCTCGTCGGCTTTTGCCGCAAACTCGGGGTACATCTGGGAGTACTCGTGCTTCTCGCCGGCGGCGGCGTCCCTGAGGTTGTCGACGGTCTTTCCTATGACCCCGGCGGGGAAGGATGCCCGAACCTCGGCCTCGCCCCCCTCCAGGAACTTGAAGAGCCTTTTTGCGTGCTCTTTCTCGTTGTCGGCGGTCTCGGCGAATATCGCTGAGATCTGCTCGTACCCCTCTTTTTTGGCCTGGGAGGCAAAGAAGTTGTACCTGTTTCGCGCCTGGGATTCTCCTGAAAATGCTGTTAGAATGTTCTTTTCGGTCTGGGTTCCTTTCAAGCTCTTCATATTCATACGCTCCGAAGGGTGTATATTTCCCTGGGGATTGATAAATGGATCGGAAGGGCATCTGATGAGTCTCAGGCGTCAGGAGGATCCGGATGGATTTCTCCCAATTTTCTTCATACGGCTTTCTTCTCTCATAGTACCGATTAGGTCAGATGGGCTCGATCTCAGGATCTTTAGGCTACCGAGCTGATGCTGCTCTCATGTCCCCAGTGCTGTCATAATGCTTTAGTCAAACTGGCGGCGGCGCACCCCGCAGCAAGCTGCGGGGCATGATTCGCGCCGCCGCCTTCGTATCTTGATTTATAGGTCCCCTCCCCATCATGTTGAACTATTCTGCTACATAAAATTATCTTGGAATGTGAGACCACAGCAATTGTTTTTCGGTTATATGCTCATCCCCGCAACAGAGCTGCGGGGTATTCGATAAAAATTGAAGCTCTTGCCATGATAATGGTCCTGACGCTCATGATATATTCTAAACCGGAGTGGCTGATCAGAAAACGGATCCGGGAGACGGGAGAGACCGTGCCTAACCAGCTAAAGAAGCAAAACCAAAAACCAACGTTCAAGTGGATAGCATTTCTGTTCATGGGAGTGGCGAAAGTTACAGTGTGGATTAATGGTGAAATGCATCTAAAGATAGCGAATCTGAATGATAATCTTGTTAGGATTATCCGATTGTCTGGAAAGGATTGTGAAAAATACTACGGATTGGAGGGTTGATGCGGAAAGCCGGATCCAGCATTGTGTAGAGCAGGCGGGCGGCGAAAGCCAAGGCGTCGGCTCCTGCCCAACTATTTTTCAATAGCTTTTATTAATCAATCTCAATATTCCCCGGCGGCGCCGAAGGCCCCGCAGGCCGAGAGCCGCCGCCCATCGGCCGGAACCGCGAGGTATCCGCCCGCTCCGCCGGCGCCGGCAAAGGGCCGGCCGGGATCATCCGCCCGGGATCGGCGAGTCCGAGGAGGCGGGGGAGGGGTCCGCCGCCGATCCCGCGCCGTGGAAACGCCGCCCGAAAGAGGGCGTGCAGGATCCGTGTCGGGTCGCAGGCGTCATCTCCGAGACGCACCGATCAGGTCCAGGGAATCGAGATAGCCAAAAACGAACGCCGTCCTCACTTCGTGGCATATCCATCCAGCATTGTGCAGAGCAGGCGGGCGGCGGCAGCCAAGGCATCGGCTCCTGCCCAACTATTTTTCAATAGCTTTTATTAATCAGCCTCAATATTCCCCGGCGGCGCCGGAGGCCCCGCAGGCCGAGAGCCGCCGCCCATCGGCCGGAACCGCGAGGTATCCGCCCGCCCCGTCGGCGCCGGCAAAAGGGCCGGCCGGGATCGACCGCCCGGGGTCGGCGAGGGAGAGGAGGCGGGGGAGGGGCCGGCCGCCGATCCGGCGCCGTGGAAACGCCGTACGAAAGACGGGCGTGGAGGATCGGGATTGGGTCGCAGATGTCCTGGGTTCCCATGACGCCGATAAGGTATCCGGAGTCGGCCTCAACCTCCCAGAACCGGACGCCGTTCTCGATCTCCGCCACAAGCTCCTCACGCATGTAGGGCCCCTTCGACCGATCGGGTGGTATTGCGCCCTCGGCGGGTGATCGCGGCGTCGTTCATAATCTCGTGGGCAGTCTAGAAGTCGGCGGGATGCAGGAGCAAATGGTGGAAGGCATTGGAATTTTATTAAAATATATATCCATATTTTTCTTCTCTCTTTTTAAAAGCGTCTTCTCCGCCTTCCAAGATTTGCTTTATGTCATTTTTTGTATTGAGGTTCTCCAAAGAACCGATTTCATATGAAATATGCCCAGATTTATATTTTGCTACAATGACCTGTTCAGAATCTGTATTTACAGCCAAATTGGCATTATGAGTTACAATTATTATTTGTCTTTTCGTTTTAGCTTCTTTAATTGCTGCTACCAATTGTTCATAAATATATCTATTATCTAAATCTTCTTCTGGTTGATCTATTATCAATGGTTTATCATCATATGCTAGTATTATTTTAAGCAAAACTATTGCACGTTGTCCCATCGATAAACTCTCAAGTGGTATGCCATCCAATTTTATATTTATTCTCATATCCATGATGTTTTTATAAAACATATCATAGAAAGCGAAATATGTTACACTTTTGCGTTTTCTCTCAAAAAATTCTTTGCTCTTACAATCCATGTGTTTCGATAGATCATTGAAATCAGGATTTTCATCGCGGTTAGCCACATTATATAATCGATCTAATATAGATTCATCTAACGATCTGTGCACCATTTCTTCAGAGATCGATTTATTATTTATTAATTCATTAATATTCGTCTGATACTCTTTATCTGTTAAATTAATCGAGACCCCAAAGCTAAGTTGATCCAATATTGCATCTTTTCCAACTTCAAATTTCGATATAATTCTTTCTACAAATTGTTTCCATTCTCTAAATGTAGTTATCATATCTTTATAATGCTCAAACCGTTCAATTTCGATATCTTTTATCATTCGCTCTTTTTTATTTAACTCATTAAGTTTCTTTTTTGTTTGACTCACCTCATCATATGAATAACTACGTTTTTGACTTAAATCGCTAATTATTTTATTTGTATCTTCGAATTCTTTTAGCCGATCCCTTATTTCAGCAATATTCTTCTCAGTTTCATCCAATAATTTATTCAAAATTAGTTCATTTTTATTTAAAATTTCTTCGGATTCATCAATAAGTCGAGTAACCTCTTGATCGGGATAAAGATTAAAATCGCTTAGATATTTGTAAAGATTCTCTTCCAAACTCTTATTAAAATCAGCCAACCTTGAAGCGAAATTCCTAACCGTGCTTATATCTGCAAATATCCTTTCTGATTCATGTAAATTGCTATCTATTGTTCGTTTTTCGTTTCTCAGACTACTCAATTTAGTTGAAAGTTCGCTTACTTCTTTATTGGCTTCTGTGCTCGACTCAATTTCATAAATTCGTTTATCATAATCCGTGATTTCTCCTTCTTTTTGTTTCAACAAATCCTCAAGTCCTGCTTTCTTTTCAATTTCGTTTTTTAATTGTTGTATTTTTAAATTATTTTCTTGAATCTTATCATTCTTACTCATAATTATCCTTTTATAACCTATACATCTCTCTTTATCTTCAGGGAATTTCTCAAAAATTAATTTAAATACGTGATTGTTTAACCTTTTTGAATCGCTTGAGAACTCTTCGAAATGGTTTTGTGTGATATAAACTATATCAGATAATTCGAAAACGTTATCATCACGACCAAATGTTTTCTCAAATTCGTGCCCTGAAATAATATTTAATTTTATGGGTATGCCTGCATTGGATTTTTTCAATCCTGTACCATAAAGCCTGTGATAAAATGAATTCTCTATTCTTTTTAATTTATCGCCTTCTTTAAAACAAGACGCAATCAAATCAAGAATTGCAGTTTTTCCGGAGCCTCTGCCGCCAATTATTGAAACTAAATTAGGATTAAGATCTATTTCTGCATCTTCAATTGTCAAGTCGTGATTTATATTGGTTTCATATATTTTTAATTTATCTATTGTAAAAATACTTTTTTGGGGTTCTGGACACATCTCTTGAATTTTCACTCGTTCATCGGGTTCATATAATATCTGTTTTAATCCTTCCCAAGTTACTTCAGATTTAATCCAACAATAATTAATCTTTTTATGCTCATCAGCGTCTGGCTCTAGAAATCGTTCCTCAAAAGAATGACTATCACATCCCCAGATACATGGCTTTAGTGATTTAAACTCCTTTAAATAATCCTCTATTGTATCGCGCCCTTTGCCTAGATAAATTTCCCTTGATTTTTTATTTGATGAGAATATGCAATGAGACATTTGCGTCAGATGCTTTCTTATACCATGTGCTTGACTGCTATCCCAATCAAGATAAGATAGATTCTCTTCAGCTAATATTATTAAATATTTCCCCCTAAAATCCTGTCTCGCTTCCAATGCTTCCTTTATTTGTGTTGGATTAACAACAGCATTCATACATCCTGCATATAAATCACCATATCGACTGAATTTCTCGTGTTGTGATTTCAGTCTGCGTCCAAATTCAGCCAGATTTTTTATCTTTAATTTCCTTTTTTCCCCAGAATTAAAAGTATCTTCCTCATATACAAATTCCAAGTCATGTAAGAAATTTTCCTCAATATCTGAGGCAGGCACATCAGGAGAAAAAATAACATGTAAGTTTAGCCTCTTTTTATCCTGCTTTTCCCCCCTATTAATCTGGATGATCGTATCCAATCTAAACTCGATGTTGGGAAATATAAGAATATTATCTAGGTTTCCTTTACATTTATATTCGAGAACCTTTTTGTAACCTTCAATCATAAAATAGTCGGTTATACCTATTGCTGCTATTTCTTTTTCAGCGGCTTTTATTTCTATCATATTAACATATTTATCCCACGTGTCTTGTTTGTGGGGGTCTCCAAAATCATTTTTTAAAATTGAACAGGGACTGTGAAGATGAAAATCCCATATCCTCCAGGTAGATCCCCTATATACCATATACTGCCCACCAACTCAAAATAATATATTATGCTAAGTCTATTAATTTAATCAATGCTATTATCTAAAACAAACTTATCTTCCCCTATATGTGACTTTCGCCCCTCCTCCAACCAGTACTGACCCTTAGCCCGAAAATCACATCCCCATCACCCGCTCCGCCGCCTCCAGGAGGTCGTGGACGACGTGGGCCCCCGACTCCATCCTTTCCCGGTCGAGGTAGAGGGCGGAGAGCCCCGCCTCCTTTGGGACCTCGTAGTCGAAGTAGCGGTGGTCGCCGATGTGGACCACCTCCTCGGGCTTCGCGCCCAGGTATTTGCATAGGTCGAGGAAGGTCTCGGGGTAGTCCTTCACCTTTCCGAAGACGGAGGTGACGGATAGGATCTCCCGGAAGTGGTGGCGCAAGCCGTCGAGCTCGAACTCCACGAACTCGGTGGCGCCGTTGGAGGCGACGACGAGGTCGAACTTCTCCGAGAGGAGGGCGAGGACCTCCTCCGTCTCGGGGTAGAGCTCGACGTCGGCCCTGAACATCTCCAATAGATCGTGATGGGGGATATCTATCTCGAAGCGTTCGAGCCAGTGGGAGAGGTCGTACCACCGCAGGTCCCTCGTCCCGATGGACATGTACTCGTCGTAGACGATTCTTTGGGCCTCTTCCAGGCCGAGGCCGTGCCGCCGGGCGTATAGGGAGGGGACCCCCTCCAGCCAGACCCGCTCGACGTACCGCGAGGTGACGAGGGTCCCGTCCATGTCGAAGGATACGATCTTGATCATCTCTGCCCACCAACCTTTCCGGCTTATGGACCCTCGGCCTTGTTAAGCTTTTGCCGTCCCCGCAATCCCTTCGCCGTCCCGTCACTGTTCTCCCGCCGTCCCTTCTCCGTCCCTCCACCGTCCTGCGGCTGCAGCCCTGATCCCCGGAGGCGGGCGGTGGAACCGGGAGGCCGGTGGGGCCGGTGGGGCTGGTGGGGCTGGTGGGGCTGGAAGGCCGGTGGGCCGGAGGGCCGGGGGGCGGTCGGCGCAGCCGCCCGGTCCCGAAGGTATTTAAGCTATGGGAGAATCTTGGGGCGCGAACCTTACATGATGGAGAACGTCATCCCCGCCCTCATCCTCACCTTCCTCGCGGGCCTCGCCACCGGGGTCGGGGGGCTCATCGCCTACTTCATCCCGAGGCCGGACATGAGGTACCTATCGGTCAGCCTCGGCTTCGCCACGGGTGTGATGATCTTCATCGCCTTCGTCGACCTCTTCTCCAACGCCAGGGAGGAGATGGGGGCGTGGAACGCGAACCTCTTCTTCCTCGCGGGGATGCTGACGGTCTACCTCCTAGACAAGGTCGTCCCCCACGCCCACATGGACGGCCAGGCGGACCCCCACTGCGACCGGCTCTACCGGGGCGGTATCATGCTCACCCTGGGGATCGCGATCCATAATTTGCCCGAAGGTCTCGCCGTCGCCCTCGTCTCCATGGCAGACCTCCGCCTGGGGATACCCATCGCCATCGCCATAGCGATCCACAACATCCCTGAAGGGGTCGCCTGCTCCGTCCCCCTCTACTGCGCCACCGGCGACCGGAAGAAGGCCCTCTTCTACTCCTTCCTCGCCGGGATGGCCGAGCCCCTGGGGGCGATCGTAGCGATCCTACTCCTCCTCCCATTCCTCACCGAGTTCGTCCTCTCCGCATCCATAGCCTTCGTCGCCGGGATCATGGTCTTCATCTGCTTCGACGAGCTGATACCCATCGCCAACTCCTACGGCGACGAGCACCTGACGAACATCGGCCTCATCGCCGGGATCTTCGTGATGATGATCGCCCTCGCGATCTTCCACTGAGACGATCGAGAGGCTGACCGCCGCCGACGGGAAAATGGATTAAAACAGTGGATGGATCGATTATAAAGGCGGAGCCGTCATCTCAAAGACCGACTCCTCGTATTTGATCGCCATCTCGTCGGAGCCTGTGGGAGCGGGTGGAAACCTCACCCCCCCAAGAGGAGACTTATTTCCCCTTCCTTCCCTCTTCCGCGTCCTGCGCCGCCTTCTCGACGGCCCGGGACCCTTTCTTTCGTAGCTCCCCCGAGAGCTTCGCATAATGCCTCATGGTATCGGGGGTGACGGAGGGGCCTACATCCTCCAGGGCGGCGAGGAAGTGGCTCTTTCGGACCTCGACGGCGTCCATATCCTCCCTTAGGGCGAGCCTTCCCGCCTTCCTGCATATCGAGGCGATGTCGGCTCCCGTGTACTCTTCTGTCTTCCCGACGAGCTCGTCGATGTCGACGTCATCGGCCAGCGGCATCTTACCGGTGTGGACGGCGAAGATCTTCTTCCTGGAGGCGGCGTCGGGGACGGGGACCATGATCAGCTCGTCAAACCTTCCGGGCCTGACGAGGGCTGGATCGATTATGTCGGGGCGGTTGGTGGCAGCTATTACGACGACGCCCCGCAGCTCCTCCATCCCGTCGATCTCACTGAGGAGCTGGTTTACTATCCTCTCGGTGACGTGGGGCTCACCGGCACCGCCGCCCCGGACGGGGGCGAGGGAGTCGAGCTCGTCGAGGAATACGATGGCAGGGGCCACCTGCCGCGCCTTTCTGAAGATCTCGGCGATATGCCGCTCGCTCTCTCCGTACCACTTCGAGAGGATCTCGCTCCCCTTCGTAGTGATGAAGTTGGCGTTGGACTCGTTGGCGACGGCCTTGGCGAGGAGCGTCTTTCCCGTCCCCGGAGGGCCGTAGAGGAGGACGCCCTTGGGGGCGTCGATCCCGAGCCTCCTGAAGTTCTCACCGTAGACCAGGGGCCACTCGACGGCCTCGACGAGGAGCTGCTTGACGTCTTCAAGGCCGCCGACGTCGGCCCAGGTTACCATCGGAACCTCGATGAGGATCTCCCGCAGGGCGCTGGGGGATATCTCGTGGATCGCCGACGACAGGTCGCCCCTGGTCACCACCAGCTCTTCGAGGATCTCTGCAGGGATCGTCGGCATGTCGAGGTCGATCCTGGGGAGGACCCGCCGGAGGGCGTTCATCGCCGCCTCCCTCGTGAATGCCGCGATATCAGCCCCCACGAAGCCGTAGGTCAGCTGGGCGAACTCCTCCAGGTCGACGTCCTGGGCGAGGGGCATCCCCCGAGTATGGATCTGGAGGATCTCGCGCCTCCCCTCAAAGTCGGGGACCCCGAGCTCGATCTCCCGGTCGAACCTCCCCGGCCGCCTCAAGGCCGGGTCGACGGCGTCGGGCCTGTTCGTCGCCCCGATGACGATGACGTTCGTCCTCTCTTTGAGGCCGTCCATGAGGGAGAGGAGCTGGGCGACCATCCTCCTCTCCATTTCCCCGGCCACCTCCTCTCTCTTGGGGGCGATGGAGTCGAGCTCGTCGAGGAATATGATAGCGGGAGCGTTCCTCTCCGACTCCTCGAAGACCTCTCTTATCCTCTTCTCCGACTCGCCGTAGTACTTGGAGACGATCTCGGGGCCGTTGATCGAAGCGAAGTGGGCGCTGGACTCGTTGGCGACGGCCTTCGCCAGCATCGTCTTTCCCGTCCCCGGCGGGCCGTGGAGGAGGACGCCCCTGGGGGGGTCGATCCCCAGCCTCTCGAAGAGCTCCGGGTGCTTGAGGGGGAGCTCGATCATCTCCCGGACCCTCTGGATGGCGTGTCTCATCCCCCCCAGGTCCTCGTAGACGACCTCTGCCGCCTGGCGGGCGTCGACGGCCCTGCCGATCAGCTCGATCTTTGTATCGGCAGATATCCTCACCATCGTTCCGGCGGGGACGGTGGAGAGGACCCTCATCTTCACCTCTCCGAAGCCGAAGGCCGAACCCCTCTCGGGCCTCTTGAAGATCTCGTCGAACATCGAGTCCTTCCCCGAAGCTGGCGGGCTCGTCGGCCGCCGGAGGGTGGTGGTGGAGATGATGTCCCCCTTGGAGACGGGCCTGCCCGAGAAGACCTTCGTCAGGGTCTCGCTGGGGATATCGATCTGGATCCCGCGACCTACGGGAGCTAGGGTCACCTTCTCCGCCGGGGACCACTCGGCCTTCGATACCTCGACGAACTGGCCGATGGAGGAGCTGGAGTTGGACCTGATGAGGCCGTCCATCCTGACGACGTCCATATCCTCGTCGGTGGGGTAGGCCTTCGCCGCGAGGGCGCTGGTGGGCTTTCCGCCCTTTATGTTCACCACGTCGTACTCGACGAGCCCCATGTCGGCCATCTGCCGCTCGCTGATCCTGACGATCCCCTTTCCCACGTCCCTCTGGTCAGCCTCAATGATCTTCAGCCGGATGGATTCGGAGTCGGTCAATGTAAAACACCCTCTCGAACGCTATTTATGGACGAGTTTATAGTTAAGTATTCTCCTCATTCGACGACGGCAACGTATTTTGAAGAAGGATTCGATCTCTTCGAACCCGAAGAACCCCGTTCTCTTACCGTCCCACTTTCAAAGACGAATAAACATCATCCCGATCTATTAGAACTGATTTTTGCCCGAAGAACTTGTAACCGATGAAGGCGGAATAGATTTACAGAGAGAGATCGAGATGGTTATGAGATTATGACCCTCCAGCCCAGAAAGCTCCTCGTCCCCGCCCTCCTCCTCCTTATCGCCCTGGTCTATCTGAACGCCCCCCAGGGAGGAGGTAGAGACCTTCCCATCGACCTGATCGAGCTACCCCCGGGGTTCGAGATCGAGGTCTACGCCGCCTACGTTCCTGGCGCCCGGTCCCTCGCCCTCGGCGCCGAAGGGACGGTATTCGTGGGGACGCGGTCTCAGGGGCGGGTATACGCCATAAGAGACGGGGACGGGAACGGCCGGATCGATCCCGGCGAGGTCTTCGTCATAGCCGAAGGGCTCGACCTCCCCAACGGCGTCGCCTTCAGGAACGGCAGCCTTTACGTCGCCGAGGTGAGCCGGATCCTCAGGTTCGACGGGATCGAGGCCAGGCTGGAGAGCCCGCCCGCGCCCATAGTCGTCAAGGACGACCTCCCGAGGGAGAGGTCCCACGGCTGGAGGTTCATCGCCTTCGGCCCCGACGGCAAGCTCTACGTCTCCATAGGAGCCCCATGCAACGTCTGCGACCCCGGCGACCCCTATGCGACCATCACCAGGATCGACCCCGATGGGGGAGACTTCGAGATCTTCGCCCGGGGCGTCAGAAACTCCGTCGGCTTCGACTGGCACCCCGGGACGGGGGAGTTCTGGTTCACCGACAACGGCCGGGACTGGATGGGGGACGACCTCCCCCCCGACGAGCTGAACCGGGCCCCTGAGGCGGGGCTGCACTTCGGCTTTCCCTTCTGCCACGCCGGAGTACCCGACCCGGTCTTCGGGGCATCGAGGGGGTGCGGCGAGTTCGTCTCCCCGGAGATGAACCTGGGACCCCACGTCGCCGCTCTCGGGATGAGGTTCTATTCGGGGACGGCCTTCCCGCCGGCGTATAGGGGCGGGATCTTCATCGCCGAGCACGGCTCCTGGAACCGGGCCGACCCCATCGGCTACCGGGTGACGACCGTCAGGCTCGAGGACGGGAGGGCTGCCGGCTACGACGTGTTCGCCGAGGGGTGGCTCCAGGGGAGGAAGGCCTGGGGAAGGCCCGTAGACCTTCTGGTGATGGACGACGGCTCCCTCCTCGTCTCTGACGATTTTGCCGGGGCGATCTACAGGATCCTCTCCGTCGGGCTCTGAGCTCCCGAAAAAATCGGGGCCTAAACCCTCCCCGGGAGCTTCGATACGGAGGATTCTCCATGGGAACGGCTCCGGGAGCTGGGATCTTCATCCCGGACCTCTCCTTTCCGGCCGCCCCAGCCCGGCCATCGGACGCCTCTTCGCCCATCTCTCGCCCAAAAGTTACATATAATTAAGAGATCATACCATTTTTTATAAAGAAGTGTGGCGGTCTGATATTTTCTGAAAGGTCCGGAAGATATCGATAATATAGTATTCTCCGAGGATCTTCGTTGGGCTCGCCTTCTAAATCAGGATATCATCAACAAATTATATAGTAGCAGGTGCAGGGTCATGTCTAAAAATAGAAGGGAATATCGAGAAAGGATCGACTTCCGGCCCCGGGGAGAGGTCTATCCGTCTCCTTCCGACTGGAGGGACCAGTTCATCTACCACCTGATGGTCGACAGGTTCAACGACGGCGTTGAGAAGAGGCCGGCCTACGAGGAGGGCCTCCCCCGGGACAGGGACGACTCGGAGGGGGACCGGTGGCAGGGCGGGACCCTCAAAGGGGTATCGAAGAAGCTGGATTACATCAAGGGGCTCGGCTGCACCGCCATCTGGCTCAGCCCGATATTCAGGAACAGGGACGGCGAGAACACATATCACGGCTACGGGACGCAGAACTTCCTGGAGGTCGACCCCAGGTTCGGGACGAAGAAGGACCTCCAGGATCTCGTCAAGAAAGCCCACAAGAATGGGATCCGCGTCATCCTGGACGTCGTCATGAACCATACCGGAGATAACTGGGCGTATCCTGGGGGGTACCCCTACTACTACTGCGACGGTCAGAGGTTCGATTTCGGGTTCTGGAGACGGTCAGACACCCCGGAGGAGGGGGACGGCCGATCTGTTTTGCCCAGGGAGTTTGAGAACCCCGAATGGTATAGAAGAAAGGGGGAGATCAGGAACTGGGACGCCTTCCCCGAGACGAGGGACGGCGACTTCCTCTCCCTCAAAGACCTGGACACCTCAAATAAAGAGGTCTTGAAGGCGCTGATAGACGTCTACAAGCACTGGATCGCAGAAGCCGACATCGACGGCTACCGCCTGGATGCGGCAAAGCACCTGGAGGAGTCGTCCACAGCCATATTCTGCAACGCCATCCGGGAGTACGCCCAGAGGATCGGCAAGAAGAACTTCTTTCTCTTCGGCGAGATCGTCGGCGAGGACAGCTTCATCGACCAGTACATCGGTCGAAACGCGCGAATTCCGGGGACCAACGAGCGGTTCCCCTCCCTGGACGCCGCCCTGGACTTTCCCCTCTGGGGGGTGCTGGAATGGGTGATCAAGGGCTTTCGAAACCCAGCGGCCCTCAGGGACAGGTACGCCAGGTTTTCCGACATCTACGCCGACCGGGGCGAGGCGGGGAGGAGGTTCGTCACCTTCGTCGACAACCACGACCAGATAGGCCGCTCGCCGAAGGGGAGGTTCCTCTTCGATGACCCCCATCAGGAGCAGGCGCTCCTCGCCGTCGGCTACCTTCTTTCAAGCCAGGGGATCCCCTGCATCTACTACGGGACCGAACAGGGCTTCGACGGCGGGGGAGACCACGACAAGTACCTGCGGGAGTGCATGTTCGGGGGGAGGTGGGGCGCCTTCAAGACCACAGGCCACCACTTCTTCAACCCGGAGCATACCCTCTACAGATCCATATCCGAGATCGCAGACCTCAGGAAGAAGGAGCCCGCACTGAGATATGGTAGACAGTACTTCCGCGAGATCTCCGGCGACGGAGACGGCTTCGGCCACCCCATCGACGGGAGGTGCACCCTCGCCTACTCCAGGGTCCTGGACGATACCGAGATCCTCGTCGCCATGAACCTCGACTCAGAACCGAGGGAAGAGTTCGTAACCGTCGACCGAAACCTCACCCCCGAGGGAGGAAAGATGGATGACCTCCTCCGGCCCGGAAAGAGTTATAATGTCGTATCGGCGGGGGGAGCCGACGAGCGGGAGAGACACGCCGTCTGCGTACCCCTGGCGGGACGCTCGATGGCGATATTGAAGCTCGTCCCCTGATCTTTTGCGGATCAGGGCCCCCCCAAAAAAAATCTTTTTCCGCGGGTTTCTGATGGCTGCCGGGGGATGGACCGTCCTGCCATGCCGTCGTCCGGGGATACCGCAACGCCACCAGCTCTCCGCGCCCTGCGGACCCGGGCCCTCCCCCAGGTATCTCATTCTGGGATATCGAACCGGACGCCGATCTTGAAGATCCTCCTGGTGGGCAGCAAGAGCTGGTCGAGGCCCGTCTTCTCTTTTATCTCCGAGAGGATCTCTTCGATCCTGGCCTGCGAGGCCGAGATCGTGAACCACATGTTGAACCCGGCCTCGTTCGGCCGGAGGTAGTTGTGGGATATCTCCTGATAGCCGTTGACTATCTGCGCCACCTCCTCCATCATCTCGTCGCAGACGGGGAGGGCGACGAGAACGCCGGAGGAGCCGAGCCGCCTCATGTCCAGGACCGGGCCGATCCTCCTTATGATCCCCAGGTCCTGGAGCCTTTCGGTCCTCTTGATCGCCTCCTCCTCGCCTATCCCCAGGGCCTCCCCCAGGGCGAGGAAGGGCCTCGGCGTCAGGGGGAACTCCTCCTGGACCATCTCGAGGAGCCTCCGGTCGAGATCGTCGAGGTCGGGCCTCCCCGCCCCGATAGGCCGGTCTTCGACCCTCTCATCTGCGCCCCCGACCTCCTGGGTCCGCTTCTCCTCGGTCCTCTGATCCTCGATCCCCCGATCCTCGATCCCCTCATCTGCGGTCGAAAAGGATTTCAAAATTTCAGGCCTCCAGATAGCTGCATAGTGGGTCGGATTCGAGATAGTCGCCGGTCAAGGCGTAGGCCCTCGCCCTGCACCCGCCGCAGACCTCCCGGTAGTCGCACCCGCCGCACCTTCCAACTAGCTCCCTCTTTCGCAGGTCTACGAATACGGGGGAACTCTCCCAGATATCCGAGAACTTCTCCTCCCTGACGTTCCCGGCGACGATGGGGAGGTAGCCGCAAGGAGAGACGTCTCCGGTCCTGGATACGAAGACGAAGTTCGTCCCCGCCAGGCAGGCGCTCCCCATAACCCCTCTCCTCTCAGATTCGGCGAGGACCTCTTCTGCGATACGGCCGTACTGGGGGGCGCAGGTGACCTTCACCTCTATCTTCCGGTTCCTGGAGTCGCGGGCCACCTGCCGGAGGATCTCGTCCTGCTCTCCTGGCGCGGCCAGTTCCTCCTCCCTCCCCCGGCCCGTCGGGACGAGGAAGAATAGGTGGAAGGCGACGGCCCCGAGCTTCTCGGCCAGGTCCATGGTGGCCCCCACCACGTCCAGGTTCTCCTTGGTGACGGTCATGTTGATCTGGAAGTCGACCCGCCCCCGGAGGTTCTCTATCCCCTGCATGGCCAGGTCGAAGGACCCCCGGCCCCGAAAGGAGTCGTGGATATCGGGGGCGGGGCCGTCGAGGCTGACGGAGACCCGCATGATCCCGGCCCCCTTGATCTTCTCGACCGCCTCGGGGGTGAGGAGCGTCCCGTTCGTCGCCAGGGATACTCTGACGCCCCGGTCCTGCGCATACCTTGCGATATCGAATATGTCGGTCCGGAGGAGGGGCTCTCCTCCGCTGAGGATCAACATCGGCCGCCGGGGGGCCACCTCGTCGATGAAGGCCAGCGCCTCCTTCGTCGATAGCTCGGAGTCGGCGGGGGTGGCCGTCGCCGAGGCCCTGCAGTACTCGCAGGAGAGGTTACAGGCCCCCGTCACCTCCCAGGCTATGATCAGCATCTAAAGCATTCCCTTCTTGGAGAGGATCTCGGCGTTCAGGACGCTCGCCCCGGCGGCGCCCCGGACGGTGTTGTGGCCCATGACGATGTAGCGGATCCCCTCCCGGATCCTGCCGACGGAGACGGCCATCCCCTTCCCGGCGTTCCTGTCGAGCCTCGGCTGGGGCCTGTCAGGCTCGTCCCGGACGATGATCGGCCTCTTCGGCTCCGTAGGGAGGTCGCCGAGGCCGGGGTTGAAGTTGAGGAACGCCGCCCTCACCTCTTCGGGGGTGGGGTCGGCGGCCATCTCCGCCCAGATCGCCTCGGTGTGGCCGTCCATGACGGGGACCCGGTGGCAGCTGGCGCTGACTTCGAAGGGGGCGTCGACGATCCGGTCGCCGTCGAAGGTCCCCAGGATCTTCTGGGCCTCCCGCTCCACCTTCTCCTCCTCCCCGGAGATGAAGGGGATGATGTTCCCCAGGATCGCCATGGAGGGGACCCCCTCATATCCGGCGCCGCTGACCGCCTGCATCGAGGCGACTATGACCCGCTGGATATCCATCTCCATCAGGGGCTTGAGGGTCAGGGCGAACATGATGGTGGTGCAGTTGGGGTTTGTGACGATGTAGCCGTCCCAGCCCCGCTTCTTCTGCTGGACCTCGACCAGGTCGAGGTGGTCGGCGTTGCACTCGGGGATCATCAGAGGGACGTCCGGCTCTGCCCGGTAGGCGCTGGCGTTGCTCGCCACGGCAAATCCGGCCTTTGCGAAGTCGGCCTCCACCTTCTTCGCCTCGTCGGCGGGCAGCGCCGAGAAGACGACGTCGGCCTTCACCTCCCTGGGATCGACGTTGACGACGGTCATATCGCCGACCTCCGCCGGAAGCTCGTTCTCCAGCCGCCAGCGGGCAGCCTCGCGGTACTTCTTTCCTGCGCTCCTCTCGGAGGCGGCAAGGCTTGTGAGCTCAAACCAGGGATGGTCCCAGAGCTGTTCGATGAATCGCTGTCCTACCGCGCCCGTCGCACCCAGAACGCCTGCTCTAATCTTGGCCATAGAAGATCACCTTGAACGACAGCGGGTTCTTGGCGCAGACTTGATATAAATGCCTTCTCTGAAAATTGGTCTGAACCATGCCCGTTTCCTGATTTTTGGCTAAAATTCGCGAATAGAGAGGCGCATCTTCCCAAGACCCCCCAATCATTCGCGACCCTCGGCCTTCTGGAGAGGGGGGTTCTGGAGCTGTCCGGACCGGGAGATGGCCGGGCTGGCGCGCCGCTGGCATCGAGCCGAACGGATATGAGAAGCTCCCGGGGGTCAGCAGGATGTGACGGGGGAGTAATCGAAAGGTAGTTCGAATTTGACCTTTGTGGCCTGGTACACCCTCACCGCCTCCCCGGCCCGGGGGGAGACGCCGGTGGCGATGTAGACTTTGAGGTCTCTCCAGGCGACGTCGACGTCTCTGGGGAGCTTGACGCACTTTGGGACCTGGTGGCGGCCGAGCCCCTTCGCCGCCATGCAGCCGCCGCCGGTCTCTTTGCGGCGGGAGCAGCGGAGGCGGCAGAAGGCGGCGGTCCTGAGGAGGGCTCTCCCGACGTCTATGGTGTAGGGAGGCTCCGCGACCGACCGGGCGTAGACGGCGGCGGCCATGGCGAAGAAGGAGAGGTTCTCTATCGTCGGCTCCGGCCAGACCTTCGATAGAAGCCTCATCACCCTGGGGTCGACCTCCTCTAACGCCAGCTCCACCAGGGCCCGGTAGCCCCGGGCCGTCGGCATCAGTAGGCTCTGGTCGAACTCAAACTCCTTTCCGGTCCCCCGGCTGTCGGCGAGCTTGACGAACCTTTTGCCGTACCTCTCGGCGTAATCGAACATCTTGACTCCGTCGGAGGGAAGAGGAGGAGGGCATTTTATATCAGGGTTATTAAGCCGGGATCCGGGTCCACATTACGAAGATCCTCCAGGGAGGAGGACCGTCAAGGGCGGCCCCCGCTCAACCCCGATGGAGCCGGGGGCTGCCTCAAATACCGCCGTCATACAGAACTTCTTTATATCCGCCGATCCTTGTGACGAGGGATACCTTGAGAGCCCTGATGATCCGCATCCAAGGCGAGAACAGGTGGCTTCTCCTCGACGCCCTCGCCATCGTCACCGGCCTCGTCGGGGGGATGGGGGCCGTCGTCTTCAGAAGTCTTGCCGAGGGGGTCCACCGCCTCTTCTTCGGACCGGTCCTCACCACCCTGCCCGGCGGAGACGAGATGATGCTCCTCCTCCCGGTCCTGGGGGGGCTGATCGTCGGCCTTCTGATACTGCGGTTCGCCCCCGAGGCGAGGGGGGAGGGGATACCGGCCCTGATGGAGACCCTCCATAAGAAAGGAGGGCGGATCCGTCCCCGGACGGGCCCCGCCATCCTCCTCGCCTCGGCCGTCACCATCGGGAGCGGCGGGAGCGCCGGCAGGGAATCGCCGATAGCCCAGATCGGGGCCTCCTTCGGATCCCTCCTGGGTCAGAGGCTTAGGCTCAACGTCACCGAAGTCCAGATCCTGGCCGTCTCGGGGTTTGTGGCGGGGCTCGCCGGGACCTTCAACGCCCCCCTGGGAAGCGCCATCTTCGGGATGGAGGTGGTTATGAGGCGTTTTCGGATGGTGGACGCCGTCCCCATCCTCCTCTCGGCGGTGGTCGGGGCGGCGACCGCCTCAGCCTTCCTGGGGCAGAACCCCGCCTTCACCCCCGTCTGGACCGAGATCACCCTTCCGGAGCTCATCCTTTGCTTCTTTCTGGGGCTGATCTTCGGCGGTCTAGCCGTCCTCTGGGGGAGGCTCCTCTCCGGGGCCGAGAGGCTCTTTGAATGGATCCCCCTGTCTGAGGGGCTGAAGCCGGGGCTTGGAGGGCTAGTCGCCGGGGCAGCAGGGCTCTACTTCATCGGTTACGGGGTTATGGGAGTCGGATATGACGGCGTTGATAGGGTCCTCGCCATCGCATCTGGGCCCGCCGGATCGGAAGCATCCCGTCTCGCCCTATTCCTCCTGGCCTTGGCGGCGGCGAAGGCCCTCGCCACAGCCTCGACCCTCGGCTCCGGAGGCTGCGGAGGAACCATCGGACCGACCCTCGTAGTCGGCGCGGTGGCGGGAGCCTCCGTCGGCCTTCTATTCGGCCATCTCGTCCCCGCCGCCGAGGGGCACGCTCCCGCCTACGCCCTCCTGGGGGCCGCCGCCCTCCTGGCGGGTTCGGCGGGGGCCCCCCTCGCTTCCGTGGTATTGATCTCGGAGATGGCCGCCGACTACTCCCTACTCCCGGCCCTCATGATCACCTCCGCCGCCAGCTATGCCGTCGCCTCCCTAGGCCTTCGGGGATCGACGATCTTCACCATGAAGCTAGCACGTAAGGGCGTATCGCTGGAGGCGGGGGAGGCCCTACTGGAGCGGGTCCTCGTGAAGGACGCCATGATCCGGGAGGTCGTCGCCTTGGGGCCGGAGACGACGGTCCGGGAGGCGATGGCGAGGGTCTTCCAAGAGAACGTCCGGGGTTTTCCCGTCGTCGAAGGTGGGAAGCTCGCCGGGATCGTCACCTTCGACGACCTTCGGCGGGTCCCCGAGGGAAAGCAGGACGAGGTCAGGGTCGGGGAGGTGGCGGTGAAGGATGTTATCGTCGCCTTCCCCGATGAGAATATGAAGGATGTGATGGAACGCCTCTACAAGAACAACGTCGGGCGGCTTCCCGTGGTGGAGCGGGACGATCCGAAGAAGGTCGTCGGGATCGTCACCAGGACCGATGCCATCGCGGCCTACGAGGTCCTGAGCAGAGAAGGGGCGAGGCGGGAGCGATAACGGCTCAAGCCACACTTTCAGAAGTTGAGGGTCCAGGATTCTGGTCGATCGATCACAGTCTTCTGGTCACCGTCTTCTGGTCACCGTCTTCTGGTCACCGTCTTCTGGTCACCGTCTTCTGGTCACCGTCTTCTGATCATCACCTCTCCACCTCCCCCTCGTAGGCCCGGATGACGTCCGTCCTCGTGATCATCCCCACGAGCCTCTTCGGATCGTCGCCGCTGACCACGGGGATCCTCCCGATCTGGTGCTGGTACATCAGGTCCATGGCAATTTTCGTCGACTGATCTGGGCGGACGGTGACGACCGCCCTCTCGGCGACGTCGCCGACGGTCGACCCGTCCTGCTCTTCTACGGAGACGTTCCGGAAGTCATCGAAGGTGACGATCCCGACGAGCTCTCCGTCCTTGACCACGGGAAAGCCGGTGTGGTTGGTCCTGAAGACGAGATCCCGCAGCTCCCGGAGGGTCGTCTCCTCTCCCACGGCGACGACATCCCGGGCCATCGCCTCTCCGACGGTTATCCCCTTCAGGACCGGCTGGGGCTGGTCGATGAAGATCCCCTTCTTGCCGAGCTTGATGGAGTAGATGGATCTGCCTTTCATCAAGAACTGGGTCGTAGCATAGCTGAGGACGCAGGCGATGATCACCGGAGGGAGCCGGTCGTAGCTGCTGGCCATCTCCGGTATCATGACGATGCAGGTCAGGGGCGCCCGCCCCGCCCCGGCGAAGAGGGCAGCCATCCCCAAGAGGCCGTAGACCTCCGGGGATGCGGCACCGAGCCCCGGGAGGGCCATATCTGCCAAGAGGCCGAAGGCGACGCCGAACATGAACCCGATATAGAGGGACGGGGCGAAGATGCCGCCGCTCCCTCCCGACCCCACGGAGAAGGAGGTGGCAGCGATCTTGACGAGCCCCAGGACGATGAGGAAGATCACCATATCCGCGGAGGCGGGAAGGTCATGCATCTCGAAGATCCTGGTGATGCCGTCGTAGCCCACCCCCATGATGCCGTAGCCGAAGAGATAGTATCCGCCGACCCCCGCAACCGCCCCCCCCAGGGAGGGCTTCAGCATCCTCGGGACGGAGAGGTCGTCGAAGAGCTCCTCCACGGTGTAGAAGATCCTGACCCAGAGGAAGGCGATGGCGCCGAATATGGGTCCCAGAAGGAAGCAGAGGGCGATGTCGACGCCGCTGAAGGCGAACTGGGGGTTCTTCAACGCCTCAACGGGGCCGATGAGGGCCGAGGCGACCGCTGTCCCCACCACCGCCGAGAGGAGTATCGGGACCGAGTCGTAGGGGGAGAACCTCCTCGCCACCACCTCCATGCTGAAGATGGCGCCGCCCATGGGGGCGCCGAAGCTTCCGGCGACCCCGGCAGCGACGCCGCAGACCGTCAGGAGCTTGAGGTCTCTTGAGCCGAGACGGAAGATCTGGCCGACGAGGGAGCCGAAGGAGGCTCCTATCTGGGCGATGGGGCCTTCCCTTCCGGCGCTGCCGCCGCTTCCTATGGTCACCGCCGAGGAGAGGATGAGAAGAAAACCGGCCCGTCTTCTGATCCGCCCCCCGCCGACCAGGACGCTCTCGATGATCTGAGAGACCCCCTGCCCCTTCGCCTCGGGGGCGAGGAGGAAGACGATGGGCCCGACGATGAGGCCGCCGATGATCGGATATAGCACGACGGAGAAGCCCGGCCCCGCCGCCGGATCGATCCCGGAGAAGAATATGCCGTGGACGAGGTCGATGGCGTGCTGGAAGACGATCGCCCCGACTCCTCCCACGACCCCGATCAGTATCGCCAAAAGGTCGATGTAGGCCCACCGGCGGTTTCGAAAAGCCCTCCGGATGAACCCTCCTTCTGCCGCTTGATCTTCTCTCAAGACGATCGCCCTCGAAGGCGCTCCATGATCCTTCCCTATCGGGGTGGTCGCGCCGCCTCTAAAGCTTTTCCCGGCGGTCATTTATGCCGGCGGCTTCGCAAATATAGGCGGTGACCTGGACAGGCCTTTGAAATTATACCTTGAATTATTTATAATAACCTTCCACCCGCCCCGCCGGGATAAGGTTAAATGCAAATAAGGATCTCAAGCCTCTTTCATGCCGGGCAGAAGATCCTCCAGCTACGCCTTTATGGCCTCCGAGAAGCCCCTCATCGGAAAGACGATACCGGATATGTTCGACGAGATCGCGGAAAAGTACCCCGAGAACGACGCCATCGTCTCGATCCACCAGGGGCTGCGGTACACCTACCGCGAGCTTCAACAGGAGGTCAACCGCGCGGCGAAGGGATTTCTCGCTTTAGGCCTACAGAAGGGCGACCGGTTGGCGATATGGGCGACGAACATCGCCGAGTGGGTCATCTGCCAGTTCGCCACCGCCAAGGTGGGGATCATCATGGTGAACATCAACCCCGCCTACCGGACCCACGAGCTGTTGTATGCGCTCAAGCAGTCGGAGGCCCAGGCCCTCTTTCTCATCGACCGGTTCAAGACCTCCGACTACGTCGGTATGTTCCGCGATATCTGCCCGGAATCAGCGGAGGCAGAGCCCGGCAAGATATCCTGCGAGAATTTGCCTTTCCTAAAGACGGCTGTCTTGATCAGAGGGGAGGAGAGGCCGGGGATGCGCACCTGGGAGGAGGTCCTTAAGATGGGCGAAGAGGTCGGCGACGACCTCCTCCGGGCGGAGCAGGAGAGCCTCGACTTCGACGACCCCATCAACATCCAGTACACCTCCGGGACGACCGGCTTTCCCAAGGGGGTCGTCCTCACCCACCACAACATCCTCAACAACGGCTACTTCATCGGCGAATGCATGAAGTTCACCGATAAGGACCGGCTCTGCATCCCCGTCCCCTTCTACCACTGCTTCGGGATGGTCCTATCGAACATGGCCTGCATGACCCACGGGGCGGCGATGGTCCTGCCGGCGGAGTACTTCGACCCCGCCTCGACCCTCGCCGCCGTCGAGCTGGAGAGATGCACCGCCCTCCACGGCGTCCCCACCATGTTCGTCGCGGAGCTGGAGCACCCCGACTTCGATAAGTACGACCTGTCGAGCCTGCGGACCGGTATCATGGCCGGCTCCCCCTGCCCGACGGAGTACATGAAGAAGGTGAGCACCCTCATGAACATGGGGGAGGTGGTGATCACCTACGGCCAGACGGAGGCCTCCCCCGGGATCACCATGTCCTCGACCTCCGACTCCCTGGAGCGGAGGGTCTCCACCGTCGGAAAACCGATGCCTCACACCGAGGTGAAGATCACCGACCCCAAGACCGGCAAGATCATGCCCCGGGGCGAGACCGGGGAGATCTGCGCCCGGGGGTACGCCATCATGAGGTGCTACTACAACAACCCCGGCGCCACCGATAAGGCGATCGACAAGGAGGGGTGGCTCCACACCGGCGACCTGGGGGTCCTGGACGACGAGGACTACTGCAAGATCACCGGCCGGCTCAAGGACATGGTGATCCGTGGCGGCGAGAACATCTACCCCCGGGAGATCGAGGAGTTCCTCTACACCCACCCCGACATAAGCGACGTCCAGGTTATCGGCGTTCCCGACGCCAGGTACGGCGAGGAGCTTATGGCCTGGATCAAGCTGAAGGAAGGCCGGACCCTCACCGCCGAGGACGTGTTGGCGTTCTGCAGGGGGAGGATCGCCCACTTCAAGATCCCCCGGTACATCAAGTTCGTCGACGGCTTCCCCATGACCGTCACCGGCAAGATCCAGAAGTACAAGATGAGGGAGGAGTCGATAAAGGAGCTGGGCCTGGAAGAGGTGGCGAGGACGGAGACGGCCTGAAGACAGAGATGGCCTGAAGCTGGTGCCGGCCTGAAGGCGGAGACCGCCTCCTTCCGGCGACGGTTCGAAGTCGCAAAACAGACCCAAGTCGGCAAACCCCCACTTACCGGAAACTGCGCCCCGTCGGGGACGGCCTCTGGTCTTGGACGGCCTGAGGCCGGAGAAAAACCCCTCCCATCTTCGATAGATCCCGTCCATTCCCTTCGTCGGAGCGGAATTTTTAATATCAGTAACCACCATCCTTAGACGAGAGGCGGGTGGTTCAAGATCGATCCCGGATAATCGGCGAGGATAGATCGACCTCAATTCCTCTTAGTCTCTTGCGATAAACCCCGCTGGACCGGTTTTCGAGCTGGAAGGGTTTTCGATGGTGGAGAGTGCGACTTTGAATGAAGCTGACAGAGGAGATCATCCGGCCCCTCCCGCCGAATATCCAGGAGTTCCGGTGGCGTCTGAGGACGTCACCCGCCCCCCCGACGAGGAGACGCTCCAGGAGCAGATAGAGGAGAAGAAGGCCCCCACCCGGAGGCTCTACGGAACCTTCGCAGGGGTCTTCACCCCTACCCTCCTCACCATCCTTGGGGTGATCATGTTCCTCCGCCTCGGCTGGGTGGTGGGGAACGCAGGCCTCCTGGGGGCGCTCTTGATTATCCTCCTCTCCTTCGTCATAACCACCTTCACCGCTCTCTCCCTCTCCTCCATAACTACCAACATCAGGATCGGTGGTGGAGGGGCCTTCTCCATCATATCCCAATCCCTGGGCCTCGAGGTCGGAGGTAGCATCGGGATCCCCCTCTACATCGGCCAGGCCCTGGCCGTCGTCATGTACATCTTCGGCTTTCGGGCAGGGTGGCTCTGGATCTTCCCCGACCACCCGCCGATCATGGTGGACCTGGGGGCCTTCGCTCTCCTCTTCGTCATAGCCTACATCAGCGCCGGCCTCGCCTTCCGGGTCCAGTACCTGATCATGGCGGTGATCATCTCATCCCTCATCTCCGTCGCCCTCGCCGCCTATTTCGGGTCGATGACCGAGCCGATCACCTGGTGGGGCGCCTTCCCCGGCTCCGTCGAGGACGGCTTCTCCGGGATCGCCTTCTGGGGCGTCTTCGCCGTCTTCTTCCCGGCGGCGACGGGGATCATGGCCGGGGCTAACATGTCCGGCGAACTCAAAGATCCGCGCCGGAGCATACCCTTCGGGACCCTCGCCGCCATCGCCATCAGCCTCGCCGTCTACCTAGCCCTCGCCTTCTGGCTCGCCAGGACCGCCACCCCCGAGGAGCTCGTCACCAACTACAACGTCATGATAGACCGGTCCGCCTACGGCCCCCTCGTCCTGGGGGGGCTGCTGGGAGCCACCTTCTCCTCCGCCCTCGCCTCCATCGTCGGCGCGCCCCGGATCCTCCAGGCCCTCGGCGAGCACAACATCCTCCCAAGGGGCGGGTGGTTCGCCGAGAGGAGCGGCTCCGGCGAGCCGAGGAACGCCATGATCGTTACAGGGGTGATAGTCGTCTTTGCCCTGATGCTCCGAGACCTCAACTCCATAGCGCCCCTCGTCACCATGTTCTTCCTCATAACCTACGCCATGATCAACGTCGTCGTCCTGATAGAGCAGAGCCTCAAGCTCGTGAGCTTCCGGCCCCTCTTCCGGATCCCCCGGATCGTCCCCTTCGTCGGCGCCTTCGGCTGTCTATTTGCCATGTTCATCGTCAACTCCGTCTTCAGCTTGGTGGCGGTGGTGATCGTCCTCGCCATCCACGGCCACCTCATCCGCCGCCACCTCAAGGCCCCCTTCGGAGACGTCCGTAGCGGCCTCTTCGTCGCCGTCGCCGAGTGGGCGGCAAAGAGGGTCTACGAGATGGCCGCCTCCAAGGAGAGGACTTGGACGGCGAACCTCCTCATCCCTGTCGAGGACCCCCAGGATCTCCGGGGGACCTTCAACTTCATCAGGGATATCGCCCACCCAAAGGGTTTCATCAAGATCCTGGGGCTCTCAGGCGACGGCGACGCCGAGAGGATGAGGCTGCGACTTTCTGGCCTCGCCGAGGCCTTCAGAGGTTCTGGGGTCTCCGCCTCCTGGACGGTCATCGACGTCGGCGAGTTCGAGGATAACCTGGTGGCGGGGATGCAGGCCCTCGGCGGCGCCTTCTTCAAGCCGAGCGTTATATTCCTGAAGCTTCCGGGATCTTCGGAGAGGGACGAGGGGATAAAGAGGGTGATAAAGAAGGCGAACGAGAGCGGCCTTGGGGTCCTCCTCTTCGCCGACCATCCGAAGGCGGGGCTCGGACGACGGAAGTCGATAAACCTATGGATCGAGGACAGAAGCCCAGACTGGGATATGACGATGGAGCTGGGGAATATGGACCTGGCGATCCTCATCGCCTACAAGCTGAAGCGGAACTGGAAGGCGTCCCTGAACCTGATCACCTTCGTCGAGGAGAAGGAGTACGTCGAGGCTGCCCAGGAGTACCTGACGAACCTCATGGAGCTCGCCCGGATCCCCAACGCCCGGGCCTACGTCGTCGTCGGCGGGATGGAGGGCGACATCGCCGAGACGCCTCTATCCTCCCTGAACATATTCAGCCTATCGCCGGATCCTGACCTGGCGGCCGTCCGCCGGACTGTGGAGAAGACTCAGTCCGCCTGCCTCTTCGCCCTGGACTCGGGGGAAGAGAGCGCCCTGGCTTAGGGGGAGCAGTCTCACTTCCCCCCGTGGCTTCGGACGTGCTCCCAGCCCCGGCGGAGCTCTCCTCCCTCATCGCCCTTGTCGTATATCGATGGGTCCGTCCTGCCGTAGAGCGCTCGGTCCTCCCCCACGGGGCAGACTTTTATGCAGACGCCGCAGGGCGAGACCCCCCTCTTGGCCAATCCCGCGCTGTAGGCGGTGCAGGCGCTTTTGTCGGCGATACCTGCCGGGTAGTCCCGATCGTCCAAGGCGCGAGCGGGGCAGAGCCGGACGCACCTCATGCACCGGGTGCACAGGTCGTCGGCGATCACCGGATCGGCCGGAAGCTGCGCCGCCGTGAATACGGAGCCGAAGCGGACCCGGGGGCCAAACTCCCTCGTCAGGAGGACGTTGTTCACCCCGAAGGTCCCCAGGCCCGCAAGGTAAGCGGCGTGCCGGTGGGAAAAGAAGGCGACGGGGTTCTTCAGGAGCGCCTCGACGTCGGCGTAGCCGTCCCGGGGGACGAAGACCGAAGGAAAACCCCGGTTGTTGAGGAAGTTTGAGATCCGGTAGGTGTACTGGTCGAGGAGGATGTTGACGGTCCGGTAGAGCTCCCGGTACCATACGGAGGGAGAGGTCTCCAGGGCCGGCAGGGTGACGGGAAGGCCGATAACTACGACCGACCTCGCCTCGGGGTATATGGCCTGGGGCCAGAACTCCCCGGGGACCCAGGGCTTGAAGGGGGCTATCGCCCAGCGGTCGGCGGCGGCGACCCCCACCAGGGGGATCTCCATATCGCGGCACCGTTCCAGGATGGCTTCTTTCAACTCGGCGGTCATGACGGCCACCTATCCCCTTGAGGCTTCACGCTCCTTAAGGCTTCATGCTCCTTGAGACTCCACGATCCTCGATACTCCATTACCCTTACCTTCTTTTGAGGGAGCTCTAGGCTCTCCAGAAATTCCAGAGCGGGACTATCGCGAGGACGGCGAAGACGAGGCCGTACCAGTGCCATTCGAGGCTCAGGAGAGGCGGCCAGAGCTTTGCGATCATCAGCGTAAAGGCGGCGACGCTGAACTTCGTCAGCGCCATGTCGATACATGTGAACTTGCCGATCTTTTGGTTGGCCCAGCCGAAGAGGTTCATGGCTCATAAATTTCTCCGAGAGATTATATATCTCTTCGCCTCCGGCTCCCCCGCAGCCAATCCTGTCACTCCATCCGCTCGTGGTGAGGAGGGGGGATGGGCGCTTCCGCCGGCCTGGAGTCACCGCCGCCCGACAAGCCCCGCTGGTCTCCAGGCGAAGGCTGCAAAGATCGCCGCCCCAAAACGCCCCGAATCTCTCGGCGACCCCGTCGGCTCAAAAGCCCCGGGACCGCCGCCTTTTGGCTGGAGGAGCCGGGGCATATCCTATATCCGGCATTTCGCATTAACGGTTTGAAGGCTCATCATTTTTTCTGCTATCGATTTTTGAGAATCGATATCCATCGACTCTAGTTACCCACCCTAAATGGCGAAGAGCCTTATCTCATCTCTCCGCTCACCAGACCTTCAGATCGATCCCCTCGATCCTGACCATCCTCCCCTCGGAGTGGACGATCACCCCGGAGTGGACCTTCTGCATCATGCAGTGGACAGGAAGGAACCTGACCGTCTCGCCGACCTCGGGGACCCTGCCTCTGCTGACGACCCCCTCAAAGGCCGCCACCATGCAGACCCCTACGTCCCTGGGGGCGAAGCTATCGTCCCCCAGGAGGTGGCGGGGGCCCACCATCTGGACGGTGACCAGGCCGTGATCGATCTTGATGATCTCGCCAAAATGAGTTATTGGACAGCCGAGGGGACGGTAGCGGAGGACGTCGCCCACCTCGAACCCGGCGTCCCGGTCGATGACGAGGAGATCCTCCCGGCAGGAGGGGTCCCCGGGGAGGGGCGCCAGGGCGAAATCAGCGACCAGGCCGTCGATCACCCCCCGGATCTCGACCTCTTCATCGACCTTTCCCTCCGCCCACCGCAGTCTCATCTCCGGAAGCTTTACCTCGATCTCTCCCCTCTTTGCAAGATGCCTGTCCCGGCCCAGGAAGGGACAGAGATCGAGGGGGACGTCGGTCTCCAGATCCCGCGCCCCCAACAGGGCCCGGGCGAACTCCCGGCAGCTCCTGAAACCGCACTCCCCGCAGTTGTATCCGGGGAGAAGATCTGTCAGCTCCATCACCATGCTAACACCGTCCATATATCACAGATTCGAGGGAAATAGAGGCAAGCACTCCGACGTCTCCATCGACTGGCTTTCCGTTCCCCATCCTACTCTCCTGAGTACTCCATGAACCCGTCGAGGTGGCGGAGGACCCCCCGGTGGTGTCTCTTCGATACCCGCAACTCCCCGGCGCAGAGGGTGCATATGGCGAGGGGCGGGTTGTGGCGCAGGTGCATATCGTCGCTGGCCTCGGGACCGTCCCTTATCAGCTCCGCCAGCTCTGCCGCGCCCTTCCCGGTGAGGCCGTTCGCCTCGACGATCCTGCATCCGGGGTTCACCTCCAGGATCCTCTCCCGGAAGACCTCCCTCTCAGCCTGGGAGACTATATCCCCCTTGGTGACGACGACGACGTCGGCGGTCGTCAGGAGCGGCCCCACCTTCAGGGGGGCGTTGGGCCCCGTGGTGACGTCGATGACGCAGACGGCGAGACACCTGTCAGGGTAAGGGGCGCACCGGAGGCATAGCCCCGCCGTCTCGTTGAGGAGGAGGTCGGCCTCCTGGCTGGAAGCCCACTCAAGCATCTCGTCGACGTTGTAGATGGAGTAGTGGTCGGGGCACATGTCCTTGGCTAGGCCCACGGCGACGGGGATGCCGAGCCTCTCAAACCTCCTGTCGTCCTCGGTCCAGAGACAGTCGATCTTGACTACGGCGGGCCGCAGGCCATACCTTATGAGGCTCCTTGCGGCGTGGATCAGAACGGAAGTCTTCCCGGAGCCGGGGGTTCCCGCCAAAACCACAAGCTTCACGTCGCGGCCCCCACCACCTCGCCCCGCCTGATAGTCTCCCGGAGGTCCATCAGCCAGTCGTCGACTTTCGCCAGATCCTCGCAGACCTTCTGCTCACCAGGGGAGGTCTCGATCACCCTCACCATCCCGCCGTTCTTCATCACGACCCTCCGGGATGTCATGAGGGCGAGCATCGGGTCGTGGGTCACGACGACGACGATCTTCCCCTCCCCTGTCAGGAGGTCCAGGGCCTCCCTCTTCTTGATCCCGGCGTTCTCGATCTCGTCGATGAGGACTATTGGAGAATCGCTGATGACGGCGATGTCGGCGGTCATGAGCGCCCTCGACTGGCCACCGCTCAGTATCGTCAGGTGGTGGTCGGGATGGACCGGCTCTCCGGTGAGGGTGTTGGCGAGCTCGATCACCCGCTCCGCCACGTCGGGGGACCGCCCCCTGCTCTTGGCGTGCATCCTGAGGAACTCGTCGACGCTCATGTCGGCGAGGAAGTGCATATTCTGGGAGAGCTGGGCTATCAGCTTCTTTCGAGGATCGGACCTAGTCTCGGCCCGGGGCTCGCAGCCGTCGATCAGGATCTTGCGGCCCGAGGGGGTGTCTCCTACGGCGAACTGCTCGATGTCGGCTATCAGGGAGCTCTTTCCCGATCCCGTCGGACCTACGATCCCTATCACCTCGCCCCGGTGCATCTCCAGCCTCTCCACCAGATCCGGAGATCCGTCTTTATCGACCCCGCCGATTATGGTGAGGGTGCAGGCCCGGTCCGTCGTCATTATCCTCTCCTCCCCAGGATCTCGTCGATCTCGGCCAGGAGGTCGTTGTGAGATGCAGATCTGGATTCCGATGTGAGGGCTTCTGGTTCGGCCTCTATGTCATATTTTAGATAGGTCATCTGTAGTTCCTCCTTCGCCCGGGAGACGCCGCCTCCGGTGATGTTCAGGAGCGTGAGATCTCCCTTTCCGACGGCCCCGGATCTTGCGGCCCTCAAAAGGGCGGCGACGGCCACCGCCGCCGCGGGGAGGATGTCTATCTCCTCAGACTCCTCGAAGATCTTCTGAGCCTCTTGCGCCTCCTGGTTTGTGATCCCGTAAACGACCCCCCCCGTCTCCTCCAGCGCCTCCAGGACGCCGCCCTTGACGGCGTAAGGCGGCTTTCGGTTGTAGAGGACGTCGTCGTACATCCCTTCGGGACAGGCCCCCATCTCCAGCCCCGAGCCGGTCCAGGCGGCGTAGACGGGAGCGCAGGGGATGTTCTGGGCGAGGTGAAGCCGAGGGAGGCGGCGGCCGAAGCGGCCGTCTCCCATCAGCCGGAGGGAGGCCTCCCAGGCGGCTATCCCGCCGGTCCCCGAGCCTATCGCCTGGAAGTAATGTTCGGGGAGGGCCTCCATCGAGAGGGCGGCGTCGAGGACGACGACCCCCATGCCGTCCCTCCGGGCGACGTTCCTCGCCCCCCCCTCTCCGACGAAGCGGGGATGGGCCTCGAGGCTGCCGGCTAGGTCGATGGCGTCGGTGTAGTCTCCTTTCACCGATATCACCAGGACGGAGTCGGATAGATCGCCGTTGATCCAGAGCCGATGGAGCCCCCCCTTCGGCACCACCAGGATCAGGGGCAGATCGACGAAAGATGCCGCCTGGGCGAAGGCCCTGGCGGTATTTCCCGCCGAGGCTACCACCAGGACCCTCTCGTCTTCCGCCTCCACCATCCTCTCCACCGTCGGCGGTGCCTCCAGGTCCTTGAAGCTGCAGGTGGTCATCTTCGCCCCCCTCTCGGGCCAGTAGCCGCTGAAGCTGATCCAGAGGTTCTCAAGGTCCACCGCCCTGGCGAGACCCTCGCTTCTGTAAGTGACCGGCTTCTCCCCCGATCCGCGGAGGGGCTCCTTCACCGGGAGCCAGTCGTAGAACTTCCACAGCCCCGGAAGGTCGCCCCTCAGGGTGAGCCTCTTTGATGAGTACTCGGTTCTGAGGAGGGATCCGTCATTTTGGCAGGCGAGGGCCCGGGGCGGGTGGACGCGCCCGCAGCCGAGACACCTCACCAGATATTCGCCCATGAGGGTATCTCGGAGGATCTCTGAATATAACGTTTTCTGTTTTGGATAATATTGTTACCTAATTGTGATACAATAGTTTTATATTATGTACAATAAGCCCAAAGAATCGGGGTAATATGGGCGAACCTCTGAAGCAGGGATCGGCCTTTCGGCAGCTGGGCGGCTTCGTATCACCTCCTATCTCCAGAAGCTCCAGTAGCCCTGGATCCGATAGACCTGAATCCAATAGACCTGGATCCAGTAGCCTCAGATCCAGTAGCCTCAGATCCAGTAGCCTCAGATCCAGTAACCCAGGCTTCAGCCGCCCCCGTCCTCTATGAAACCGAAGACGAAGGCCGCCTCCTCCCAGGCCTTCTCCAGAAGCGCACCGTAATAGTCGGGGTCGAAGCCGGATGCGTCCCCTTCAGCGTCGACCTCCCACTTCCTCGCATCCCTGACGACGTATCCTGCCGTCATACCAGCCGAGAGCTTCACACCCTTTCTGCGGTAGGCGGAGACGACCGAGGCCTGGACGCATCTTTTATCGTAATGAAGTCTGCTTATCCGCCGGCGGATGATCATCTCCGAGGGGTCGGCCCCTTCCAGACCCCGACGATACCTTCCAGCGATCTCCCGCGCCTCCCCCTCGACCCTCCGGAGCTCTTCTATGGACCTGGCCACCCCCATCTTCTCGAAGACCTCCGTCTGCATCCTTCTCACGTACTCGGGGGTGTCCCTCCTCCTGGCGAAGACCCCCCTCACTTTGAGGCCTCCGCTGGAGAACCGGCCGAAGTAACGGTTGTAGGCTCCGAAGCCGTCGGCGAGGGGGAGAAAGGCGATCCAGTCGTAGGCCTCAACCTCGGTGGCTATATCGGTCAGGGCCTCCACCCTCTCTTTGAATAGAGAGACGGCGAAAACGTCGCCGCCTTTGACCCAGAGGCAGTCGACGATGCCGTGGAGGACGAGAAGGCCCAGCCCCTCCGCGACCTCTTTGGCCTGGAGCAAAAGGTCCCTGGAGATGGAGGTGATCGCCTCGTGGACCTCGATCCTCCCGAACTTGGCGTTCCTGTAGCCGGTGTAGCCGAAGCAGGTGACGAGCATCCACTTCAGGACCGAATCGAGGCCCCTATACCTGGGATCGGCCTTCTTCAGCCTCTTTGTTTCAAGCCTCAGATCCAGGAGCGGCTCGATGACGGAGCTCAAAAAGCCCCTCTTTCCGCCCCCGTCCACCGTCTCGGGGGAGAGGTTGTAGTTCACTATGATGCTGGGGTAAAAGGAGGTGAAGTCCAGCTCGTGGACCTGCTCGTAGACCCCGGGGCGGGGCTGGAATATCATGCCCCCCTTGTCCGCCGCCTTCAAATCTCCGACCTTTCTCTGGGCCTCGGCGTCGGCCTTTCGGAAGGGGACGGCGATCCCCCTCCTCAGGGCCTCGTAGACCTCGTAGTTGGAGACGAGGGTCCCGGGGGTGAACCGGGACGTCAAGTTCGGCGAAAGCCCCGTCAGCCTCGAGGCGAGGACGACCCCTCGAAGCCCGCCTTCCCGGTATACGAAGCTGTTTTTGGTATCGATGAGGACCCTCCCCTCCGGTATGGAGGCGCCGGATTTGTGCTCCACCTTCCCGTAGCTCCAATAGGACCGGGCGGCCATCTTCCTGAAAGAGCCGGTCCTGCTGAGGGACTGATCGAGGCCGTACCCCTCGGCCTTCGCCGCCATCCTCGGGACCCAGAGGTCGCCGTCGGGGAAGAGGAGGACGTCGGGGTCGCAGATCCGGACGGTCTCGAACAGATCCGCCAGGATCTCCCCTTCGGCGCCCCGGAGGACCGTCTCCCTCCGGCCGGTCCTGACCCTCACCTCGCCGACCGCCTTTGAGAGGCGGGGGTCGCCCTCCACCTCGATCGCCATGGAGGTGAGGGGGATCTCAAAGTCCGGGTCGAACCGGGACTCTCCATCCCTCCCGCAAGGGAAGAGATCCCTTTCGGCGAGGTACCTCTGATCGATCCTCAGATCGACGTTGTAGAGATGGGCCGCCATACGGGTCTGTTTCTCTATCTTCTCGGCGACACCCCTCGGGGCCCAGATCTCGTAGCCGTCCAGGGGTCCGTATACGGTCTCGAAGGCCCTCTCTTCGACCCTGAACCTCCCCTCCAGCCCCTCCATCATCTCCCAGTGGGCGTGGGGATCTTCCAGGTGAAGGCAAAAGGAGGGGGAATACCTGAAGGTGAGGGGCCTCGCCGACCCCCGATCCCGGTCCCAGAGCTCCACCGTCCCCCGGTGATAGGAGTCAAATATCCACATCTTCTCCCTTCTCGACCCGGGGTCGGGGGCCCTTATACCTCCTATCCGGATCGGCCTTCTTCAAGATCTCTATAAGGACGGAGAAGACCGCCGCCTCCAGGGGGTCGTCGAGGGCGTAGAAGGCCTCGCTGGAGTGGACCTTAGCCATCTCAGCCAGTCGCTGGCCGTATATCTGGTCCTCTTTGCTCAAAGCCCGGGATGCCTTCAGCCACCGGGCTGCCACATCATGGGACCCCATCCGGACGGACCTGTAGGTCCTCCCCATCAGAAGGCCTCCAGGGTCCTCTGGGCCTTCGGGCCCGGCCTGAGGTTCTTTGCAGCCCTCTTTGAGACGCCTTTGGGAAGATCGCTGAAGACGATGACCCGGTCGGCGAACTTCGCCATCTCCGCGAGGGAGGGGTCGGTTCCGGGGGAGTAGAGGAGGACGGCGGAGCCGGCGGAGGCCTCCTTCAGGGCGCGGCCGACGTACTCGGCCATCTCGGAGGCGCCCTCAAAGATCCCCGGGTCGTGCTCGAATATGATCAGGGTCTGGTAGGCCTCCCTCAATATCGAGAGGAGCTGGTGGGCGGTGAACCCCCTGCGGACGTCGAGGCTGGTGAAACGGCGGTCGAGGTCATCGAGGATGCGGGAGTAGTTGCCGCAGACGTAGAGCGCCTCGATCCTCCGCAGGCCGGGGTGGTCGTTGAGGGAGGTGGCGAGGACCCTTCCGGGGGCTATGAGGACGTTGAAGGTCTCGGGGGCGAGGACGACGGGAGATCGGAGTTCGAGTTCCATGGCCGGAATATCTGTCGGGGAGGATGTAAAGGCTGAGAGGGCGGGAGGCGAAAGTATTCGGACCCCTCCCCCGGGAATAGATCGATATCCTATACCGGATATCTTATTCAGGATATCTTATTCAGGATATCTTATTCAGGATATCTTATTCCGGATATCTTATTCCGGATATCTTATCCCGGATATCTCATCCCGATATTTCGAGGGGATCCTCCGATATCGCGCAGATCCTGAAAAGGCAAAAGAACGAGGAGCCCTTAAATATCATAGATCTTTTTTATCCCATCCCAGCAGAAGTCGTTCTACCAGAGGATACGAAGGCGGCGAGATGAGACTAGATGATACGGTCCCCATGGAATCAAAGATTTTACAGCCGGTGAGCGGCACCCATCGGATGGAGCTTTACCCCTACATCAGAACCGTCGACATGCTCTCCTCCAACTCTTACATCATCTCCTCGGAGGAGCAGCTCGCCCTCATCGATCCGGGAGGCGTCGACGATCAGGGGGAGAGGCTGGCGGAGGTCCTGGCCGGCCTCTACGATGGGATGCCCAGGCCTCTGGTCGTCTATCTGACCCACATCCACGTCGACCACTCCCTCCAGCTCTGCCGCCGAGCCCTCTTCCGGGAGTTCGATCAGGTCGGCGTGGCGGTCCAGGAGGAGGGGGCCCTCGCCCTGGAAGGCGGCAGCCCGGATATGACCCTCTCCAGACTCCTCGGAAAGAAGATCGAACCGATATCGTCGGATATCAGGCTTCTATCTTCCCGGGACCTGAGAGACCCCTGCCGGAGACGCTTGAGGCTGGACTGCGGGATGAAGATCGAATACGAGACGGAGAAGTGGGAGATATCCCCGGGGCTCGCCCTGGCGAGCCAGAGGATACCGGTGGGGGGGAAGGATCAGATCGAGGTCTTCCATACCCCGGGTCACAGCCCCGACAGCGTCTGTATCCGGACCGGGGACGTCCTCTTTCTCGGCGATCTGTTGCTGGCGTCCAACCCCGGCGTGGCGGGGATCCCAGGATGGTCCAGGACCGAACTGATGAATTCGATCCGGAAGGTCCTCTGGATCCTGGACGATAGGAAGATACGGGTATGCTGTCCGGGCCACGGGAGGCCGATGGATGCGGTGACCGTCGAAAGAACCCTGGAGAAGCTGTACCAGTATACGCAGTCGCTTAACGACCTCGTTCTCATCGACCAGGACTGGGCGAAGGAGACCGCCGACTACTCTCACGAGGCCCTCCGGGAGATGGAGAGGCTTTTGACCATCATCGCCGGGAGGCTCGTCCTTCTATCCAGCGTCCTTCAAGATCTCGGCGAGGAGGAGGTCGCCGCGGATATAGACAGGCTCCTAGACGGTGCCGCCGTCGACGATCTCCTCGCCTGCGCCCACCGTCACCTTCTCAGCCACGAATCGGCCGGGATCCTGGATATAGAGATGGTGCATAAGGCAGGGCAGATAGTCGGAAAGCTCGATAGGATATTTGAGAGGGAGAGGGTAAGAGGGCTCTTTGAAGATCATCTCCTGAGGAGGGCAGAGCGGCTCGTGAACGATTATATGGTCACCTTCAGGGGATTTCGTCCCCACCAGATGGTGAACTATGGGGATATCAACGGAATCGTCGAAGAGTCGGTGGATCAATTCAGGAAGAAGCCTTTCGACGAAGATGCCATCCTGGAGGCCGAGACGGAGGAGGAGTATCTGGAGGCGCTCAAGGCGAGGATCTCTCACGTCAATCTATCTGATAGGGTCGAAATCGTCCTCGATATGGAGGGGGGCCTCCCTGATCCATTGATAGACGGCGAGCGGTTCTTCGATCTGGTCATAGACCTCACCGAAAGGCTCGCCGCCTCCAGAGCCGAGAGGATCGTCCTATCGACAAAAGGATGCGGCGATTCCGTCGTCTTCGGGATCTTTGGATCCGGCCCGAAGATCGTTAACCCCTTCCGGGAAGCTGAGATGAAGTTTCTCGAAAGGTCCATCTCCCTCTGCGGCGGGATCTTGGTCGGCGGCCCCGGCGGCGATGTAGAGCCAAAGATCGCCGTCAGATTCTTTGTATAGGGTCCGGCTCGGATTCGGCGGGTTCGGGCCGGTCAAAACCCCCTTTCTTCGTCAGTTGATGTACGTGCTGTCAAAGCTGTCCTCAACGATCCTCGCATCGGCAGAATGATCGGCTGATGGAGAGATCTCTCTTATGCCCTGCGCAGGATAGCGGATCACGAAGATATTTATCGGTGAATCGAGATCTGATAATGGATACGAAGGTTATGTTCAGATCCTCGATCCAGGTCTTGCGGCCTGAGATCCAAATTGAGATGATCCGATGAAACTCGATAATAAAAGTTCAGGCGACGTGATGATCGTCCTTCCAACAGGAAGGCTCGACGCCCCGTCGTCAGAAGAGCTGAAGGCGGATATGGAGAGGCTGATCGGCGAGGGGTGGAGAAAGATCGTGGCCAACCTGGAGGGGGTCGATTACATCAGCAGCTCCGGGCTGCGGGTTATGCTATCGGCCTTAAAGAAGCTGAGGAGCCTCGGAGGCGATCTGAAGCTCGCCTCCCTCAGGCCTTACGTCAGGGAGACCTTCGAGATCGCCGGGTTCACCCAGCTCTTCAAGATATACGACGGCGAAGAAGAGGCGGCGGACGATTTCCGGCGAGGGGGCTAGCTGCCCGGTCCCTTCCCATTTTAAAGGAGAGGCGGCAGGAAGACGAAGATGGCGGCCGGAACCCTCCTTCTCACCCTGATCGACAAGATCTGCGTCATCATGGTGGCAGCTTATCTTATCACCAGGACGAGACGCTTCTGCGAGGTTCTCGACGGCAGGCTCACCCGGGAGAACCAGGCGGCTCTGATCCTCATCTTCGGCGGCTTCTCCGTCTTCGGGACCGTCTCGGGGGTGGAGATCTTCGGGGTGATCGCCAACGTCAGGGACCTGGGTCCTATGATAGGGGGGCTCGTGGGGGGGCCCGTCGTCGGCCTCGGGGCCGGGCTGATAGGGGGAGTCCACCGCTATCTATTGGGCGGGTTCACCGGGCCGGCCTGCTCCCTCGCCACGGTCCTGGCGGGGTTCCTGGGCGGCGCGGTCTACCTCCTCAACCGGCGAAGGTTCGTGGGGGTGGGAGGGGCCGTCATCTTCTCGGCCTTCGCCGTCTCCTTGCACATGCTCCTCGTCCTCCTGATATCGCAGCCTTACGAGGAGGCGGTGATGGTCGTCCGGGAGACGGCCGTCCCCATGATCGCCTCCAACACCTTCGGGATGCTGGTATTCGCCTTTATGATATCCAACCTCATGAAAGAGCGGAAGACCGCCTCGGAGAGGGACGAGTACCTCGACGAGCTGGAGAAAAAGAGGATGGAGCTATCTATCGCCCGGGAGATCCAGGAGAGCTTCCTCCCGGAGACGGTCCCGGAGGTGGAGGGCTTCGACCTCGCCGCAAAGAGCATTCCTGCGAAGGAGGTGGGGGGCGACTTCTACGACTTCGTCCCCGTATCCGAGGGGAGGATCGGCCTCGTCATCGCCGACGTCTCGGGAAAGAGCGTCCCCGCCGCCCTCTTCATGGTTCTCTCGAGAGCGATCTTGAGGGCGACGGCCACAGGAAACCCCGGTCCATCGGAGGCGGCCAGGAGGGCGAACGACCTGATCGCCGCCGACGCAAAATCGGGGATGTTCGTCACCCTCTTCTACGGGGTCCTGGACCCAGGGTCGAGGACCCTCAGATACGTCAACGCCGGCCACAACCCCCCGGCCGTCCTCGACGGGGTGACCGGCGAGATCACCCTCCTGCGGACAGGGGGGCTCGCCATGGGGGTGATGGAGGGGGCGGATATGGAGGAGAGGGAGATCGTACTCTGCGAGGAGGATACCGTCATCTTCTACACCGACGGCGTCATCGAGGCTACGGGCGAGGGGCTCGAACAGTTCGGGATCGAGAGGCTTCTCAAGGTGACCAGGGATAACAGCCACCTTCCGGCGGCGGATCTCGTCAGAAAGATCGCCGGGGAGGTCGTCGCCTTCAGCGGTGATAGACCCCAGTTCGACGACATCACCCTCATGGTCCTGAAAGGGAGGAGGAGCGGATGATGGCGAGCTTCACGATGAGGGCGATAGCCTCCCCGGAGAGCCTCGCCGAGATCAGCCGGTTCATCCTGGAGGCCGTCAGGGGATCAGACCTAGACGAGAGGGAGGCGTTCCACCTGATGATGGCGGCGGACGAGGCCTGCACCAACATAATAAAGTACGGCAGATCCGGGGATATCGAGATAAAGTGCGATGTAGAGGATGGAAAGGTCGAGGTGGAGATCGTCGACGACGGCGTCCCCTTCGACCCCCTAAAAGCTCCGCCACCGGATATCGACGGACCTCTGGAGGAACGGAAGGTCGGCGGCCTTGGGATATACTTCATAAGAGCCCTCACCGACTATCTCAGATACGAACGGCGGGGTGGAAAGAACGTCCTCACCATGACCGTCATTCACAGCTCCGGGGCGGATCCTGCAGATAGATGCCGCCATCTCAATGGTCGAAGTGGAGCCTGACGCGGCATACCCCGTCCTTCGATTCCACCTTCACCGAGTCGGCGTACCTCCTGATCATGAAGCCCGAGAAGACGGCTCCCTCCTCCAGGAGGTCATCATCCCCCGGCCTCACCGATGGAAGAACCGGTGGCTCTCCCTCATACCGGGCCTCGACCTCCAGGTTGAACTCGTCGAAGGCCACCTCCATCTCGACCTTTCCCTCCGCGAGCCCCGACGATGTGACCGCCTCGAAGAGCTCGTTGATCGCCGATACCGCCCTGTAGATCACCTCTCTCCTGGCACCCCAGGCCGCCCCCTGCCTCTCCATGAAGTTGAAGATCGAATCGGAGCCGTCTACGCCGGGGGTGAGGACGAACCTCTCTCTCTTAGCGACTCCTATCCGAAAGAGTAGGTTTAAGAGGACCGCCAGGACCGCCGCGAGGGAGAGGGATGAGCTGAAGATGGGGGCGAGGAGGTGGGGGACGTTATCGTAAAGGCCCGGGACGGCGTCTACGGAGAGCCCCATGATGAGGGGTATCCCTACGAGGAAGGTCCTTCTGGCGTCGAGCATCCTCGACATTATTATCTGAAATCCGGCGATTATCATGAAGCTGACGGAGAATATCAGGGTCGCCCCCATCACCGGCATAGGCATCACCACGAAGACCATGGCGAGCTTGGGGAGGAAGGCGAGGGCGATGAGAATCCCGCCGATGGCGAAGGCGATCCTTCTGCTGGTGGCCCCCGTCCCTATCGATAGGCCGATGTTGCTGGAAGAGGTGGACTGGCCCATCGTCCCTGCCAGGCCGCCGAAGATGGCGCTCATGCCGTCGGCGAGGATCCCCTGGCCTACGTTCCTCATATCGGTCCGTTTCCATTCGACGTCGTTTATCTTCTGGCAGGTGGTAATGTCGCCGACGGTCTTGAGGGAGGAGCAGGTTATCGCTATCAGAAATGGGAGGAGGAGGACGGGATCGAAGGCCCATCCGAAGTGGTCGAGGTCGGGGGCCGCCAGGATCGGCGCCTCGTTGAAGAGAGAGAGGTGGCCGGCGTCGAGGATCCCAAGGCCGATGGAGGCGATGTAGCCGCAGATCATCCCCACCAGGACCGAGTAGAGCCTCAGCTTCCCCCGGGACCAGACGGTAATCCCCACCATCGTCCCCAGGGTGACGAGGGCCACCGCCAGCTCAGGAAGCTCGGTTACCGCCTCACTGCCGTTGCGGCCCATGAAGTTTGTGAGGGCGACGGGGATGACGGATATCCCCACCATCGCCACCACAAGACCCGTCACCTCTGGAGGGAAGAGGACCCGCAGCCTGTGCATCACCCGGGATAGGAGGACCTCGAAGAGGCCGGCGACGGCGGTCATACCGAATACGAGGTGGAGGCCGCCGACGGACGCCGCCAGGAGGGAGGCGGAGAGGAAGGACGGACCGCAGAGGGAGGGGCAGAGGTACCCCGAGCCTATACCCTTCCAGTTGAGGGCGTGGAGGATCGTCCCCACCCCGGCGGCCAGCATCGCCATGCTGACCATGAACTCCGCCTGCTGGGGGGTTCCGCCTATCGACCTCACTATCACTACCGGAAAGATGAGGGCTATGGATATGAGGAAGACGTGCTGCAGCCCCAGGAGAAGCTTCGTCATCAGGGGCGGATCTTCGTCGACGGCGTAGATCAGGTCCGCAGGTCTCTTGGCCATTATAGCTCCCAACTCTTTGAAGGTCGTCCCGGATAGATAACTGACCAATTTTATCAACGTACCGGTCAAAGGATGATGCTCTAGCCGGATCGGCCGAGGGGACGCCTCTCTCCTCGATCTGCTGCCGGTGACCCGGGGATCTTTGCCGATCCCGGCCGGCCCATCGAGATCTGTTTTATACCAGCAACATAATACGTCCCCTGGCAGGATAAAATGGCTGGATCGCTGGTGAGCTATACCGGAGCGAATCAGAAGGTTGTGCTGTTGACCATATCGTTGGCGCTCATCTCGGGGGTATCAGATTGCGCCGAGGTGAACGACCTGTGGCTCCTCATCTCCAGCTACGAGGATATCGGGATAACCGTCCACGACCTCGCCTTCTTCCTCGCGACCCACGGCTTCAACGCCACCCCGGAGAGGGGCTACGTGACGGTGACCTTCTCCGACGGCGAGAGGAGCTACCTGACGCCCAACGGCGCCGCCCCGAGGCTCGCAGACCTCTGGGCGGAGCCGCCGACCCCGACGGGGCCGGTGAGGGTGATCGTCCCCGACGCCATCCAGAGGAACGCGACATACGAGAGGACCGATAACAACAGGTTCATCAGAGAGGTGACCCGGCGCGCCATCTTTCCCGTAACCCCCCTGGGGATGTGTTACGACGGATCGAAGAAGCTGGCGGATACCTACGAAAGTTTCAATTATAGAGTAAGATATATGTACGATCCTAGCGAATGGGACTGGCAGGGACACCTCTGGGTTATAATCGAAGACGACGGCCGACCGGATCTATGGATCGCCGTCGATAGCTACTACGGCGTCATGATAGACGACGAATACTACTCCGCACCATACAGCTTCGAGGGTTTCGAAAACTTAGACTCGATAAACCCGAAATGGAGACTGGGATGACAAGCTACACCAGAAACCCCGTAATCGCAGTCAGATATAGCCGAAGATTCAGCGAGAGGTTCGAGATGAAAAAAATCCGCATTCCGATATCAAAGTCAATAAAATTTATAGCAGTCGTATCGCTCATCCTCCTCCTTTCTGGAGACGGTTCAGTCGGTGATGAGACTCTATCGGTATCCGATAGGGCCGATCTGAGATCTGCCGACCTCTCAGGCCTCGACCTCAGCGGCACCAATTTGAACCAGTCTGATCTATCCGGCGCAGATCTCACCGGGACGGATCTACAGAGCGCTTACCTCATATCCGCGTGGCTCTCCGGCGCAAATCTCACCAAAGCCAACCTCGCAGCGGCTGACCTCTCGGGGGCGGACCTATCGGAGGCCGACCTCTCGGAGGCCGACCTCTCGGAGGCGAAGCTCTGGGGGGCGAAGCTCTCGGAGGCCAACCTGAGAGATGCCACCATGATCAAGGCAGATCTGACCAGAGCCGACCTGACCGACGCCGACCTCACGGGGGCGGATCTGACCAACGCGCGGCTATTCCGGACAGACCTCACAGGAGCGACGATGATCGGTGTCTACCTCATCGGTGGCAACTTCGTCGGAGCCCATATGAACTGGGCGGAGATGAGGGGAAGCTACCTCAACCGCGGCCAGTTCTCCAGGGCCGAGTTCTACGGGACAGACCTGTCGGGCTCTGACCTCTCGGACTCAGACTTTTCCAGGGCGTACCTCATGAGGGCCGACATCACCGATGCGAACCTCAACTGGGCCCTCTTCGCTTACGCCGACCTGACGGAGGCGAAACTGGCTCGATCTACCCTACGGGGGACGAAGCTATCCTACGCCGACCTCACCGGGGCCGACCTCTCGGGGGCGGACCTCACCGATGCGGACCTCACCGCCGTCCGGCTGATAAAATCGAATCTGAGCGACGCCAAGCTGGGGAGGGCCTACCTCCAGGGGCTCGACCTGCGGGGCGTCGATCTCTCGGGGGCTTTTCTTAGGGACGCCACCATCGACAGGACGTACCTCACCAACGCCAACCTCACCGGCGCCGACCTCCGGGGAGCCACCCTGTCGTCGGTGGAGATGACGGGGGCCGACCTCTCGGGGGCGAACCTCATCCGGGCGAAGGTCGACCAGTTCACTTTGTTCTCCCTTTCCAGGGCGAATCTGGAGGGAGCCCTCATTGACGAAGAGCTGAAAAGAGAGATCGAAGCGATAGGATGATGGGATGATTGGAGGGTCGGATCAAAGCGACCCTTTTTATCCTATATTTTTCACCATTAAAAAAGGCGCCGACGCCCCCAGCCTAAACCTCCCGGCCGAGGAGGGCCCGATAGCTCATGAAAGGCTTCTCGTCGAGGGTGACGGCGCCCCTGGAGCCATGGATCTCGAAGGGAGCCGCACAGACCATCGTCCCTATCATCTCTTCGCATTCGAAGTCGCTGTAGTAGTTGGAGAGCCACCTGTTGCCGCCGTTGTCCCTGCCGCTGAACTTGTTGTTATCGATCAGGACGTTGGACATGACGAGGTTGAAGACCCCATCGAAGATATATACGCCTCCGAGCCCCGATTCTCTTATCAGGTTCAGCATCAATAGGTTCTGGTCGGAGTGGTCGAGGACCTGAACCCCGTACTCGCCGCTCCTCTCGATGTCGTTGCCGGAGACGACGGTGCCGGCGGATTTTATCATGTGGATCCCGTCTGAGCGGGCGTCCAGGATCCTGTTAGAGTATATCTTGCTGTTATCGCACCGTAGCAGGCGCACCCCATCCCTGGTGCTGTTCGTGATATTGTTCGTCGAGACGATCACGTTCTCGACGATCTCGAGGCTTATGCCGAAGCTGTTCTGATCGAGCTCATTTTCAATGAGGGCGTTATCCCGGCAGTTGCGCATGATGATGCCGTCGGTATTCTCTCTGATCTTGTTCGCCTGGACGAAGTTCAGGTCGCTATCGTCGAATACGAGGCCGTACCTCTTGTTACCGGAGATGGCGTTGTATGTGATCAGGTTCTCGATGCTCTTATGCCGGACAGATATGCCGCTTTCGCGGCTGTCTTCGATGACGTTCTCCATCACTGAGTTGGACTTCGAACCCTGCAAGCCGATCCCGTTGAGGTCGTTTTCAGATATGCTGTTTCTGACAATCATGTTGTTGTTGCTGGAATCGACGTTTATCCCCATCTCTCCGCATCTCTTTATGGTGTTCACCACCATCATGTTGCTTTTCGACCTGAGGATGTCGATCCCGCTGTATCCGCAATCCATTATCCGATTGGCAACGAAGGCGTTGTTCGTGGACTCTTGTAGATGCACACCGTTCTCGGAGTTGTTGTGGATCGAGTTTCCTGTAAACTCGTTGCCTAAAGATGAGGCTATGGTGATGCCGTCGGCGCCGTTGCCCCATATCTTGCTATCTGAGACCCAGTTATGCTCGGAGCCTTCGATGAATATGCCGTAGGCGTTCCCATATACCTCGGTCGCCTCTACATGGCTGTGGTTTGCTCCGGCGAGCCGGATGCCGGCCTTGAAGTTGTCGTAGATCTGGTTTCCTTTTATCAGGTGGCCCTTTGAGTTGAGGATGCATATGCCGTGGCTCGAGGAGCCCGATATGGTGTTGTTAAGAACCTTGGACCCATCCGAGAGGATGAGAACCGCCGCTGAATCGCACTCCTCGACGGCGCAGCCGGGCAAGACGAACCCGTCCAGGACGACGCCGCTCGCGTTTATCGTTATGATGGGAGCTGATGCGTCCCCGCCCATCAGGACCGGACTTCCGTCTCCTATAAGGGAGATGGACCTCTCGACCACCAGGTTCCCGTGGTACGTCCCGTTCATGACGATTATCTCACCGCCTGCCTCGGAGACGTCTATGGCTTCCTGGATCCTCGAGAAGTTTGCTGAGCCTCCAGCGTCGACTAGAAGGGTTTCTGCACCGGCTCCGGCGCTTGCCAGAAGCAGGATCATCAAGATGGATGTCGGAAATCTGAGCATGGGGATCACCTGGATCTATGGTCTCTCGCGCTTCATAAATTTTCTCTTTTATCAGTCCGCATCAGAATCCGATGGAAGGATATAAGGGGACGATCTCAAGCCTTGAGGGGTAAGGGAAGGCCATCGCTCCTCCCCCCTCATCCGAAACCCCGCCCTATCTACCGAGGGCAATGGAACGGTCGCTGAAAGGCCTGGTATCGAAGTTGGTCGCTCCCCTGTGGCCTTGGATCACGTAGGGGTTTGCGCAGACAACCTCCTCCACCCAGGACGCTTCTTCACACTCGAAATCGCTGTAGTAGTTGCTGTACCACAAGTTCCGGCAGTTCATCCCGCAGTTGTCCCTGCCGCTGAACTCGCTGTTATCGACCAATGCGCAGTTTACGACGAAGTTGGTCTCGCCCTCGAAGATGTATACCCCGCCGAGCCCCGAGTTTTTGATCAGGTTTGAGACGAGTAGGTTATCGTTGCTATGATCCAGGAATTGGACGCCGTACCCTCCGCTTTCTTCGATGTCGTTTTCTGAGACTATCGTCCCCTTCGAACTGGTAATGTGAACCCCGTCAGCGCGGCTATCTCGGATCTTGTTTGCCCATATCTTACTGTTGTAGCATTGAAAGAGGCGGATGCCATCTCTTGAGCTGTTGACTATCTCGTTCTTCGAGATGATCACGTTGTCGACTATCTCTAGACTCAAGCCGTAGCCGTTCTCTTTGATTCTGTTATCGACGATGGAGTTGCCGTTGGAGTGTAGCATCACGATGCCATTCGTGTTGTTATATATCTTGTTCTCCTGGGCAGTGTTTGAGTTGCTCCCGTCGAATACGAGGCCGTACCTCCTGCTAGCCGATATCTCGTTGTTGGTGATAATGTTCCTCTCGCTACCCAATCGTAGGGATATGCCGCTATCCCGATTATCCCGGACGAGATTTCTTGAGATGGTGTTGTAGTTCGATCCGAGAATTGCGATGCCATTAAGGTGGTTATCCGATACGGTGTTCAGGGTGACAAAAGCGATGTTGCTCGTGTCTAAACTGACCCCCATCTCGCCACACCTCTCGATGGTGTTGGCCAAGATCATGACATAGGAGGATCTATCGATGTTGATCCCGCAATTTTTGCAATCCCGGATCCGATTTCCCGTGATTATGTTGTTGTCAGAATCGACGTGATATATCCCGTTCTCGGAGTTATTATGGATCGAGTTATTTATAAATTCGCTCATTGAGGTGGCCGAGATCACAATGCCGTCGCCTCGGTTATCCCAGACATCGCTATCTGAGATCCGATTTTGCTCGGAGCGGTCTATGAAGATTCCGTACCCATTTTGGCGGATATCGTTTGCTGCGATACGACTGTAGTTTGCCCCTGAAAATTGGATTCCAGCCTTGGAGTTGTCATGGATCAGATTGCCGGATATCAGGTGATTCTTTGAATTTAGCATATGGATTCCGTGACCCGACGAGCCCGATACTGTGTTGTTGACGATTGTTGACTCATCCGAGAGGACCAGAACAGCACCCGAGTCGTACCTCTCATCTACGCAGCCTGAGAAGACGAACCCGTCCAGGACGACGCCGCTCGCATTTATGGTGATGAGGGGGGCTGACGAGTTGCCGCCTGCTATTACCGGCTTTCCGTCGCCCCGGAGGGTGATGGGTCGATCCACTACCAGGTTCTCGCGGTACGTCCCGTTCAGGACGATTATCTCGCCGCCGGCTTCGGAGGCGTCTATTGCGTCCTGGATCTTCGAGAAGTCTCCGGTCCCTTTGCTGTCGACCAATAGGGCAGAGGCTCCGATGTTTGCCAGGATCAGGATCAGCAAAATCGCAGTTGGCCATCTGAGCATGAGAATCACTTATGTCCATTGTTAGTAGCTCTTTATTAATTTACTCGTACACCTGGCGCCCCGATAGACCACCGAGGATTTCTATTAACCAGCGATC